>CBFGOY010000053.1:0-24539 GCA_965650515.1 uncultured Cellvibrionaceae bacterium | reverse complement strand
ACCGACGAAACCCTATCACTTGGGGAACCATACCAGGCGTCAGTCGCAACAATTCCGGCACTACCTGTATCTGGTGCGGCAGGGGCCAGGGGTTCAAATTTAAACCAGTTGATATTGAATTTACCGACGTCCACTGCAAGCTTAAAGTTATGCACCCCGGCACTTAAGGTGATCTCCTGGGTAACATCAATCCAACTCTGCCAGGCTCCGGTTTTAGGAACATCAACCGAGCCCAACGCGCTATCGGTGCTCGATTCCTTTAATGTAAAACGCGCACCACCATTAAGGCTTGAAACACGATAAGTCACTTTATAACGACCTTCTGCGGGTACATTAAAGGCAACATTGTCGTAAGCCATCCAATCACCCGGATCAATGTAACCCAGGTTTTGGCCACCGCCGACATCGGTAGTGTTTTCTTTCTGAATACCACTCATGGAGGTATAGCTTTCTGCCTGGATAGTAATTGCCGTTGGACTCGGCACCGCCACGTCAGGCGCCTGGATGACATAGGCTGCAGATACATTCCCTGCCGCGTCTGTAGCGGTAATGTTTACAATTTCTTTATTGGCCAGTGCCGTAGTGAGAACAATTGAATAAGCGCCCGTTGTTGCATGTGCCGTAACAGTACCGAGAGTGCTGGTATTATTTGCGTTTTTAGCTACAACAACACTACCAGGTTCCGCTGTACCGGAAATCACTTTTAGAGTTGCGTCAATCGTTGCCGAGGGTGAAGCGGGCGCGGTGGTATCTGGCGCGGTAGCCAGTGGCTCAAATTTAAACCAGTTGATATTGAATTTACCGACGTCCACTGCAAGCTTAAAGTTATGCACCCCGGCACTTAAGGTGATCTCCTGGGTAACATCAATCCAACTCTGCCAGGCTCCGGTTTTAGGAACATCAACCGAGCCCAACGCGCTATCGGTGCTCGATTCCTTTAATGTAAAACGCGCACCACCATTAAGGCTTGAAACACGATAAGTCACTTTATAACGACCTTCTGCGGGTACATTAAAGGCAACATTGTCGTAAGCCATCCAATCACCCGGATCAATGTAACCCAGGTTTTGGCCACCGCCGACATCGGTAGTGTTTTCTTTCTGAATACCACTCATGGAGGTATAGCTTTCTGCCTGGATAGTAATTGCCGTTGGACTCGGCACCGCCACGTCAGGCGCCTGGATGACATAGGCTGCAGATACATTCCCTGCGGCGTCCGTAGCGGTAACATTAACGGTTTCTTTATTAATTAAGGCTGTGGCAAGGGTAACGGTGTAAACACCTGTGGTCGCATTGGCTACAGCAGTCCCAAGTTGTGAGCCCGCTGTATTTTTTACGATTACCGTACTGCCAACCTCGGCAACACCCGTAATATATTTACCGGTTGAATCAAAGTTGGCTGTCGGTACAACAGGCGCTGTTTTATCCGGAGCAATTAACGCCTTCACACCAGACACATTACCAAATGCATCCGCAGCCGTAATATTTACCGTCTCCTTGTTGATTAACGCGGTCACCAAGGTCACCGAATAAGCCCCTGTCGTCGCATTGGCGGTTACTCGCCCCAACTCCACCCCTGCGGTATCTTTCACCACTACTGTACTGCCCACTTCAGCCATCCCTGTAATGACTTTACCGGCGGTATCGAATGTGGCTGTCGGTACGGTGGGAGCGGTAAGATCCGGTGCAATGATGGCCCGTGCCGGGGAAATATTGCCAGCAGCATCTTTCGCTGTGATATTCACGGTTTGTTCATTGATTAAGGCTGTGGCAAGGGTAACGGTGTAAACACCTGTAGTCGCATTAGCAACCACTGAACCCAACTCCGTACCACTGGCATTTTTAACTACTACCGTGCTTCCAATCTCTGCGATACCGCTAATCACTTTACCAGTAGCATCGAATGCAGCTGTCGGTACAGCAGGCGCTGTTTTATCTGGTGCGATAATTGTTTTTATGTCAGAAACATTCCCTGCCAAATCGGAAGCGGTGACATTTACCGCTTCTTTATTGATTAATGCGGTAACCAGCGTAATAGAATAGGCACCCGTGGTCGAATTTGCTTTCACGCTGCCCAGCTGTTTATCTGCGCTGTCTTTGACGATCACTGTACTTCCTGCTTCAGCCACACCAGTGATAACTTTGCCCGCAGCATCAAATGCTGCCGTGGGCACAGAAGGCGCGATTAAATCAGGTGCAACAATATTTTTAATCGTCGATACGTTTCCTGCGGCATCCATGGCAGTAACACTGACCACCTCTTTATTAATTAAAGGATTCATGAGCGTAATCGAATAGACACCATCGATATTTGCGACAACGCTACCCAGCAGATCACCATTTGCATTTTTCACAACCACCGTACTATTGGCCTCGGCAATACCACTGACCACAGTTCCAAGGTTATTAAAATATGCCGTTAGTTGATCAGGATCTGTAGAGCCGGGTGCATTAATTACCGTAGCAGGTGAAACATTTCCATAATAATCTCTAGCGGTGATACTTACGGCTTCTTTATTGGTTAAGGAAATTGCCAGATATATTGTATAAATACCCGTAGTTGAATTTGCGCTCGCATAACCCAACTCTCTTCCTTGGTTATCCCAGGCGATAACGGTGCTACCTACTTCTGCAATACCACTGATAATACTGCCAAGAGAATCGAATGTTGCTGTTGGTGAAAGTGGAGCAGTCAAATCCGGCGCAATGATGGATCGGATACCAGAGCTAAGTCCGTCCGCATCAATAGAGTTTACGTTCGTTGTTTCCTTATTAATCAGCGGCTCAACCAACGTGATGGCATATTCGCCAGTAACTGAATCAGCGACGGCTGAACCCAAAACGACACCAGAAGCATTCCTGGCAATTACGGTATTACTCACCTCCGCCATCCCCGCGATTATTTTTCCGGTGCTATCGAAAACGGCCGTAGGCATAATCGGTGCACCAGGCACCTCTCCGACAGCTTGCATAAAGCTCATTTCAGAACCGTCTGAAAACCTAAACGACTCAATCACGGAATCTGAAAATATAGCTTCCGAATAGCCGCTATAAAACGCATCAGCAATCCGAATGCTTCCACCATTATCAAGCGAAACTATTAAATCCCTGTCCTCACGATAAAATGAAAGATCCGTGCGGGAAATGCCTTCTCCAAATACGAGCACATCATTGCCTTCTTCATCGTAAATAACATCACTACCATCACCTAGCGAATAAAAATAGCGGTCATCCCCCATGGGGTCATAGAATTCATCATTGCCGGCACCACCACGAAATGATTCATTTGTGATGAACCCGGTAAGATGATCATCACCATTAGTGGGTGTTAATAAAATATTCCTTAGATCCGTCAGATTTAACTCATCGTTATTGGCAAATCGAATGACATCAATGGATGAGCGCTCAACAATGAGCGGATCTGTTTTATTAAACTCAAATAATCCATTTATCTCCATCACATTAAGTTCATCGAATTGGATATTAAGTTTATATTCGTACTCCGATGAGGAACTCCAATAACCACCCGAAAAATTAATCTGTTCCCTGGTAATGCCCTGACCTAACAACAACATATCTACACCAGAGTCATCATCGATAACTGTATAACCATCGCCCTGGTTGTAGATAAACGTATCATCGCCGGCCCCACCTTCGGATCGGTCATAACCGCCTGGACCCGCATCTAAAACATCATTTCCATCGCCGCCCCGTAAATAATCATTACCCGAACCTCCGGATAACATATCATCTCCAGAAAACCCATAGATGGTGTCATCACCTGCTTGACCAACCAGCAAATCATTTGTTTCATAGCCATACAATCTGTCATCGCCATCCGTTGACAATAGCAATTCACGCTTTATATCCCGAAGGCTGAGTTGGTCGCCATTTTCAAAACGGATATATTCTATGGCGGGGGTTGAGTAATTATTGGCGTATTGTCCCGTTGTGTATATTCCAGTAAACATATACTTTACTAAAACATAATTCTGACCATTTAAACTAATCCGCAAGTCGGTCCCATACGATTCCCTGGTAAATCTCAATTGATCCTTGGTAACACCAGCACCAAATTGCAGTGTGTTTGCACCATAGTTATCCTGAATAAAATATTGCTCGCCGCCAGCATTAATAACATAGGTGTCGTTTCCATAACCGCCATAAAGTTTATTATTTATTCCGGCGACTAGCGTATCGTCATTGTTTGTACCAGAGAAATTTCCACGCTCAGGCGCGTTAAGAACCGAGCCTTGCACACGCAAGGATTCTTCTCTAATTCGCGTTACATCCCATATTGACCCATCTTCAAACTTAACCGTTGTAATACGCTCTGCCTTTAAGCGTCCATAGGCATCAAATGCATCGGTAACGGTTACCGTGCCACCATCCACAAAGGTAAAGACTAAATTGTTACTGCCATCTCGTGTGGTTTTTACTTGATTGCCCGCAGTGCCCGATAATTGCAGCTCATTAACGCCAACCGTATCAGCAATAAAATCCTTCCCATCGCCTAACGCATAGAAATACACATCATTACCAAGGCCGCCACTTAAGTGGTCATTACCTTTATAGCCACGAAGATTGTCATTGCCATCAGTACCAGTAATGACATCATCACCATCCGTGCCGATTAAATTGCCCCGGATAACCGCTTGCTGAATTTCCGCTGCATTCCAAACAATACCATCAGCAAACTTGATACTTTCAATTTCATTATGAACGCCTACAGAATTGATATATTCATCCGGGATAACAATAGTGAAGTTCCTGGAGGCGCCAATATGTGCATTTGATAATACCGAGCTTGCATCCAGGGCAGCATGCCCATAATCAGAGCCCGCAATTGAACCTGTATCGGCATTACTTAAATTAAGAAGAGCATCCATACTCGTAAAGCCAACGGCTCTAAAATACGCCTCAAAGCTGGCTAAATTATTCCACTGGCCATTCATGCCGTTGTGCGCAAGGCTGACTGCCGTTAATGCCTGATTCAATGTTTTGCCCGTTTGCAACTCTTGAAATAATTCTTTAATGCCAACACCGCCGCTGTCCCTAATGTCCTGGTCCAACAATTTAACGGCGATATAACTGACGGCGTAACCCGCATTTGTTGTTGGTGAACCTACTGTGGTCTTAAACAATAAATTAAAATTACTCTGGTTATCGATGATGCCCATTTCATTCACAACGCGCTCATCCGCACCTGGAATAAACTCGGCGGTTCCTTCTAAAAACCACCCTGGCATTTCAGCAATATTCATATTGCTTGCCATGATCGCATGTACCATTTCATGGGCAATACTTCGGTCGTAATACCAAGGGCCAGAACCGCCTGGCATATCAGCAAACGCATCAAGGTTAATTCCAAGAATCAATCGGGTCGGATTATTGGCATCCCCCGCATGAACCACTTCAATGTGCGCCCTATTGACACCTACAGTTCCATTGCGCTCGAAGCTCAGCGTGATTTCACCACTACCCACCAAGCCATAATGTTCTTCTATTAGCACTTCTGCTTGTGCAATCCAATTCGTTTGCAGTTCCTCTATTATTTTTGTAATGAGAGGGTCTACCGGCAATTGTGATTTACTCACAAACATATCTACGACCGTTAAGCTGCCTCCATCGGCAAATGAAAGCACCAAATCACGGCCATCTGATCGAGCAATAAGTTGGTCTTGCGTGACATCAACCAACTCTATGCGATCTACACCAGCGATATCAGTAATGAGATCCTTACCATCACCCAAGCGGTAGCGATAAGTATCATCTCCCGCATCGCCCAGACTATGATCATTCCCTTTACCACCTGAAAGGATATCGCTGGCGGCGTCACCAACCAGTACATCAGAGTCGTCGGTGCCATTAATATGTTGCGGTGTGTATTCTGCAACTTCTTGCAAAATCCGGGACGCATCCCACGTGGACGCATCTGAAAATTGAATCGTTTCTATGGTTTGTGGTGTGAAAGAACCTGAGGCATCAAAGGCATTTGCAACGGTTATCTTTTCACCATTGGCAAATTTTAAAACCAGGTTGTTATAAACGTCGCGGAAGACGATAACTTGATCGGGTAAAATGCCACCGCTTAATTCAATGCGATCATTACCCTCAACATCAGTAATGACATCATTGCCATCGCCTAATGCATACTGATACACATCATCGCCAGCCTGGTCATTTAATTGATCATTGCCTTTACCGCCAACGATGATGTCATTAGTTTCAAACCCACCGATGGAGTCATTTCCGGCACCGCCAGTTAGCGCGTGCTGTTTTATACTGTCGATATCCCATGCAGTGCCATCATAGAAGTGGATGTTTTGAACCGTATTTTCAGCGATAAGTGCACCGGTTATTGCATCGAACATGTTCCTAACAGTAATACTTTGCTCTTCCGATATTTTAATCAGCAAATCACCACCAATGCGGGATATCCTCACATGATCTACGGCAATATTTTTATCGAGTTTGATAACATTGTCGCCGCCTGTATCGGTGATAATGTCGTGGCCATCTCCCTTGCGAATTAAATAGGTATCGCCTCCCACACCACCCACGTAAGTATCATTACCTTTTCCACCGATAAAGCGGCTGCCATCGACATGCGCGGTCAAGGTGTCATCTACCAAGCCACCCGCCAGATAGGTATTTGTCACTGCTGCCTGTGCTACGACGGCGCGTTGCAAGTTACTGAGCATGAGTGCGGTCGTGGATATTTGTTGTTGCGCCAGCAAATCCGTACCATTTAGGAAGGTATCGTCGGTAATCGGGTTTATGAGAACATTTCCGGCAGCAAGCTCCTCTACTGAGTTGCCCGTAACAATATTTATTGAGGAATAAACCAATGCATCCTGCAAAATGACTTGATGATTATTCCCGAGGTTCAACACCAAATGCGTAGCAGATTTATCAATTGAAAAATTCGTAAAATCCTGCTCGCCTACGAGCGCTAGCGTGTTGTTACCCTCATTGTCGATGATATACGTATCTACCGTGGGCAACATACTGGCATTTGCGACGGTAATATCTCCCAAGGTCGAATTGGATGAAGCACCATCCGCAGTGACAGTTGCTGATTGTAATTGTGTGGAAGGAATAGAGAGTTGGCGCTTATCCAAAATGTAGATATCATCGTCCTCTTTACCTGCACCATAATCCTGCTCTCTGATAACAATGGTATCCTTACCTTTACCTCCACTTAAAATATCTTTATCCGTATCATCACCGCCGTATAAATAATCGTCGCCGTCACCACCATTTAACGTATCCTCCCCAGCACCGCCATCAAGATAATCTTTGCCACGATCACCATACAATTCATCGTTACCATCACCTCCATAGATCACATTATTGTCCGGCAAGTTGGCTTGTGCAGGCGCCAAGGCAAAACCATTCCCATGTATCACATCATTGCCGCCACCGCCGATAAGAATGTCATTTCCAGTACCACCTCTTATGTCATCGTCTTCAGTGCCACCATCAATAATGTCGTGACCATCCAGGCCGGCCAAAGTATCCTTGCCTTGCCCACCGGAAATATAATCACTCATGATGCCGCCCCACACGACGTCATCGCCTTCATCGCCATACAAATTATGGCCTTTCATATCCTGGTAGTTCGCAATCTGAATGGCAGCATTATTTATATAATTACTGCTCAACCAATCCACCTGAACGGAAATATTGGGAAAACTCCATTGCCCGTTAACAGTGGGGCCAAAGCCAGGAGCTGCGTCACCGTAATAAGTTGTAGTGACAAAATTATTTGATCCCTCGGTGACCGGACGCTGCAAATAGAAATAGGTTAAGCCTGTAACGGAGATTTGTGGTGCAGACCAGTCTGGTGAGGTGAGATCGAGGTTATATTCAGTTAACATAACCCCTGTGCTTTCATAAATGTATTTCGGCCGCAAAAATTTGGAGAAATCCGCCCACACCTGATCTTCCGACACATCGTAAGGATCATTCGCGCTAATACCACCATCGGCTTCGTACGCTTGGAATTGTGCAAATAGCGCTTGATCAGCGCGGATAAAATCGTTTTCGGTTCCACCGTGGGCAACCGAGTTTCGCCCGGTAACAACAATGTAATCGCTTCCCGCATCACCGTATAACCGGTCGCTACCCTGGATATCGGGATTTAGCAGCATATACATACTGGCATCGCCTTCCTCGATAGTATTGCCACCGAGAATAAAATCGTCACCGATCCCGCCTTTTAAGGTATCGCTGCCATTGAGCAAGCCCATCAAAAAATCATTGCCAGCACCACCGTCACTGATCAAATTAATGTAGGGGGCACCATCAGCATCATCAGCCAGGGTATCTTTAAAATCACGAATAGTGATGACATTCGCTAATGCATCACCATTAAACGTACCGGTTGTCGCGTTATCAATCACGGGTTCATCGGCATCAAGCAAATTGATGCCCAGGTTGCCTTCTTGCCAATCCTCGATAACAAGAGTGCCGCCCGTTGAGCCTGATGCAGGGCGTGTAGAGATCATTAAATGGGTGGATGTGCCATCGCTGAATTTTACGAGGTCAATCTGATTATCCAGCGTAAATATATTCTCAGTACCGTGAATGCCTTTAACGTTTCCAATGGTCTTGCCGTTAATGACTATTGACCCGCTGCCATCGGTATCAATTACAGTATCTTGACCAAAGCTGCCATCAAAAATGTACGTATCGTTGCCTTGCCCACCTTGTAGAACATCGTTACCTTCGCCACCGTCTAACAGATCATTCCCGGACAGACCAAACAAATAGTCATTGCCTTCGCCACCGATTAGGGTGTCATGGTCGTCCGCCCTAACATCCGAATTATCAACGGTTGCGGCATAGGCAGAAAGGTGATCCTCGGAAAAATCCCACCCGGCAGGGTTGTAATTGGAACCATCCCCATATAAGACATCATGCCCTTTACCGCCTATCAATTCATTGCTGGTGCTATTCCCAATTAACACATCGTTGCCATCACCACCCACTGCGTTTTCAATCACAGTGCCGTATGCAATGGCGAGGTTTTCTACAGGAACTTTGGTATCTTTATCACTTGCACCATAAGAACTAAAATGCCCTTCGCGTAAATCGATTATTGTGTTTCGTTCGTGGCCATCAGCGGAAATTTTATCCGTCCCACCTGTATCATAAATTGTATGAAGGACCTTATCGTCTTTGTTCCAGTGATAGACATTATCTCCAGATTCATAATCTTTTTTATACAGCAGTCCTTGCTGATCAAGTACCAGATAATCTAACAGCATTAATGACGTAGGCAAATCCGTTGTACTGAATGATGGATGCGCGCTATAAGCCAATGCTGTGTACTTTAAGCTGTTATATTTTGAATCACTTACAATTGGATTTCCATTTTTATCAAATGGGTGACGAATTCCAGCTGCATGTGCCAATTCATGTAAAATAGTATGATTTCTCAATCTGACATCTGATGATTGCAGTAAATCATTGAGTAAAATAAGTGATTTTCTCACCGGCTCCGTAGATGCGGGAGTGACTGTAGTTCCATAGGTTTCATCCCCATACGGAGCGAAATTTGAAACACCAATAGCCAAATCCGCCCGGTTATCATTAGCATCATACAAACTAGAAACCACTTGATAAGAAGGTATAACACCAAGAGAAACCAAGTGATCTAACATACCAATAACCGCACTTTGAATTAGGATCGAATCCATTAAGCTTTTACTTTCATCAATACCATATTTTTCAAAGTACCCTGATGCATCATCAATATATGATCCATCGAGTTTTTCAAAATAAGGAAACACTTCCGATATTTCAGTCGCCCCCAAAAAGTAGATTGTTACGCTACGTTCATTCATCCATTCGCCGAAGGGAAGCTTAGTAATGGTATTTGCAGCAGCAAGATCATCAGCTTTTGACATAAAATCTACCTACATTCCTGTATAAATTTAAAAAATAGCGGTTTTAATATTCTCAGAAATTTATCGAGTATATTTGAATATTTCACCGGAAACATTTCTATCCAAAAGTTCATTAACCACTCTGCTTAGACAGACATCCAGATCATTTCCAAGATCACATTGCCTTGACGTTACTATATGACCATGCATGGACCTAGACAAAAATATAATATCCAAAATATCTTTGTCTTTAACTTCAACCGACCAAAAATATACATTAACGACATGCTCTGGACCGTAACTCTTGCGAACATTAGGTCTTTTTGATTTATGATACACATTGATTTTTTTACTCAAAAATCTATCATCATTATCAATTACCCAATTTTTCAAAATACCATCAATTTTTACGTGCGAAACTCTTGTCACATCATTATATTCCTCATGACGGACCGCACTGTACAAATTAATCTCCCTCAAAAACTGACAAGGATCCTCCCCGGAATCAACCATTGATCCGCAAAGCTCGTCCCCAACGAAATCATCACCAGTCGCAAGCACATTATTAGTTGCGCAGCTTGAAATTAAAAAAGGAAAGGCAGCCAGAAAAATTACATTCCTAAAACCCATATAAGCCTCGTTTAAATTTAAATAATTATATAAATGATTTCGTAAACTCATACTTACATCCCTTTTCTCAAAATAAATTCTCGATCAATCCTATAGATTATGTTATCCAACCCTCTTTTAAAAGAATTATGGTAATCCTTCTCAGATATATCTATCAAAAAGCTGTCGATATTACTCTTTCCGTTTCTACTCAGAAAAATAGAACATATAATTTCTTTCTCATTTATTGTAAAAAATTTCACATGCAAATAAAGATAATTCTTTCTGGGAATTTCATTCCATGCCTTTGATGGCAAAAAGTAAACATCATATTTAAACTCCTCTATTTGCGAATCAAGGCTTTCATAATAATTGGCGATGTATCTATATATATAATCTATACTCATCGATTGGGGATGATGAGAAATGGGTACTTCCTTATCGAAACTTACACTAATAGCAATATTTTTTATTTTTTCACTGCAATAGCTATAGTTACCTTTTTTGCTTTCCTTAAAAGAACAATATGTTAAACCTCTGACATCATCTAACTGCTCTGCGACAATCCATGAATTATCACTAGCGCAAGCGCATAGGCAACCCCCAAAAAACATCAAAGAACATAAAACAGTAATATCTTTAAGCTTCATACTTCAAATCCTTGGTAGATTTTCACAAAATTTATAACGCAATCATTACAGCTAAATAAGCTAGGTAGTTCACATTAACTAATTTAGCTGTAAAGACTTGGATAACAGACAACAACGTATCTACTGACGCCTTAAAATAAGATCTGATTCCAATCTGGTGAGGTGAGATCGAGGTTATATTCAGTTAACATAACCCCTGTGCTTTCATAAATGTATTTCGGCCGCAAAAATTTGGAGAAATCCGCCCACACCTGATCTTCCGACACATCGTAAGGATCATTCGCGCTAATACCACCATCGGCTTCGTACGCTTGGAATTGTGCAAATAGCGCTTGATCAGCGCGGATAAAATCGTTTTCGGTTCCACCGTGGGCAACCGAGTTTCGCCCGGTAACAACAATGTAATCGCTTCCCGCATCACCGTATAACCGGTCGCTACCCTGGATATCGGGATTTAGCAGCATATACATACTGGCATCGCCTTCCTCGATAGTATTGCCACCGAGAATAAAATCGTCACCGATCCCGCCTTTTAAGGTATCGCTGCCATTGAGCAAGCCCATCAAAAAATCATTGCCAGCACCACCGTCACTGATCAAATTAATGTAGGGGGCACCATCAGCATCATCAGCCAGGGTATCTTTAAAATCACGAATAGTGATGACATTCGCTAATGCATCACCATTAAACGTACCGGTTGTCGCGTTATCAATCACGGGTTCATCGGCATCAAGCAAATTGATGCCCAGGTTGCCTTCTTGCCAATCCTCGATAACAAGAGTGCCGCCCGTTGAGCCTGATGCAGGGCGTGTAGAGATCATTAAATGGGTGGATGTGCCATCGCTGAATTTTACGAGGTCAATCTGATTATCCAGCGTAAATATATTCTCAGTACCGTGAATGCCTTTAACGTTTCCAATGGTCTTGCCGTTAATGACTATTGACCCGCTGCCATCGGTATCAATTACAGTATCTTGACCAAAGCTGCCATCAAAAATGTACGTATCGTTGCCTTGCCCACCTTGTAGAACATCGTTACCTTCGCCACCGTCTAACAGATCATTCCCGGACAGACCAAACAAATAGTCATTGCCTTCGCCACCGATTAGGGTGTCATGGTCGTCCGCCCTAACATCCGAATTATCAACGGTTGCGGCATAGGCAGAAAGGTGATCCTCGGAAAAATCCCACCCGGCAGGGTTGTAATTGGAACCATCCCCATATAAGACATCATGCCCTTTACCGCCTATCAATTCATTGCTGGTGCTATTCCCAATTAACACATCGTTGCCATCACCACCCACTGCGTTTTCAATCACAGTGCCGTATGCAATGGCGAGGTTTTCTACAGGAACTTTGGTATCTTTATCACTTGCACCATAAGAACTAAAATGCCCTTCGCGTAAATCGATTATTGTGTTTCGTTCGTGGCCATCAGCGGAAATTTTATCCGTCCCACCTGTATCATAAATTGTATGAAGGACCTTATCGTCTTTGTTCCAGTGATAGACATTATCTCCAGATTCATAATCTTTTTTATACAGCAGTCCTTGCTGATCAAGTGCGAGATAATCTAATAGCATGAGAGATGTGGGAGCATCCGTGCCAGATAAACTGGGGTGTGGGTTGTAGGACATTGCTGAATATTTATAACTATCGTATCTGCCTGTCAGCCCAACGGTATGCAGATCCCTTAGTCCGAGTGCATGAGCTATCTCATGAAAAATAAGCATATTGCTTAGATCAGAGTCATTATTATTCAACAAACTATCATCAAACAATATGGCACTTTCCCGAAAATTATCTGAAAGTTCCAAGTTAGGAGATATAGTTGCCCCTAATGTGCCAGCGCTTAGTTTTTCCGGACTAAAACTTGAGACTCCGATAACAATATCTACATTTGAATTATATGAAGGTGATACCTGATAATCTTTTATAATACCTAACTCTACGTACATGTCTAATTGTTGCAAAATTTTACTCTGTACTTGGCTAGTATCTTTTAATTGATTAACACCATAATCAGTTTGTTCTTCTGGTTGAGAAAAATAGTCTTTAAGAATAAAACTATCGCTCGGAGTAGAAAAATAAATTACTATTGATCTGCCGCTGGCAAAATCCCCAAAAAACTCTTTGATTAGCATTGACGCTGCCAAAATATCTTCCGCAATAGACATAAAAAATCCTATTTAATCTAATTAATTTCCGTCTTGAATAATGGATTTAACTACAATCTCATCAATAAAACTTTGCATCTGAGCAATAACGCATTCATTTTTTTTCGAAGCGCACAGGCTTGTCCTTATGTAAAAAGGGCCTTTTGAAAAAGTATAAAACGTTATTATTATGAATTCTTTATCTGGCGTTTCTGTTAATAAAAATGTTAATTCTATATTTGAATCTTTTTCTTTCGGCCTACGCACCCAAGCACTTCCAGTAAACGGCTTATATTCTGCATGAACACCCAACTGAGAAAACATTTCATTCATTTCAGCCACTCTTTTATTCAAATATAGACTTAAAACATGAAATAATTCTTTCCCATGTAAATTTCCATCTAAATGAAAATTTAATTTTTTAACATAATGACACGGCCTGCTTTTTTTAGATGAACTTCCACACAACTCATTAGTAAAAATTTCGTTGCCATACGCTGAAAAAACTAAAGAAAAAATTAAAAACAAGGAAAATTTTAGGTAAACCCTCATAGAAAATCCCTATAAAACAGGTAAGCCTCTTGATATATTTCAAAATTCGTAACGTAATCATTAATGACTACATATATAAGTAGTTGCAATTTTGCTTACGCAATAGACACAGAAAAACCACGGATATTTAAATAAAAGAGAAAGGAATGATTGTGCAGAAATGGTATATAGGCAGGAATCAATTTTACCAGGGCGTCCATGTTTACATCCAATGTGATCGAAATGGTTACTGAATTGAAGCATTCTTGATATCAACTACAGCGAGCGTATCAAGCGTGAATGATACCAAGTGGCGCCATTTTGTATACTGAATTAGGCGACAAGCAGGTATAAATCGAGGAGAAACCTACAAGACATTGTTGAGCACTTATAATTTCCCCATCATACTCAAGTAAACACACCCAAGCTATTCATTAAAGGTAACAGGATTTTGTTTAAGGCGTGTTACGGATTCCCTATGCCGAACAACAAACACTTTTTTTGAATCAGGGGGTCAGTTACTTTTTAAGTAGTAGGTTAATGCTTTCACCAGAGAGTGTAAGACCCAGCATAAAATTCATTCCTTTGGATAGTTGATTCACAGAGAGTGAATTGTATTAACACCCCAGTACCATGCAAAAAACATTATTCTAAACGACAAAATCTATGTGTCTGATAGAAAACTTTGGTGGCCTCACTTAATATCGCACTCGCTTCCAAATAGGGATTACTCGCGCAATGTGATCCAGGAAAATTACTAACATTCGGAATTATTGGGCCATGGAATTTAACATTCTTACCGGGATAGGCTTATTGTTGATAGTCACCATTGTACTCAAGCTGCTTAGCACACGAAGGAAATCCCCTGCCCCTCAATCGTTTCAGTGCCGGAAGTGCAAACAGCACTTTCCGCACAACCATCGAACCTTAACGGCTTGGCAAAACAGCAAACAAACGTTTTATTGCGATACCTGCCATAAAGCCTGGCGGCTATCCAACCCGCAACCAAACAATGCACCGCAATATATTCCAAAACATGCCGGGTCTGGTTGCCTGGGATTTGTTGTGTTGCTTGCCTTTGTTCCATTGGGATACTTCCTTTTTTAAAAGACTATTGGTATGAACGATTTTTCGGATAGCTATTTTCAAGACAGACTGCAATTTGGTCAAAAGTGGGAACTCGCGGTTTCGCAGTGGCTCCAGGACAATAAACATTATGTCCTGAATGTTTACGAATATACGCCAGTTGTAGACGGTGTAAAAAAATCCCCCAAGCTGCATATCACACCCAGTGAACAATCACTTATTGCTCCGGACCTGCAAATTGCCAAGGATGGGATAACCCATTGGGTAGAAGTGAAATCCAAAAAGCAATGTGGTTACCCGTTTGGCCACCGAGGTAACTTTAGGTACCGCACCACCGGTATAGATATTCCCTATTGGGATAACTATTTAAAAACCCAGGAAGTCACTGGCATTAAGGTTATTATTTTTTTCGTTCACATTGAGGAACGTGAGGTGAGAGCGGCCTCACTCCAAGAACTCGATAATCACCATAGGAAATTTATAAATAACAATAGCAATATGGTCTATTGGTGTTATGACGACATTCAGCTAATTGCGGAAATCTCTGAGGATGATGAAATTATTGGAGTATAAAAGGCCATGCAGAGTGGACCTCATTATTAATGCATCAATACGTAGAGCTAGCTTCGGTTATGAAGATGCTCGAGAAAAATCGAGTCATGATGGCACGAATATAATAGCAACCGACCTCACAAGACTCTCAGTAATTTATCCCCATTGAATACGTGACTCAGATAGCGACGAAAATATGCCCTGTCTCATAGCGATCGAGTCATAAACGGGTAACCCCTTACTTGTGAGCGATCAGCAAGTTAAGAGGTAAAAGCAAGGGAAATTTAAAAAAGCTAATTCTGCAAAGCCTTAGGCAGCAATATTGATTGCAGCTCAGGCACCGCATCTATAACTCCCTCTTTAATGATTTGCACTACTGCATCCATATCATCCGCAGGTACCGTGAGTAAATAGGAAGTGTTCCTGCCAATGTAGCTACCGCCTTCCATTAAATATCCAGTTGGCTTGACGGTCGCGTCCTTGAACTCACTTAGGTAGAGCAATGTTCCAGTCATATCCATAGCAAAACAACGCGCCGTTGCGGCGTTAAAGGCTGTCTTTACAGTTATGGACTGATGGCAAAATTTTATCGCCTCTCCAACTCGTTTCTCGCCTCCTATGACGTAATGCTCGTGCGCTTCATTTGCCGCACTATATGCAACCTCATATAGGTTCCAAGTCTGCGCACTTGCAGGAGAAGTCACGAACAGCATTAAAATCAAAAATCTCATTGTTTTCATTGCGCGGCCCCTTGCTGATATGTAACGACCATTTGCGCCCTTTCCTTTATTAGCTGTTCAGTCATTTTACGGTTGTAGCGTCCAGCACAAAGAGCACCGTCAATCACAAGCACGGCGATCAACCCAAAAGCAGCCAAGCCCCAACTGGCGATAACGAGGGTTATTACAAAAAAGAACGCAACTATCCCGAGAAACCAGCGCCCACAATACATGTAGCCCGCACCAGGAAGAAATAAGTTAAGAAGTATCGCCACAAAGCGTGACTTCTTTCTTGACTCGACCAATAGAAGTAATTCTGTATCACTCATAAATAGCCCCCATTACATTCCGAAATATCCCATTTTGGGATAATCCTAATATGGGTTTATTTAAATGTCCAGTCAATTAGCTGGACAGCATCTTGAAGACCATTCATTCCGAGAAGTACAGATATCTCTTAGCCTTGTTGCGAGAGGCCAGGGAAGCTGCCGGATTTACCCAAGCGCAGCTATCGCAGCAATTGGGAAAACCCCAATCCTATGTTTCCAAATATGAGAACGGAGATCGTCGCCTGGACCTGATTGAAATGCTGGAGGTGTGCCGCATAGTTAATGCTGATCCGCATGAGATGATCGACGTAATTAGCGCACAGTAGCTGTAGGTACCCTTGGTATTAACTCCCCAAAGCCGTCATGGAACATGCTTATTTAAACCTTTCGTACGAGGTATTCAGTTATTAGCTCCATTTTATTAGCCTTCGTATTCATGATTATCCGAGGCATCTACAGAATATGCTGATATTGCACCGTTACTCGACCGGAAGCGTCCTCCACTCAAACCAAGCCAATGTCGCTGGAGGGATTCGCTTTCACGAAGCAAGTTGATTAAGATCTTAAGATAAGTCGATTCGTGCATGTATCTAGGGCGTACCAACGGAAATCGATCAATCAGCGTACCGTTCATTTTCAGCTTGGATCGATAAGAATAAATTCTGTTAATAGCTCGCTCGCATACTCCCTCCAATTGACTTCGGTAACATAGATTCTGGCATTTCCGACACTGAAAAATTCGGTTCTCTTGTCCAACATATAAAATTTGACAGCGTTTGGCACATCCGGGACAAACGAACCAAGGGCGTACTCCCCCGTAATTGCAATGAGTCCACTGGACAGAAACTGAATATGAATGACACTCTATACTTTGACCGCACACGTCTGCTGAATAGGATAAAGTGACTTCCGATTCGCCAGCTCTAAAGTAAAAAGTTGAGTTAACGTTATTAACCGCTATCTCAATAACTCCGTAACGTCCCTCTGACAATGCATCGTTTTTACGAAACTCATTTATGTTCAACTGCGGCACTGACGAGGTGGTTCCTCGTGAGCCTGATGGTTTCCTACCGCTTCCGAATCCGCCCATTTTCCCCTCTGTTTTTTCGAAATCATTAAGGAATTTTATACAAGTGTATTACTCTCTTAGCTCAGCTTTTCCATGCCGCATGGCAGCTGTAGTGTTGCGCATAATAACGCTGGTGCGATTAAGTAGCCCAAACGCATCGACTATCAACAAATCATTAGCATTGACTTGAGCGCATCAGTTAGATCAGGCTCGCCCAGTGACAGGTCGGTTGATGAGGCCAGCTCTCTAAGTGGAGGTTATAGGGAGGGTGAATTTGATTTGATATTGGACAATGGCAACTAGTGAAGAGCATTCACCCCTATTCCGCCCTCTCAGTTGACTTGCAGTCAGGAGTGAATGTTAGATGTGAGTGAAGTAGAACGAGGAGTTCTAGCATGCCCCCCTCAACTAAGCCGTGAATGACGGCTACCCTCATATCGGTTAGCTGTTAATGGCTTGTTTTCCTTTGTATGCACCTTAGCCATGTAAGATAAATGATAAATCACTGCTCCAAATTCAGGCCATTTACAGCGGGTCAGGTTGTAATAACTTCTTAAAGAAGGGAACGCCGGGCGGGGTTGGTTTCGAGCCGTCCACATTTCCTCTGCAATTTTGAATACACTGTGATGAAAGTTCACTTTGTTCCCATCTAGAAACAAGACCAAATGGTAATGCTGTGCCTCACCTACGCCTTGCTCCCGCACCCAAACATAACCGACCCGCGACAAGCCAAATCGTATCCTCAATCGCTTCGTATACTTCTTTATAAATTTGGAGAATAACTTGTTATCCGCAGAGTAGTCAGTCACAGGAAAGATCTCCATACACACAAAAACTTTACAATGATGGCTAAGAATCGCTGATAGTTGAGAAACAATTCTATCCAATATCCCGACGAAGCATCCCTTACAACCGTTAGGATTATTGATTCTAAATTTTTGACCCTCAAACTCGATGTCCTGATCAAATGTAATTTTGTGCATTCATGCGCTTTAACGGGACCACTTCCTGTTGGACCACGTTAAAGATGATTACTGCCAGGATGAATATAAATACACAACTATAGATAGTATTAAATACCGACCCACTCGATCTAAGCTGAAAAGCGCAAAACCCTTGCGAATACTGGCCTGCGGTCTTTCCAGTTTCGACAAAACAGGGGTCGAATTTCGGAAGGAAAAAACCATAATCTATGCAAAAGAAAGCGTTCATAGATTGTGCTCCAAAGCTCGAGAATCGATGAGCTTTTGGATATCACTGACACGCCAGGCGGTAGTTCGTGGACCCAGTTTGATACCTTTCGGAGCATTCCCTTCGGCAACCCATCGCCACCAAGTGGAACGCCCTACTGGAATCAGCCGAAGGACCTCAGGTAAACGTAAAAGAGCATCTTGGGAAGATGGTAGGTTTTGCTTTGACATAGCCGTCTTGAGCTCCCTTAGGACTTGTTGAGACGGTTGTCACGGTATAGCCGGTGTGGAGGCAACGGGATAGTGAGATGATTTATTCAAGTCACTATCCACTTCCCTTCAAAAATGTGGTATAGGCCGAGCGTATTTACTTAGGTTTATTCAGCTTTTCATAGACTCCCAAGGATCTCATCATTTCCTCAGCTTGCTCGATACTTTTTTTAGTATCCGCAAGAATACCGCTGATTGTGGTAGGGCTTTTATGATATTTGATGCCTAAGTCATGCAACAAAACCTCCCTAGGCTTCCTACCTTTTAGAGCCAAATATTCTTTGAGAATCATTTTGTTTTCACGATACGACTTCGCTTGGTCCTTCATACCGCCAGGGGGATGAAACATGTGTTTTACATATCCTTTTATTGATTTTATATATCGCTGGGGCTCGCCCAACTCATTTATATCCTCACCATAAACTACACATTCGTCCTCATGAACGGTGGCCGTTTTTTTGCAACCCGAAGAGTTCCTGATAAGCTCCGCTATAAGCTGAAATGGAACCCCATCAACAGTCCTGTTTAGTTCGATCCAATTAGCCAGCGCTTTCGTTTCACCCCTTGCTGCAGCCTCTAAGATAACTATTGGGACTTGTTGTGCCATGCTAACCTCCTAAGAAAATATGAAGGTATACCATAACGAAAAGGCTACCCCATATGGAATATAAAAAGAGGATAAGAGGCCTTCATTCATCAATTTTGGGGTACTTATCGCTACATAAATTATTAAATCTATATATATCAAAGTATATTTCGTACTTTCAGTAGACCCCGACCCTAAAACTTTGACTTTCCCCTCAAATGATCCAGATAATCCGCCCAAACCTGCATCATTTCCTTCCGCTCAGGAAGATGCCTGGTTCGGTTATACGCCCGGCCATTCGTGTCCTTAACAGCGTGGGCCAACTGCTGCTCAATATAATCAACACGAACATGCAAAATCTCGTCAAGAATAGTACGAGCAGTCGCCCTGAATCCATGAGGCGTAACTTGATCATTTGAGTACCCCAAAGACCTCAAAGCAGTACGGACACCATTTTCTGACATGGGGCGACCATCATGCTTAGCGCTCGGCATCACGTAACGCCCCCGTCCTGTAATCGGTTCCAGCTCTCTCAAAATCTTGAGGGCTTGCGTCGGAAGCGGCACTATGTGGGCAAAGCGCATTTTCATCTTATCAGCCGGAATCTCCCAATATTCATTTTCCCAATTAATTTCTTCCCACTCCATCTGGCGGATTTCACCAGGTCGTTGGAATAATATTGGGGTCAACTTTAGCGCTGCTCTAATCTCCGGTGTGCCGCTGTAACCATCAATACTAATGAGTATTTTGCGCAGCTCTTTGGGATCTGTAATGGCAGCCCTATGGTTGGCTTTGGCGATGACCAATGCATCTTTAAGATCCTGGGATGGGTCTCGGTCTGCCAGCCCTAAACCGACCGCATAGCGCATAACCTGACCCGCAACTCTTTTGGCCCTGTTAGCTGTTTCATGTAGCCCATCAGATTCAATCTGACGTAATGGTATGAGTAATTTTGCCGAGGTAATTTCGGAAACAGGAGTATCGCCAATAAAGGGGGATAATTTTTGATCAATTATCCATTTAAGTTTTACTAGGGTTACACGAGCTGCGCCTTCAATCTCCCTCTTCTTAATGAACTCATCGGCAATTGCAGAAAATGTATTTGTTGAGGCAATTAATTTTTTTAGTTTTTCCTGTTTCTTTAGTTCACCAGGATCATTGCCTTCAAGTAATTCAAGCTTTGCGAGTCGAACCTTTTCGCGTACTGAAGCAAGAGAGACTAAAGGATAGACACCAAAGGCAAGACGTTTTTCTTTTCCACCGAAACGATATTTCATTCGCCAATATTTGGAGCCGTTAGGCATGACTTCCAAATACATACCGCCACCATCAGAGAGCTTGTATGACTTCTCTTTAGGTTTAGCCTTCTTGATTGCGACTTCGGTAAGCTTATTTGTAGCCATTTACGCCTCCAAATTTATGCCCCCAATTGTGCCCCCAGAATGCTGTAGCTTCAATAGGATCTTGGTGGACGTCCTGAGACTAAAAACATATAAAAAACCCGCATTTCTGCGGGTTTTGAGACGTTCTTGGATTTCTTGGAATTTCAAGGTGGTGCCCGAGGCCGGACTTGAACCGGCACGATCAAAAAGATCGACAGATTTTAAATCTGTTGTGTCTACCGATTTCACCACTCGGGCAGAGTGCTTTTACGTCGGCACGTAAAATAAGTGGAGGCGCGATCCGGAGTCGAACCGGACTAGCTGGATTTGCAATCCAGAGCATAACCGCTTTGCTATCGCGCCTTTTTGAGAGGCCGCAATTCTAGCGGACTCGTTTTGAAAATCCTAGTCTTTTATATAACGGAACCGAAGGTTTTTTCAAGTTTGCTTAAATGCTGCTCAGATCGTTCAAAAGCCGTTATTAATCAGGGTTTTGAGGTAGGAGGAATGGCCATGCGGCACGCAAATAAAGCACCATAGACCACAGTGTTAAAACCGCAGCCCCTGCCAAAGCAATGAAGCCGATGGGCAATAACAAAGGGATATCCATCAGCAATACAATAATGGCGGTCATTTGCAGGGTAGTTTTTATTTTCCCAATGTATGACACTGCGATGCTTGCCCTTTGTCCCAGTTCCGCCATCCATTCGCGTAGCGCCGAGATAATAATTTCCCGTCCGACAATCACTGCCGCCGCTACAACAAACCACACCGAATTGTGGTGGAGGGTTACTAATAAAAGGAGGGCAATGGCTACCATTAATTTATCGGCTACCGGATCGAGGAATGCACCGAAAGGTGTGCTCTGGTTATATTTACGCGCAACATAACCGTCCGCCCAATCCGTTATGGCAGCGATACTGAAAATCACGGAAGATACAAAATGAGCCCAACTAAACGGCAGGTAAAACACCAAAACGAACAAGGGAATGAGGAAAATCCGCATTAGGGTCAACTGGTTGGCAAGCGTCATAGGCAGTTCTCTGGGCCAGATGATCAAATCACTAAACGGGCGCGATAATACACCAGCGAGACGGCTTTCACATCCCGTGGCTTGGGAGTTCGGCGCTAAAACTTATTCATTATGAAAAAATGCATAAATTTCCTCAGCCAGTTTGCGGCTAATTCCACTTACCCGGGCCAAATCGTCCAGGCTCGCATTCTGCACTTCCTGCAACCCGCCGAAATGCCGCAATAGTTCCCGACGACGCGTGGCACCGATACCGGGGATATCCTCCAGCGTCGAGGTTTTACGCTTTTTGTCACGCCTCTGCTTATGCCCGGTTATGGCAAAACGATGGGATTCGTCGCGGATATGCTGGATTAAATGTAACGCTGGTGAATCCCCCGGCAAGACAATTTCAGCACCTGTTTCACCATCAAACAGGGTTTCAAAGCCCGCCTTACGCGTAGTGCCTTTAGCGACGCCAATCAGCTTTACCCCTTGCACACCCAATTCGCTCAATACCTCAATGGCTTTGCCCAGCTGCCCTTTTCCTCCATCGATCAGGAGAATGTCGGGCATTTTACCTTCGCCATTCTGCAAACGCGTATAACGGCGGGTCAGGGCCTGCTCCATAGCCGCGTAATCATCGCCACCGGTAATTCCCTCAATGTTGAAGCGGCGGTAATCCGATTTAAGCGGACCGTTATTATCAAACACGACGCAGCTCGCTACGGTTAACTCCCCGCTGCTGTGACTGATATCAAAACACTCCAACCGCTGCGGGGTTTCATCCAAGCCAAGTGCTTCTTGCAATGCGATAAAGCGATCCAACGAATTCTTTTTGCTATTTACATGGGCGATGAGATTCTGCAAAGCCGCTGTGGCGGCCATCTGCAACCACTTTGATCTATGGCTGCGCACCTGGTGATTTATAAATACTTGTCGCCCCGCCGCTTGTTGTAACGCCGAAGCGATTACATCCACTTCCTCCAACGGCTGGCTTACAATAATTTCGCGCGGGATTTCCCGACCGCTACTGGCTAAATAAAATTGCGGAATAAATTCTTCCAGAATTTGCGCCGGGGTCTCCGCCAATGAAGATGATGGATAAAAACTGCGGCTACCGAGAATCCTGCCCTGGCGAATAAATAAAATATGGACACAAATTGCTGCCGCGCGCATTTCGGCAGCAATTACATCAATATCCCCGTTACCCTCTTCTATGACTTGTTGGGATTGGACAGTGCGCAACGCAGTGATCTGGTCGCGATAGGCGGCTGCTTTTTCAAATTGTAATTGCTGGGCCGCCGTATCCATTTTATCGGCCAGTTCACTCAACAGCTTGTCGCTATTACCGGTCAAAAATAACTGGGTATGATGTAGATCCGTTTTGTAATCTTCCGGAGAAATAAATTCGACACAGGGCGCGGTACAGCGCTTGATTTGATATTGCAAACAGGGTCGTGTGCGATTATTGAATACGCTGTCTTCGCACTGCCGGACACGAAATGTTTTTTGCAAAAAATTCAGGCTTTCTTTTACTGCCCCAACATTCGGAAATGGGCCGAAGTAATCACCACGCTTTTTCTTCGCGCCGCGATGGAAGGAAATACGCGGGTAGTCTTCGCCACTGGAGATAAAAATATAAGGATAGGATTTATCGTCCCGCAGCAAAATATTGTAAGGGGGACGATTGGACTTAATGAGGTTTTGCTCAAGGATCAGCGCTTCAATTTCGCTGGCGGTAACCGTAACCTCAACCCTTGCAACGCGCGAAACCAATGCCTGGGTTTTGGGTGATAAACCGGCCTTGCGAAAATAACTGGATAAACGGGCTTTTAGATTCTTCGCTTTGCCGACATATAAAATGGAACCATCACGGCCAAACATCTGGTAAATGCCTGGCTGCTGGGTCGTACTGGCGAGGAAACGGGTGGAATCAAAAAGCTCAGCGCTGTCGTGCGTCATTGAAACCATTCTGTGCAGGGAAAAAGCAGTCGCTTACACGACTGCTTCCGGGTCAAGGAGATTGTGCTTTACTGCCAGGAGTGTCAGCTCTACATCGCTGTTGATATCAAGCTTTTCAAAAATACGGTAACGATAGGAATTAACCGTTTTGGGGCTAACACAAAAAGTATTGGCAATATCGTTCACCTTTTGACCATTCGCAATCAACATGGCTGTTTGCAATTCGCGCTGCGACAACTTCTCAAACGGCGACTCCTGGTTGTTGCCACCGGAAAACGTTTTCAGCGCAAGTTGCTGGGCAATGCTATTGCTCATATAAAGATCACCGCGAATCACTTTATTGATTGCGTCAGTAATCTCGGTAAATTCCGCGCCCTTGGTCACATAACCAACGGCTCCCGCTTGCATCAAGCGAGTGGGATAAAGGTCATCGTCACAGGCGGTGACAGCAATAATTTTAATCGCCGGATTCACTGTTAACAGTTTCTTGGTAGCTTCAAGGCCGCCCATCCCCGGCATCTTTACATCCATCAGGACTAC
>CBFGOY010000052.1:0-24887 GCA_965650515.1 uncultured Cellvibrionaceae bacterium | reverse complement strand
TCAAGTTCAAAGGTTGTCGGTCCGCTGTTTACTAATGTTGCTTCGCTTTTGAAGATTGCATGAAAACGCGGATAGGGTGGTTCCCGCGTTCCCACAATATCACTCGGCTCGCCACCCAGATAACCCGCCACCCATGGCAACTCATCGGAGGTATAGGTAAATTGCCAATACGCCTGCGAGTAAGTTGCACACACGCTGCTGGCTACAAAAATTGTTACGGCAAAAATACGTTGAAGACCAATCATAATGTTCTCCTTGAGCAAAAGAAAAATTGTGATGAGTTCTTGCCAATTTCAGAAAATAGTTACTTATTGATACAAAGCGCCTGCAATCCATGTCTTTAATAGTTAGCTAAAAATTCATCCACTCTGTCCCCTATTCGTTCAATGATCAAAGGATCATTCCATATATCACCGTGGCCTTTCTCGTAATAATAAACATTCACTTCCTTACCTGCGGCGCGCAGCGCGTCATACATGATCTGTGCGTTCCATGGATGCGCGATCGCGTCTAAACTGCCTTGGTGGAGATCAATGATGCCGTGTGCATCGCTCGCAAAATAAACGGGTGAGCTGTTCAGCATGCGCATGCGCGACTCTGTTTCCGTTTTATTTTGTAAAAAATGGCATTCGTACATATCGGGTGAGTCCCTCCACATACTGTAGCGATAAAAATCTACCGGCGTCCCTGAAGCTATGACTACAGCAACGCGGCTATCGCGCTCGGACATAAGCAAGGCGGTATTCCCCCCACGGCTATTACCTCTCACAAGATAGTGATCAAAATCACCGTCAGGCAAAATTTGCTGTGTTGCGTTGACAAGAGCAATGGCGTCTGTTGCGGCACCATCAAATTCGTCGCAGGTTGACCCGGTGCTCATCCAGCTCATACCGCGAAACATGAGGGTTCTACCACGAAACGCCGGAATAACCACGATGGATCCGTGTAATTGAGGACTCCAGGAACGATTTAACCATGGCTCTATATCAATGGACCGATTGCCTTGCCCGTCAGTCATTACCATAACAGGCATCGGAATAGATGCAGGGCTTCTTGGATATACAACAGCCCCGTAATGTGTTATCGACTCGACGGTGTGTTCAAGTATTGAAATAAAATGCTCGTTGTCGTATTCACCTTGATAAACAACCTGTACGTCCCTGGGACTCAGATCCCTACTGGAAACGATCGCTTTGGCTTGCGCAATATCCACTGCGGTGGGCGGATAATAGTTGAAGTTATTTTCCTGGCGGTCGCTGTCGCGCTGACCATCACCGTCTCCACCGCACGACGTCACGAATAACGACGCCAACAAAAACATGCAAATACTAAAAAATCTGAGGAAAATTGGCATTTCGCTGATCCTTAGAGTTAATTATTAAGAGTTGTGCACTTTGATTGGTATAACAAAGATGCAAAGCAAAAAAATGGGTAAGTCGGAAATTTAACGCCACGCTCAGCGGCAGTTTGGAAGCCGCTTTGTGTGATACTTTTGCGAAGCAAAGCCACATAAACGCAACTTAATCAAGTATGGCGGTGGAAAACACCTTTGCTGTGGCTAAAGTATCGCGTAATTATGAGATTTACTTGCCTTTCCAGCGAAATCGTTTGATTGAGAGAGAAAACGAGAGAAGCAGTCCAACGATAAAGCACCGCAACTCGACCATCATAGAGGAACGGGCTATAACACAGCAATAATACCTCTCAGAGAATGACACTTAAATTTGCATTGCATCAATTTTCACATCGAAAAACCTTCGTGTCGTCTGCCTGAATGCGCGCGGATTTTCCGATGATGCACATGCCATTATTTGAACTTCACGCTTCTTTGACAAAATTGTATATCAAGCCTATTACTAACAAACACATCGCTCGTGTCATGCACGGGAGCGGGATGTCCCCGTCTAACTTACTTATTTATTTTCCCGTCACCAACAATGCTCATGCTTAAACGAGCATCAATGTGGGTTTACTGTATGATTTCCACCAGGCCTCTATTTCGTAATGGGAGATATCAGACCAATCTTGTGGAATATAAAGATCTTCGAGGGCTGACGATACGATTCCATTTTGAAGTTATCGATCAATCAAACTGTAAATGCATTGGAATATTTGATCGTGTTGCAGATGCACAATCAGCGATCACCAAACAAGCCTTCCAATATCGAGAGCTGTCAGCTATAGAACTATTCAAATCGCATTCATCTGGCTAAAAAATAAAATCAGAAAAAATATGGGGGCCCGCTAGCTATTGGAAGTGGCATAAAAAATCACGTAGCGACTTCGAGAGACATCATAACGGCAGCATTAGGGTATGGTTAGCCGGTTGCCCGGCCTAGTGGGTTCTTAGCGAACCATTCGACAATCATTCCCATGTTCTGCTCAAAGCCGCCGGGCACAGAAATATTCAACACACCGGCGCGCACACTGCCCCGGTTCTGAAAATCATGGGAGGCTCCTCCCGGTGCAAGGATAAACGAGCCTTTCGGGCAATCGATCCATTTTCCATCAATGAAGAAACTCATGATGCCTTCCAAGACATAAAACGCATCGTCTTCGGGGTGGGAGTGAGCGCCAGGACCTTGGGTGTTTGGTTCAAGCCACCACTCCGACACAGAATATTGACCGGCCGTTTCACATTGATCGGCCTTGAACACAGCCGACATACTTCCCATGTGATAGTTTCGACCTCCGCCGGGTAAAAGAACAATAGAGGGTCTGGCTTTTGCTTCCATAATGCGGGGGCTCCCGTTAATTGGCTGACGCCGAGTTTAGCGACACCTTTAAGTTGGGATTTGTGGGCTATTTTTTTGCCTTAAAACTATGCGTAGAACAAATAATGAATGCAAATAGTGAGCAAGCTGGAAATGCTTTTAAGTATACGCACACCGCTTTCATAACATTCAATCATCGAATTCAATCACCTTAACATGGAAGACGGATCAACAATTTGAAACCTACAAGGTCTGTCACAAACCCGCCTGGAGCTTTGACGATACCTGTAATGCTGAGTACGTAACTATTCCAGGCAATGTGAACCCATCGGGAGTTATCACTTACACCCACACTATTACTGGGCTAAAAAGGGGATCGCGGACTTTTCCGCCAAATCCTGCACAACATGCAATAACCCACTGACTTGTAAAGCAAAATTTACTATTTTGATCAATTTATATTCAGGATTTTAGGAATAAGGCAGTTTTAGTGGTGTGACAAATTCAACGATTTCTATAAAATTGGTTAGCACGTGCGCTTAGAAATCAAGGCGCAAATGCCTAGTGAGATCTACGAATTACACCTGAACGTATTTCCCATGGTCGAACTGTGACGTAGGAGATCAGTGCAGTATTCGATTTCATGCCCGCTTAGAGCTTTTACACACACACTGCAATAAATTTCCTTTACTCCGTTATGATTTAACTATGGCAATTGTGGGGGGTTTTTCCTTTGCAGTCCCGTTAGTTATTCCTTCCAAAACTACAATTATGAAATTAATAAGCTCGCCCTCAACTGGGCCGGCTGTCACACCGGAAAGTTGTCCGTTCCCTTACTGGAGCTAAGTGTGTTTAGAAATGCAAACGCTTTTGTTGCCATCATATTTTCACTTTTAGCGGGTACCCTTCAGGCGGACGTGGTTTTCACTCGCAACGGCGAGAAGTTCGTAGGGCACATCTCCGAGTTCGATGGGCAGTTACTTAAAATTGATACGCTATCAGCGGGTATGCTCACGATTGAAGCAAAATGGATTACCAGCTTCGCTACGGACCAAACCAGAGCTTGGGAAATTCGCGGCACCCGGACAGACATTAAAATGGAAACAGCAACCATTGATGGCTACGTGAAGATCGATAAAAAAGTTATTGCCATAAACGATTTACGTCTGAGGCGACGTGCATTGCCCGAAAAAATATCTGGCAATGTCGAACTCGGTTGGGATATGGAAAGCGATGGTGGCCGCAAGCGGGAATTGCGGTTGAAGGCGGAACTGCATTATCACCTGAACAAATAGCGCCATGAGACTAATGGCGAAGTTAAGCGCGGCGAACTGCATGGTGTTCCCAATGAAGACGTTCTCGAATTTAACTATACCCCTGACTTCCTGATCAGCCCCCATTGGCTGATCACCCTTGACACCTCTTATCGCGAAGAGGGTGTCGATACAGTCAGTTATTATTCCCATGTTGGTGTCGGACCAGGTTACAGATTTTGGGGTGAGGATAAGGACCAGCTAGATCTCATGGTAAGCGCCGACAAAATCTGGATTGAAAGTGGAACAGTAGATCTGGAATTAAATGCCATAGCGGCGAGCATTGATTACCGTCAATTTTTGTTAAGCGACAAATTGGAATCTTACATAGATTACAGGATCACCTATCCTGAGTGGAGCGGTATAAATTATATTGTTAACGCTACGCTTGGACTTCGCTATTCATTTATCGATTTTCAGTTGATGGCCTATGATGCTTTGATCATGGCGAAGCTACGGCGTCAGCCAAGAGATGCTGTGCTCATCCACAGTGATCAAGGCAGCCAATACGGAAGTCACGATTACATGGCTTTTATAGAAGCTAACAATTTCATTCCTTCCATGAGCCGCCGAGGAACTGTCATGACAATGCGGTTGCTGAAAGCTTTTTTGCGACATTTAAGAAGCAAGTGACCCGCAGGAAAATTTACAGTACGAGGGAAGAAGCCAAAGCAGAAATATTTAATTTTATTGAGATGTTCTACAATCCAGTCAAACGCCACTCTCATAACGGCGGGTTATCTCCCGTTAAATACGAAGAGGCGTTTTCTCAGGGGCTTGAAAGTGTCTAGTAAAAGCTGGGAAGTCCATTGTGCTTCACATGACTTGACTTAAATCAAGTAGAAGAAGGAAAATGATTACACGCACGACCACCGCTATTTGAGCTCCAAAACGCTGGTTACGTTCTTTTAAGTTAACATTCTATATGAAAATTGATGTGTAGTAAGCTTGCTGTTATAGCGTTTTTATATTCGAACTAAATTTCTAGCAACAACTAAAGAGACGCAAAGATGCGCATTCAACTCCCTCCGATAAGAACTGATAACTGTGCGCAGGGTCAAGATATCCACTGTACGCATGAAAAACGCATCAGCTGCGGAAGCTGTCGCCTTAACACCCTGTGCCTACCAATCAGCTTGCATTTTGATGATATAGATAGACTGAACAGCATCGTTCAACGCAGCAAACCTCTGCAGAAAGGTGACTATCTCTACCGTGCGAATAATGAGTTCCACTCTGTGTTTGCTATACGCTCTGGTGCAGTAAAAGCAGTAACCATTAGCGATAATGGTGATGAGCAGATCACAGGCTTTTATCTACCAGGAGAGATTGTGGGTCTGGATGGATTGAATGAAAATAAATATACCAATTCGGTACTAGCGCTGGAAACGTCCTCAATATGCGAAATTCCCTTCCACAGGTTTGAAGAATTAAGCCAAAAAATCCCCAATTTACAAAGGCACTTTCTACAATTAATGAGTCGTGAAATAACAGAAGATCAGCGGATTATTAGTCTACTTAGCAAAAGCAGCGCTGAAGCACGAATCGCATCCCTCCTACTTAGTATTTCAAGCCGTAACGGTCGCCGCAACCTGTCTTCTAATAAATTCTTACTACCTATGACGCGCACTGATATCAGCAATTTTCTCGGACTGCGTATCGAGACCGTGAGTCGACTTTTTACTCGTTTACAAAAAAATAATGTTATAACCATCGATAAGACAGACCTTATTATTGATGATATGAATGCATTACAGTTGATCGCGAAGGGCACCGACGGAGCTTAATACCTTTTAGGTTCGTACCATTTAAAATATGCCAATCACCTTTCATGCAGCAATGACAGCAAATCCGCTGACAAAATTAATGCTCTAGCAAGCTTGCATTAACAGTTAGCTGTTGTTCAATTGCATCGCTATCCAATAGTTGACTGTATTTGGAATAGATGGGTAGTGCATGTAACTGTAACAACCAGCTCTTCAATATCGTGTCCGCTGATTGGTGCGGGCTTTTTTTGTAAATGCAGTCGTTTGCTGAAGCCTCCACAATTAAGCTAACTTCTTTTACAGAGGAGTATCATTTAATACGTCGGAAATAATAATGCCACTTTTTTGCCGAATTTTAATGAAATCGGGCACAAAATCAAAACTGACTAACACTCCTCCGCTCGCACGGTTAGAAAGGATTAACTCGCCACCTAAATGTTTGGCGCGCTCTTTCATAATGGCCAGACCGTAATGATTAATTTTTTCCGGGGCGATAGGAAGCCCAACGCCATCATCTGCGATAACTAAGCTAATCGCCTGATCCGCATTTTGCCACAGACGAATTTCCACATTTTGTCCACCGCTATGATGGATTGCGTTTTGACTGGCCTCACGGATAATTTGCAACAAATGAATTTCTTCATTAGGTGTGAGCGGAACATTACTTAAAGCAAAATCGAAGTAAATATTTATCGAATTCTGCGCACGCATCTGCTCGATACTGGATTCAAGCGCAGCCTTTAAACCGCTGCCATCAATTTTCAAACGGAATGTAGTTAATAGCTCACGTAATTGGCGGTAAGCATTATTTAATCCCTCACGCAGCTCACCAGCTACATCCTCCATAGTGATTTTATCTTCGCGATCAATGGCTTTATTGAGGCGAGTTACCTGAATTTTTAAGTAGGACAGCGCCTGCGCAAGAGAATCATGCAATTCGCGCGCAATAGCATTGCGCTCTTGCAAAACCGCCAAACGACGCGATTGATCTTCATCAGTTTTTAAGCTCATACCAATCGCTAATTGATCGGTAGTGGATTGGATTAGTTGCTCTTGCCATGGCGACAATAATTTTCGTTCCTCTACCCGACACACTATCAACCCATAATGTCGCTCATTGCGATTCAGTTGAAAACGATAAATCGCCGTTCCATCCGTTTTTTCTACTACGCCCCGGCTGGACAAACATTTCGAACAGTTTTGTTTTTTGCACAACTCTGCGTTAATTTCACTCGCCGGTTTTATTTGCAGGTATGGGCTATTGCCCTCAGTAGTCATTAAACATAATTCAAGGTCGGACACGTTGATAGTTTTCCCTAAACGAGAAATTATTTCATCGTAATTAATACCTTGGGGATTATGCTCAATAATGAACTTGGCAGTATCGTATAAAAACTGTAGCGAATTATTAGACTGTTGCAACTCCCGGGTTTTTTCATCCACTTGTTGTTCAAGATGATCATAACTATTAGCGATTGATCGACTCATAAGATTAAACGAACCAGCAAGAACACCTAATTCATCCTGGCTGACTACCGGTATTTGATGACTGAAATCGCCATGGGAAATTCGCTTAGCCATAGCGGTTAATTGATTGAGTGGCTGCTCTACTTTGACTCTGAGCGAATACATCACCAATGCCGATACCAACAAGGTTGCAAAAAGCGCAATGATTTGCACCAAACGAAAACTGCGTACCTTTTGTTCCGCATCCTGTTGAATGGTTTGCACTAGTTCATCCAACAACTGAATGTGTTCATCCAACAGAATTTGTAATTCTTGGTCGGTTAAAGAATCTTGCTGTTGCTTAAGCTGATTAAATGCTGGCAATAACTGTGTGCGCCAGTTGTCCGCTGCGCGGGTGTATAACTCACTGATTGCTGGTTTCTCATGCAAAAAAGGAATGAATACCGGGTTCCGCCAGGTTTCATCAATTTTTTGCTGTGCCGCTATCCATTGCGCCGCATCATGCGTGTCATCCAATGCCAGCAAGCCCAAACGATAACTTTGCATACGCAAAGAGCCAGCGACATTAATCGCCAGGGAATCGTTTTCAGCACGCTCTGACAACCAATAGGAAATCAACATCGTACTCATGCCTAAGATAACAATTCCGGCAAGTGCCACACTGACGCGAACAATAATGGAAGATTTAGGTACAAGTGAGTTCATAAAACAGCTTCATATAAAAAGATAAATACCCATTTGGAGGTATTTTATTGCTCCCCTCTAGCCATTCAGGGAAATTGCCAAAAACATGATTTTAGCCGATAAGCTCTATTACCTAGTGCCAATCAAACAACAAGAGGCTTTAATATGAATACTACCAACACTAGCAGCTCTTGCGCCAAAGATATTATGAGCAACACCTTATTAACTGCTTACGAGGGCTGGACTATCAGTCGTTTGGCAGACTTTTTTATTAACCGCAAAATTTCTGCAGCCCCTGTTATAGCCTCAGATCACGAATTGGTTGGCGTGGTCAGCGTAAGCGATGTTTTTAAATTCAATAATCTCAACGAGCGCGACAAAGGTAATGCCTTGCGCAACCACTATCGGGATAGTTGTGGTCAGGAAATAAATGAGGAAGTGCTGCGATCATGGGTAAAAGATGCCGATAAAAATTGTACCGTTCATCAAATTATGAATCATGAGGTGATCGCTATTGACCAGGGCGAATCAATAAAGTCAGTGGCAAAGATACTTCTTGACCAGCACATACACCGCGTTTTTGTAACTGACAACAATAAAGTGGTTGGTGTTATCACGGCTATGGATGTACTCGCCGCGCTCAACCAGAGTTAATTATTGGCATTTTCTACATCGATTTATCAAGGCCGCTACCAGCATTATGGAGCGGCCTTTTTATTGGAGTACCCCTTCTGTACTGAGGCTTATTTTTTAGCCTAACACGCCTTACCCACAACAACTAAAAATTCAATAAATTCAATGAGTTAGACAACAAATACAAATACTCATTTGGTGGTAGATGAACGGCTTTCCGGCACTTTTCACTCTCTGGCAGGCAGCGCATGAATGGCGCAGTATTCCAGTGTCAACCGTGAACCGAATGCGCGCCATTAACATAACGCCGTTGTGTCAGTAATGGAGTAACGCGCACACTTTTAGGAGCTGCCATAGAATGAGTCATCTACTCGACAAATTACGTTTTTTTAAAAAACGTCAAGAACCCTTCGCTGATGGGCATGGCGTTACCACTGATGAGGATCGCTCTTGGGAACAAGGTTATCGTCAACGTTGGCAGCACGATAAAATTGTGCGTTCAACCCACGGCGTAAATTGCACCGGTTCTTGTAGCTGGAAAATTTATGTGAAAGACGGCTTGATCACCTGGGAAACCCAGCAGACAGATTACCCACGCACCCGCCCCGACTTACCTAATCATGAACCGCGCGGCTGCCCACGGGGCGCAAGTTACTCCTGGTATATTTACAGCGCTAACCGTTTGAAATATCCCAAAGTGCGTCAGGCATTAATTGAGTTGTGGCGCGAAGCCCGGCAGGAATATTGCGACCCTGTACAAGCCTGGGCTTCCATTGTTGAAGATGAAACGCGTGCAAAAAAATATAAATCCCGACGCGGCTTGGGTGGATTTGTACGCGCACAATGGGGCGAAGTAAATGAAATTATTGCCGCATCAAATGTCTATACTACCAAAACTTACGGCCCCGACCGCATCAATGGTTTTTCACCCATTCCCGCCATGTCGATGGTGTCCTATGCTGCCGGTTCACGTTATTTATCCTTGATTGGTGGCAACTGTTTAAGTTTTTACGATTGGTATTGCGATTTACCTCCATCATCACCACAAGTGTGGGGCGAGCAAACAGACGTACCCGAATCTGCCGATTGGTATAACTCCAATTACATTATTGTGTGGGGCTCTAACGTTCCCCAAACACGCACACCGGATGCCCACTTCTTATCCGAAGTTCGCTATAAAGGCACCAAAACCTGCGTCATTACTTCTGACTACTCCGAAGCCTCCAAATTTGGCGATACTTGGTTATCGCCTAAACAAGGGACGGATGCGGCCTTGGGCATGGCTTTTGGTCATGTGATTTTAAAAGAATTTCATATCGACAACCCCAGCACTTATTTCACCAATTACGTAAAACAATATACCGATATGCCCATGCTGGTGATGCTGGAACCGCATGGTAAGCATTTAACACAAGGGCGTTTTTTGCGTGCAGCGGATTTGGTAGACAATCTCGGACAAGAAAACAATCCCGATTGGAAAACCATCGCCATCAATTCACACAACCAAGAATTAATCAGCCCTAATGGCTCCATCGGCTATCGCTGGGGGCAAAGCGGTAAATGGAATCTGGAGCAGCGCGATGGCAAAACCGGAGCTGATACAGATACGCTTTTATCGCTAAAAAATAATTGCGATGAAATTCTGGATGTGGCTTTTCCCTATTTTGGCGGCAACGAACACGAATACAATTATTTTAAACACACTGATCACAGTGATATCCAACTGCGCAAAGTCCCTGCGCGCAAGGTGATACTGGCTAATGGCGAAAGCGCATGGGTAGCCAGCGTATTCGATTTAATGGTTGCTCACTACGGCGTAGATAACGGGCTGGGTGACACCAATGTGGCCACATCATTTGATGATGACGCGCCCTACACTCCCGCATGGCAAGAAAAAATTACCGGTGTGCCGCGTGCCGATGTGATTCGTGTTGCGCGCGAATTTGCGCGCACAGCAGATAAAACTCACGGCCGTTCCATGGTAATTGTCGGGGCTGCACTAAACCACTGGTACAACATGGATATGAATTATCGCAGCCTGATTAACATGCTGATGATGTGCGGTTGCGTAGGCCAAAGTGGTGGCGGTTGGGCGCACTATGTAGGGCAAGAAAAATTGCGCCCACAAAATGGTTGGTTGCCGCTCGCCTTCGGCTTGGATTGGCAACGCCCTTCCCGCCAAATGAATGGCACTTCATTTTTCTACAACCATGCTAGTCAATGGCGCTACGAAAAGCTCGACATGAGTGAAGTCGTTTCACCACTCGCCAATAAAGAAAAATGGAGCGGTAGCATCATTGATTTTAATGCCCGCGCTGAGCGTATGGGCTGGCTGCCCTCTGCGCCGCAGCTCGGCACTAACCCTCTGCACATTGTTGCCGTTGCAAAAGCAGCCGGTAAAGCACCAAAAGACTATGTTGTCGAACAATTAAAAAGCGGCGCAATTGAATTCGCATGCCAAGACCCGGATGCGCCGCAAAACTTTCCGCGCAATATGTTTATCTGGCGCTCCAATTTATTAGGCTCCAGCGGCAAAGGCCACGAATATATGCTGCACCATTTGCTGGGCACCAAACACGGTTTGCTCGGTAAAGATTTGGGCGCGGACGGCAAAAAACCGGAAGATGTGAAATGGCATCACCAGGGCGCAGTCGGTAAAGTGGATTTATTAGTGACGCTCGATTTCAGAATGTCTACTACCTGTTTGTATTCCGATATTGTTTTGCCTACCGCCACCTGGTATGAAAAAGATGATATGAACACCTCGGATATGCATCCCTTTATTCATCCGCTTACCAAAGCCATTGACCCGGTATGGGAGTCGCGCAGTGACTGGGATATTTTTAAAGGTATCGCCAAAAAATTCTCGGAATTATGCGAAGGGCATTTAGGTGTAGAGCAAGATTTTGTCACCCAACCGATGATGCACGACTCGCCTGATGAACTCGCACAACCCTACGGCGTTAAAGCCTGGTGGAAAGGTGAATGCGAAGCCATTCCCGGTCTGACCATGCCCAATATGGTGGTGGTAGAGCGAGATTACCCCAACACCTATAAACGTTTCACTTCACTTGGACCATTACTTGAATCACTCGGCAACGGTGGCAAAGGCATTAAATGGGATACCAAAGAGGAAGTTGCATTTCTCGGCAAATTAAATCGCACTCATACTGAGGAAGGTGCGCATCACGGCCGACCAAAAATTGAAACAGCGATTGATGCCTGCGAAGTAATTTTATCGCTCGCACCGGAAACCAACGGCCACGTTGCGGTAAAAGCCTGGGATGCCCTTTCAAAAATTACCGGGCGCGATCACACCCATTTAGCCAAACCGAAAGAAGATGAAAAAATTCGCTTCCACGATATTGTCGCCCAACCGCGAAAAATTATTTCCGCACCTACTTGGTCGGGGCTGGAAGATGAGCACGTTTCTTACAACGCGGGTTATACCAATGTGCATGAGTTAATTCCATGGCGCACCATCACCGGCCGCCAGCAGTTTTATCAGGATCATGAATGGATGCGCGACTTTGGTGAACAATTGTGTTGTTACAAACCGCCCGTCAATTTAAAAACCATTGGCCCGGTAATCAATAGGACACCCAATGACAATAAAGAAATTATTTTGAACTGGATTACGCCGCATCAAAAATGGGGCATTCACAGTACCTATAGCGACAATTTGTTAATGCTGACGCTGTCGCGCGGCGGCCCGATTGTGTGGATGAGCGAGATCGACGCAAAAGCGGCGGGCATTGAGGACAACGATTGGATTGATGTCTTCAACGTCAACGGGGCAATTTCTGCGCGCGCCGTCGTATCGCAACGTGTTCCGCAAGGCATGAGCCTCATGTACCACGCCCAGGAACGCATTATTAATATGCCCGGTTCGTCGCTCACTAACACCCGGGGCGGCATGCACAATTCGGTGACCCGCGCGATTATGAAACCCACGCATATGATTGGTGGCTACGCACAACAGGCTTACGGTTTTAACTACTACGGTACCGTTGGCTGCAACCGTGATGAATTTGTTGTAGTGAGAAAAATGAAGGAAGTGGATTGGTTAGATACACCTTAACCACACCCTCCTCTTAAAAAAGGGAGGGAGCTATTCCTCCCCCTTGCGAAGGAGGAGGCTAGGAGAGGGTTGCATCCCCAAAAAATTTCTCAAATTACAGAGGCAAAAAAAAATGAAAGTTCGTGCTCAGATTGGCATGGTGTTGAACCTGGATAAATGTATTGGTTGCCACACTTGCTCTATTACTTGCAAAAATGTGTGGACTTCACGCGAAGGTGTGGAATACGCCTGGTTTAACAACGTAGAAACAAAACCTGGTGTTGGTTTTCCCAAAGATTGGGAAAATCAGGACAAATGGAAAGGCGGCTGGCAGCGTAGCGCTGACGGAAAATTAACACCGCGTATCGGTGGCAAATTGCGAGTGCTTGCAAATATTTTCGCCAATCCGGATCTTCCGGAAATTGACGATTATTACGAACCTTTTGACTTTGATTACCAACACCTGCATACCGCAGGCAAAAGTGAGCATCAGCCTACCGCCCGCCCCCGCTCATTAATTACTGGTCAACGCATGGAAAAAATTAACTGGGGGCCAAACTGGGAGGAAATTCTAGGTACCGAATTCGCCAAGCGTAGAAAAGACAAAAATTTCAATGATGTAGTGCAAACCGAAATTTATGGTCAATTTGAAAAAACATTTTTAATGTATTTGCCGAGGTTGTGTGAGCACTGCTTAAACCCGGCCTGTGTTGCCTCTTGCCCTTCCGGGGCGATTTATAAACGCGAAGAAGACGGCATTGTATTAATCGACCAAGACAAATGTCGCGGCTGGCGCATGTGTGTATCCGGCTGCCCCTACAAAAAAATCTATTACAACTGGAAAAGCGGAAAATCAGAAAAATGTACGTTTTGTTACCCACGTATTGAAGCAGGTCAACCCACTGTTTGCTCGGAAACCTGTGTCGGCCGCATTCGCTACTTAGGCGTGCTCTTATACGATGCTGATCGCATTGCTGAAGCCGCCAGTGTGGCCAGTGAAAAAGATTTGTATCAAGCGCAACTGGATATTTTTCTCGACCCCAATGACCCAGGTGTTATTGCAGCAGCGCAAGCTGAAGGCATTCCGCAAGCATGGTTGGATGCGGCTCAGCGTTCACCTGTTTACAAAATGGCGGTGGATTGGCAAGTCGCACTGCCGCTCCATCCTGAATATCGCACCTTGCCCATGGTGTGGTATATCCCTCCACTATCGCCCATTCAAAACGCCGCACAAGCGGGGCATGTGGGCATGAATGGAGAAATACCTGACTTGAAATCCTTGCGTATTCCTCTGCGCTATCTCGCTAATTTATTAACCGCGGGCGATGAAAAACCGGTTGAACATGCCTTGGAGCGCATGATTGCTATGCGCGCTTATATGCGCAGCAAACATGTGGATGGTGTGCAGGATTTGGAAGTGCTTAAACAAGTCGGACTGGATGTAATGACCGTAGAGGAAATGTATCGCTATATGGCCATCGCCAATTACGAAGACCGTTTTGTAGTGCCCACCAGTCACCGCGCTTATGCCGAAAATGCCTACGATTTAAAAAGCAGTTGCGGTTTTAGTTTTGGCAACGGCTGTGGCGATGGCAACAATGACGTGAGCTTATTTGGCACTAAAGCCAAAGGGGTTCGTCAGGTTATACCCGTATCGATTCAGGAGTAGTCCTAATGAAATTATTAACGGTTTTATCATTGCTTATGGATTATCCGGAACAAAACTCCGAAGAATTAATAGCAGTGCTGCGCATCGGTACGCAACTAATTGAAGCACCCCTGCAATCCAAACAACAAATTCATAACTATCTCGATCAGTTTTTGAAATACTACGCACATACATCATTGCTAGACCTTCAATCCAACTATGACAGTTTATTCGAACGTGGACGCGCACTATCGCTGCATTTGTTTGAACATATACACGGTGAGTCACTCGATAGAGGCCAGGCTATGGTGGATCTACAACAGCAATATCGGGATGCCGGCTTAGACATAGGTGTAAAAGAATTGCCCGACTATTTACCCCTGTACCTTGAGTTTTTATCCACTCAAGGCGAAGAAAATGCGCGTATCGGTTTGGAGGAAGTCGCACCAATTTTAGCGGTGCTGGCTTGTCGGTTGGAAAAACGCAACAACCCCTATGCAGGACTATTTCACTGCTTGATTTTGCTCTCCGGTGTTGAGGTGAATCTCGACGAATTACATGCTCAATTGAAGCAAGAAAAACCCGATGATACACCCGACGCATTGGATAAAGTCTGGGAGGATGAAGTGGTAAATTTCGGTGCAGAAAAAAATGCCGATAGCTGCAGCAGTTCAACCTCGCGCCCCACACCTCAACAAAGCCGTGATCATGTCGAATTTCTCAACGTCGATGAATTACTCAACTTACAAGCCAGTGCGCGGTAATAGGAGCCGTTATGAATTATCTCAACACCTTATTATTTGGACTTTACCCCTACCTGGCACTGATCATTTGTTTTATAGCCAGTTGGATTCGCTACGACCGCGAACAATACACCTGGAAGGCCAGCTCCAGCCAGTTGTTAGAAAGTAAACAACTTAAAACCGGTAGCCGTTTATTTCACGTAGGTATTATCACGGTATTGCTGGGTCACTTTGTTGGCTTGTTAACACCCGTTGAAGTTTGGCATCTGCTTGGCATTCACGCCCATCATAAACAACTTATCGCTATGACGCTCGGTGGCGTTTTTGGGGTAATTTGTTTTATTGGATTAACCATTCTATTGCGTCGCCGTTTATTCAACCCTCGTATTCGAGCCACTAGCAGCAACATGGATATTACGGTATTGCTGCTACTCTACGCGCAATTAATATTAGGATTGGGATCTATTTTTATTTCTGCACAGCATACCGATGGCGAAGAGATGTTGTTGTTAATGAGCTGGGCACAAAACATTGCCACCTTTGATCCTGCGCAAGCTGCATCCGCTATAGCTTCAGTACACTGGATTTATAAACTCCATGTGTTTTTGGGAATGAGTTTATTTGTGGTATTTCCCTTCAGCCGCTTGGTGCATGTATTTAGCGTGCCGGTGAAATACGTAGGGCGCCGTTATCAAATTGTGCGCAAAAAAGCCTGGCATTAATGGCAAACGTAAAAAACGCACCGGAGAAAAAAGTGATGATTCAAGTCAATCAAGCCACCATCAGCGAACAACATATTTTGGCTGAAATGCAATACCACCCAGCGGATTCACAGCGTGAAGCGATGATCAAAGCCGCCGAGGCGCTAATTATTAGTGAGTTGTTACGCCAACGTGCGGCACAGCTGGAGTTGCAAGTAGGGGACAACAACGCAGAGGCTTCCGATGAGGATTTTATTGAGGCCTTACTTGCACAAGAGATGCAATTACCTACTGCTGACGAGCAGGCATGCCAGCAATACTTTCGCGCCAACGCCCAGCGTTTTATGAGTTCGCCACTGCTTGAACTGCAGCATATTTTAGTCGCTGCAGCACCGAAAGATGAACCTGCGCGCATTACGGCAAAACAAGATGCTGAAGCCCTGTTGATAAAATTACAACTGGGGCAGGATTTTGCCCAACTTGCACAAACCCACTCCGCCTGCCCGTCTAAACAAGAAGGCGGAGACTTGGGTGTTATCAGCCGCGGCCAAACCGTGCCTGAGTTTGAACGGCAATTATTGCTCCTGCCAGTCGGCTTACATCACCAACCACTGGAAAGTCGCTACGGCTTTCATATTGTGAAAGTCAATCGCATCACACCAGGGCAAGCACTGCAATTTGATGATGTAAAAACCAAGATCGCACAATTTTTACAGGAGCGAGTTCGCCACAAAGCTATAGCACAATACATTCAGCAATTAATTAACGACGCCAAAATAGAAGGTTATGATTTTTCGGTACCAACATCAACGCTAATGCAATAAACCGTTTTAGCTTGCGAGGGTTACACCATGAGTTTAGAAACAGCACACGACTTGCTCAACAGAAGTCTGGGGCAACTAGCGCGAAAAATTCCCGGCGCTACCGCTATTTTTCATCACCAAGGACTGGATTTTTGTTGCGGCGGGAACAAAAGTTTACGCCGCGCAGCAGAAGAAAAAAATCTGGATAGCGACGCTATTGCCAATGCACTATGGAGTATCGCTAGCAAAGGTGATGTGGCTGCTACAGAGAATATGCCACTGCCAGGGTTGATTGATTTTATTTTAGAAAATTTCCATCAGGTCCATCGAGCTGAATTGCCAGAATTGGTGCGTTTGGCAACTAAAGTGGAGCGAGTGCATATCGATAAACCCGATTGCCCCCATGGTTTGAGTGATCACTTGCTGCATATGGCACAAGAGTTAGAAATGCATATGCAAAAAGAGGAGCAGATTTTATTCCCCATGATTAAACAGCGATCTGGCTCTATAGTGCTAGGCCCCATTAGTGTGATGCGCCACGAACACGACGATCATGGCGCGGCACTGCGTGAATTGGAACGGCTCACCAACAATATGCAACCACCAATGGGTGCCTGCAATACCTGGCGCGCACTGTATTTAGGCTTGCAAAAGTTGCGCAATGATTTGATGGAGCATATCCACTTGGAAAATAATCTATTGTTTGTCAAACAGGAGGAGCAATTTAGCAAACCACAGCCCAATTCAACTTGTTGTGGTACCTGTAGTTGAAATGAAGAGACCAAATACCACCAGCGCAATGACAGCACTGGTGGTACAGATACGCACACAAATTCCCTTTGATGAACTGGATGATGCACGTGTCTGCTCCGGTGCCTGTATTGGCTGTGCAAAAAAAATTGCTGGAATATTTAGAGCAGGAAATTATTTATTGGGAATCCAGCCTTGCGCGCGGTGAAATACCCAGCTTGGGCGATATCAGTAAACTGGCGCGCAGTGCTAAAAAAATATACAAAGTGTTGCAGTTAAATAATCTGGTGTAATTATTTTCGTGTAGCTACTAATTCAACCTTCTTCATTCGCCGTGAGCGATAAAATTCCACCTTGTTTATCAAATACCAAATACTGCTGAATCATACCGGTGTTGATGCCTACAATCATGGCATCGAGTGGTTTATTGGCATCCGTACTACTCGGCGCTTGCGCGCCTTTACCCGCGAGGCTGGCGGCAAAAACTAGCGACCAGGCTTGACCAGTGTTCGCCGCTTCAGCGATCAAATCAGCGAAGCTTGTAATTTCATCCGGTGTTTTATCTACACACATTTTCGGCGTAAGAAAACCGCCCTCGTTGGTATCGCCACCGGCTACCTCATCAATATCCACAAACACCAGCAATAAACGTTGCGCATCAGCTTGCGCGCGCGCTGCTGTTAAAAAATCATCGAAGTGTTCCATTGCCTGGCCTCATCTTGTTGCGCTTCATCTTATTACTCAATAGTCCAATTTACGCATTACGCGCGCGCGATGAAATACCCACTAAGGCTTAGTTCCCGTCGCATCAGCCACCCTACCCCCTTGGAGGTAGGTCTGCGCAAAGTTTGATATAAGTCAAATATTGCAGCCAATTCGCACACTAGCCTTACACCACATATAGACACAAAAGAAGATATAAATACTAGATATGGTGTTTCATGAAATTTATGCGCTTTGTGAATGAACAAATTGTCTGGCAGGAAGTGCCTGGTGAAACCTCACTCGCCTACACCATTACTGGCTGCCCGCTGCGCTGCAAAGGCTGCCATAGCAGCGAGTATCGCAACCCCAAAGTGGGTGAACCGCTCTATGGTGATTATTTCCAGAGCCGTTTGGACGCTTATCGCGGACTGATTAGCTGCGTTGTCTTTTTTGGCGGCGAATGGCTACCGGTCTTATTGCAGCCTCTGCTTGAACAAGCGCTGCGCGCCAACTTAAACACCTGTCTATACAGCGGTTTTGATCTGATACCCGACTGCTTATTGCCGTATTTGACCTATGTGAAAACCGGTGCATGGATTGCAGCGCGCGGCGGCTTGGACAATCCCAATACCAATCAGCGTTTTATCGATTTGCGCACCAACGAATTATTGAATTACAAGTTCCATACTACTGTCCATTGTTAATTATGCACTAACCATTATCTATAACGAGGAGTTTTTATGCTGCGCCTGAACCCTGCTCAACTCGATGAAAAATTAGAATTTATTCAACATTATCTTGCTGCAGAGAATGCAGCCGACGGTTCCACCATGGACGCCAATGCCAATGTGACGCAAAAAAATATTGCGACATTGGAGGCGGAGTTAATGAAGGATTTTTTTGTACAAGTTAACCGGGAACAAGTGCGCCGAAAGATTGCGGATTTATTTGGCGAGAGTATGGCGGCCGAATATATTCGCCAGATTGAACAGCATGAAATTTATGTGCACGATGAAACCAGCCTGAAGCCCTACTGTGCCTCGCTCACCATGTATCCATTTTTGCTGGATGGGTTAACCAAGCTGGGCGGTGAATCGCGCGCGCCACAACATCTGGAATCCTTTTGCGGTACATTTGTAAATTTTGTCTTTGCCGTGAGTTCCCAGTTTGCCGGCGCTATAGCCACCGTTGAATTTCTTACCTATTTTGATTATTTCGCCCGTAGAGACTATGGCGATAACTACCTGAATACACACACCAAACAAATCGCCAACCATTTACAGCATGTGGTTTACGCGCTTAATCAACCAGCCGCCGCACGCGGTTATCAAAGCGTGTTCTGGAATATTTCTATTTATGATAAACATTATTTTGATTCGATGTTCGGTGAATTTGTATTTCCGGATTTCACCAAACCGGAATGGACTAGCGTTGCACAGCTGCAAGATTTTTTCCTGCATTGGTTTAATGCCGAACGCACCAAAACCTTGTTGACTTTTCCGGTAGTGACAGTGGCGATGCTCACCGAAAATGGTCAATGTAAAGATCACTCCTTTGCCGCATCTATTGGCTCACATCTGGCTCAAGGTAGCGCGTTTTTTATGTACCTTTCCGACAATGCCGATTCTCTCGCCTCCTGCTGTCGCCTGCGCAACGAAATTAGCGACCACACATTTTCTTACACACTGGGGGCTGGTGGAGTTGCCACTGGTTCGATCAATGTGATCACGATCAATATGAATAGACTGGTACAGGATAAGCGCGATTTACTCACTGAAGTGAAAAAAATTCACTCCTACCAAGTCGCCTATCGCCAATTAATGGAAGGCTATTTAGCCGCTGGCATGCTCAATGTGTATTCCGCCGGTTTTATCAGCCTGGATAAACAATTTCTCACCATCGGCATTAACGGCATGGTAGAAGCCGCCGAGTCGCAAGGTATTCGTGCCAGCAATAACCTGGAATACATTGAATTTGTGCAAAATCATTTAAAAGTCATTTACAACGCTAACCGCGCCGCCAAAGAAGAATTTGGCTACTTGTTCAATACTGAATTTGTTCCGGCTGAAAACCTGGGGGTTAAAAACGCCAAATGGGATAAAGCCGATGGCTATAAAGTGGAGCGTGAATGCTATAACTCGTATTTTTATGTGGTGGAGGATGACCACACCAACCCACTCGATAAATTTATTATGCATGGTCGCGAGTTGATTGATTATCTCGACGGTGGTTCCGCACTCCATTTAAATCTGGATGAAGCATTAAGTGCAGAAGCCTACGTAAATCTTATCAACATTGCTGCTAAAACTGGCTGTAACTATTTTTGCATCAATGTAAAAATTACCATCTGTAATCAATGCCAACAGATCGACAAACGAACGCTGCATAGATGCTCTGCGTGCGGCTCAGATGATGTGGATTATGGTACGCGCGTAATTGGGTATTTAAAACGCATTTCGTCCTTCAGTGCCGGGCGTCGCAAAGAGCACAAGTTACGTCACTACCACATAAAAAAAGCACGCACCACCTCGATTAATAGCACGCAACACCAGGCAGAGCGACATGATTCAACAGCTGCTGCCTGAGATACATAATTAACCATTTACAAATCGATACCGTTTCAAAAACCGACGACTGATTCAAAACTAACGAATGCTGAAACCTCCTCAGCCCTTTCTGCACCCGGCCCCCCTTAGCCGGTGTGCAGTTTTTGCGGGATTAATTTAGCGATAACGCGCAACATATCCCGCAATTTGTTGTGCAGCCGCAGCGATACGTGGGGGTAATTGGGTATTTAGCTCAATACTGGCCAATAAATTTTTAATGCCCAAGCCCAATTCGGTATCACCATTCATTTCCAATCGCCGCTGAAAAAATAGCATGTCAGGGTCGAGCTTCTGGGTTGCAATCAGTAGCAGATCGTAACTGCTTGCACTAAAACGCAGATCGGGTTCGGCCTGTGCTTCCGCCACAACCAGCTTATGTTTGCAGTAGCGAACGCTAAATTGAACACCTATATCCTTAACACAAATATTCAGCAATTTATCGCAAAAAAAATCCAATTCACCCGCAGCAATAGCCTCGCGTAACGCATAGTTAAGGCTGCGTGCCAGCGCCACTTGCTGCAACCGATCAGGCACCACTCGCGCAGCCCAACCCATTGCGCCAGGCAGATGTGGAATTACTTTTTGCGCGAGAGCATCTACCCCTTTGCTTACCCTTTGTTGGTATAACATTTTTGCACCTCATGATCGACAATAGAGCATTACCCATCATGACAAGCTAACACCAGGCTGGCTATAAACCATTGGAGGTAGGTGATGGAATTGTTATGCCCCGCAGGCAATATTCCTGCACTTAAAGCGGCCATTGAAAATGGTGCCGATGCGGTGTACTTAGGGTTGCGCAACGAAACTAACGCGCGCCATTTTGCCGGTTTGAATCTGGACGCGTTAAAATTGAAAGAAGCCGCACACTATGCGCATCAACACCGGTGCAAGGTGCATCTGGCGATTAATACCTTTGCGCATCCGGATACCTGGCAGCATTGGACAAGTGCAGTCGATGAAGCGATTGCCTGTGGAGTAGATGCATTAATTATTGCTGACCTGAGCATTCTGCAATATGCCGCCGAGCGCTACCCACACGCAGAGCTGCATTTGTCGGTACAGGCATCGGCAACTAACGCGGCCGCCATCGATTTTTATGCACAACAATTTAATGTGCAGCGCGTGGTATTGCCTCGGGTATTGTCTATCGCGCAAGTAAAAAATCTGGCGCGCTCCTGCACGACACCTTTGGAAGTATTCGCCTTTGGCAGCCTGTGCATTATGGCGGAGGGGCGCTGCTATTTAAGCTCTTATTTAACCGGCCAATCACCCAATACGTTTGGCGCCTGCTCACCGGCGGAATTTGTGCGCCGGGAAGATCGCAATGGCGTGTTGGAATCGCGTTTAAACAACGTACTAATTGACCGCTTTGGCACTAATGAAACTGCGGGCTACCCAACCCTGTGCAAAGGCCGCTTTACCCTCGCTGATGAAGCTAACACTGCACCCTACCATGCACTGGAAGAACCCACCAGTTTAAATACAATGGAGCTATTACCGGAACTGCTCGCACTGGGTATTCGCTCATTAAAAATTGAGGGGCGCCAACGCAGCGCAGCCTATGTTGCGCAAGTTACCCGCGCATGGCGCCAAGCCATTGATTGCTGCCGCGCCGACCCTGCAAAATTTTTAGTGAAAAATGAATGGCAGGCTGCACTGGCGCAACTGGCTGAAGGCAGCCAAACCACACTGGGTGCTTATGAACGTCAGTGGCGATAAAAAAGGTTTTGATTATGAAATTATCACTCGGCCCGATTTTATATTTTTGGGAAAAAAACCGCGTACTGGATTTTTACCGCACTGCCGCCGAATCCTCGGTGGATGTTATTTATTTAGGTGAAACCGTATGCGCCAAGCGACGCGAATTCCGCTTGGAGGATTACATCGCCATCGCCCACCAACTGCGTGAAGCAGGTAAAGAAGTGGTGCTCTCCAGCATGACACTACTGGAATCCCCGGCAGATTTACGCGAGTTAAATCGCTACTGCGACAACGGCGAATTTTTAATTGAAGCAAATGACATAGGCGCCGTGGGTTTACTGAACGAACGCGGGCTGCCTTTTGTGGCGGGCAATACACTCAATTGTTATAACCAACACAGTTTGCGCTATTTAATGAAAATGGGGATGCAACGCTGGGTAGTTCCCGTTGAATTACCCCTGCGCTGGATAAACAGTATGTTAGAGAGCAGTGAAATAAACGATGTACGCGAATGTTTTACTACCGAACTGTTTGCCTTTGGCCACTTACCACTCGCTTGGTCAGCGCGCTGTTTTACGGCGCGTGCCGAGGGTAAACCCAAAGATCAATGCGATTTGTGCTGCAAAAAATATCCAGCAGGCCGCGCTATAACCAGCCAGGAGGGCGAGACATTATTTACCTTAAATGGTATTCAAACCCTGTCAGGTTATCGCCACAACCTCATTAACGATTTACAAGGACTGCAAAATACCATTGATATTATTCGTTTAAGCCCGAAAGAAAATGATACCGTTTTGTGGTTGGAACGTTTTCAACAACAACTGCACAATCCAACAACATTTCCCTTGCAAAAGCCTGACTGCAACGGCTTCTGGCATGATCAAGCGGGCAAAGAATTAATCATCGCCAGTAGCGGAAGCCACTAAATGGAAAAAACAATCGCGGTAATATTGGCCGGTGGCCGCTCAAGCAGAATGGGCGGACAACCCAAATGCCTATGCTCTTTGGGCGAGGAGCGTATCATCGACCTCTTATTAGCACGACTTAGCCCGCAAGTAGATGAAATACTTTTGAATATCGCACCCGGCTCGTCCCTGGCAGAGGAAATTTTTAAACACCCGACGCATAAGCCTGCGCATATCAGTGTAGTTGAAGACCTGTACTCCTCATTCTCTGGCCCGCTTGCAGGCATCGCTAGCAGTATGCAATACCTGCGCGCACGCAATTCATCGGCAAAATGGTTACTCAGCGTCGCTTCTGACACGCCATTTATACCCACTGATTTGTATAGTCGATTCTTGCAAGCAACAAAGCTGCACAATAATCACGTATACGTTGCGCAACATAATCATCAACAGCAGTATGTTTTCGCACTCTGGAATATCGCACTCTTCCCACAGCTAGACACAATTTTGCGCGGAGGCGAAAAATATCGAATGCAAGACATACTGCGCTCACTAAAAGCAATTACCATTGATTTTTCTAACGGCTATGAAACCGCCTTTTTTAATGTAAACACCCCTCAGGATTTAATTGCAGCGCATTCATTGCTAATGCAATAACCAATTGCCGCTACCTACCTCGTTGTAGGTAGCGGCTACCCACTCAAACCGCCCCGCGCCGATAGCAAGCTTAAGGCGCGCACAGTAAACTTCTATTGAATAACACGCAGTTATTAATGCTCGCATTGTGAATTATTGGTATCACTAGGAGAGAATTATGGAAAAAAGTGAATACAAAGCCTGGTCCGTTGTTATCGCCAGTACGTTTTCATTTACCATTTGTTTTATGATTTGGATGATGTTTGCGGTTATCGGAATCCCTATCAAAGAAGCATTGGCACTCAATGAAACTGAATTTGGTTTATTGATTGCGATGCCGGTGCTGACTGGATCTTTAATCCGCTTACCCATGGGTATGTGGACCGACCGCTTTGGTGGCAGAATCGTATTTTTTATACTGATGCTTTCAACGGTAATTCCCATTTGGCTAATTTCATATGCAACAGCCTATTGGCAATTTTTAGTGCTGAGTTTATTTGTAGGGGTTGCAGGCGGCTCATTTACCGTTGGTATAGCTTATTGCGCTCGCTGGTTTAAGAAAGAGCGCCAAGGCTTGGCAATGGGAATATTCGGTGCAGGCAATACCGGCGCGGCTGTTACCAAACTCGTTGCCCCCATTATTGTAGTGGCATACGGCTGGACAATGGTTCCCAAAGTTTATGCCGTGCTTATGCTGATTACCGCACTACTGTTTTGGTTTTTTAGTTTTACCGATAAATCCCACAGCGCGGCCAGCAGCATCACGATTAAACAACAACTAGCGGTGTTAAAAGATCCCCGGGTATGGCGCTACAGCCAGTATTATTCCATTGTATTCGGCGGTTATGTGGCGCTCTCGCTATGGATGACAAAATACTACATTACCGAATACGGTTTTGATTTAAAAACAGCGGCACTTTTTGCGGTTGCATTTAGTTTTCCCGGCGGCATGTTGCGTGCATTGGGTGGATACTTCTCTGACAAATTTGGCGCTCACACAGTAACCTGGTGGGTACTTTGGGTATCACTCGTGTGTTTGTTTTTTCTCT
>CBFGOY010000051.1:0-24923 GCA_965650515.1 uncultured Cellvibrionaceae bacterium | reverse complement strand
GGGCTTTTACACTTGTAACCAGCCAATCAATATCCGCTTGCTCCATTTTGCGGATATAACGCTCGTTATGCGCGCCACGCCGCGCTGTATCAAAAAATGGGCCTTCAATATGAACACCCAACACACCTTTCATTCCCACAGCAACCGCATCTGCAACGGCGCGTACGCCCGCCTGGTGCACTTCACGTGTATCACTGATTAGCGTGGGCAACAATGAAGTTGTGCCGGTAAGGCGATGTCCGTCGAGGATAGTCTGGATGGCACCGACGCTGGTATCGTTAGTAAAGAATGCCCCGCCGCCGCCATTTACTTGTAGATCGATAAAGCCTGGCGCCAATACACCACCATTTAAATGAATGCGCGCAACATCCGCAGGTAAATTTTCAATGGCAGCCAGCGAGATAATCGTTTCATCCTGGATAATTACTGCGTAATTATCCAGGAATTCGTCACCGGTAAAAATACGCGCACCGACCAGGGCTTGCTTCATAAATACACCTGAATACCAAATCTGCAGTTACACGTTGATAGGCCGCTATAAACTGATAATTATGTTGCGTCTGTACAATACCCAAGCCACAAACCACAACACCGCCACCATCAATAGTGCAAACAGCAAGGATGCCAAATACGGATCGGTAACACTGCGGAATGTGCCATACAACGCACTGTAGGCATTTCCATTACCGACTGGAATTAAATAAAGTGTGGTCGCCAGTAAACCGGACAACACATATATAAATAACGGATTTTTACCAATAATTTCAAAAAAATGGTACGCCGGGCGCGCGATATTCATCGCCGGTGACTTTTCAATTTTCACCAGCAACAGCAATACCAGAATCGCTACACCACACGTCAACAATACAAACGGGCTCGTCCATAAGGATTTGTTGATAGGAAACACATTATTCCAGGCTATTGCCGCTGCGATTAACACCAGTGCGGATACAAACAAATTACTCAGTGCTTTTTCCTTATCCCCACTCCCCAGCAAAACACGTGTTACCTCAAAACCGATCAATACATTCACAATGGAGGGAAACGTACTAAGGATGCCTTCGGGATCAAAGGCAATGCCTTTTCCTTGCCACAAGTGGTTTGCGCCCAATACAGATAAATCAAACTGGCGGACGAGGTTGTGCTCCAGGCCGTAAGGGTCCGCTGAAAGGTTTAACAATCCCCAATAACCGATCAACAAAACTGCGCTGATAAACACGCGCGCCGGAAAACCAAAATACAAAATAATAAATGCCGCAAAACCGTAGGCGATTGCGATGCGTTGCAGCACTCCCATCACCCGCCATTGATGCAGGCTTTCATTAAAAGGATATGCAGAAAGCAAAACCCCGATGAAAAACAAGAGGGCGACACGGCGCAGGATTTTTTTTATTTGGGCGGCGGGGGTCAATTGACCTAATCCACGCACAGCAAAATACATGGCGGAACCGACAATAAACATAAAGAAAGGAAATACAAAATCCGTTGGTGTCGCGCCATGCCAATCCGCATGGAGCAAGGGCGCATACACAAATTCCCAGGAGCCCGGTGTATTCACCAGGATCATTAACGCGAGGGTCAAACCACGCATTACATCCAAAGCTAAAAAACGTTGTTTGACCATCGGATACCTCGCAGGTGAAAGAAATAAATCAGCAAATAATCTTGTAGTGGATTATTTCCAACTGCGGAGTTTGTATCCTTTTGCTGCGTAATAAAGAATGAACAGATAGCAAGGTGTCATCACAATATAGGCGGTTTGGCGCTCAACAAAAGTGGATACCGCACCAAGGACAACAGGCAATACTGCACCACCGGCAATCGCCATGATTAACAACGCGGAACCGGTTGTTGTATACCGCCCCAAACCGCTTAATGCCAGCGGCCAAATGGCCGGCCACACAATTGCGTTGGCCAAACCGAGTAACGCAATACAGAGGATGGTATCGGGAATTGCCGGTACACCGAGGAATGCAAGTAGCGATGATATAGAAGTGGATTCATTGTTACCGAATACGATACCAAGGCTGATGATTACCCCCAGAACAGCCGATACCAACAACATGTTTTGTTGCGAGATTACCCTCGGAATTAAAATAATCCCGAGGAAATAACCAAACACCATACACGCCATGGTAATAGAAGTGAGAATTGAGAAATTACTGAAACCGATGCTACGCCCGTAAGAGCCGATGGTATCGCCCGCAATGACTTCAACGCCGACATACAGGAACAAGGCGACCACCCCCAAAATCAAATTCGGGAATTGCAATACACCACGCAATGGCAATTTTTCTTCCTTGCGCTCTTCAGATGCCAATTCCGGCAAGGACGAAAATTTTACCAACAACGAAACCACACCAATCACTATCGCCATGTAGATATAAGGCATCACCAGGTTGCTGGCCATTTGTTCAATTTCTTCAGCGCTGGGTGCCGCTGTCGGTTTTCCGGTCATACCGCCGAGGATTAATGCGGTAAATACTATAGGCGCAACAATACCCGCTGATTTATTAAGGATTCCCATCAAACTGATACGGCGCGCCGCAGATTCCTCCGGCCCCATTTTCACAACGTAGGGATTCACCGCTGTTTGCACCAGGGTTTGCCCGGCCCCCATCATGAATTGCCCGATTAAAAACAATCCAAACCAATGGGTTTTGGCGGCGGGAATATAGATAAGTGCGGCCAAAGCCATCGCGCATAAGCCAATCGCCATTCCGTTTTTGTAACCGACTTTGCGAATCACCCAGGATGACGGCAATGCAAAGACAGTAACGGCAATATAAAACGAAAATAAAATAAACGAGGCCTGGAAGGGGGTGAGTGCCAATACCACTTCCAGATACGGCATCAACGACCCATTCAACCAGGTCACAAAACCGAAAATAAAAAAGAGGCCGGCAATCATCATTAGCGGAATGATTACATTGGCGTGCTTTTCCTGGACATTATTAGCAGCAGTCATAGATTCACTATTCATAATTATGAGTTGACCCGGTTGGAAGTAGCATTTGATTGATCGTTATTTTTTTCCGTTTTCAACGCCTGCTTGGCGAAATAAACAGCGCCGAATTCCGGTTGGTAAAGCACGGGTGAAAGATTATCGGCCATATCCTTGTCCATCCAGGGAATAAGGCGCGGAGCCAAGCCACCGATAATTGACATGCGCCCTGGGTTAGTTGCCCATAACTTGCGTGCAACGCCACTCATGTAAGTAGCCCCATCCTTAACAATATCCATGGCGACCGCATCACCTGCATCAGCCGCATCCACCACAAAAATTGCAAATTTGGCGTAATCGCCCTGGCGGGCACCAAACATTTTGTCCACGATCATCATGCCCCTGGCTTGCAAGAAATCACCGATGGACTGGCTCAGGGTTGTTTGCGGCCCCAGATCGTCCGACGCCAGCAAAATAGCCTGGATCGCCTCCAGGCCCATCCAGGCGCCGCTGCCTTTATCGCCAATCGGGAAACCGTGTCCGCCGACAAACAGCGCCTGGTTGTTCACAAATGAATAACCGCAGGAGCCCGTACCGCAAATCATTACGGCACCTTCATCGCGATTGTGCGCACCCAGGCAAGCAATGTGCAGGTCGGTGGTCAGGTGCATTGCCTTGAACGGGTGCTCCCAGGCAGACATAACTTCATAAAGGCTGGGAACATTTACCCCCGCGAGGCCTGCACCGGCAATTAATTCGCCCATGGCGGAAGGCGGTAGCCCCGCATCAATTAATGCCAGCTCGGCTGCGGTGCGAATGGAATCTTTAGCTTGTTGGATGCCCTGGAAAGGATTAGCTGGACCACCGACACCAGTACCCAGCACTTGCAAATCTTCGGTCATGATACTGGCGCGACACTTGGTGCCGCCCCCATCAATCCCGATAAACAAGGTTTGCGCGCCCGGTGGCAACTTCGCCATGATCTACCTCTTATTGTGCGGAGCAAAATACCCGGGTTCAGGAACGCCGGAACCAGGTACCTAAAATTCGTGTTTGGTATAAACGTCCCGTGTGATGTGATGATCATAGCAGACCGCTAAAAAAGGTTAGTGTCCCGCAGGACACTAACCATAAGACCACTACTACAGCTCTAGAGAACTCATGCCCCATGATTCTGAACATGACAAAGGAGAGACTTCAGGCCCAGGGTCATCATCGGACGAACCTAGATTACGCACATCAGACAACGTTGTCAAATATTTACAGGCAAGTTTTTATTACGGGATCAAAGGTTGGGATACTCTATATAAAGTCCCAAGGAGTAACAGCAATTAATAAATTGTTTCAAAAAACAGAAGTGCCGGATGGTAGCACTTGCTATTACCCCAAAATAAAAAGGCCGCTAAGCGGCTTTTTTATTCAGTAACGTGCATCAACATCAATTTACCAACCGCGCCCGCAATTGACGCAAGCTGGCCTTAACACTGCGGGAGTTTTCCGGTCCCATGCGCAACATCAACTTATGGGTTTGCGGCAATTGTTCGAGCGCGGGGTCGGCATATTGGTAAAAGATTTTTGGTCTGACGAGCAACAGATCGCCCTGGGCATCCGGCGCTGCCAGGATGTTGTCAATCGCAGCGATCATTACACTGTGGAAATTCGGTTTCTTTAATCCCAACTCGCGAAATGCCTCTTCCAGCAACGGATAAAAACGACGGTACACAGCAACCGCCGCATCGCTATCAATGAGTGCGAGTGTAGTCACGTAGGGTTCGTACCGCTGGTAATTGGCAGGCGCCACACGCTCCTGACCGACTTCCGTGCCTTCAACCATGACCGAAAAGGCTTCGGCAACAAAGGGCGGAGGCGGGGACACAACGGGGCGGTATTCGTGGATTACCTTGCCTTCCGCCACATTATTTACCGCCAATACAAATTTACGGATCACTTCCTGCGGAACCAGCAATTGCAGCAAGCCTTCACCGCGCAGTTGCTGGAGCGCAGCCAATATGCTGCTGTCGCTCTCGTTCAATGAAGGCAAAGGCTCGACTTCCACAACGGGTTCCGGTGGTTGATATTCCACAATGGGCGCCACAGAAGATGCGGCACTGCTGCTGGTCATCGCTTGGGGCACTACTGCAACCGGTGTAACACCCGTGTCGGAGGCTGCAGGAGCATCATCGCGCAAAAAATAAAATGCAACTGCCGCGATAATCGCAACCAATACCACTATCACCACCAGTGACCCCGAGGAACTTTTTCGCGGTTCGTAATCATCGCGCATACTTGATACCTTTTTTAACAGCGTTGTAGTTTTAATGTCTTGATGACTCACACATTGAGGCGGGATTATGGCCCAATCACCGCCGGGGTCACAACCTCGCAAGCGTCTTGATGACAGCGCGAAGGTGACGCAGTTCCCCCTTTCCCCTTGAAAGCCCGCCGTGGGGCCATGCTTTCCGCTAAAATCCAGTGTTTCTTTTATTGGTTATTGATGCGAGATAAGGAACCTTATGGAAGCCGGAGCCTACGCTGGAATTTTCAGGTTATGCAGTCGATTAAAGCCCGCCAGTATCGCCTTGTTGTTATTAGTCATTGCCGGGTGTGCCAGTATTCCCGGTTCCCAATGGGATAGGTTATACGGCGCACCCAAAGCCCTCGAAGTCCCTGTCATTCCCCACGCAAGCAAACTCAGTTATTACCAACACACCCGGCCCATACTGGAACAACGTTGTGTTGTTTGCCACGGCTGCTATGACGCGCCTTGCCAGCTTAAGCTGGATTCCTATGAAGGGCTGCTAAGGGGGGCAAACATTGAAAAAGTCTATGACGGCACACGCCTGCTGGGGGGAAACCTGACACGCTTGTTTGAAGATGCGCAAACCACCGCACAATGGCGAACAAAAAACTTCCACCCGGTGCTGAATGAACGTCGTAATTCCGCCGTGGCCAATATCAATGCAGGAGTGATGGCCCAGCTATTAATATTGAAACGCGAACACCCGCTCCCGGCGGATGCCATCCTACCCACCAGCTTTGATTTTAACCTCGATCCCAACCAGTACTGTCCGGGCATGGAAACCCTGGAAAGCTACGCACAAAAAAAACCGCTGTGGGGTATGCCTTACGGGTTGCCCGCTTTAAATGATCGGGAATATCAGTTGACCATGGATTGGTTGAAGCAAGGCGCGGATATGGGTATTCCCCCCGTGATTCCCGCCAAAGTGCAACAACAAATACATGAATGGGAAATATTTTTTAACGGCGATTCACTCAAGGCACAACTGGTCAACCGTTACATTTATGAACATCTTTTTTTAGCGCAATTGTTTTTTGCCGAGGCACCACGCACTTATTTTCGCCTGGTTCGCTCAAGTACGCCCCCGGGTAAACCGATCCGGCGTATTAACACGGCGCGCCCCTTTGATAACCCCGGGGTAGCGCGGGTTTATTATCGCCTTTGGCGCGATCCCTCCAGTGTGATCGCCAAAACATTTATGCCCTATGCGCTGCATAAAAAACGCAAGGCACAATGGCAGGAATTATTTTACCGGGATGGTTACACCGTAACGCAATTGCCCTCCTACGCGCCCGAGTCTGCCGCTAATCCGTTTCTCACCTTTGCCGAATTACCGGTGAATGCGCGCTACCGTTTTATGTTGGATGAAGCACAATTCACCATCATGAATTTTATTAAAGGCCCGGTGTGCCGCGGCCAGGTTGCGCTGAATGTAATCCAGGATCACTTCTGGGTATTTTTCCTGACCCCGGAATCCCAAAACACTGAGGGGTTTGAAAAATTCCTTGCTGATAACAGCAAGCACCTCCAATTACCCGCCGGTGCCGGTAATACCTTTTTGCCGCTCACCAACTGGTTAAAATATTCGGAGCTGCAAAAAGGATATCTCACCGCCAAAGCGCAATTTGTTAACCATACCGTGGAACAAAGCAATGGCTTGGGACTGGATGTGATATGGAATGGCGATAACGGCAAGAACCCCAATGCCGCCCTTACGGTTTTCCGCCATAGCGATAGCGCCAGTGTGCACCAGGGAATGATTGGCCAGCCCCCTAAAACAGCCTGGGTAATCGGTTATCCGTTGCTGGAACGTATCCATTACCTGTTGGTGGCGGGGTTTGATGTATACGGCAATGCCTCCCATCAATTGTTAAGCCGCCTGTATATGGATTTTTTGCGCATCGAAGGTGAAATGAATTTTGTAAGCCTGTTGCCCAAACAATATCAGCAACAGGAAATGACATTTTGGTACCGCGACGCGGAAGCTAACGCGCAACGGTATTTGGACTTATTTATCAACCAACTGAATGATCGCAATACTATTCGTTACACAACAACCAACCCCAAACTCGAACTTTTCCAGAAATTGCGTATTCACCTGGGCAACGCAGGTAACTCGTTACACAACATCCGTGCCACACAATTGAATTCGCACCAGTTGGCTTTGTATGAGAAATTACAAAGCACCAGCGGTACGGCAATCAGCTTCCTGCCGCAAACCACCATGATTGAAATTCCGGGCAAGGGTTTGTTTACTCTCGTACACAATAATGCCTATAGCAATCTTTCCTCGTTGTTCGGTGAGGATAAGCGGCGCATTCCCGCTGAAGACAACCTGACCATTGCCTTCGGACTGATCGGTAGCTACCCCAACAGCTTCCTGCGCATCAAGGATAAGGATCTGGATAAATTCATTACGCAATTCCAGGCCATGCGCTCGGAGGAAGATTACCGTGCACTGCGGGATAGCTATGGGGTAAGGCGAAGCAATCCCGACTTCTGGGCATTCAGCGACCATGTACACCAACTTTATTCACATTATCAACCCAAGGAAGCGGCAATACTCGACTACAACCGCCTGGAAAACCGCTAAGGCGGAAACACGAGGCATAAATTGCGACAGCCAATTAAATAAAGTATTCTTTCTAATAATCAATCTCATTTACAACGACGTATTTATGAATACAGCCACTATGCCCATTTCGGCCCCCGTCCTGCGCCTTGATCAATGCGCCAAAGGTGCTCGCGTTCGGGTGGTAAACCTGATCGACCAGCCTTTATTCGGCGCCCAGGATGAGAAAGTCAGTTTGCGCTTGAAGGAGTTGGGGTTCTTGCCGGGCGCGCCATTGAAAGTCATTGGTTTCGGCTTTCTGGGTGCCGATCCACTCGCCGTGCAAGTTAACGGTACCAAGTTCGCCTTGCGCCGCGCTGAAGCCGCCAAGATTTGCGTAGAACCCCTTACTACCGACCGCTAATCAGGAAACCCGCATGTCCGCTGCCCCTATTCGCCTGGCGCTGGTTGGTAATCCCAACTGCGGCAAAACCTCCCTCTTTAATCGATTAACCGGTGCCCGCGCCAAGGTAGCCAATTACCCGGGCGTTACGGTAGAGCGCCGTTCCGGTATGGTGACCGCGCTGGAAAGCCCGGCGGAGTTGCTGGATCTGCCCGGCACCTACAGCCTGTTTGTCACCTCCCCCGATGAAGAGGTCGCGCGCGACGTTATCCTCGGCAAGCTTTCCGGTGAACGCCGCCCCGATGTACTGGTTGCCGTGGTGGATGCCTGCAACCTGCGTTTGGGCCTGCGCCTGGTGATGGAGTTGCGCAGTTTGGATCGCCCGATGGTGTTGGCCCTTAACCAGATGGATGAAGCGCGTCGTCGCGGTATTAGCATTAATACTGCCGCCCTGGCGCAAGCGATTGGCATCCCGATTATTGAAACCGTGGCCGTCAATAGCCAGGGTGTGGCGGATTTGCGGAAGACTTTAAATGATTACGCCCGCAAACCGCTCCTGCCACCGGATGAGCAAGCACTTACCCTTAGCGACCGGCAGGAATCGGTGGAAGCGCTCTATGACCAAATCGAAAGCCTGATGAAACAGCATGTCATCCAGCCTGCCGAAATGCCGCGCTGGCAGGATCGCCTGGATTCATTGGCCATGCACCCCATCGCCGGGTTGGTAGTGCTTTTTACTACCCTGTTGGTTATCTTCCAGGCGGTGTTTGCCTGGGCTACCCCCTTGGTGGATTTAATCGACGGGGCCTTTGTCGCCCTCGGTGAAGGCGTGGCGGCTGTCTTGCCCGATGGCATCCTTAAGGATTTTATCGTCGATGGCTTGATTGCCGGGGTCGGCGGCGTACTGGTGTTCCTGCCGCAAATCCTCATCCTGTTTTTCTTTATCCTGGTACTGGAAGACACCGGTTACCTGACGCGCGCGGCGTTTTTACTGGATCGCCCGATGCGCGGCCTGGGGCTTTCAGGGCGCTCCTTTATTCCGCTGCTATCCAGTTTTGCGTGTGCCGTGCCCGGTATCATGGCGACGCGCACTATCGCCGATCCGCGCGAACGGTTTATTACCATCATGGTCGCGCCCCTGATGACGTGTTCAGCGCGTTTACCGGTATACGCATTGATCATCGCCGCCTTTATTCCGCAGCAAACGGTGTGGGGTATTTTCAATTTGCAGGGCCTGACCTTGTTTGTACTTTATTTTGCCGGGGTCGCCAGCGCGGCACTTATCGCCTGGATAATGCGCCGCCGGGCCGCGCGCGAGGAATTTCCGTTATTGCTGGAGTTGCCGAGCTACCGCTGGCCCATGGCTTACCATTTACTGATCGGCTTGCGCGAGCGCGCCTGGATTTTCCTGCGCCGCGTCGGCACCATTATCCTCGCTTTATCAATAGTGCTGTGGTTCCTCGCCACCTTTCCCGGCGCACCGGAAGGCGCAACCCAGCCAGCGATTGATTACAGCTTTGCCGGCCAGTTGGGCCATTTGATGCAACCCTTATTTGCCCCCCTCGGCTTTAACTGGCAAATGTGTATCGCGCTGATTCCCGCCATGGGCGCGCGCGAAGTTGCTGTGAGCGCGCTGGCTACGGTGTATGCAGTGGGTGAGGAGTCTATCGATGCAGCCCTGGGAGCTACCCTGGCAGCCAGTTGGTCGTTGCCGGTGGCCTATGCTTACCTCGCCTGGTTTGTCTATGCCCCCCAGTGCATTTCCACCATTGCTGTGGTCAAACGGGAAACCAACTCGGCGAAAGCGACGACCTTCTTCACCATTTATTTATTTGCGTTAGCCTATTTTGCCGCCTGGGCGACCTACCAAATCGCCAGTGCGATTGTGAATTAACCGGAGGCTCGTATGTGGCAGGAAATTATTGTCGGTCTATGCGTAGTGGGCGCAGCCTTGTTCCTGCTGCGCCGCTGGTTCTTCCCTTCAAGGAAATCAGTTGCCTGCGGAGGCTGCACCGGTTGCGGCAAACCCGGCAACACCCATTGCAACACTCCCTCTGAACACGGCAAACCCTAATGGCCTTTGGTAGTAATCTGCGAGGTTAAATCGATCCAGTAACGTGGGTTATTTACCGGCGTTTCCGCCGGCAGGAACGGATTTTCCAATGTAATGATGTGTCGCCTGGTCAGGTTTTCCAGGCCCAAATTAATGCGCGGGTGATTGAAAAAAAACTCATCGAACTTTCCGTTATCGATTAACGTCTCCAGGCCGGTTTCAATGCGCCTTGCCAGTGCTTCATTTTCCTTGCTAACGAAGAAATAAATGGCTGTCGGATAATAAAGAATGATGCCTTTTTCCACCGTCAGCTTTTTTTCATCGCGCTGGGCCAATTCAAACCAGGCCTCGGAAATACCGCGCGGGAAATAATCGAAACGTTTAGCGTTGATCATACGAAACAAGGACTCGGTGGTCTCCGCCGTGGTCAGCCGCAAGCCGTTGTGTTGCATGATGGGCGTATCCGGCCAATGGGTTCCCTGCCCGCCCAATAACCCGGCTAGATCGCCCAGATTCCGCACATGGTCAAAACGGTGCTGTTCGTGCTCGCGAATTAAAAATACACGGTAACCGAACAAGCCCTTGAATAAGGGGACGCGAATAGGGCGTAACTGCCGTTCGCGCGCCTTATCAGTCATGGTCCAGATAACAAAATTTCGCTTGTCATGCTGGGCGAGGTAAACCCAACGTGCCTGCGAGTAATCCTGCGCCGAAAAGATAATATCGAATTCTTCGTTGTCCGCCTTGCTGGCATTCAACGCCATCAGTAACAGGGTCGTGAAATAATCCGCCGGTTCCTCCAACCGGGTCGCCTGCACATGTACGGGAATATGGATTGTTTTGTCATCCGCCTGGGCATTCCCCATCACTAACGACACGGCCAACAAACACCAATAAACAAGCCGGTGTGATTTTCGGGTTGCAAATGACATGTTTTACTTCCATATGTTGACCAGTTTCACGAAGCATAAAGGATCGGGCTGCATCTTGCAGCTTATGTCGCATCCTGCCGGTACGCAGGAAGGTGACACTATTCACCGGCTACCGTATAGTCAACGCCTCATCCCGTTTTTCCGAAGGATATGCGTTATGCGCCACCTGGAAACCCGTTCCTTTCTATTGTTTCTCTTCCTTGTTTCAGTTGCTTTTTTCATTGTCCTCAAACCCTTCTTTGGCACCATATTCTGGGCCTGTGCGATCACTATTATTTTTTATCCGATGCACTTGAAGCTCATGGCCAAGCTCAAGGACCGCGACAACCTCGCCGCATTAATTACCTTGACCGCATGTATCCTGATTGTCGTTTTACCGGTAACTTTTTTGATTAGCTCGGTGGTCTCGGAAGGCGCGGATCTGTATAAAAAACTGGAGTCCGGCGAAGTGAATCCGGGCCAATATATCGAGCAAATCCGCACCGCATTCCCCGGGGCCCAAACAACACTGGAACGCTTCGGGGTAGATGTCGCGAAAATAAAGGAGGGCGCGCTGGCCGCCACTATGGCCTCGGGCAAATGGCTTGCGCAAAACGCGCTTAGCATCGGCCAGAACACATTCAAGTTATTGTTGAACATTTGTTTGATGTTGTACCTGTTATTTTTCCTGTTGCGCGACGGCCAATATTTGCTCGATTTGCTCATCCGCGCCCTGCCCCTCGGCGATGATCGCGAGCGCCTGTTATTTAAAAAATTCAGCGAAGTGACGCGCGCAACCATCAAAGGCAACCTGGTGATAGCCATTATCCAGGGCAGCCTTGGGGGCCTGGCGTTTTGGGCGTTGGGAATACCGGGAGCGTTGCTTTGGGGTGTCGTTATGGCACTTTTCTCACTCATTCCCGCAGTCGGCCCGGCGATCATCTGGCTACCGGTGGCCATCTACCTCTTCGCCACCGGTGACAGTGTAAAAGCGTTGATCCTGGTCGGATTTGGCATGGGCGTAATCGGCCTGATCGATAACCTGGTGCGCCCGATCCTGGTCGGCCGCGACACCAAATTACCGGATTATGTCGTGCTTTTATCAACCCTTGGCGGGCTCGGTGTTTTCGGCGTAAACGGTTTTGTTATCGGGCCCCTGGTTGCCGCGCTGTTTATAGCCTTCTGGGGGATCTTTATCCGCGAAATGAACGTACCCGAAGACCAGCAAAACCCTACCCCGCCGAAATTGCGAAACTCCGGGGATTCTTCCCCTTGATCTGCTAGACTGCCCCACCGTTTAAAACGGCCCTGCCATATGCAGGGCTTTTTATTTAAAGCGCATTTGCCAAGCAGCGAGAGAGTTTTTATGTCCAGCAAATTCAATAGTGTTGAAGAGCTTGTGAGTTACGGTATTGGTCGCCAGATGGGCCAGCAATTAGCCGATAATCCGTTTGACGGCGTTTCACCTGCCGCGGTTGCCCAGGGTTTGCTGGATGCCCTGAACGGTGTTGCCATGCCTTATAGCAACGACGAGATGCAGGCGGCATTCGGCGAAATCAATTCACGTATGCAAGCCAGGGAAGCCGAGCAAGGCAAAACCCTGGCCGCCGCCGGTGAAGCCTTTTTGGCGGAGAATGCCAGGAAGCCGGGGGTGACGGTAACTGCATCGGGTTTACAATACGAAGTTATCACCCAGGGTACAGGCGCGATTCCTACCCGTACGTCCAAAGTAAAGACCCATTATCACGGCACCCTGATTGACGGCACTGTGTTTGATAGTTCGGTCAATCGTGGCCAGCCCATCGATTTCCCGGTGAATGGGGTTATCGCGGGCTGGACTGAAGCACTGCAATTAATGCCGGTCGGTTCCAAGTGGCGCTTGTACATCCCACATAACCTCGCCTATGGCGAGCGCGGCGCCGGTGCGAGTATCAAGCCATATTCGGCGCTGATTTTTGATGTTGAGCTGATTGATATCATCGGTTAATTAATTCAGCGTTTACCCCCGGCTCCCACATGGATCCCGCGCTGTCATCGAGACCCGCCGTGAATCCTGTGAGCCCGGGGTCGCAAGTTCAAACCGAATTCCCTGCTGCTGCAGTTTCGATAAACCTCCGCAATTTTTAGTCATTGGATTTCCGGATTTTTCATGTGGTTTAAAAATTTACGTTTATTTCGTTTAACCGAAGAGTGGACCATTTCCACCGAAGAATTAAATAGCAAACTTGCCGAATTTTGTTTTAACCCCTGCGGCAGCCTTGATCCGTTGCGCTATGGATTTGAATTTCCCCTCGGCCGCCACGGCAGTGAATTCGTGCATGTGACAAATGGTTACATCATGATTTGCGCCAAGAAACAGGAAAAAATCCTGCCCGGCGGGGTTATCAAGGAAGCGCTGGAAGAAAAAGTCCAGGCGATCAGCGATGCAGAATCGCGTCCCGTTGGCCGGAAAGAACGCGATGCGTTAAAAGATGAAATTATTTTTTCGTTGTTACCCAAGGCATTTACGCGCTCCACGCTGGATTACGCCTACATTGCCCCGCAGGAAAAATTAATTGTGGTGAATTCATCATCCGCCAAGCGTGCGGAAGATTTGCTCAGCAAATTGCGCGAAGCCCTGGGTAGTTTGCGTTGCTTGCCGATATCGCCTAAAAACCTGCCTACCCAGGTGATGACCCATTGGTTGCGCGAAAGCCAGGCACCGCACCAATTTGAATTGGGCGAGGAAGTGGAATTGCAAGCAACAAAGGATGGCCGCGTGGTGCGTTGTAAAAAGCTCGATTTAACCGCTGCGGAAATTCGCAATCACCTTGAAAGCGGTATGCACGTCAGCAAAATTGCATTGGTATGGAAAGAATCCATCAGTTGCATCATCGATGACCAATTGGGTATCAAGCGCTTGAAATTTGAAGATGTAATCAGTGATAAAGCCAATGATCGCAATCCCGAAACCAAAGCGGAACAATTTGACGCTGATTTTGCGATTATGGCGCTGGAACTTAAAAATTTTATCACTGCTTTACTGGCTGCATTGGGTGGTGAATCGGACCCGGCGTAAGCCGGCCCGCGTTAACCCATACGCTTTTAAAAATTTACGGAGTCCAGATATGTCCCGTCAATTCCGCTGCAACATAATTTCCCGCATATTGGGTGTAGCGTTTTCATTGTTTCTATTGATCAGTTGCAGTAAAACGCCAGAGCTAGCCAAAATCCAGGGCCATGCCCAGGGCACCACCTATAACCTCACCTTTGAATTACCGGCCGGAACCCAGGTGCAAACCAGTGAGATAGAAAAAAAAGTAAACGATGAATTTGCGCGCATCGACAAAGCCCTTTCCAATTATCGCGATGATTCCGCAATCGAAGGATTTAACGCGCAGCAAACCACGGAAGTATTACCCGCCGATGCTGAGCTGGTTGCGTTAATCGAAGAAGCGCGCAAGGTTTACGTCGCCAGCCATGGCTGTTACGACCTCACAATCAAGCCGTTGTTTGATTTATGGGGATTTAAAAAAGATGAATTCAGCCCGCCTACCGATGAAGCCCTTGCGCGCACACTGGCAACCGTCGGTATGGATAAACTGGAAACTATTGATGCGACGCATTTGCGCAAGCAAATCCCGGAGTTGCGCGTGGATATTTCCTCCATCGGCCAGGGTTATAGCGTCGGTCGCATTGTGGATGTACTGGAACAATTCGGGGTGCAAAATTATTTGGTTGAAATCGGCGGGGAATTGCAAACCAAGGGTAAAAAACCGGATGGTGAACCCTGGCGAATTGCCGTGGAAAAACCGCTGCCCAACGAACGCAAACTGCACAAAATTGCCAGCTTCGATTCAGGCGCGCCCATGGCGCTTATGGCATCGGGAACCTATCGGCATTTCTTTGACAGCGACGGCAAACGCTATAGCCACATCCTGGATGCGCGCAATGGCAAACCGGTTGAACATAACACGGTATCGGTAACCCTTTTCCACGAAAATCCCACCATAGCTGACGCCTGGTCTACGGCGCTTTTGTGTTTGGGCAGCAGCGAAGGATTAACGGTTGCCAACGATAATAACCTCGCCGTTTTATTTATTGACCTGCAAGGTGAGGAATTAATTGAGCATGAAAGCAATGCCATGAAAACATTTAAGGATGTCAGTTTAAAATTACCCTGATAATTGAACTACACTGACTGTTGCCATTCGCAACGCAGGAGCCGTAGACATGAAAATCATTGCCCTTTGTTTGCTATTCATTTGCTGCTCCGGTTTTACCCACGCCGCCACCCTGGATGTCATGACGTACAACATCCGCTGCGGCTCCTGCGAGCCGGCCGATAGCCCCAATTATTGGAAAAAACGTAAATATTTGGTGGCCCACCTGATCAAAACCCACAACCCGGACATTATCGGATTACAGGAAGCCGAAATTAACCAGTTGGAAGATTTGGTGGAGATGCTTGATGATTATTCCTGGATTGGTGTAGGCCGTGAGGATGGCAAGGAGAAAGGTGAAACTACCGGCATTTTATTTCGCCACGCGCGCTTTAGCTTGCAGGGGCAACAAACCCTGTGGCTCTCGCAAACGCCGCTGCAAGTATCGCGCGGATGGGACGCACATTTCCGCCGCACCCTCACCATCGCCAAATTAATGGACAAGGTAACCAAACAACCGATGCTTGTATTCAATACGCATTTCGACAACGAGGGGGAATTGGCACGGCAAGAGAGCGCAAAATTCTTGCTCGCTGAAATTGCCAGGCAAGACCCGCAAGCCCAGTTGGTTGTTACCGGCGATTTTAATTTTAAATCCGATGGCAAAAGCTATGAAATTATTACCCAAATACTGGCAGATGCAGAGAAGTTGAGTTCCACTCCCGTTGCCGGCGGCAACAAAACCTACAATGCATTCGGTGAGGATAAGGAAACCAACAATAAAATTGATTTTGTATTTGTTAAAAAAGACGCGAGTGTATTAAGCCATAAGGTCGATACAACACTTTACAACAATCTCTTTCCTTCGGATCACTACCCGGTTATTGTGCGCCTGGATTTATCAATGCCCATCCAGCAATAACTCCAATTCATTGCGAATATATTTTTCATCCACCCATTCATGCAAATGCGTGTTCATGTATTGGATGAAATTGTGCGCAGCTACCGGCAAGCGCCGGTCGCCGTGGCGGACCAGGTACCAGTGGCTGGTTAAGGGGAAATCCTGCACCGGCAACAACGCCACCTTGGCATTCGCCTGCGCCAGGGTGTGTTCTGAAAGTACGCCTAACCCCAAGCCTGTCTCTACACTCATGCGAATGACTTCGTTGCTTTCAATTTGCAAGGTGTTGTGCAATTGGTAATTCTGATCGCGCAGCCAATTTTCAAACACCATGCGCGTTGCACTGCCCGGTTCACGCATTAAAAAACGCTCCTTAACCAATTCAGAAAATTTCAGTGACTTTTTCTTTGCCGCCCAATGGTTCAAGGGGGCAATCAATACCAACGGGTTACGCAAAAAACGCCCGCTCACAACATGCTCGCCGGTAGGTGGATGACTGAATAAATACAAATCGTCCAACTGGTTTTGGAAACGCTGTAATACCGTACCGCGGTTACCGATATTAAAAGTCACATCCACACCGGGATATTGTTGCGCGTAGGGGCTTAACAATAATGGCAATACATACTGTGCAGTCGTAACCACGCCCAGGCTTAAGTGGCCTTTGTTACCCTGTGCCGCCTCGCTTAAAAAACTGTTGAAATCATCAAAGCGCCCCAACGCATCCAGCGCAGCGTGGTAAAGCTCGCGCCCCACAAAGGTAGGCTGGTATTGCCCCTCACGGACCTCCAGTAATTCAGCCCCTACCGCATCGGTAAGGCGTTTTATTTGTTGGGATACCGTCGGCTGGGTAAGGTGTAGCTGGCTTGCGGCCTGTGAAATGGAACCGGTGCGGATCACAGCAATATAAACCTGTAGCAAGCGAAAGGTCAGGTGACGAACGTTCATGGCGCGCTCTATAGATGATTATCAATACTAAAAATCATAAACATTAATTATCATCTATTCAAAATAACCGTGAAAATAACCTCGGACGTTAAGTGAGGTTGTAACCATGCCCGATATAGTCATTATGTTTTTCCTGCTCGGTGTCGTAGCCGGCGTAGCCAAATCGGATTTAAAAGTACCGAAAGCAGCTTATGACACCCTGAGCATATTGTTGATGCTAACCCTCGGTTTGAAAGGTGGCCTGGCATTACATGGCAACCTTGGCTGGCAACTGCTGCCGGAGGTGATCACTGTGATTCTGCTCGGCATTGCCATACCCCTGGGGCTTTATCCCGTATTGCGCAAGCTGGTGCAACTGACAGCGGCGGACAGTGCGAGTATCGCGGCACATTACGGATCGGCAAGCGCCGGTACCTTCGCCGTCGCCCTCGCCTTTGCCGAGCTGAATCATCTGGCTATCGCACCGCAAACAACGCTGTACCTGGTATTGCTGGAGTTACCGGCAATTGTGGTGGGAATACTCCTGTACAAAAAAGCCACGGGCAACAGCAGCAGTATGAAAGGAATCTGGCATGAAGCACTGACCAGTCGCGGCGTGGTGTTGCTCACTGGCGGCGTGATTATCGGTTATCTTTACGGCCCCGATGCAAGCCGGGATATAGCACCGCTTTTTCTCGGTGCCTTTAAAGCCTTGCTTGCACTCTTTTTATTGGAGATGGGAGTTTGCGCGTCGCAGCATTTAAATCCTTTTCCCTGGCACCATTGGCGATTGGTTAGCTTCGCGTTGATTACGCCGTTTGCGCTAGCGTTAATTGGCATCGCTGCCGGCGTTGCGCTCGGATTACCGCACGGCAGCGTGTTGATTCTCGCTGCGCTAACCGCGAGCGCTTCCTACATAGCTGCGCCAGCCGCAATCCAAAGCGCCATAAAAGAAGCGGACATTGGCCTGGCAATATTTGCTGCGCTGGGTGTGACTTTTCCGCTCAATGTATTAATCGGTATTCCCGTGTATTTTTATCTCACCCAGGCGCTGGCAATCCATTAAATATTCCCGGCCCGGCGCAACCCCGACCACCGGATTGCGGTCAACATTGCATACAGGATACAACAGGGCCAACAGATATGAGCAACTACGAAGTGATGCATAAGCCCGGTCAGGTACCGGTGAAGTCCTGGACCCGGGGTGTCAGTTTCGATGAGAACGCGCGGGCACAGGTAAGCAACATGGCAAGCATGCCCTTTATCCATAAATGGATTGCGGTTATGCCGGACGTACACCTGGGTAAGGGAGCAACCATCGGTAGCGTGGTGCCGACCATAGACGCAGTGATCCCCGCAGCGGTCGGCGTGGACCTGGGATGCGGAATGATGGCTGCCAAAACCACGCTGAGCGCATCGCAATTACCCGATTCATTAACTGCATTGCGTAGCGAGATCGAGAAGAAAGTCCCGCACGGAAGCAGCCCGAAATTACGCAGCGGGCGCGATAAAGGCAGTTGGGCCAATGTGCCCACTGATGTCACCAATGCATGGGAACATTTGCATCAAGGTTTTAAAAAACTTTGCGCAAAATATCCGTTCCTGGAAAACACCAACAATATGAACCAATTGGGAACGCTGGGCAGTGGAAATCACTTTATAGAAATTTGCCTCGATGAAAGTAACGCGGTTTGGGTCATGCTGCACAGCGGATCACGCGGAATCGGAAACCGGATTGGAACCCACTTTATCGAGCAAGCCAAAAAAGATATGGAGCGCTGGCACATTCACTTGCCCGATAAAGATTTGGCTTACATCCCCGAAGGCAGCGATAAATTCCAAGACTATGTGGAAGCCGTCGCCTGGGCACAGGATTTCGCAAAAACCAATCGCGAAGTCATGATGGCGAGAACCCTGCAAGCCATGCGCGATGTTTTAAAAATTCCATTCGAAGCCCACGTGGAAGCCGTGAACTGCCACCACAACTACATCAGCCGCGAACACCACTACGGGAAAGACGTGTGGGTAACAAGGAAGGGGGCAGTGAGCGCACGCAAAGGCGAGATGGGAATTATCCCCGGAAGCATGGGAGCAAAGTCTTTCATCGTGCGCGGATTGGGTAATGAAGAAAGTTTCTGTAGCTGTAGCCACGGCGCAGGCCGGGTCATGTCACGCGCCGAAGCAAAACGCCGCGTTTCAATAAAAGAACACCTGCAAGCAACGGCGGGTGTGGAATGCCGTAAAGATGCCGACGTAATTGACGAAACCCCATCAGCCTACAAACCCATCGAAAACGTAATGAGCGCCCAATCGGATCTGGTGGAAATTGTGCATACTTTGAAGCAGGTGTTGTGTGTTAAGGGTTAAAGATCCCCTGTTAATAAGACATTTCTAAACTAATTTTTCCTAATTTTTCCCAATTTTTTCTGGTAGTTGCAAGCAATAAACTTAGCCCAACGATATTGCACAAGGCAACCTACAATTCGTCAGGTAGGCTCCGTGTATCGTTTACGGTTTAACATAAAGCCAATATAAACCATAGCACCAATTTTTGCCGCGTGCGCCAATATTGACATTGCAAAAATAGTTACCGTTACAAAAAAACCTAATTCATGTGTATTTTTATTAGAAATTACAAGCAATGTAGATATAGTGGCGGTTATTAGCGCCGCGCCTATTGGGTAATACCATAAATTCTGGTTATGAAACACCAGATACTCTATAAGTGAACCCTTGATTATTTTGCGAAATTCGTAACCCACATATAAGAATGGTATGGCCAACACAATAGGAACTACTATTTCTATTAAATCGGAATCCTGAGTAACAAATGAAAAAAAGAGACCGAGTAAAGCAGCCAGAATGTTTATTCCTACTCCGTGAATTAAACCTTTTATGAACATATTTTTTACCATAATCCCGTGTTCAAATAGTAATTGAAACTTGTAGTTTCATGGAATTCTTTTGAAAAAATTATAAAGTTGCGACAACGATTCTGGAACAGCTTATTATGCAGCTCCATTTTCAACTGAAACCAGTAAAAATTTCGAAATTGAGCCTGCAAGTCTCGATTTTTTATAGGGTGAATATTCTTCTGAATTATAAAATTCCATAGCTATTTCTTTTGATGGAAACTCTGCAATAATGGAAAATTGTGGCTTTTCAACACCCTCAATAAGGTCAATATTGCTGGATCGAGTTATATATTTACCTCCAACGCTTAAAAGCATTGGTGTAACATTTTTTGTATACTCATCAATCCAGGAGGGATCAGTAATATTGGTTTCAATAACAGCCAATGTTTTCAATTTTTAAATTCTCCTATTTTTTTCGATTTTCATAAAGTCACTCTCAACGACAGTTTATTTTCCAAGGCACACCAAAACGATCAATGACAATAGCGTAGCACGGAGACCAAAACGTTTTTTGTGGTGGAAAAATAATTTCTCCACCAACAGAAAGCTGATTGAAAGCAGATTTAACAGAGTCTTCGGTAGTTAACCCAAGTAGCAAATAAAATCCCTGTGGTTTGTGGTATTGTTCTGGCGTTACATCAGCCCCAGCCAGCTCAATGCCTTGAATGAATATATTGGCATGAACAATTTTACGCTGCCAATCGGCAGGAGAAGTTTGCGACACAGGAGAGTCTTTAACTTGCAGCATTGTACCAATTTCGCCTTGCAAATTAGCAGAATAGAACTCAAATGCCTCCTGGCATTGACCATTAAAATCTATATGAAATGATAGGCTCATTGATTTTCTTCCTTTGATGACTGGATTCATATAATTCTGTGAGAAACGGGAATTTTTAGCTGCATCTTTGCCATAAAATGGGGCGAAGTAGAATGGCAAAAGGGTAACTTAAAACCAATCCGTTTTATTACTTTGCATTTTTTCTAGATAATTTTCTACAGCGACAATATTTTCAATCCCTTCAATGTCTTTTCGTTTTGAGTATTTAATCAATTCTTCTTGTGACGCACTGGAGCGAATGGTTCAACCTGCACACCAGGACCAACCGGCGGATACTTCTGGAACTCCGGAAGCGACTCCATATGCTCTGATAATTTAGCCAGGAGCGGATGACGCTCTACCGGAACAATTGAAGCTAATTCGGACTGCGTAAACTGCCAAGCGACCGCACTAGCAATACTGGCATGAGTTAGGCCGCAGAAAACCTCACCACGTTTTTCGATCTCCTGTTCAAGTCCATCGTATGCAGCCAAAAGTTGGCCCCGCACACGCAGCAACCACGGCTCATATTGTGCGGACTCAGGTCGCAAGTTCCGCTCATAGACGGTCTGGACACTTTTCTCGCAAGCAGCTAGCGCAAGACTGACCGCCCGGAAGGCATGTTGAAGTTCCAACGGTTCTTCCGGCCAAAGCGAACGGCTACCTGTCTTTGTGGCCTCAATAAGTTGCAGGATCAAGCTGGAATCCATAACAACTTCGCCATCGTCACAGACCAGAGTTGGAGCCTTCACCACCGGATTGATGGACTGAAATTTCTCAAACGTGCTGAAAACCGAAACAGCCTCGTGCTGAAACGGAACATTAAGCGTTTCGAGTGCAATTGCCACCCTTCGCACGTATGGTGAATCAAGCATTCCGATAAGTTTCATTTCAGCTTTCCTCAGGCTGTTAATGTTATGTTCAACCGCAGTTTTTAAGCGCAAGCGCTATAGCGGCGCTGCAGGTATTGATTTTTTACCACAGTCGCTTGTTACAATTTTTTAACTTTTTGATTTTTCAGGTTTGTAATATTTTTTGTTGCTTAATATTGGACTTTCTGGATCAGAGTTTGCATTTCGCAAAACCTCACTATTTGTTTGGTTTATTACCTTGTTCCAGTCGGTTTTGCTGGCTGGTTTAACTTTGTTGCCTAATTCAATGCTATTTTTTTTCATTTGGAAGAACCCTTTTAAATTTCTTCAGTTCTTCGTCAGTAGGGAGAGCACTATCAGGATCTTCTTTTGCTGCCTTTTCGATTTCTTCGTCTGTCATGTTTTTAAGGCGTTCGTAGTCAGTTTTACTTTTCATTTTTTTTAGCTCTTCTAGAGTGTATGATTTTTCAGACATTTTATTCACCTATTGGCCAATTTGAGAGTTGTATATTGCTTTTTCTTTTGTGCTTGCCTTGCGAGCTGAAATAAGCCTACGTTTTGTGTTGCTGTCTCTGTATGTGTAAACAACAAATAGTAACCCCGGCATTGCATAGCCGATTGTTTGAAGGCGCTCCTCTCCATAGTCTTGTCGTTCGTCAATGGTTTCTATTCGATTAGGGTCGTTAAAAATTTCAGCTGCATCAATAAAGTCAATTCCATGTTTATTTAAGTTGATGGTTCGCTTTTTTTCATCCCACGTGTAGATCATGAATATTTCTCCTTATTGTAACGTTAAGCACAACGGCAGTTTGTAAGTTGTGCGTTGTGGAATACTTTTGCGAAGCAAAACCACATAAGCGCGACTTACAAACTGTCCAGCCGCGCAGCGGCGTGTTGCTGCGCCTTGTTATGCTTTTACACTCAATAAAAACTGCTTTGCTCTAAGTATTTCTTCCGGACAGTAACTTGACCAATGCTCATGTTTTTCACACCACTCTATGAAATGAATAAGGCACAAAATCTGTTTTTTATTAAGAGCTGAAAGCCGATTAAGAGTTTCTTTTTGATGTTTAAGCTCTGGTGATAGACTATAAATGAGAAACTCAGTTTCCACACCGTCATGTGTATTGTTCGATTTAACACAATATCTTAAATATGAAGGTAGCACCCACGCCCAGCCTTTGGCTGAAAGACATGACAATTCGTCATGAATATACCTTAAAGCTGTTTTGGGTAATTCAGAAAAAGGATATTTTTCCATTTCTTGTCGAAGATATAGGCATTGATAGCAGTCAACTTTATGAAAAGAGATATTAATGCCTGCAGGCTTTTCTATAAACGGAAAAACTGCTTCTATTTCCTTAATTAAACTTTCAGAGTTCATAATTCATGCTGGTATTACCCATAAGACACCCTAACTATGCAGTAAGGGCTGCCTTTCGTTCAAACTCCACTGGCGCAACATAACCAAGACTGGAATGTCTGCGCAAGCGATTGTAAAACACCTCTATGTATTCAAAGATACTGGATTTAGCCTCTTCAATCGAGAGAAATTGTTGGGCATAAATCAGTTCCACCTTCAACCGACTGAAGAATGATTCCATGGGTGCATTGTCCCAACAGTTTCCCTTACGGCTCATACTAGGAATAGCTCCGTGGCGCCGCATAAAATCGATATACTTTTGCGCACGATACTGAACACCTCTGTCGGAATGAATAATCAAACCTGGCTTAACATCTCTGCGTTTGAATGCCATGCTCAATGCATCTGTAATAAGCACTTCCGTCATACTCGTATCCAGCGACCAGCCAACGATACTGCGCGAGTATAAATCCATTACCGCAGCCAGATAGAGCCACTGTTTTTCAACCCGGATGTAGGTAATATCCGTTGTCCATTTTTCATTGGGCTTGCTTGCACCGAAACGACGCCAGAGTAAATTCTCCGACATCTTATGCATCGTCAACGCATGGCTTCCATAATTAAAGGCCTTGCCGTTATGTGCCCTTAAGCCCTGCATTTTCAATATATTAGCAACAAAGTTAGTTGAACAGGGATGTCCCATTTCCGAAAGCTCCCTGGCAATTCTTGGTGCACCATATCGAGCCTTGTATGTTGCGTAAGTGTCGATTATTTGTTGAGACCTTAACTCTCGTTGCTGTTTACGCTGACTCTTTGTTCTGTTGAAACAACGGTAATAACCACCACGAGATACGGATAACACCCGGCACATGAGTGCAACAGAAAAATACTTCAAATACTCGCGTATTAATGCCTACTTTACTCTTGCTGGTTCGCAAAGTACGCTGCTGCCTTTTTTAGAAAAGCCAACCCCTTTTCCAACTCGGCATTTCTTCGTTTAAGCTGACGCAACTCATCACTTTCGTTTTTTGAATAATCAACACCACCAACAGCATTGAATTGCTTTTCAGAAAGGCGGGTAAACTGACGTCGCCAGTTATAGATTTGCTGCGCACTAATTCCTAAATCACGCGCAACCGATGCGGTTGTGTTGCCATAAGTTAACATCTTCCCCATAACTTCAAATACGGCCTCTTCCAATTAACTTCTCCATTTCTAACGCCGAGTTCAGCCGCAGTTTGTAAGTTGACGTTTTGTGGAATACTTTTGCGTAGCAAAACCACAAAATGGCGACTTACAAACTGTCGAGTGCGCAAAGCGCACGGTGCTGCAACGATTTGTTAAATTTTTAGTCTGCACAAATACCACGCTGCACTATGCCAAATTCTACATTTGCCCAACAACCACAAGGATTATTAGAAGCAGAACAGCGCCCTACAGCAAGAATACCATTTGACTTGTTCTGCGGCGCTCGGCACTCCCCATTACACTGTGCCCCGCTTATACAGGCCTTACCTGCATCGCTGTACTTTACAATGCACATTTGTTTGCCGCTCAAACAAACAGGGGTCAGATTTCCGCCAACTGTAGCACAAGACTCAGTGGTTTTAATTTTTGATATTTCATTCAAAACTGCCACTTTATCCGATGTAACCATCCATTGCTGAATAGCAAAAAGCATGAGCAGAATAATGAATAGTGAAGAAATAGTTCGAATCATGGTAGTAAATTTAACGCTGAGCGCAGGGGCAGTTTTTAAGTTGGGACTTTGTGGATTACTTTTGCGCAGCAAAACCACAAAGCCGCGACTTACAAACTGTCCAGC
>CBFGOY010000050.1:0-25804 GCA_965650515.1 uncultured Cellvibrionaceae bacterium | reverse complement strand
AAATATTAGTTCCTGGTTCGCGTTATAGTTAGTTTTAAATGCCTCCATGGATTCATAACTTGAATAGTCACCCCCCATTAAAGTGTATTTAACAATGGGCTCAACCATAATTTCTGCTGCGAATAATTTCCCCGAAATTAATAATTGAATGAATAATAACGCAATAAAAATCCGTAATAAAAACACAGAATCCTCCATTATTGAGAAGTAAAAAAATTTATATGTATTTAAATAATTTTTGTATTTGTATACCTAGTTTCCTATTAAGGGCATCCCCTCATGCAAACCACGCTCATAACAGCACGACAAATTTGTGCATAAAAAAACCGCCCATGCATTAACAAGAGCGGCTTTGTTTCCACCTCCCTGTAAATAAATGCATCAAATAATTACCACTAATAAAATGGCCTGAAGCCATGTTTACTCATGAAGTTCAACTTCGCCTTAGGATAGCAGGATAAATAATGGAAAAACAATATATTACCCGGATATAAAAAAACCCGGCCTGAGCCGGGTCAATATCCAGGAAAAAACATACAGCAAAAAACCTAATTGGTCATGCGTTGCTCGCGCAAGGTTCCGATCACCGCTTCCAGGGCGCGATCAAACAACATGCCGTCATCCAGAATGGTTAAACGTTTGGTTTGCAAGGCAATTGCCAGGCTTTCGCGACTTTCCTCCGCTACTTTCATACCGGAGCGGTTAACAAAAATATATTTTCCGACAGAGCGAATAATGGCCGCTAAACGGCAGCGATATTTTTCGCCTGCTTCGCCTTGCATTTCAAACCAGGTGCCTTGGGTAATGTTATTTACCAGGGCTAAATGTTGCGAATCAGCTTGGACTTCCTGGGTTATCTGCTCATCAATTGCTGGTGCAATTTCTTCCATTTCAGTAGCGCCGACTGCTTCCACTTCAACCACCTGCGACTCTACATTTACCGGTTGCGCGTTTTGAACTTCCCCTGCGCTAGTATTGCCTTCGCTTACGCCTAATGCCTGTAGTGGACTCACCTTAACCGGATCGAGTGAGACCGGTGTTGATACCTCATCAACATCAACCCCATGGCCTACGGATTTTGCTTGCTCCCCGGCATTTGCGGCTAGCTGTGCATTTAGCGCGAGCTGCGCTTTTTGTTGGGCTTCCACCAGGGCGGCCTTCATATTTGCATTTTTTGCAGCCAGTTCCGCTGCTTTGGTAGCGATTTCAGTTGCCGATACAATTGGCGCAGATTCAACCACAACAGGTTTAGGCTCACCACGCAGGCGGGCAAGGTGCACCACTTCCAATTGCTTGAACAAATTTGTTGTTTCAAACGGACTGAAAGAAATACTTTCCAATCCAGTACGTAGCTTTTGCAACAATTCAGGCACTAACTTTAACAGGCGCTGACGGTTATCTTTATCCATGGCCGCCGTCACACTCCATACCAACTGCTGTGCCGTCATGGAACAACTACGCCATTCGTCACTTTCCATGCCTTGCTTCAAGGTGGTAATAAACATAACGTTGGCCCAGGCTTCCCGTAACAATTTGGTGACAGCCAAGGGCAAATTTTTTCCTGCGCAGATTCTATTTAATTCAGCATCCACCTGGGCACGGGCGCGCTCGGATTTGGCTTTACCATCTTCCGCATCAATGGTGCGCTGCTCAAGGATTTGTGCGCGGCGTTTTTCTTTATCCAGATAAGAGCGGAAATCTACCAGCAAGCGCTCAAAGATGCTCATATCCGTATCGAATTCGGTAAGCACAGCGCGCACCGTTTCTTCCATTTTGCTGTAGAGGTTATCTTTGCGTTGGTTTTCTTCACTGGATTCCTGCCACCCTAAACAGGCCATCGCCATTTCATTGAGCAGGCGACGGGCGGGATGCCCGCCTTTGCTGAAAAAAGTTTTGTCTGCAATGGCTACTTTTACCATCGGAATCTGCAATCGACCAATCAGGGCTTTCATTGGTGCCGCCAGATTACGATCATCCAGGATAAATTCAAACATCATGCTGACCAGATTAATTACATCGTCGTCAACTTGATTAATAGCCGCCGCTTGTGCCTCCTGATGAAGCAATTCATTTAGCATATTGCGTAGATTAACGGGACCATTATTGGTAACTGGAACGCTTTGGGTATTTTGCTGCTGCGCCAACGATAAAATTTTAATTAAGTCCGGGGTAGCGATTTCGTCACCTGGCAATTGGGCACGCGGCGCACTACGGCTTGCACCCAATAAATTACGCAACTGACTCAGAACCTGGTTAGTTTGATCATCGTAATTTGGTGTGAATCCATTTGCCATCGGGGAGGATTGCAACCCCATATCCATTTCGGCACCCAAGCCTTTACCAAAGCTGTCGGTAACGTTGGACGTCGGTTTTTTAACCGCACGGGAAGCCTCTTTAAGCGAGGGCAAAATATTTGCATCGACAAGGGTTTGATTAAGTACTTCAAAAAATTTGCCAAGCTTGGACATCACAATATTGTCAAACAATTTGAACAATACCAACTTGGCTTTAACATCGATATTCAGCGTTTTGGTTGAGTCGGTAAACGCGCTACAAATAACATCAACACCCAATGGATTATTTTTTTGATACACCTTGATGGGTACCAAATGATCAATACGCAATGTTAAATGCTGGATAGGTTCGCTGAATTGTTCATTGGCTTTGTTGACCATGCCCTCGATGGCCACCATTTCCTCCAATTCATCATTCTTTACGAGCGACAAATCATCCAGGGAAACATCGCGGTCTTCCACCTGTTTTTCGTCACGATAGGCGTTAGGGTCCAGCAACCGCGCAAAACTGATATCAATGCTGCGAAAAAAAGAGGTTTCCATTGCCCGACGACGAATGCGCACTTCACGCATGGAGTCAAAGAAAATATTTTGGTCATGATTGTTGTTGGCTTTATCCGCCAACTCGAACATAGCGTCATCCACCTTATCGAACAGTTCACGCAAAAATAACTGCAATTGCTGCCGGGCTTTATCGCGCAATGTATGCATTGCCGCAGGTAAACGCGCAAGTGCAATTTGCGAATTCGCGGTAGAATTTCGCTCTACATTTAATTGGACAACCTTCTTGGGGTCAGCTTTAAGGTGCTCGGTCATGGCGGATTACCATAGGAAAAAAACTTGCGTAACCGCAGTATAACCAAGGGCAGGACACACCAAATGAGCAAATGATAAGATCGAGAGCCATATCACAAACAGTTATAACCACTCGGCCTGTTTTAGTATTTTTAAGTATATTTGGTAATTAAACGCATATTTTTGCGCCATTAGGCGTAAAATTTCACCTTAATCTTGTTATTTATGCGGCACATTTTATGAACGTTTTATATGCGCAAAACCTCCCCACTTTAAAGGACGATATAACCAAAATTGTGGCCATCTCGTTAGCAGAGGACATAGGCGCGGGCGACATTACCGCACAACTCATTCCCGCTGGCGAGCAAGCCGAAGCTCGTATTATTACGCGTGAAGATTGTATTTTTTGTGGCCAGGCCTGGGTGGAGGAAATATTTCAACAACTCGACCCTACCGTTGAAATTCTATGGAATACGCAAGACGGAAAAGCTGTCCCTGCAAATAGCCTGTTGTTTACATTAAAAGGCCAGGCTCGCAGCCTGTTAACCGGTGAGCGCACTGCTCTTAATTTTGTCCAAACGCTGTCCGGTACGGCAACTATGAGCAATTACTACGCGCAAAAAGTGGCTCACACCGACGTAAAGCTATTGGATACCCGTAAAACTATTCCAGGCCTGCGTACCGCGCAAAAATACGCTGTAGCTTGCGGGGGCTGCCACAATCATCGTATCGGCCTCTATGACGCGTTTTTAATTAAGGAAAACCACATCGCTGCCAGCGGCGGAATTGCAAAAGCAATTATGCGAGCCCATCAGATCGCCCCGGGGAAACCGGTAGAAGTAGAAGTAGAGAATTTTGATGAGCTGGAACAAGCGTTATTGGCACAGGCAAACATCATCATGCTTGATAATTTTTCTATCGAAGATATGAAAAATGCCGTTGCTATTACTGCAAAACGCGCAAAATTGGAAGCATCAGGAAACATTAACGAAACCACCCTGGTTCCAACGGCTGAAACCGGGGTGGATTTTATTTCGATCGGGGGATTAACCAAGCATTGTCGGGCGGTGGATTTGTCGATGAGGATAATCTGAATATTTTTTGTATATCACTCCCAAGGATCAAGATTTACTATTGCCAATACAGAGGAGTCTTCAGCAAGCAATACAACCATAGGCTTCGCGCGAGCCTTCAAAGGTAGCCAGGCTTTAGCTTGCGGCCAAGAGGCAAGCGCTTTTTTTACCGATGTATCATCATTGAAATTACTTAGCTTTTGCAGCGGCATCGCTTTCTTTTTTATTTCTTCCGAGAACTCACTTATCGGCCTATAAAAATCGGGACGCTGTGCGGTATCACTTCCGTAAACAATCGCTTCAAACATAATTGTTTGCCGCTGCTCTGAGTTTTGCGGACGCCTTGCGGCAACCCAACGGGGCCCAAGCCAAGACTCATGCCTGAAATCAAGCTCAGCCTCATCCAGTTTTCGATTATCGACATCGATGGATTGGACCACGTCAAATCTATCCGCATTAAAAACCAGCCAAACCGGGCGCGCCGAAAAAACTGTCCACAAACCATAACAAAGGGCAGATAACTGGAACAATAGAATTATAGTTAAATCCATTACCAGCGTTTTTTTCCCCACCCTATAGACAATTAACGTCAGCAAAGGCCCCAAACTAACATCAACCAGCAATAACAATAAAAATATCTGGGTCACATTCAACGCGATATGGAGTGGTGCAGGATACCAAAACCCAAAAACCAAGCTGAGACACAACACTGCAACAAGAACTGACACAGACAAATGAATTAAAAAAGCCTTTATACGTGCAGACATTTTTTAAACACCAAAAAATAAACCCTGATTTCCAGGGTTTATTTATATCAATCAAATATTCAAGCAGACTGATGCAATTAACGGCACTCAGATGGAGCATATTTAGCTGGCAGCGTACCCAAACCATCAGATACTAATCCACGAGTACCCGCAGTAGATGCAGTAGTAGATGCACAAGCCCAATCTACAGCGCCAGTTACACCGGCAGCCAAGAGTGCATTATTAACATTTGGAGTAAATACCAATGTCATCCCCGCTGCATCAGTTGGCAAGCCAGAGGTTGCAGAAGCAGCGGTTGTAACAGTAATGGCACCGGTTGTATTACTAATTGCAATATTCGCAATATATTTACTTTGCTTTTCAGCAACAGGGCGCAGAGCATATTCGTTCGCAGCCGCAGTTACACCCGCCAGGCCGTCACTTTGAAACGCCTCACTAATCAAACTTTTAGGTGAAGAAGCACCTATCATTAATTCACTTACTTTTGAGCGAACGGTGTAATCCTGATATGCAGGCAGAGCAACCGCAGCCAGGATACCAATGATCGCAATAACGATCATCAATTCAATTAACGTAAAGCCTTTTTCTTGTTGGAATGTTTTTTTCATACATAACTCCGAATAGTTGACTTATGAGATTGGTGAACAACACAATTTGAGATGTTACAAATCACGTGCCAACTTACTGAAAATATTTAAATGGCCTGAAAATACTGCCTTTACGCATAAAAAAATAAGGGCGCCCACATAAAACAATACAATACCCCTTCGCAATTTGACAAAAGGTGACATTTTTTGTCACTATTTATAATTGTGCCGAACATCACCATCCTATCCGATTTATCCATAATGCGAATCCCAGAAAAACTGTTAAAGTTGCGCTAAAATTTGAAATCATTCACCTTCATACAACTTAATCAGGTTGCATATTAATGAATAATCCCGTCCCCGCATTAAGTGGTTTAGCTCGCCGACTGGTGATTGATAATTTAATAGACCCTGACCTTGCAGCAAAAACTTTAGCCCAAGCCAAGAAAGAAAGAGTTCCGTTTGTACAGCATCTTGTGAGCAACAATATTCTTGACGCTCGAACCTTGGCAAGGGTGGCTTCAGAAGAGTTTGGCTCGCCGGTGTTTGATCTGGATTCTCTAAATAAAGACTCGATTCCGCAGAAAATTGTCGATGACAAGCTCATTCGTAAACACCATGTACTGCCCCTTGCCAAACGCGGTAACCGTTTGTTCCTTGCTGTCACAGATCCAACTGACCTTCATGCCCTGGATGAGATTAAATTCAACACTGGCATCAATACCGAAGTAGTGCTCGTAGAAGCAGACAAGCTGCGAGTCGCAATTGATAAGTATTTAAACGCCCAGGAAGAAACGCTGGGGGATGCCTTGGGCGGCCTTGATGAAGAATTCGATGATCTTGATATAGAAGCAGTAGATCAAAATACAAAACAGGAGGATTCTTCTGGAGAGGCTGATGAAGCGCCAATTGTAAAATATATAAATAAAGTTCTGCTGGATGCAATTAAAGGTGGTTCTTCAGATATCCACTTTGAACCCTACGAAAAGTCTTATCGTATTCGTTTTCGCACAGATGGTGTCTTGCATGAGGTTTCCCGCCCCCCAGTGAATTTGGCAACGCGCATGGCCGCTCGTTTAAAGGTTATGTCCCAAATGGATATTTCCGAACGTCGTCTGCCACAGGACGGCCGCATAAAACTGAAAGTCTCCAAAACCCGTGCAATCGATTTCCGGGTTAACACCCTTCCAACGCTTTTTGGCGAGAAAATAGTACTGCGTATCCTTGATCCCAGTTCTGCCAAATTGGGAATTGATGCGCTTGGCTATGAAGATGAACAGAAAAAGCTTTATCTGGATGCACTGGCGCAATCCCAAGGCATGATCCTGGTAACAGGCCCGACTGGTAGCGGTAAAACAGTTTCCCTGTATACCGGTTTAAATATTCTTAATACATCCGAGGTAAATATATCCACCGCAGAGGATCCAGTGGAAATTAACCTTGAAGGAATCAACCAAGTCCAGATGAACACTAAGGTCGGCCTTACATTTGCTGAGGCCCTTCGCTCGTTTCTTCGTCAAGACCCCGACGTAATCATGGTGGGTGAGATTCGCGATCTGGAAACAGCCGAAATCGCCATTAAGGCCGCCCAAACCGGCCACCTTGTTTTATCCACCCTCCATACAAATTCGGCCCCCGAAACGTTAACCAGGCTGCTGAATATGGGCGTGCCCGCGTTTAACGTTGCCACTTCTGTAAGCTTAATTATTGCCCAACGCTTAGCCCGCCGGCTGTGCACTGCTTGCCGCAAACCGGCAACTGATATACCTGAAGAAATTCTAAAACAAGAGGGATTTGACGAAATAGGTATACCGCGAGCAGAATTCCAGCTTTACCACCCGGCAGGCTGTGAAAAATGCAATGGTGGTTATAAGGGACGGGTGGGTGTGTATGAAGTGGTTCGCATCACTCCTCTAATTGCGAACCTTATAATGGAGGGCGGTAACTCGCTCCAAATTGCGCGAGCCGCCAAAGACGCAGGCTTTAATAACTTAAGAATTTCCGCATTGCGTAAAGTCGCAATGGGATTAACCAGCCTTGAAGAGGCCAACCGAGTCACCAAGGATTAATTCCATGGCATTAGCATCTACTACAAAGTCAACTAGTTCAGCCGCTAAAACAAGAACCGCTGCGACTAAAGCAAAGCAAGTCCCGACGACCAATACCTTTGTTTATAAAGGTGTCGATAAAAAGGGGAATAAGATTGAGGGCGAGATTAATGGCGCCAGCCCAACTATCGTAAAAACAATTCTAGCCAAACAAGGCATAAGTGTTCGCTCAGTATCGAAAAAGGCGAAGCCTTTATTTGGATCGAGCGGAAAAGCAATTAAACCCGTCGATATCGCTGTTTTTTCTCGTCAAATGGCAACAATGATGAAAGCAGGGGTACCGTTGGTACAGGCTTTCGACATAGTTGCTGATGGATTGGAAAATCCAAATCTTCGAAAGCTCATATTGCAAATACGCGATAGTGTTGCAGCTGGAGGCGGTTTCGCGAACTCTCTTCGCGAACACCCGAAATATTTCGATGATTTATTCTGTAACCTCGTAGATGCAGGTGAACAATCCGGCGCGCTCGAAACAATGCTAGATAGAATTGCAACCTATAAAGAAAAAACGGAGGCTCTTAAAGCAAAAATTAAAAAAGCTATGACATACCCCATCGCCGTAATTGTCGTAGCCATCATTGTAACCGGAATACTCTTGGTTAAAGTAGTTCCTCAATTCGCCGAAACCTTTAGTAGTTTTGGCGCAGACTTGCCCGCTTTTACCTTATTTGTCCTTCGCTTATCCGAACTCGCACAACAATATTGGTTCATAATTTTAGTTGGACTTATAGGTTTCTTTTTTGCTTTTAAGGAAGCCGTTAAGCGCTCCTCAGCCTTCGCTTACGCTGTTGATAAATATATTTTGAAATTACCTATCATCGGTCAAATTATTTATCTTTCCATCATGGCTCGGTTTGCAAGAACGCTGGCCACCACATTTGCAGCGGGTGTTCCTTTAATTGATGCGCTCACCTCTGTAGCCGGGGCTGCAGGCAATAGAATATATTCGGATGCAATAATAAAAGTTCGAGAAGATGTCTCTACTGGTATTCAATTAAACACAGCACTCAAGGCAAAAAAGATATTCCCTACTTTGCTGATCCAAATGTCTGCAATTGGGGAGGAGTCCGGTGCGCTAGACGCGATGCTCGATAAGGTCGCCGTTTATTATGAAGAAGCTGTTGACAACATGGTTGATAGCCTTACCTCTTTGTTAGAACCGCTGATTATGTCTGTATTGGGCATCCTTATAGGCGGCTTAATGATTGCAATGTATCTCCCTATATTCCAACTGGGCCAGGTCGTATAAGCGTGTCTTTTTCTATTGTTTTGCACACTTATCCAATCTTTGCTTTCGTTTGTGTATTGATACTTGGGCTTCTGGTAGGCAGCTTTCTAAATGTGGTCATTTATCGGCTTCCCAAAATGATGGAAAGGGATTGGGAGGCGCAGTGCAGGGAATTCATTGCTTCCACAAATAATCCAAATTCGGCTTTACCTCACAGCCCAGAGCGGGAACCATTTAACCTGATGGTTCCCCGTTCGCGCTGCCCGCATTGCGGGCATCAAATAAAATCGTGGGAAAATATTCCGATTGCCAGTTACCTGATGCTTGGAGGGAAGTGCTCCGCGTGTAAAGCAAAGATATCTGTTCGCTACCCGATTATAGAATTGGTTACCGGCTTGCTATCAGTTGCTGTCATTTATTACGTGGGGATTAGTTGGAGCGGCTTGGCTGCGCTGGTGTTCACATGGTCGCTGATCGCGTTAACCATGATTGATTTCGATACCTATCTCTTGCCGGATGATATTACCCTGCCCTTGTTATGGCTCGGTTTGATTATAAATAGCTTTACTATTTTTACCGATTTACCGAGCGCATTATGGGGTGCTGTTGCCGGTTACCTTTCGCTCTGGTCTGTTTATAAGTTATTTAAACTATTAACCGGCAAGGAAGGTATGGGTTATGGTGATTTCAAATTGCTTGCGGCCCTGGGAGCATGGATGGGATGGCAAATGTTGCCGCAAATTATTTTGCTTTCTTCCCTCGTGGGTGCGGTTATCGGGATCAGTTTAATTGTTATCCGTGGACGCGATAAAAATATTCCTATCCCCTTCGGACCTTACCTGGCGATTGCAGGCTGGATTGCGTTTGTTTGGGGCGACACAATTAACCAAACCTATCTGAAACTTTTTGTCAGCTAATGGTTAACGGAAAAAAATTAATCGTTGGACTTACAGGCGGTATAGGTAGCGGCAAATCCGAGGTTTGTTGTCGCTTTACGGCTTTTGGTATCACCGTGATTGATGCTGACCTTGTAGCTCGCGAAGTAGTTGAACCCGGCGCCCCCGCCCTTGAAAAGATTCGCGCACACTTTGGCGAAGACATTCTGCATGCTTCCACCGAAACCCAACCCGCCAGTTTGAACCGCGTAAAACTTCGCGAACTTATTTTTTCCAACCCCACAGAAAAGGATTGGCTGGAAAAGCTCTTACACCCAATAATTAATCAACGAATTCGCGAACAACTGGCCGCTGCAGCAAGCCCTTACATTATACTTGCGTCACCGCTTTTACTTGAAACACAACAATATTTATTGGTAGACAGGGTATTGGTAATAGACGCAAGTGAAGAATTACAAATAGCGCGCGCCAGCCAACGTGACCTTAATAATGAAGCTCAAATCAGAGCCATTATGAAAACCCAATTATCGAGGCAAGAGCGTTGCTCACACGCCGATGATATTATCCACAATCATGGTTCACTGATTGAATTGGATGAACAAATAGAAAAATTGCATCACTTCTACCTGGAACTGGCCCTTCAATATAATTAGCAGCCTAATGCCTATGTCAGAAAATAAACCTCACGAGATCAAGCTCAATTGCCCCACCTGCAAGAAAATTGTTTTGTGGAATGATCAATTCCCCTTTCGTCCATTTTGCAGTGAGCGCTGCCGGTTAATTGATTTGGGGGAATGGGCAAGTGAAAACCATCGAATTGCTGGCGATAATCTGGATTTAAATTCTGAAGATGAAACGCAACGATAGGAACAATTCAGAAGCCAATGCCGGAAGCGAATCGTTTGATTCAGGAAATATATATTTACCACCACGCACTGATACCGGCTATCCCCTGAGCCCCCACCGATTTCGCCTTCTTCAAATCGTTGTCAGCTACGCCGCCCAGCGCATACACGGGAATATTTGCTAACTCAACCAATTTCTCAAATTGATTCCACCCCATAGGAGTCACATTTGGATGTGAAGACGTGGCTTTTACCGGTGACAGCAGTAAATAATCAGCGCCTATGCGTTGGCCATGAGCGATTTCGCCCTCATCGTGACAGGATGTACCCAATAAATAACCTGCTGGAATTGGTCGAGTAAAAATACCCGCCGCTTGATGACGGTTTAAATGCAACCCCATTTTTGCAAAAGGAAACCTGACAAGGATTTTTTCAAAGGTAGGAATATCAGAATTGATTAATAAAGTCGCCGAATGTTTTTCAGCGAGCGTAATAACCTTGGCTAACAAGTTTTGATGATTGGAGAAATCAATGGTTTGAATACGCAATTGAGCAATACGAATTCCGTGGTTAAATGCAGTTACTAAACGATTTAGCAGGTCACCTTCATCAGTAAACTCACCTGTAATCAGGTATCTATCAGGTAACGAGATAGCCGAAATAATCGGTTTATTGGCTGTAGGGAAATCAAACTTAATTAATTCGTTCGGCTGAACCCAACATATAGGTTGCCCTTCTGCGCCGTAGGGCTCGCCTGTAAAACCAGTTACTTTATAAACATCCAGCAACACCGATTTGTCTGGATAATGATGACGGATTTGGATGAGCGGCTCGCATGTAGTTACACTAATCCCCAGCTCTTCCATTAATTCGCGGTCCAATGCTTGATGGATCGATTCCCCAGCATCAACTTTTCCACCGGGAAATTCCCACAAACCGCCTTGGTGAGCCGTTTGCGGTCGCTTTGCAATTAAAATTTTGCCGTCAACTCCAACAACGACGCCAACGGCAACATGAATTAATTTAGCCACAATGAAAATTAAGAACGATAATCCGCGTTAATCCGAACATACTCGTAAGATAAATCAGTGGTCCATACCGTTTCAGCAATACTGCCGCGGCCCAGATCAATATTTATCGCAATTTCCGCTTGGTTCATTACCATTTGACCTTGTTCTTCTGTGTAGGTTTTGGCGCGACCGCCATTTTCCACGATGAGCGTTTCATTCAAATGCACGCGCACTTTAGTTACATCCAAATTCGGAACACCCGCATAACCTATGGCAGCAACGATCCGCCCCCAGTTGGGATCCGATGCAAATAAAGCTGTTTTGATTAATGGAGAATGGGCAACTGCATAAGCCACGTCCAGGCATTCATCACGATTTGCACCGCCGCCCACAGCAACGGTAACAAATTTAGTGGCACCTTCACCGTCACTGACTATGGCTTTGGCAAGATGAACGTGCGCAGCAATAATGACTTCGCGCAGCTTTTCGTATAACTCACCCTTGGCTTCCATTATTTCGGGCAGGTCTACCTGACCCGTCGCCATCAAAATGCACGAATCGTTTGTTGAAGTGTCACCGTCAATTGTAATTCGATTAAATGATTTGTCCGCTGCTTCACGTGCGAGGTTTTGCAATAACTCCCGCGAAATTTTTGCGTCGGTCGCAATGTAACCCAACATGGTTGCCATGTTGGGTTTGATCATGCCTGCGCCTTTGGAAATACCATTTACCGTGATGGTTTTTCCTTGATACTCAAATTGTTGGCTGAAACCTTTGGCGCGGGTGTCTGTAGTCATAATGCCTGCGCCTGCATCATCCCATCCATTTTCGTGGGCTTTTTCCAGTGCTTCAGGAATAACGGCAGTAATTTTTTGAACAGGCAAAGGCTCACCAATCACACCTGTGGAAAATGGCAAAACTTGCTCAGGCTTTACACCAGACAATTGCGCGATAGCTGCACAGGTGGATTTAGCATCCAGCAAGCCTTGCTCGCCGGTACAGGCATTGGCATTACCGGAATTAATGACCAGGAAGCGAATTGGCGCCTTGGATAAATGCTCTTTACACACCGTAACCGGTGCGGCACAAAATGCATTTTTTGTGAACACGCCAGCCACATTCGAGCCTTCCGCCAATTCGAAAAGTACAACATCGCGACGGCCAACTTTTTTTATACCTGCGCTTACCGCAGTACATTTCACGCCTTTTACCGGATGCATGTGCGGGAAAGGATATTCACCTACTGCCATAATTTTATTCCCTAGAAATTTATTAACATTTAATAAATCAGTTCACTGAAATTATTCTAACTGACCGTGACAATTTTTATATTTTTTGCCGGAGCCACAAGGGCATGGATCGTTACGTCCCACTTTACGGCCTTCCCGCACAACGGGAGTCTGGGGGCGCGGCGCAGCAGTTTGTTCCTCTTCTTCATCGCCAAGGGCAGAAAGCTCATCATGGCGCAACTGCATTTTTTGGCGAGCCAACTCCTCGCGGCGCTGGTTTTCCATCGCCTCCATTTGCTCGCGGGTAATTGGCTCAACTCGCGCCATTAAATGTACAGTTTCGCGCTTAACCGTCATTAACAAACTTTGGAATAATTCAAAAGCTTCACGTTTGTACTCTTGCTTGGGATTGCGCTGTGCATAGGAACGCAGGTTAATACCCTGGCGCAAATGATCCATAGTTGCCAAGTGTTCCTTCCATGCGTTGTCCAATACTTGCAACATAACCTGCTTTTCGATTTCTAAAAGAATCTCGCCAATCCTCTCGCATTTCGCATCGTAAGCACCTTGAATTTCAGCAAGGATCTTTTTGCGCAGGGTTTCTTCATGCAGGCGAGTATCTTCTTCAAGCCATTTACCGATCGGTAAACGCAATCCAAAGTCCATCTCTATTTGTTTTTCCAACCCGGCAATATCCCACTGGTCCTCAATAGATTGTGGCGGAATAAAGCCGTTAGTCATATCCTCTATGACTTCCGCACGAATCGCGGTGATAGTGTCGCGAATGGAGTCGGCATCAAGTAACTCGTTACGCTGATGATAGATAATTTGACGTTGCTCATTCGCCACATCGTCAAATTCAAGCAACTGCTTACGAATATCGAAGTTGCGTCCTTCTACTTTGCGTTGGGCTTTTTCAATCGCATTGTTCACCATACGGTGCTCAATGGCTTCGCCTTTTTCCATACCCAATGCTTGCATGAAATTACGCACGCGCTCAGATGCGAAAATACGCATCAAATTGTCTTCCAGCGATAAATAAAAACGCGTTAAACCCGGGTCCCCCTGGCGGCCGGCCCGACCGCGCAATTGGTTATCGATACGGCGAGATTCGTGGCGTTCAGTACCAATAATATGCAAACCACCTGCAGCAAGCACGATGTCATGACGTTGCTTCCACTCAGCTTTAATCGCCTCTATTTGTTCTTGTGCCGGGTTTTCCAGCTTGGCTACGTCCGACTCCCAACGCCCGCCCAGTACAATATCCGTACCACGACCAGCCATGTTGGTTGCAATAGTTACCGCGCCGGGACGACCGGCTTGCGCAATGATTTCTGCTTCCTGGGCGTGGAATTTTGCGTTCAAAACCTGGTGTTTGATGCCCGCTTTAGTTAATCGGCGCGACATTTCTTCGGATGTTTCAATCGACGCGGTACCGACAAGCACGGGTGCATTTTTGGCTTGGAATACTTTTACGTCTTCAACAATTGCTTCATATTTTTCTTCCAATGATAAATAAACTTTATCATTCATATCGATACGCTGAACGGGTTTGTTGGTGGGAATTACCACCACATCCAGGCCATAAATTTCACGGAACTCGTAAGCTTCAGTGTCCGCCGTACCTGTCATCCCCGCGAGAGTAGGGTATAAGCGGAAATAATTTTGAAAAGTTGTTGATGCCAGAGTCTGGCTTTCACTTTGAATAGCTACGCCTTCTTTAGCCTCAATTGCCTGGTGCAGGCCCTCGGATAAGCGACGACCGGGCATAGTGCGGCCGGTGTGCTCATCAATAAGCATCACCTGGCCTTCCTGCACGATATATTCAACATTACGATGAAAAAGCGCATGCGCACGTAACGCAGAATTTACATGATGTAACAATGTAAGGTTATTGGCCGCATAGAGATTTTGATCGGGCGGCAACATGCCGGATTGGATCAATAGATCCTCGACTTTTTGATGGCCATCTTCGGTTAATTCGACCTGTCGGGACTTTTCATCAACAGTGAAATCACCCGGTTCCGAAATGACCCGGCGATCACCGTCTTCACCATTATCAATTTGGCGCTTGAGCTTCAGCACTAATTGATTCATACGCTTATACATTTCCGAGCTGTTTTCTGCGGCACCGGAAATAATCAGCGGGGTACGCGCCTCATCAATCAGGATGGAATCCACTTCGTCCACAACGGCAAAATTCAATGGCCTCTGAACTTTATCGCGCTTACTTAAAGCCATGTTATCGCGCAAATAATCAAAGCCGTATTCATTGTTTGTTCCGTAGGTCACATCAGCGGCGTAGGCTTCTCGCTTTACCGCAGCAGGTTGCATCGATTGGATAACACCGACAGTCATACCTAAAAATTCGTAGAGCGGCCTCATCCAGTTAGCATCACGGCTGGCGAGATAATCATTCACTGTAACTACATGAACACCTTTTCCGGCCAGCGCATGTAAATAGCTGGGCAGCGTCGATACTAACGTCTTACCTTCACCGGTACGCATTTCAGCGATACGACCTTCATGCAAGGTCATACCCCCGATCAATTGCACATCGAAATGGCGCATTCCGAGTACACGGCGACCCGCTTCCCGTACGGTTGCAAAAGCCTCAGGTAAAAGTTGATCCAAAGTCTCACCTTTTTGGAAGCGTTCGCGAAACTCGGCAGTTTTGCCTTTAAGCTGCTCATCGCTGAGTTTTTGCATATCCGGTTCAAGTGCATTTATGCGTACAACCACTTTATTCATGCGCTTCAATTCGCGCTCATTCTTTGAACCAAATACTGCCTTGATTAACTTACCGATCATTTTATATACCGTGATAATTCCAAAATCCGAACGAAATTGCGCAGCACACAACAAAATAATGTGATGGCCATGAAAAGTGGCTGGCAAGTAAATAGGAAGGTGCTGACTAAAGCAAGAGTCAAATCATGCCATCAGCGAAGAGAAAGGTAGTTAGCGATTGGTGCGGCGAATATAGGCAGCTGGATCTACCACACGTCCGTTTTTGTACACCTCAAAGTGGACATGTGGCGCCGTTGATCTTCCGGTCGATCCGGACAGGGCAATCACCTGCCCTTTTTTTACAACATCACCGGCTTTGACAAGATTTGATGTGTTATGCGCATAGCGAGTGACTAAACCATCGCTATGTTTAATTTCCACCATATTGCCATATTCCGGATGGCGGCCAGCCCAGTTAACAATGCCGGCAGCGACGCTGCTAACTTTGCTGCCCTGACGAGCGGTGAAATCCAAACCGGCATGGAATTCGGTTTTACCGGTAAACGGGTCTTTGCGATAACCAAAGCGAGAGGAAATGAATGAATTGGCAACCGGTGAACCGGAAACAGAGGTCTCTTCAGTCAGACTGCGTTTAGCGAGTAAGGCATCAATGGTATTGAGTTGTTGTTCGCGACTGTCGATTTGCTCGGAAAGCTGGTCAATCGCCACAAAGAAATCCGGAGCGGTATAGGTAGTTTCGGGAGTAGATTGTGAAGGTCCACCGAAAGCGGGGGCCTGGCTAAAATCAAATTCCCCCTGTTCAAGGTTAGCTGCCGAAGTCAGCTTTTCTCCCAATGCATCAAGACGCATTAACCTTGCCTGCAACTCGCCCAACTTACTGGTGAGGGCTGCGAGTTGTGCCTCCGAAGCTTCACGTTCCTGCTCAATTTCCGATTCGCGGGCAGACAGAATATCCATCCAGGCTTGGTCAGCATTGAAAAAGCCATCGCGCTCTTCAGATACCAACCAGCTATAACCCCAAGCGCCAACAAAGGTCGGAATACCTAAAAGACAAACAGACAGCAATGCGCGGGTCCACCCACCCAAGGTAAAACTGCGTGCCTGTGCGTGATTTTTGTTGACGATAATAATTTTCATTTGGAAATCTACTTTTTTAAGGATAAAAAAACTTGTAACAACAAGTGTTGTAGCTAAAGTTCCTGCTAAAAGTTCGACTCACTAGTAAACAATTACATTTGTTTAAAACACTTTGAATTATTAATAAGAGCTAAAAGTGTTTTAAAACAAGCAGTTACATGAATTTCGCAAGGGCGAAAAGACCGTGCGGATACTACTTGCATAGGCGCGTAAGTGCGCGAAACCGAAATATCGCACAGATGGGAAGGATTTAACAAGTGGAAATTCATCGCCCCGTTCACAGTTTAAAGAGGGCGATAAACATCATCAGGCAGCAGCTATAGGCTCAAGGTAGGTTATCGGCGATGGTTGATTTTCCTCAAAAGTGACAATTTCCCAGGCATCCGGCTGCTCCAACAACAGCCGCAAGGCTCGATTATTTAATGAATGTCCGGACTTATGGGCGCGGTATTCGCATAGCAAACTATTACCCAACATATATAAATCGCCGATGGCATCCAACACTTTGTGCTTTACAAACTCATCCTCAAAACGCAATCCGTCCTCATTAAGGATTTTGTATTGGTCAACGACAATCGCATTATCCATGCTGCCACCACGGGCCAAACCTTTGGAGCGGAGATACTCGATCTCATGCATAAAGCCAAAGGTCCTGGCGCGGCTAATATCGGTCACAAACGATGAACTGGAGAAATCCAGCTCGGTTTGCGGACGGCGATCCTTAAACACAGGGTGATCGAACTCGATGGAGAAAGACACCTTGAAGCCATCAAAGGGAAGAAAGCTGGCGATTTTATCGCCGTCTTTCAATGTCACCTCTTTCTTGATACGGACAAACTTCTTGGGCGCGTCTTGTTCCTGGACGCCGGCAGATTGAATCAGGAATACAAAGGGTCCGGCGCTGCCATCCATGATCGGAATTTCGGGCGCATTCAGTTCGACTATCGCGTTATCTATACCCAACCCGGCAAATGCAGACATCAAGTGTTCAACGGTTGAAACCCTGACATCGTCTTTTATCAGGCAAGTAGAAAGCGTGGTTTCCCCTACATTTTTCGCAGTAGCCTTAATCTCCACCGGAGGATTCAAATCCACTCGGCGAAACACAATACCGCTGTCAACAGGGGCAGGCTTGAGGGTTAACTGGATTTTGTCTCCAGTATGCAAGCCAACACCTGTGGTGCGTATCGAGCTTTTTAAGGTTCGCTGTCTAATCATTTTTTCACCCGCAGTGAGTTTTAGCCTGCATCATTAATCAATAGTTTAAAAACCACCCATTAATTGACGCTGAATAACGGAAACGGAATATCCGCTTCCTCTAATCACTTGGGCATGTTACCTGGGGTGACAGGTATCCACCAGTTGAAACCGGCAATACCTGCCATAGCCAATACTTAATTAATCCGCCTGACGGCGCAGGAACGCCGGAATATCCAGATATTCCAATTCTTTTTCACCCAAGGGGGCAGCCAGCGCAGCGGCACCTGAAGAATGGGCGTTTGCGCGTAACTGGGCGGGGCGCTCTATTGCGTAATCCACCGAACGGCGACTGGTATTGTCGATTACCTTGGTTGGCGCTGGTTTGCCTTCCTTAGGCGAAGCAGTATTTTTAGCCGCGACACCCAGGCCGGTAGCAACCACAGTTACGCGCAATTCATTGGTCAACTCCGGATCGATTACGGTACCAACCACAACGGTCGCATCACCGGAAGCAAACTCTTCGATAATGCTGCCCACTTCAGAGTATTCACCCAGTGATAAATCAATACCCGCGGTGATATTGACCAATATCCCGCGCGCGCCTTGCAGGTTTACGTCTTCTAATAACGGGCTGCGGATCGCCGCTTCGGCCGCTTCACGTGCGCGGTTTTCACCAGTAGACCTGCCGGTACCCATCATCGCCATGCCCATTTCCGACATAACCGTTCTTACGTCTGCAAAATCCACATTGATCATACCCGGGCGGATAATCAGATCAGCAATACCTTGCACTGCACCGAGCAGGACGTTGTTTGCCGCTTTGAATGCATCAAGCAAACTGGTGGATTTTCCCAGTACCGATAACAACTTTTCGTTTGGAATGGTAATCAGCGAATCAACGCGCTCACTCAATTCCTTGATACCGGCATCCGCAATGGTCATGCGCTTGCGGCCCTCAAACGGAAATGGCTTGGTCACTACAGCAACGGTGAGAATACCCAGGTCACGTGCAACTTCGGCCACTACCGGGGCAGCGCCGGTCCCGGTTCCGCCGCCCATACCCGCAGCGATAAAAACCATATCCGCACCGCGCAATGTTTCGGCGATACGTTCACGATCCTCCATCGCAGCCTGACGCCCCACTTCCGGGTTTGCGCCAGCGCCAAGACCTTTAGTCATGGAATTGCCCAACTGCAATACAGTACGGGCATCAATATCTTTTAGCGCCTGCGCATCGGTATTGGCGCAAATAAATTCAACGCCTTCGATTTTGCTGGCAATCATGTGTTTGACCGCATTACCGCCGCCGCCGCCCACACCAATCACTTTAATTACCGCGTTTTGATGAACGCTATCAACGAGTTCAAACATGGCCACACCCCTTTGTTTCCTTTGATTCAATCTGTGATCGAGACAAATTGCCCTTTAAAAAATCATTAAGCAATTTGCGAAAATTTAATTTCCAATGAAGCAATTGCATCCATTAGAAGTTGCTCTGGAACATCTTTTTAATTTTACTAAAAATAGAACCTTGCGACTCTTTGGTACCGGCAACTGCACGACCGCCGCCCTGTTGCTGTTTCATGGCGTAAATCAGCAAACCAACACCCGTCGAGTAAATCGGGTTATTCACTATGTCGGAAAGGCCGCGAATATTTTGCGGGGTTCCCAAACGCACCGGCATGTGGAAAATCTCTTCCGCTAATTCGATGACACCTTCCATTTTTGAGGTGCCGCCAGTCAAAACAATGCCCGCGGCAATCAAATCCTCATAACCACTACGGCGCAGTTCGGCTTGCACCAGTGTGAATAATTCGTCGTAACGCGGCTCTACAACTTCCGCCAGTGCCTGACGGGATAAATCCCGCGGTTGGCGATCGCCAACACTTGGCACTTTGATCGTTTCATCCGGGCTGGTTAACTTGGCCAGCGCGCAGGCGTATTTGATCTTGATTTCTTCTGCATTCGGTGTAGGCGTGCGCAACGCCATGGCGATGTCGTTCGTAACCTGGTCACCCGCAATCGGAATTACCCCGGTGTGGCGAATTGCACCGTCTTTAAAAATGGCGATATCAGTAGTGCCGCCACCGATATCCACTACACACACACCTAATTCTTTTTCATCATCAGTCAACACGGAGTAACTGGATGCCAATTGTTCGAGAATGATATCTTCAACTTCCAAACCGCAACGGCGAATACATTTTTCAATGTTTTGTGCCGCATTGACTGCGCAAGTAACCAAATGCACCTTGGCTTCCAGGCGCACACCGGACATTCCCAAGGGTTCTTTCACACCATCCTGATCATCGATCAGGAATTCCTGCGGCAAAATGTGCAGGATTTTCTGGTCTGCGGGAATGGCCACCGCTTGCGCAGCATCAATTACGCGCTCCAAATCCTGGGGAAACACCTCGCGATCACGAATCGCCACGATACCGTGGGAATTCAAACTGCGAATGTGGCTCCCGGCAATACCCGCATACACCGAATGAATCTGGCAACCGGCCATTAATTCGGCCTCTTCAATTGCGCGTTGAATCGATAAAACGGTCGATTCAATATTCACCACCACACCTTTCTTCAAACCGTTGGAGCGATGGGAACCGATACCGACGATTTCCAACTGGCCTTCAGGAGTAATAGCGCCAACGATAGCCACAACCTTGGATGTGCCTATATCCAGGCCTACAATCATTTTGTTGTCACTAGCGTTTGCCATTCAAAAACCTCATTTACCAGTTATCAGCCAATTTCCATGCAACTGGCATTTATAAAAAACTTAATGGACCTGTGGACTAACGGAATTCGCAGGAGCGGGGACACCAACTTGCAACGGACTTTTTATGTATTTTTTTGCCATCGCTGAATCAGCAACCCAACGCACTGCAACACCGTTGGTATATCTTACGTCTATCGCTTTTACATCCGACCAAACACTGCTTAAGTGCGCATCATATACAGTAACAAATCTGCGAATTTTTTCCATCACTTGATCACGTCCAATTGCAATTTCTACGTGATTTTTTACCGTTAATCGCCAGGATTTTTTGTTATCGCACTTTAACTCCAGTACATCCAATCCACGCGAACGCAAAATCTGGGATAAATCCTGGTACTGTTGCAAAATTTCAATTGCATCGGCTTCATTTCCCTGCAACCAGGGAAGCCCCGAAAGTGGCCCGGCTTCCTCGACGCGAATAATTTCTCCACGCTGATTCAAAAAACCATCACCCCACCGCGCAATCGGTTTTTGCTCAATAATTTTTACGACCAATGTATCCGGCCAGCGGCGATTCAAAGTTACCTTTTCCACCCAGGGATCACTAAGAAGCGCTTCCTTTAGCTCCATTAAATCCAGTTGTAGAAAATCACCATCAATTTCATTGCCAATTAACTCGGTAGCGCGCTGCTTGGAGATCAGCTGAAACTCTCCCTCCACCACTACGCTTTTAATGGGTCGCTCAAATATCTTTGCAACAGGTTCACTTGCCCAATAAATACCTGCACCCAATACAACTACCATTACACCTGCCGCAAAGCGACGATTCAGCCAGGAAAAATTCCACGCAAACCCGGTTTTCTGTCCTTTGTGTTTACCCTTTGTATTGTCCGCACGGTCTCCCCGCCCCTGCGGAGATACTTTTGTATAACCGCGCGCCCTTCTTGTGGCTGGTTCCGTCCGCGCTACTGGCATATCGCCAGCGCTGTAACGAGGCGCCGGCTCCTCCATTAACACATCCCTTGTTATACGCGAGTCCGGTTGAGCATTTTTTTCATTGCGCGAATCATTTCCGGGCACCGTATCCGCCATTACCGCCGCACGGCGACGCGGTTTCGGAACCCCATCCATTAACGGATCGGCGCCAATCCTTGGTTCAATACGCTCCTGGCCCGGTTTAAAATCGCGCATGACAAATTACGCTTTTACCTTGAGGCTTGCACGCAATACGGTAAGCACCAATTCTGCAAATGAAAGGTTCACTGCTTTTGCCGCCATAGGTACCAGGCTATGGCTGGTCATACCGGGTGCGGTGTTTACTTCCAGCAAATAAAAATTTTGTTGCGCATCCGCCATTACATCTACCCGCCCCCAACCGCGACAGCCCAATGCATTAAAGGCATCCAGTGCAAGTTTTTTTAATTCCTGTTCTTTTTCTGCTGATAGACCGCAGGGGCATAAGTAGCGCGTGTCGTCCGCGATATATTTTGCATCGTAATCGTAGAAACTGTGATGGGTTTCAAGCTTGATAGCTGGCAACGCTTCATCATCCAGAATCCCCACCGTATATTCAGCGCCTATAATTAAACGTTCAACCAATACACTGCCTTGATATTGCGCAGCAGTTTTAAAGGCGGCTTCCAGCTCACTGGCGGTTTTAACCCGCGACATACCGATGCTTGAGCCCTCATTCGCTGGCTTTACCATTGCCTCGCCACCTAGTTTTGCAAGCGTCGATGCAAAATCTGAATCCTGCGTGAGTAGTGCGAACTCCGGTGTTGGTAATTTAATAGGACTGTTTACGCTTAAACCGGTCCATAAATATTTGGTACGCAATTTATCCATCGCCAGTGCCGATGACTGCACATCACTGCCGGTGTAGGGAATATTTAAAAATTCCAGCAAGGCTTGAATGCGGCCATCTTCCCCACCGGGGCCATGCAATATTAAAAATGCTCGATCAATTTGTGCCGCCTGGATATCGGCAATGATATTTTCACTTACATCAATAGCCACATGATCAATACCGGCTTCCTGCAAGGCGGCAATAACCGCCGCACCACTTTGCAACGAAATTTCGCGCTCGGCGGAAAACCCGCCATAAAGTACACCGACGCGACCGATTTGCTGTTTCAGTGCCGGATCAACCGGCAGTTTTACTGCTTGCATTTTTTCTAACCTCTAACGCAATTGGCGCTTTGCCAACTCCGGTGAAAGCACACCGACATTACCTGCGCCCTGGGTGATCACTATGTCACCTGCACGTACCAGATCTTTAATAATTCCCGGAACACCATCGACGGTTTCAATAAAAATTGGCTCAATCACACCGCGGGCGCGAATGCTGCGACACAAGTGGCGGCTGTCGGCACCGGGAATGTAATCTTCGCCCGCGCTGTAGACCTCCAGCATGACCAGTGCATCAACTGTTGAAAGTACCTCGACAAAATCTTCATAGAGATCGCGGGTACGCGTATATCTGTGCGGCTGATAAATCATGACTAGCCGACGCCCTGGCCAACCATCGCGCACCGCTTTGATAACCGCAGCAACTTCGCGCGGGTGATGGCCATAATCGTCCACCAGCATTGCGTCGCCCGCGCCGATCGGAAAATTACCGTACACCTGGAAACGACGCCCAACACCCTGGAAATTTTCCAAACCCTGCCGGATGGCCTCACCGCTAATGCCTTCATCGGTGGCGACCGCAATGACGGCTGTTGCATTTAATACGTTATGGATGCCGGGAATATTTATGCGAATATGCAATGGCTCAGCAAACCCCGGGCGAATTACATCAAACTCGGAATGCATTTTCTCTTGCTTGATATTGACTGCGCGATAATCACAATGTTCACCAAAACCATACGTCAAAATGGGTCGAGCAACATCGGGGATTATGTCGCGGATTACCGGATCTTCGCCGCACAAGACCGCCAGCCCATAAAATGGAAGGTTGTGCAAAAATTCGATAAACGTTTTTTTCAATTTTGAAAAATCGCCGCCATAGGTTTCCATATGGTCGGCATCGATATTGGTGACAATGGCCACCATGGGTTGCAAGTGTAAAAACGATGCATCGCTCTCATCCGCCTCTGCCACCAGATAACGGCTTGCGCCTAACTGCGCATTGGTGCCGGTGCTATTAACCAAGCCACCGATGATAAAAGTAGGGTCAAGTTTCGCGGCTGCCAAAATAGAAGCCAGCAAACTGGTGGTTGTAGTTTTGCCATGGGTTCCCGCGACAGCAATACCGTGGCGATAACGCATTAACTCACCCAGCATTTCCGCGCGGCGCACAATTGGAATACGTAATTCCCGCGCGCCCAACATTTCCGGATTTTGCGCATTTACAGCGCTGGAATTTACTACCACATCCGCACCGCGTACATTTTCAGCCGCATGTCCGATAAATATTTGTGCACCTTTATTTTGCAACCGTTCAGTGACGCCGGATGCCTTGATATCCGAACCGGAAATTTCATATCCCTGGTTTAACAAGACTTCAGCAATGCCGCTCATACCCGCACCGCCGATACCGATAAAATGAATGCGGCGAATACGGCGCATTTCAGGTACACAAAAATGTCCTATGGATTTCTGCGTAGAATTATCCATGGGCAACCTCCTCACATATTCCTGCAACTTGCGCCGCCGCAAAAGGCTTGGCTAATTGCTGCGCTTTTTCCGCCATAGATACCAAATGCTGGCGGTCAGCTAATTCAGTTAATAACAGCCCCGCCAACTTGGCGGCCGTCAATTCTTTTTGCACTAATGAAATCCCCGCGCCTACATCGCTCAGGTGTTTAGCGTTGTAGGTCTGGTGATCGTCAATTGCGCTGGGTAATGGAATTAATACCGAAGCAACACCGGCAGCCATTAATTCAGAAACTGTGAGCGCGCCCGCGCGGCAAATAACCATATCTGCCCATGCGTAAGCGGCGGCCATGTCTTCAATAAAAGCATCTACCTTCGCCCGTACTTGATATTGCTTATATAGAACCGTCGTAGCGTCTGCGTGATTTTTTCCGGTCTGGTGCCAAATTTGCGGACGCAACTCCAGCGGTAACTGTGCGATTGCTTCGGGAATTAATTCGTTGATTGCTTTCGCGCCCAGGCTGCCACCTAATACCAGTAACTGCATGGGGGAATTTTTTTCGGTACGCTCCCGGTAACGCACTGAAATCGTTGCCAGGTTATGAATACTATTGCGAACCGGGTTGCCCACGACCTGGACCGATTCATTCAGCGGGTTGGCAAAGGCGCTTGGAAATGCGGCAAGCACTTTAGTCGCCACTTTGGCAAGCATGCGATTGGTGGTACCAGCTACCGCATTTTGTTCGTGGATCACTAACGGTTTGCCCAATATTTTTGCAGCCATACCACCGGGACCGGACGCAAACCCGCCAAAGCCAACCACTACATCCGGATTAACGCTACGAATTAATTTGAGCGCCTGCCCTAATGCATAGCTGATTAAAAATGGGGCCTTGAATAAACCGGTAACACCGCGCCCGCGCACCCCTTCCACTTTAATCAAATGAAGCGGAATATTCGCCGCCGGAATCAAACGTGCTTCAATACCACGCGCCGTGCCCAACCAATGAATATTATGACCGCGTGCGCGCAATTCATCCGCTACTGCCAACGCCGGGAATACATGCCCGCCGGTGCCACCAGCCATCACTAAAATAACCAGGGGACGGGTCATACAGCAGCCTCCACCAAGCGTGTGCGGGTTACTTTGGTTGCTTCAGGAACCTCTGGAACATACACCGCCAGCTCCCATTGCACACGCATCACAAATGCCATAAGCACACAGCACATTAACAGGCTACTGCCGCCGTAACTGATAAATGGCAAGGTCAGTCCCTTGGTGGGCAATAATCCTGAAGAAACGCCCATATTGATAAAAACCTGGAACGAAAAAAGTATCGCTATACCAAACGTTGCCAGGGCAGCAAACATTTTACCTGCCGCCAGGTTTTGTTTGGCCAGTTTAAAAATGCGCATAATCAGCGCGGCGAACAAGCCCAATAACATCACCGCGCCGATCAACCCAAACTCTTCCGCGATAATGGCAAAAATAAAATCGGTATGCGCTTCCGGCAAAAAGAATAATTTTTGCAAACTGTTTCCCAACCCCAAACCAAACCACTCGC
>CBFGOY010000049.1:0-26545 GCA_965650515.1 uncultured Cellvibrionaceae bacterium | reverse complement strand
GACCAAAACCAATGAGTGATTGCGTCAATTGGTATCCGGTATTGAATTGATCTGCCCATGGATCTAAAAAGGTAATCAAGCGCTGCATACGGTAGGGCGATAAAATGGCCACCGATGCCAAACCACCCACACCGATTACTATTAATAGGAGGAAGTGCATCATGCGCACACCGGCAATAAACATCATCGCGAATACCGTTGCGCACAACACCACAGAACTACCGAAATCCGGTTCAAGCAAAAGCAAACCAACAAACACACCGACAACCAACAGCGGTTTTAGAAACCCCTGCCATCCAAAATGCAATTCCTGATAACGCCGCGCAAAAAAACTGGCGAAGAAAACTACCGCGCAAAATTTGGCAATTTCGGACACCTGTATAGATATCACGCCTAAACTGAACCACCGCTGGCTACCATTAACTTTCTTTCCGATGCCAGGAATCAACACAACAACGAGCAAGAATAAGGTGATCAATAAGAAGTGACCCGAGTAACGTTGCCACACGCTCATGGGCACAGTAACAACAAATATCGCGAGGAAAATCCCCATCACCATATAAATGGCGTGACGCTTGGCAAAAAACCATGCGTCGTCATAGGTTAGCGCAGCAAATGAAACCGATGCGGAAGCCACCATGATTAACCCAATAGACATAAGCGCAAACCACAGGCACAACAAGGTCCAGTCGATCCGTGCGCTTAATGGTAATTGGTTAAAAGGCGTGGCAGTTCTGATCATGATGCCGTTAACTCCTGTACAGCCGCACAGAATTTTTCACCGCGATCTTCGTAATTTTTAAACATATCAAAACTCGCACAAGCGGGTGATAACAAAACCGCGTCACCGTGATGGGCGATTTGAAACGCTTTGCTCACTGCGTCCGGCATGCTGTCAGCGTGCGTAATTTTGGTCGCCTGGGCTAATGCTTGCTCGATAATAGGCGCATCGCGTCCAATCAGGATCACCTGGCTATTAATCGCTTTTAATGTGGGAGCTAATTCAGTGAAGTCCTGCCCTTTGCCTTCACCGCCAAGAATGATAATTAATTGTTGCGGGTCGCGCGCCAGTCCCTGGATCGCAGCAAGTGTCGCACCTATGTTTGTGCCTTTTGAATCGTTATAGAATTCAATGCCGTTTTTGTCAGCTACAAATTCGCAACGGTGTTTTAACCCTTTAAATTGCTTAAGCGTGTCTAACATAGCATCCATCGGAATGCCTGCCGCGTCACCCAATGCCAGGGCAGCAAGGGCATTATCCACATTGTGGCGACCGCGGATTTTTAATTCACTCGCCGGCATTAACGGGGTAAGGTTTTTTGCAAGGAATTCCTGGCCGTTTTCCTTGATCAAACCGAAACTGCCAAAATCGGCATTGCCACCAAAATAAATGGGTTTTACGCCAGCGGCAAACGGGGGGTGAGTCAATACGTCTTTGCGGTTCACCACTATATGTTCTGCGCCGAAATAAATACGCAGCTTGGCAAGGATATAAGCGCGCAGACTATCGTAACGATCCAGATGATCAGCACTGATGTTCAAAATCGTAGCGACTTTCGCGTTAAGTTTGGTAACGGTTTCCAATTGGAAACTGGAAAGCTCCATCACATAAAGCTCAACCGCATCATTTAATAAATCCAGCGCGGGCGTACCCAAATTGCCACCAACAGCCACACGAATACCCGCGGCCTTTGCCATTTCACCGACAAGGGTGGTCACGGTACTTTTTGCGTTGGAGCCCGTGATGGCAATTATCGGTGCCTTGGCATGGCGCACAAATAATTCAATGTCGCCCACTACCGGAATGCCCGCATTTTTTGCTTGCTCAATAGCAGGAGTCGCCATGGCAACGCCGGGGCTTACAATAATTTCATCACACGCGAGCAATGTTTCTGGATTCAATTCACCGCATTCAATAGTGATATTGGGAAATTCCTGTTGCACATTTTCCAGGTTAGGGGGATTGGTGCGCGTATCCAATACTATAAATGCTTCTTGCCTGGCCGCCAAAAAGCGCGCAACCGACAAACCGGTAATACCGGTACCGATTACAGCTTTAATTTTATTGGTGGCAATCATCTGTGACACAACTAATTTCTCGATTTAAAGTGTTAACAATTAGCGCAGTTTTAACGTCGCCAGGCCAATCAATACCAATACCAATGTAATAATCCAGAAACGCACAATGACACGTGGCTCCGGCCAGCCTTTCAATTCAAAATGGTGATGAATGGGCGCCATACGGAAAATGCGACGCCCGGTTAATTTGAACGAGGCCACTTGCAAAATAACCGATACGGTTTCCAATACGAAAATACCGCCCATAATAAAAAGCACAAACTCGTGGCGAACAATCACCGCGATTAATCCAAGCGCCGCACCCAGTGCAAGCGCACCCACGTCGCCCATAAATACCTGTGCGGGATACGTGTTAAACCACAAAAATCCCAAGCCTGCCCCAACCAGTGCGCAACAAAACACAACCAGTTCGCCGGCACCGGGGATGTAGGCGATATTCAAATATTCGGAAAATTGCGAATGCCCGGCGAGATAAGCAATTAATGCCAAAGCGCCAGCCACCATGACTGTCGGCATAATGGCCAGGCCATCCAGCCCATCGGTCAGGTTGACGGCGTTACTGGTGCCGACAATAACGAAGTAGGTGAAGACGATATAAAACAGCCCCATATTGAGTGCGACATTTTTGAAGAACGGAATAAACAATTGCGTTTCCGTGGGATATTGCGCCGTCATGTATAAGAAAATTGCCGCACCCAAACCGGCGACGGATTGCCAGAAATATTTCCAACGGGCGGGCAAACCCTTAGGGTCACGCTTGGCCACCTTGCGATAGTCATCTACCCAACCGACCGCGCCAAAAATCGCGGTGACAATTAACACCACCCACACATAACGATTGGATAAGTTTGACCACAATAACGTGCTGAAAAAAATTGCCGATAAAATTAATGCGCCGCCCATAGTAGGCGTGCCGGATTTGGTGAGATGGGTTTGCGGGCCGTCGGTACGAACAGCCTGGCCGATGCGCAATTCTGTTAATCGCCGAATGAACCAGGGCCCAAGTAACAATGAAAAACCCAATGCGGTAAGCACGCCAAAAATCGCGCGCACCGTTAAATATTGGAACACTGCAAAGCTGCGCAGGTATTCTTGTAAATATTCTGACAACCAATACAGCATTAGTGTGAATCTCCCAAGGGGTTGCAAAGCTCACTCACCACCAAATCCATTTTGGAGCTACGCGAGCCTTTGATTAATAAAGTCATGTCGGGCCTTGCGATGGTTTTTAAATGGGCAACCAAACTGGCCCGATCAATAAAATGTTGCGCACCTTCACCAAAATGATGGCATGCATGTTGGCTCAAGTTACCGAGGGTAAAAATATGCGGCAATTTTTTGAGGCGGGCGTAATCACCTAACTCTCCGTGCAAGCGGATAGCATCCGGCCCCAGCTCAGCAAGGTCCCCCAACACCAGGATTCCATATGACTGCTGCGCAAGCACATCAATAGCCGCGCGCACGGAACCAGGATTGGCGTTGTAGCTATCATCAATAATTTGCACCTGGTTGACACCTGTGTGTTTGCTCATGCGGCCCGCCACAGGAGCAAAGTTTGCAAGCCCGGCCTGGACCTGTTGCAAGCTGGCACCCGCAGCGGATGCGCAGGCAGCGGCCATCAATGCATTGCGCACACTGTGTTCGCCCTGCGCATTTAAAGTAACGGTAACTGCTTGGCCATAGGCGTGAATTTCAAAAGCAAGATTGGCCTCGTTCAGTTCGATGTTACTTGCGTGGAAATTTGCTTCGCTGTTATCCAAACTGACAGAAATAACCCTGGGTGCGTGCAATTTTTCCAACCACGAAGATGCAAACCGATCATCCAAATTAATTATTGCTGTCTCATTTTGGCCAAGGGATTCGTAGATTTCACCTTTGGCTTGTGCAACGCCCTCAATGGAACCAAAACCTTCAATGTGCGCAGGCATTACATTATTAATCATGGTAATTTGCGGCCTGGCGAGGGAACACAAATAGCCAATTTCACCAGGGCCGCTTGCTCCCATTTCGATAACAGCAAATTGATGTTGCGCGGTTAATTGCAACAGGGTAAAGGGCACGCCGATATGGTTATTGAGATTGCCTTTGGTAGCATGCGTATTACCGCACCCAGCAAGGATGCTGGCCACCATGGTTTTTACTGTTGTCTTGCCACTGCTACCGGTAATCCCGATTACCTTACCGGCAAATAAACTGCGATTAAGCGCGGCAATCTGCCCGAGCGCCAGCACCGAATCACTCACGACCAATTGCGGCAATGTAATGTGCGGAAAATATTCCTCGACCACCAGCGCGCATGGATTTTTTGCTGCCGCCTGCTCAATAAATTGATGCGGGTCAAAGCGCTCACCGCGAATCGCTACAAACAATTCACCTGCATTCAAGCTGCGCGTATCGGAGTTGACCAAGGTAAATTCGGCATCGCCATGGCGTTGCACCTTGAGTGGGCGCGATAAGGTTTGCGCCAGGATAAAATCCTCAACCCCTTTTAATGTAAGAGGCTTGATCATGATTGAGCCCCTTTTGATAAACTGTTTTCCTGGCTTTCGCGTTTCGCAATGCGGCGTTGTAACGATAACCGCGCGTACTTGCTGTCGCTGAATGGTGTTGTTTGGTTGGCGAAGATTTGGTAATCCTCATGGCCCTTGCCGGCAACCAAAATAATGTCGCCCGCTTTAGCTTGCTGCACCGCAAAATCAATTGCCTGGGCGCGATCCGCAATCACCAGGCACCCATTGGGATGAAGCATACCGCGCACAATTTCAGCCGCAATTGCCGCCGGGTCCTCCGAGCGAGGGTTATCATTGGTAACTATCACATAATCGCTTAAACGCTCTGCGATTCGCCCCATTTGCGGACGCTTGCCTTTATCGCGGTCACCGCCGCAACCGAACACTGTCCATACGCGGCCCGGTTTGTGTTGGTGAATTGCATTCAATGTATTTTCCAACGCATCCGGCGTGTGGGCGTAATCCACAATCACCTGAATGTCCTGGATCGATTGATCTACCACCACTAATTGCATGCGCCCCGGCGCAGGCTCGAGCTTTTCTATTAACGGTAATAATTGCTCCAGCCTGTAACCCTGGTCACATACACAGGCGATGGCGGCAAGCAAGTTGCTTAGGTTGAATTTGCCCAACAAAGGCGACTGGATTTTCGCATTACCCCAGGGAGAAATGATCTGCGCACGTAGGCCGCTCGCGAGCAACTCGATATCCTGCGCATAAATATCTGCCGGGCTGTGGGTGGAATAGCGGATGATTTTTATTCCGGCGGAAGCCTTGCTCGCCAGGCCTTTAGCCCAATCGTCGTCAATATTTATGATCGCGGCCTTTAATCCAGCGGCGGACAATAACTGCGCCTTGGCGTTACCGTAACTGATTAGATCGCCGTGGTAATCCAGATGATCTTGCGTGAGGTTAGTAAACACAGCCTGGGAAAACTGCAAACCTGCGACACGGTTTTGTTGCAAACTGTGGGAAGAGACTTCAATAGCAATTGCACTTGCACCCGTATTCACCAATTCAGCAAGGATACGCTGCAATGCAATTGGGTCAGGTGTTGTTAACCCGGTGGACACCAGCGAGCTTAATTGTTGTGAGACCGGTGCCACAGAGCTTGAATCTACCAAACCGTATCCAATCGTACCTATTACACCGGCCTTTTGCCGCAACCCCGCCATTAACTGCGCAACCAATAAGGTGCAAGTGGTTTTACCGTTGGTACCCGTGATGCCGATCAATGACGTTTTTTTACTGGGATCAGCGTAAAAGCGCCCGGCTATTTCACTGACGCGCGCCGGCAAATTTTCTACCGCAATAACCGGCACCTTGCCCAGCCAATCGATGCCCTGCCAGCTTTGGTCGGCCTCAACCAAAATTGCCGCCGCTCCCGACTCAATTGCCTTGGCAATAAAATTGCGGCCATCCGTTTTAATTCCAACCAGCGCGATAAATGCAGCCCCCGCGTTTACCTGGCGGGAATCCAGACATAAATTGTGCACCAGGATATCAGCGGCATTTTGCAAGTCGATGTCCGGCAGTAAATTTGCCAATGCAACGGAACGATGCTGGAAATGGGTGGCCATTAGCTGTCTGACCTCCCATTGTTTGCTGTTTGTGTCACCGCCGGCTTTACCGGTGCTTTTGTTGACGGCTCTGCAACTATAGGTGCGGCTTCTTCCGGTTTGCCGATGTTATCCGGTGTCACTTGCAGCATGCGCAACGCATCTTCTGCGACTTTGGAAAACGCGGGTGCCGCGACCCAACCACCGTTGGCATATATCCCGGAGCCCTTGGGCTCATCAATAACGACCATGGCGACAATGCGTGGATTCTCAACCGGCGCCATGCCGATAAACGAAGCCATTTGCGCCTGGGAGTAGCGACCGTTGGCAGCTTTGTACGCGGTGCCGGTTTTACCCGCGACCGAATAGGAAATAGCTTTCGCGCGCGAGCCCGTACCTTCCGCGGTCACTACGCGTTTGAGCATTTCCTTTACTTGTTCGGCGTATTGTTTTTCGATGATGCGCTGGCCTTCCGGCGGTGTATCTACCCGCAATAACGATACCGGACGCTTGATTCCGCCCGATGCAATCACGCCATAAGCTTGCACCACTTGCAGCGGTGTCATCGTCATCGCGTAACCATAAGAAATGTTTGCCCGTTCGATCTTTTGCAGCGGTTTTAACACCGGAACATTGCCGGTGCCTTCGCCGGGGAAGCCGGTCCCTACCGGTTGACCGCCACCGAGGCGTGCAAACATGTCGCGCACCGTATTCGTATCCAACGCAAAGGAAATTTTGGTCATGGCAATGTTGGATGATTTGGCAATTGCCATCGCTAAATCCATTGCACCGTAATTACGATGATCTTTAATGGGCTTGCTACCTACCATGAAATAACCGGGATTGGTGTCGATGATATCTTCCGGTTTAAATTTTCCACTCTCGAGCGCAGCAAGGACCACCCAGGGTTTTACCGTAGAACCCGGCTCATATAAATCGGTAATTGCGCGATTACGCAAACCGGCACCGCGCGCACGTGCACGATCATTGGGGTTGTAGGATGGCAAATTGGACATCGCCAGCACTTCGCCGGTAAGCACATCCAGAATAACGATGGAGCCGGCAATGGCCCCACTTTCTTCCACGGCTTTTTTTAATTCGCGATGCGCGAGATATTGCAAGCGCAAATCAATACTGAGCGTCAGGTTTTGTCCTGGCCGCGCCGCCTTTACCAAGCGCAATTCCTTTACTATACGGCCGCGCAAATCTTTTAAAACTTCCTTCGCACCGTTTTCACCCGTGAGCCAGGCATCATAGGCCAATTCCATACCTTCCTGACCGCGATCATCCACGTCGGTCATCCCCACCAAATGGGCGGCCACTTCGCCGGCGGGATAATAACGGTGATATTCAACTTGCTCGTAAACGCCGGGAATATCCAGCGCAAGGATCGCCTGCGCGGCATCAGGGGACAATTGGCGCTGCAAGTACATAAACTCCTTGGTGCCGTAACGTGCGAGGCGCACCTCCAATTCCGCTTTATTTTGATTAAGCGCCTGCGCGAGTTCTGCCCACCGATGCGGTGCCTGCAATAAAATTTTGGGATTGGCCCACAGCGTGGAAACAGGGGTACTTACCGCAAGTGGATCGCCATTGCGATCAGTAATAACGCCGCGATATGCCGGGATGGTTTCCGTCCGCAGGGTACGCGATTCACCCTGGTCCTGGAGGAACTCATAACCTTTGTCGGCGTTGGGTAATACTTGCAAGCTGGCGACATGCCCGACCAACACGACGACAAGGATTACCAGCACGACCCCGACACTGTAAAAGCGCCAACGCGCAACCTTTAATGGTTTGTGTTTAGGTTGCGGAACAGCGCGGGCTTTGCGTGGTTCGAACGCAGAATTACGTTGTGGGCGGATAACATCCGTACGAGGGGGCTGTTCAGGCGTACGCTTCATTGTCCACCCGCCGCAGGCGCAATTGCCTTGCCTTTTTCACCGACAATTTTATTACCGGAGATCATCACAATATCTTCCGGCGTCGGAGCCATCATATTCAGTTCTGAAATTGCCGCATTTTCCACACGGCTGTATGCGGCCCAGGTGCTTTGCTCAAGCAAGTATTGTCCCCATTGCACTTGCAATTGCGCCGCTTCACGCCGCAAGGTTTCCAGGGTGTTCACATCGCGGCGCACGACCTGGGTTGTTGCGACCACCCCCAGTGCCGACACAATAGTTGCCACCCATAAAAACGCAATCACCGCTATCACCCCGGGTGAGAGCGGTTGTTGCTGTGATGGATAGTTTCTATTCATGGAATCCCTGGGGTTTATCAGTTTGTTCGGGTTGATCTTTTAATGTTTCTTTTTGTGTTTCGGGTCTAACAAAACCGGGATTTATAATTTTTCCGCGACACGCATTACTGCGCTACGCGATCTTACATTTGCATTCACCTCGTCATCGCTCGCCTTGATTGCCTTACCCAGCGAACGCATACGTTTATTTAATTGGTTCTCGCGCACGGGCAATCCTTTGGGAATTGGATCACCTTGCTCCTGGCGACGGATAAAGCGCTTCACCACACGATCTTCCAGGGAGTGAAAGCTGATCACCACCAAACGACCACCAGGTGCCAATACCTCAAGCGCCTGCTGGAGAACCGAATCCAAATCACCCAATTCGTTATTTACCTGGATCCGTATCGCCTGGAACGCGCGGGTTGCCGGATGCTTGCCTTTTTCCCAGGCCGGATTGGCCCCTTTAATCACCTCTGCCAAGTGTTTGGTGCGGGTAAATGGTGTCTTTTGGCGCTCATCCACAATCGCGCGAGCCATGCGCCTGGCAAAACGTTCTTCGCCATATTCCTTTAGTACCCACGCGATATCCTCCTCACTCGCAGTATTTATCCAGTCGGCCGCACTCTGGCCACGGGTCTGGTCCATGCGCATATCCAACGGGCCATCCTGCATGAAGCTGAATCCGCGCTCGGCCTCATCCAATTGCGGGGAAGAAACCCCTAAATCCAGTAACACGCCGGCTACCCTGCCATTTTGGCCACGGCCTGAAACCAAACCGGCCAATTCAGCGAAAGAGCCGTGCGCGACCTCAAAACGACTGTCACCGCCAAAACGCGCATTCGCTGTTGCTATCGCAGCCAGGTCTTTATCAATCCCTAACAACCGACCATCCTTCGCCAGGGCTTGCAGGATCAAACCACTATGGCCGCCGCGCCCGAAGGTACCATCCACATAAAAACCCGAGGTATCAGTAACCAGCGCTGCTACCGCCTCATGCAAGAGCACGGTGATGTGTTGTGAATCAGACACGCGGCTACCTAGAAAGAAAGATTTTGTAATTCGGCTGGCATATCGCCATCCGCGGATTGGTCCATGAGGGCATTCCAACTGTCTTCGTTCCACAGCTCCAATTTATTGCCCAAACCAACCAGCATCAGCTTTTTATCCAGGTGCGCGAATTCGCGCAGTGTGGGCGGCACAAGAACACGGCCGTTCGCATCCAATTCCAGGTTCACCGCCTGGCCCATAAACCGGCGCTGGATTTTGCGAACCTGCTCATTGCCCGCAGGTAAAGCCTGAACTTTTGCCAACACCGGCTCCCATTCAGGTTCGGAGTAAACGAGTAAACAGCGTTCATACATGTGGGCAGTAACCCAAATCCGGCCAGCACCGGACGCAACCAGCGAATCGCGAATGCGCGCCGGTATCGCCATGCGACCCTTCGGGTCCATGCTGATGGAATGACTGCCTGTAAACACTTTTCACCGTTTGGAGGAATTAATTTCCACAAAAATCCACAATTACCCACTTTTTCCCACGATGCTCACTATAAATGGGGGTTAAGCAAAGTCAAGGGAATAGGCACGAAAATACGCATGATTTCACGGGAAAAAGCAGGAAAAATCGGCAAACAGGGTGGCAAATACCCGTTCGGGGATCACTCAAAAACCCACTTAAAGAGGAAAATCAAACAAATAGAATCCAAACTTAATGTAAAACATTAAGTTTCAAATTATTTTGCAGTGAATATGGGGAGTTATAGAAAATTTCGGTCTATGAAACCAAAAACAGATGTATTAACGCGCAGGTGGGAGACTCGCCTTGGGGAGCCTTGGTATTTCAAGAAAGTGCAGCCTACCGTAGCGGGGAACTTTGTGGCAATACTCGCAGAGGAATTAATTATTTTACGATCCCCAAAGGAAAGCATTGGCGGCACCCTGTCAACAGGGAAACTATCATTTTTCATCAAAGCTTCCATAGCTTTCTGCGAGAAAATCAATCAAAGCCCTTACTGACGGGAGCAAGCCCCGCCGCGATGGAAAAACAACATGGATAATTTCAGGCGGCGCGGTCCAGCCATCCAGAAGTTTGATGAGGCTTCCGTCTTTCAGTTGCTCCGTCACCATTAAGGTAGGTAGCTGTACGATACCTACGCTCGCTAACGCCGAGTTACGCAGCGCGACCATATCGGTACAGACAAACCTCGGATTAAATGGAACCCTGACTGTTTCCCCGCCCGGGGATGTCCAGACCCATTCAAATGCATGCTGTGGCTCCCCAAGCCCGAGGCTCGGCCATTTACAAAGGTCGATTAGGTGTCCCGGCATACCGCGCTCCTCCACCATTTGCGGGCTCGCTACTAAGCTGAGGGTACGCTCGGATAGCACACGCATGGCGAGTTCGCTATTTTCAATAGGTGGACGACGGACTCGAATCGCAACATCAATACCTTCCGCTATCACATCAACCCGACGGTTAGAGGCCTCCAGGTGGATACATACTTTTGGGTATCGCGCCATAAACTCCCCCAGCATGTGTCCAATATGCGCGTGCAAGAGCGCAATGGGACAGGTCAACCGAATGGTTCCCTGGGGTTCAGACCTGAGCGTATCGACAGCTTCCTGGGCGGCTTCAGCCTCGATTAGCATCGCTTTGCAGTGTTGGTAATAGGTTTTCCCAATTTCCGTTAAATGAAACGAGCGCGTGGATCTGTAGATCAATTTTGTATCCAGCCTTTCTTCCAATTCCGCAATACGCCGGCTCAATTTGGATTTGGGGATACCTATTGCCCTGCTGGCTGGTGCAAATCCCCCATGCTCAATCGATTCGACGAAGTAATAAAGGTCATTAAGATCCTGCATGTCATTGTCCTACCTATGGGACTGTGATGGTCATTTATGCACTCTACTCAAATAATGTTCCAAAGGTAACATTAATGACATGAATAACGGAGGTGATTGTGAAACAAATTAACGCAGTGATAAAAGCAACAGAGTCCCATTGGGTGGGGAATGGTTTTCCTGTCCGGAATTTGTTTTCCTACCAACAGGCTGCCGATCAATTGAGTCCTTTCCTGTTGCTGGATTATGCCGGACCCATGAATTTTCCCGCAGATGGCCGCTCCCGGGGGGTAGGCGAGCATCCCCACAGAGGATTTGAAACTGTCACGCTCGTTTACCAAGGGGAAGTGGCGCACCGCGATTCTGCGGGCAATAGCGGGGTAATCGGCCCGGGTGACGTGCAATGGATGACAGCGGGAGCCGGAATCCTCCACGAAGAGTTCCATTCTCCCGAATTCTCCCGGAAGGGAGGCGAACTGCACATGGTCCAGCTTTGGGTCAATTTGCCTGCCAAAGACAAGATGACCCCGCCCGGATACCAGGAAATTACCAGGGATAGGATTCCGGAGGTCGCATTAAGTAGCGGCTCCGGCAGCTTAAGGGTCATTGCCGGTCAACTCGCCGGACACACCGGCCCGGCAAAAACATTCAGCCCGTTAATTGTCGCCGATTTACGCCTGTCGGCAGGGGATCGTGAGTGGCTAAACCTGTCCAAGGGGTGGACCAGCGCGATCATTGTTCTGGAAGGCGCGGTGAGTATCAACAATATCCCACCTGTTGGAGACGCCCACTTGATTTTGCTGGATCGCGAGGAAGGGCGCGTGCAAATTCATGCGGAGCAGGAAAGCTTGCTTTTGGTTCTCAGTGGCGAACCGCTGGATGAACCCATTGTTGGACATGGCCCATTTGTGATGAACACGCGGGCTGAAATTTTACAGGCTTTCGATGACCTTCAGAGCGGTCAATTCGGGAGTATGTAAAACATTACGGGCAGCCTACTGCCTGCTTTTTCATCAGTATCATTAGGATTTGGAGGACAATATGAGCTTTAAATACAATCGGTTAGACAAAAACAATGCAGCCGTGCTGTTGGTTGACCATCAAGCAGGGTTGTTGTCCCTGGTGCGCGATATTGAACCTGACAAGTTCAAAAACAATGTCCTGGCTTTGGCTGATCTTGCAAAGTACTTTAATCTACCAACGATTTTGACGACCAGTTTTGAAAACGGGCCTAATGGGCCATTGGTTCCGGAGTTGAAAGCATTATTCCCGGATGCTCCCTTCATTGCCCGGCCAGGGCAAATCAATGCCTGGGATAACCAGGATTTTGTTGCGGCAGTTAAGGCGACGGGCAAGAAACAATTAATTGTCGCCGGTGTTGTGACCGAAGTTTGCGTTTCCTTTCCGGTTCTTTCGGCATTGGAGGAAGGGTTTGAAGTGTTTGTTGTGACTGATGCGTCAGGCACCTTTAATCCGATTACTCGTGACGCCGCATGGGATCGCATGTCCCAAGCCGGGGCACAATTGATGACCTGGTTTGGGACGGCATGTGAGCTACACCGCGATTGGCGGAATGATGTGGAAGGTTTGGGCACGCTGTTTTCAAACCATATCCCTGATTACCGCAACTTGATCACCAGCTATACGACACTTACAAAGAATCAATAACACATGGACGCCGCCGGGAGGCTCTCGCCTCCTGGTAAGCAAATAGCCCGGCCAAGGCCCAAATTTCCAAGCTATACCAAGGGATTATTTCCCGCTTTCCGAGGAGTTTCCTGATTACGGGAGGACACGCCCAACGGAAATAGTAATACCCGTTAGAGCGCTTTTGTAGCAGCGTTTGTAGCATTTTTTGTAGCAATCCAGGCAGGAGGGGGAAACACCCCTACCAGCTCAGACTTTACGGTATGTCGGAGTCGGCCTGTAAGCCGGGTTCTGTCGTGGGCAATCATTCATCTGGGATTGATGTCGCCATCAACCTCAAGCGACCTACCCGCCCTCGATACGGGCCGCATCATTGAGGGCCTATTTGGTCTTGCTCCGAGCGGGGTTTACCTAGCCACAGCCTGTTACCAGTTGCGCGGTGCGCTCTTACCGCACCTTTTCACCCTTACCGGTTCTGGTTTGCCGAGGCACCTTGAACGTAGGCGGTTTGCTTTCTGTTGCACTTTCCGTGGGCTCACACCCCCCAGGCGTTACCTGGCGCTCTGCCCTATGGAGCCCGGACTTTCCTCCCCGATGCACCGGATGCCACTTGGATAGAAGCGCCCAGTTAACACCGGAGCGACTGCCGAGCCGACTCCGAACCGGCACCATACGCGCCGGATAGCAACTCCGCAAGTTTCATTAAGCGACAACTGCGGAATTTTTTGTGATTCAAATCACTAAAAGTATCAACCTTATTCCATCAAAGAGGCAAAATAGGCCACTAACTGGTATTTTTTATGCCTTAGGCTATTAATTAGTGAATATTTATTGCTCCTCTATAGGGAAAATAGACTTCACGCTCAACATTCACAATAAAAGCTCAGGAGATGCACACGTGAAAGTACGCACACTCAACATGCTGGCAATGGCTATTGCCTTGGCACCAACCCTCCCTGCCCTGGCACAAGATGACAGCCCGGCATTGGAAGAAATCCTGGTCACAGCGCAAAAACGCGTACAAAGTTTGCGCGATGTCCCCATTTCGGTAAATGCGCTAAGCAATGAAAAAATTGAGGATTCAGGGATAACCAGCATTGAACGCATTGCCGATTACATCCCCAGTTTTAATATGACCCAAACCGGTATCGGTACCAATATCGCCATTCGCGGTATTAGTTCCGGTGTCAACCAGGGCTTTGAACAATCCGCCGCCCAATTTGTTGATGGTGTGCATTATGGTCGCGCCCAATTGGCGAGGGCACCGTTCCTTGATATCGAGCGCATAGAAGTATTGCGCGGACCGCAAAGTATCATTTTCGGCAAGAACTCCACCGCGGGTGCCATCAGCATCACTACCGCCAAACCTGGCGATGAGCTTGAGGCAAAGTTAACTGCGCTGTACGAGCCTGAGCATGGTGAGCAAGACATACGCCTGGTGCTCTCCGGCCCTATCAGCGATACCGTGGGCGGTCGCCTGGCTATCCTCGATAGCAGCATTGATGGCTTTATGGAAAATACCACCTTGCAACGCGACGAATCGGGCGATAAAAACCGTGTGGTTCGCGCAACGCTGCAATGGCAGCCAAGCGATTTATGGGACATTACCTTAAAGGTGGAAGACGGCTCTTTCGATAGCGATGGCCGGAATATTGAAGTTGTGAAGCCGATTGAACTTCCTGACTCGACCGGCAACGCAACACCCTATGCCCGTGCACTGGGCTTTTTTACCCAGGGCAAGTATTTGCTCGATACCACCCACGATTGGAAACGCCAATCAAACGGGGATTACAGCTATAACGACACCGAAAACGTAACCCTGACGATAGCGCGTGACATTGGTGAGCACACCCTGACATCGGTGACCGGTTATAACGCCTACACCTACGATGAGTTGTGTGATTGTGATTTTACCGGCGCATCCGGCTTCAACATCCTGTCGGATGAGGACTACAGCCAGGTGAGCCAGGAACTGCGCATCACCTCACCGGAAGATGAAACCCTTAGTTACCTGGGGGGACTTTTCTTCCAGAGCAGTTCGCTGGATTTCCATGATTCCGTGCGCGTGCCGGGCGATAGTTTTATCGCCACCGCATTCACCCCATTACTTGGGGCAACCGCAGCTAACTTGCTGCGCGACGCATCAACCCAGCGGAATTTTGAACAGGATACCGACCTCGCTGCGATCTTTGCGCAAGTTACCTGGAATTTCAGTGACTTATCGCGATTGATCCTCGGCGCCCGCTACACCGCCGAACAAAAGGAAGCCAGTCGCATCCAGTACCATGTAAGCAATACCGGCATAATCCTGCCTGAGGGTACGCCCACTGATCCCTACAACATTATCTGGAGTCAATTTAAAGTTGACCCGCACTCCGTTAAAGGGGATCGGGATGAGTCTGCATTTACCCCTCTGGTTACCTTCCAGCATGATTTGAATAGCACTGACATGTTGTACGCCAGTTTCACCACCGGTTTTAAATCCGGCGGTTTTGACGTGCGCTCCAATGCGGCACCCAATAGCCTTGGCGGTGTTTACCCCAGCATCCAGGGCACATGGGAATTTGAAGAGGAGCAGGTTAAAAACTACGAGCTGGGTGGCAAGTTTGTGTTGGGGGATGGTGCCGCCGAAATCAATGCTGCGATCTTCCGCTCCGAGTTTGAGGATATGCAAACCAGCCAATTCGACGGCAGCTTAAGCTTTAACGTCACCAACGCCGGTAAAGCGGTGGTACAGGGTCTAGAGGTGGATGGCCGCTGGGCAATTACCGATAACCTGCTTGCGCGCGGTGGGGCGGCGTATATCGATTTTGAATACACCGATTTCCCGACTTCACAATGTTATTTTGGCCAGACCGATAACATTGGCGTTGCAGGCGATGGCGTGTGTGACGCAACCGGCCAACGCCGTGAATTTACCCCTGAATATCAGGGCAATATCGGTTTTGATTACACGATTAATTTCAGTAATGGCTTAAAACTGGTAAACACCCTGGATGTTATTTACAGCGACGAGTACCTGACGACACCGTCGCTTGACCCGCGCTTTAAACAGGACAGCTATACCAAAATCAATGCTCGCATTGCATTAAGCGGGAGCGATGAGATGTGGGAATTGGCATTGATCGGCAAGAACCTGACCGATGAATCCATTGTTTCCTACGCTAACGGCCTGCCCGTGGCTTCAACCGTAACCCGGGGCACAGGTTCAGGTTATTACGCGTTCTATGAGCGTCCCGAAAGTATCGCGGTCCAGGGCACGATTAAGTTCTAACCTGGCTATTAGCAAAATCGATTTAAGGGGCCATGGGCCCCTTTTTTTGCATTCGCGCACGACAAAAATACGACCATCATCCCGAACTGATGGTGCGTTTTTTTACCGGTATCCACCGTTAGGGGTCGCACGAGCGGCTATGGTTAATTTATGCTGTGAGCCTGTCGCCTGACGATTTTGGCGCAAAGACTGGATACCTCGATGAACGACCCCGCCCCTCGCACCGCCCTGTCCGTTAATGTCCTGCCGGTTAATGTATTGAAAGGTTTTATCCTCGCGGCCACAGGCTTGTTGCTATTTGCCTGTATGGATAGCACCACCAAATACCTGGCTACCCATTACAACGTCCCTACGGTTGTGGCCATGCGCTACATAGTCCATTGCGCCCTGATGTTAGTGATCCTGGCACCGCGGCATTCTGCCCGGCTTATCCAAACCCAGCGCACCGGCCTGGTGATATTGCGTGCTGCGATTTTGACAGTGGCATCACTTTGCATAGGTTTAGCCCTGCAAAAAATGCCGCTGGCAGAGACCACCGCCATTAATTTCCTCGCCCCAACACTTATTGCCTTATTCGCCAGCTCGTTGTTAGGCGAACAGATCGGCACCCTGGGGTGGGCCGCAGTGGTTACCGGTTTTGTCGGGGTATTGTTGATTGCCCGCCCGGGAAGCGGGTTGGATGTGTGGGGAATTTTATTCGCGCTAGGTGCCGCGGCCGCAAATGCGGCTTACCAGGTATTGTCGCGGTTGCTGGCCAGTACCGAAACAGCCATTACCCTGCTGTTCTATACCGCATTGGTTGGCACAATAGTATTCGGCCTCGCCTTGCCATGGTTCTGGGAAAACAAGGCACCCACCAACACCGAAATCATTTTATTTCTTTGCATGGGCGCGTTCGGCGGATTGGGCCATTACCTGTTTACCCTCGCCTATCGCCATGCGCCAGCATCGGTACTCGCCCCCATGACCTATTTGCAATTGTTGTGGGCTGGGCTTCTGGGCTGGATAATTTTTGATACGGTCCCCGATGGCCTGGGAATCCTGGGTATGGTAATTATTGCCACATCCGGATTGTTGGTCGCATTTAAAACGAGGCGAACCCAATAACGTACAAAAAACTGAACGTGTTACCGATAGATATTTACAACTCCAAGCCGACAGAAAAACACAACACTGGTGTTATGTATCGGCGAGCCGTCACAGGTCATCCCCATGTTATCCCGCGATCAAATCCAAAGTTTTACCGGTAACGGTTACCTGGTTCTCCCGCGCTTTGAATCTGCGGGATTCTGCGAGTACGTGATCGGTTTTGCACGGGATCAATTGCAACGACACCAGGCACCGATTGAATACGAAGCAGATACCCAATACCCCGGCGCACCCCGCTCACGGGATGCTGAAGGCGGCAAAACAGCGCGACGCTTGCTAGGCGCCTACGGTCGCGACCCGCTGCTGGCAGACTGGGCAACTACCGCCAGGCTGCGCACCTCATTGCAATCGTTGTTAGGACCTGGTGTGTATCTGTCCCAATGCCATCACAATTGCATTATGACCAAGCACCCTGACTACTCCAGCCGCACCGGCTGGCACCGCGACAGTCGCTACTGGAATTTTGCACGCCCCGCATTGGTTTCGGCGTGGCTCGCCTTGGGAAATGAGTTGCCGGAAAATGGCTGCCTGTTAGTGATTCCCGGTTCACACCTGTTAAAAATTGAATCCACACAGTTGGATGGGTTGCAATTCCTGCGCACAGATTTACAGGATAACGAAGAACTGCTAGCCCAAGCCATTCCAGTCCCGTTAAACCAGGGAGACCTATTGTTATTCCACAGTAATTTATTCCACGCAGCAGGACGCAATACTACCGGAAACACAAAATATTCGTTGGTGTTTACCTATCGCGGCGCGGACAACCCGCCAAAAGCAGGAACTCGATCCAGTTCAGTGCCCGATATTTTGCTGGCAGAAAGCAATTAAGTTTTTTAAATCAGCCCGGGCTATTCCAGGTGCCACCAATGGGTCGCACAGAACTATTACGCCATAACGCTTTCAAACATAAAATCTTCCGGGCCATTTTTCCGAAACGATTGAAGGACTAGGTGATTCCATGGCAGCAAATAAACTTCAAACGATTCGCGAATCTTTTTTTAATACCGTTTTTAGTTTATTGGGGCATATTGCTAATTGCGACGGGTTTATTAACCGCAATGAAATCAAGCGAATTGAAACCTATATGGAAAAAATGGACCTCTCTGAAAAGTGCAAACGCGAAGCCAAGCATTTATTCCGGGCAGGCACCAGCCCGCAATTTAATATCAACCAGGTATTAAAGGAATTCGGAAAAACAGCTACGCCAAACCTTGTACAAATTTTGCTGGTCTATCTCATCAGCATGGCCAGGACGGATGGATTATTAGTCAAGAAAGAAATGAATGTCGTACAAAAGGTGGCTACCGAGTTGGGTTATAAGAGCATCATATTTGACCATCTGTTGCGAATGATCTCCGCCCAGGATGAATTTACTTCACCTCCGCCACAACAAAAAACCAACGGAGAAAATACCTGGAAAAAAAATGGTGATCAGCCTGGGACGGAACAGAAAAAAAACAATACCGGCAAGGAGAATTATTACCGCCAACAAAAACACACTCAACCCGATCTATATGAAGCTTATGATGCATTGGGTGTGACACGGGAAGCCTCCGACAAGGAGATTAAAAAGGCTTACCAAAAACTGGTAAGCCAATTCCACCCCGACAAATTGGTGGGCCAGGGAATGCCGCCGGATTTAATCAATGCGGCGACCGAGCGCTTCAAGAAAATCCAGGCCGCTTATGACTACATTAAAAAGCACCGCCATATCAATGTCATCATTTAACAAAGCATCCACCCGCGACAATCAGCTCCGGTTCCCACCTAAATATTGATAGGCCAACGTTGAGCCATGGATGTGATAAACATTACACAGCCCTGTATAAATCATGGCAATTATACCGCCAAGCCCAATGCTAACTGCTTGGCCGAACTGAAGTCAGTTTTGCCACTGCCCAGCTTTGGAATTGATTCGCAGACGAATACCTGTGTCGGAATCATCAGTGGATTGCAATTAATGGCCAACAATCGCTGGCGCAGTTCACTGGCGTCAATGGCAATCGTGATGAGCAATACAATCTGTTCGCCTTTCTTCTCGTCGGGAATATTCAATGCCACCCACTCAACATCGGGTTCGGTAATTACCTTTTTAATTTCCTGTTCGACCGCACCCAGGCTGATCATTTCCCCGCCGAGTTTGGCGAAACGTGAATAGCGATCAACAATGGTGAGAAACCCGTCAGCATCCACATGGCCCTTGTCTCCCGTTTTGTACCAGCGACGGCCATCCAGATCGACAATGACGGACCTGGTTTTTTCCTCATCGTTTAAATACCCAAGCATTACTTGCGTACCGGAAATTAAAATCAAACCGTCTTCACCCATGGGCAGCGCTTGCAAGCTGGCAGGGTCCACAACACGGAACGAACAACCGGGCAATGGAAGGCCAACCGTACCGAGTTTATTGCCCACTTGAACGTGCCAATCGTTAGGGTCCAATTGATCCGGGATATTGACGCTGGCGACCGGTGTGGTTTCCGTTGCGCCGTAACCTTCGTAAATAATTTTATTGAAGCGCTGCTGGAATTCCTCGCGCACTTCCGGCGCAAGTTTCTCTGCACCCGCAACCACAATCCGCAAAGGATCCAGCATCAGTGGCTGCACTTTTTTATTTTTGCAATATAACCGCAAGAAAGTGGCGGTTGCACACATCACCGTTACGCGATGGCGTGAAATGGCCTTGGCAATATTTACCACGTCCGTCGGGTCCGGATGGCAAACCACGGGGATACCTTCAATAAGCGGGAGGAGCGTCGTTACCGTTAAACCAAATGAATGGAACGGTGGCAAACAACCCATTACCACATCGTCATCACGGGTTTTAAGCACGTCGCTGATTTGCTTGATATTAGCAATAAAATTTCGATGGCTTAACACTATACCCTTGGGCGTTCCCTCACTGCCGCTGGAGAATAAAATTGCCGCAGGGTCGTTGATACTCACCTTACAACCAAACACATGATAAAAGACATCAGCAGGCAATAAATGGGCGCCGATAAACCCCAGGGCCAGCATCCATTTGGAAAGTTGCTCCTTTAAATTTTCCAGGTACACAATATGCAAACCGCGCAACATTGCATCGGTATCCATACCGCGTCCCTTCAATTTTTCAATAAATTTTTCCGAAGTAAAAACCGTTTTAATTGCCGCATTATGAATACCGGCCTGGACTGCTGCGATACTGGTAGTGAAATTCAAATTCACTGCCGCCTGGCCATTTAACATCACCGCAAGGTTGGCGATGGTTGCAGCGCTGCTTGCCGGTAAAAGGATCGCGACATTTTGTTCGCAATCCAGTTTACGCATTTGTTGCGCAAAAGCGGTAATCACTGCCAGCATTTTGGCATTGCTTAATTCCGTACCGTTCGTATCGATGACGCAGGTTGCGCCCAGGTGTTCTTTAGCCGAACGTATGTAAGCAAGCGGGATGGGATCGAACTCGCGGCTCTGGTGTTCCCAGGCATCGAATGAAAGTTCAAATACTTTTTGCTTTAACTGTTCGGCTTTGGTTTCCATGGGCAACGGGAGGCCAAAGGTAATCACAACTTCGCGCCGCAATCCGCGCGCGGTATTTTTGCGTAATTTATCGCTCCGCGCCCGCGATAAGCGGCTGCCCCACAAACCATGCAAATAGAAAGGCACAATTACACCCGTCACACCTTCAACCACGCGTTCGTAGCCTGTGTGAAACAAACCGAGCGCGCCGGTGCGACTAATTGCTCCCTCCGGAAACAGGCAAACCACTTCTCCCGCCTTTAATAATTCATTAATTTTTTGCAATGCTTCCTTGCTTTGTCCGCTGCTAATCGGAATCACGCCAAAAAATTTGAGGATGGGTTTTAAATACCATTGCTCGTAAATGGAACGGAGCATTACAAAACGTACCGGGCGCGGACAGGCAATTTGCACCATCGCCCAATCAATCCAACTGATATGGTTACCCAGCAGTAATGCCCCGCCGGTTTTTGGCAGGTGATCAAACCCCACCACATTGATTTTATATTTACCTTGCACCAGCGCCGCCGCCGCAATCCGTGTCAATGAATGGGGCAGCTCGTACACAGTGAAGGCCGCGCCGGCTAATGCAATCAGCATTAATAACCCGAATATTTGCGGGCTTGAAAGGCCAATACTTGCCAACAGCATTGTTAATCCCAAGAAGGCGATCATTCCAATGTTTTGGACCCAATTGTTACCGGCGAGCACTGTGCCCAATTCATCGGCTTTGGCGTGGTATTGAATCAGGGCGTTGAGCGGAATAATAAATACTCCGCCCAATACTCCCACTCCCATAAATGTCATACCCATTAGCACCCGCGAATCCAGCGCCGGTAACAAACCAAGCAGCAATGCAAAACCCAGGGCACCGATGGGAATTAAACCCAATTCAATATAGTTTTTGGAAAGTTTGCCGGCGATTAAAGAACCAATCACAATGCCGATTCCGGTACAGGCGAGAATCCCCTGGATCACTAACGTATTGGTTTCATGCAATACCTCTTTTGCAAATGCCGGAAACGAGGCCAGCACCGCTTGGGAAATTACCCAAAACATCGTTAGGCCAATAATGGATAACCAGATTTCGCGTTTAGCGGCGATAGTTTTTAAATTTTGTGCAAGGTACGCCCCGGTTAAATAGCTTTTGATTACAAAACGTCGGGATTGCTTTTCGCTTTCACTGTGCCGATCCGGCAATTGATAGGCCATCCACAATTCAACCAACGTAAAAGCGACCAAGGCCCACCCCAGTGGAGCAATATGCGAAATGATTGAATTAGCATCGGTAATGGCTACATCCTTCAAAAGGAATTCAAAGAGCGCGGAAAATACAAAGGTACTGCCGAGGATGGAAATAATCGTTAACGCCTGCACGATTCCATTAGCACCGGCGAGATGTAAATCCCCCACCAATTCGCGGATGTACCCGTACTTTGCCGGTGAATATATGGCGGCCTGGATTCCCAGGATAAAGGTCATTACAAACGCAAGCCAGAACCAGCCCTGGTAGTAAGCAAACACAATAACCGAAACGGCAACCAGTTCAGCCCATGCGCTGTATTGCATCACCTTATGCTTGGGATATTTATCGGAGATAAATCCGGCGGGGGAGAACAGCAAAATAAAGGGGAGAAGAATAAGCGCGTTAACCAGCGCCGTTAGAATCACCTGGGTATTGCCATCGTAAATTTTGAACACGGTATTCTGGATAACGATCTTATGGCCCAGGTCGATAAACGCATTAACAAACAACACCAGCAGGTAAGGCAAAAAACCTTTGATGCGGAAAAGTGGCAACACTGTGTGGGTTCTCCTTGAACGGATTGTGGGAGGGCAAGCAACCTATGGTGACAAACTATGGCTACAAACTATGGCCAGGGGCTATGGCTACGGATTATTTCGCACCTGCTAAAAATAGCTGGATTATGGATTGTTTTATACAGGTTAATGGTTTTTTGCGAGCCTGGACCGCAATTTATTTTTTATAGCATCGCCGAGGGCATTCGATAATTTTTGGCTGAAATCGGCGGTGATATGGTGTCGGTCCCGATAAACTAATAAATTGCCGATGATGGGGCCGCAATCCTTTGGGGTGCATAGGTAATTATTCATATCTACATAATATCCGTTACTTTCGCGCGTAATTTTTTCTTCCAGCGCTGCCAGTTCGGAATCCAGCAGTTGGCCTTTGGGTTGCACGCAAGCATGGGCATTGTGTAAATTTTTGGATAGGCAAAGTGCAGGCGTGCGGGCAAAGCCGGGAGTATCGTTGATAACAACTGTTTTCACGGTTGCAGGCATAGATGCAAATAACCGCTTCAGGCCGTTGCCCCATTCACCCAATGTATCTCCAGCAATTATTTGCGTTTTTGTCCGGTGGAAATTTGAAACAATAACCGCCTCGGGGATTAACCGGTTGATTTTTTCAATGGCCTTCTTACGCCACCCATGGCAACTGCTGTACTCCACGCCTTGCCGCAAGATTTTCACATCAATGGCGGGGCAAGCGCTTTTGGTAAACGTAATCAGGCGAATACCCTGTTCGCGTGAGTATTTTTCCAGGGCGGGAAACCATTGCACCGCGTGCGAATCCCCAAAAAGGACAAAGGTCCTGGAAGCATTCACATCCCCAAAGGTACAACCGATAGCCGCCTCACTAAGTGTATCGTCATGGCAGCCATCGTTATATATTGCGGATACGGATTTGCTGACGTTGCGCAAGTCCGGCACCAGGTTTTTGGGTACATAATCTGTGAATACAGGGTTTACTTGCGGCTCGTATTCCACCGCCACCTGCTCCGTATGCAATTTCATGGATTTAACCTGGTAACCATAAACCGCCGCGGCCAAGGAAATGGATACAACCCCTATTGCACTGGCAACCAGGGCCGGTACCGCAGGCAGATAGAAACGGCTGGATTTGTTGCGAAATGGTTGCTCAACACAGCGATACGTTAACCGCGCCAGGAACACAGAAACCATAAATAAAATAAGCATTGCATGGATTCCGGAAAAATCCGGCCACATTTCTTTCGCCAAAATAATTACCGGCCAATGCCAAAGATAAAGTGAATAGGAAATCGCGCCGAAATATTGCAGTGGTTGATACGCGAGGATTTTGTTGAGTGATGACGATGCGCCGCTTATCGCCCCGGCAAATAACATCAGTGTGGCACCGAGCACGGGCAACACAGCCGCAACGCCGGGAAAAGCAGTATGCTCGTTATACAAAATCGCACAGCAACCCAACACTACGGCGCCCCCCCAGCCGGTGACAGTTGCAATAAGCGCACGTTGATTGTTAAAGAAGCTATGTTGTTGCTTGAGTAAAAAGGCCAACAATCCACCCGCCCCCAATTCCCATGCGCGCGTAAACACCAGGAAAAAAGCCCAGGGTTGGCTCGCATGGGTTAGATAAACGTTACCGATAAGGGAGGCAACAAGCAGGATGATTAATAAAGCGGTAATTAAATGTTTTTTATTTCCCAATAAACCCCAACAGATAAACAGCAGCAGCGGCCAGATAAAATAAAATTGTTCCTCCACCCCCAGGGACCAATAGTGCAGCAATGGTGAAAGGGATGTCTCGGCGAGGTAATCTGTTTGTTGGTTGGCGTAATACACATTCGGGACATAAAGCGCCGTTGCAATGGATTCCTTTAATATTTTGGGGATGAGCAACGGCGGCATCAGCCAGCAGGACATGGCCATCGTACAAGAAAGTACAAATAACGATGCCGGAAGGATGCGGCGAATACGGCGGGCGTAAAAATCAGCAAATGTAAACCGCCCGGAGTCCAGCGATTCAATCAGGTGGCCAGTGATCAGGTAACCGGATATTACAAAAAATACATCCACCCCGATATAACCACCGGCGAGCATGGGTAAATCCAAGTGATATAAAACCACTAATAAAACAGCGACTCCCCTCAGCCCCTGAATATCCAGGCGAAAGCTTTTTGGATGAAAACTATTTGGACGAAAGCTATTTGGACGAAAGTTATTTGGATACCGCAACCCGTAACTCCTTAAGCCCCATCGGGGAACATAGCCGCGCTATTATCGCGCGCTATGGTGACCGGCATTGGTTGATAATTCGGTGCGGTAAGTTACAAAAACGAATTGAAGGGACCCGATCCTCGGGGATTATCCGCGAATAAGAAAACACCCGGATCCGATTGCCCGGACCCGGGTGTTTTTCTGGATAATCCCGCTAACCCGATTTAAGGATTAACGACCCCAAAGGCTATTCAACAACTCGGTTTTGCGTGGATCAAGCGTGGTCCATTGGCCCCACTTATCGTTCGCACTCACCGGATCCCAGGGAGTCAGGTACCAACCAAAGGTATCCGCAGATTCGGGGTTCATTGACCAGTAGCAGCCGTGGATATTCTTCTTCTTGAAGTAATTCACCGCAGCAACCTGCCATTGTTGATCCACATTAGTGGTGATGTGGCTCCACATGGTGCGGTCAGACTGGCTGGTTTTGTTCGGCCAATCCATATTGCCGCCGAACTCGCCCACCAAAACGGCGTAGCCCTGATCACGCAAGTAGCCGAAGTGCTCTTCCCAACCTTGTTCAACCAATTCCGGGTTGATCACGATACGGCAATCCAGTTCCGCGGCCTCTTCTGCTTCCAGGCCGGCACATTCGGTTTGGGTTGGGTCCAGGTGATGTGATTGCACAAACACCGACGGACCATAGGTGTGCGGAGAGAATACCAGGCGATCTTTCGGGATATTGATCGGGTTATCACCTGCTTCGAACAGGTTTTCACCCCAGTTAGGGTTGAACTGCTCGCTACCATGTGGGACCTGGACATTGGTGTCAGGTGTGCCGTCCTGGTTATCCGCGGTACCGGATACACCCTCAACGAAAATCAACATGTTCGGGTTAACCGAGTCAATCGCGGCGAAGGCCTCTTCCGACAAGGATTTCCATTCAGCCCAGGTGTAATCCCAGGGTTCGTTGAAAATATCGATACCGATCAGGTTATCCACACCGAGTTTTGCCGACAAACCGGCGATCTCCTTGATGCTAGCGAGCCACTTGGCTTTGTCGTAGGCGTGGATTTTGGTCACACTGCTTGGGTTGCCGGTCGCGGCGCAGGAATACTGCTCACGTTTGAAGTCGTAGCCAACACGGTCTTTATCCACATAGGGTGGACGCGCATCAATACGACCCGCACGCCAACCCACGTAGTTGGAGCAGGAGTGGATATCGATAAATAGCTGGATATCATTCTGGTCTGCCAATTTGATGAAGTCCTCCAGCGCCTGGCGGGCATTGGTTTGACGTATGGACTGATGGTTTTTGAGATTGGGTTCCTGGCCCTGCGGATCGTTTGGATCCAGGGTTTGCGGCGCGATTGGCAAACGCAGCATGGTAATACCGGCGGCCTTCAGCTCCTTCATGGTTTGGTCGATGGTACGGCCTGAACCTTTACTGTCATTCACCCACCACATGTTACCGGCATACAACTCCATCGGTGCACCGCTTGGGTTAGTGGAATCATTGGAAGGCTCGTGACGCCCTTCCAGGCCGAACCAGTTACCGCAACGCGCCGGCAGCAATTGACCGTCTTTAGTCAGGTTACCCTGGGCATTTACGCGGAACGTACCGCTGCCGGTAGCAACACTTGAGCTTGATGCACTGCTCGGTGCCAGCGAAGACGAGCTTGGGCGGCTGCTTGATGGAACCAGCGAGGACGAACTGGAACGGCTGCTTGACGGAACCAGCGAAG
>CBFGOY010000048.1:0-28194 GCA_965650515.1 uncultured Cellvibrionaceae bacterium | reverse complement strand
CCACCATTTCCCATTGTTTATAAATTGCCTAAACTGGGTAGGTCTCCCACTTCGTAATATTTCGCCCATGTCCAATATTGTTGTAGTGATTATTTGTCTGTTAGTGGGCTTGTTGTTCCAGCGTAGCAAGCGCTTGCCGGAAAATGCGGCAGCCTCCTTAAATGGATACGTCATTTACGTGGCCTTGCCAGCATTGATCCTGGCGGAAATTCCAAAGCTGACGTTAAACCACCAAGCCTTGATTCCAGTGGTCTCCGCCTGGGTTGTAATGTTTTTCAGCGCACTCCTGACTTTTTTTACCGCGCGCCGGTTGCGATGGTCGCGTGAAATTACCGGGGCGTTGATGCTCCTTGTACCTTTGGGAAATACCGGTTTTGTTGGTATCCCTTTAATAGAGGCTCACCTCGGTGCGGATGCAATTCCTTACGCAATTCTTTACGACCAACTGGGGACTTTTATAGCGCTCAATACCCTGGGTATTGCGCTTGCGGCTCACTATGCGGGGAACGCCGCATCCGCAACCCGGATTTTGCGTAACATTTTAATGTTTCCGTCTTTTGCCGCCCTGGTCCTGGCATTCTTTTTACGATTTTTTGTTTATCCGGATTGGCTGGCGGAGGCGCTTGCGCGAATCTCATCTACACTTGTGCCTGTAGTAATGGTTGCTGTTGGCCTGCAATGGCGCTTCAAATTGGAATCGGCACATTTATTACCGTTGCTATTGGGGATTTTTTACATTCTGGTTTTATCCCCGGCCTTTGCCTGGCTGGGTGTGTGGGTGTTTGATATCCATGGCCTTGTAGCCCATGTGGTCGTGTTGGAAGCGGCTATGCCCGCCATGATTTCTGCCGGTGTATTGGCGATGAGTCATAACCTGGCGCCGCGTTTTGCCGCATCCATGGTTGGCTATAGCTTGCTTATCGGATTGGTAACCGTATGGTTGTGGCGGATGCTGCTGCATTAGCCAGGATTAACAATAAATTAAATTTAACATTGGTTCCGCCGGATGGTTTTATGTCACCTGATCAGCCATATGGGTTGCTGAAAAATGATTCATCTCCATGGAATCCTTTGCAGCTCGATGCTTATGATTTCTATCTCGCGCAATTATGTGCGACTAACCCGGTGACTGTTGCAAAAAATGTTTTATCCAATAGTGGCCAGTTGATTTTCTCCGTGGGGGATTTGATCACTCCCAAAGCCCTTATCCCTGTTTTGCCGCTGACCCTGGCGGCACCCTTGTCGAGTTGCGTTCAAATACAGCGCGTAATGGATAGGGATGAATTTTTACAACACATGGTAAATACCATTCGTGATACTGAATTTTTCCAGGCCCTGGAAGAACGTAAATATCCGTTGGAATCATTGCATGCTGTGAGTAAGGACCTGGAACATTTTCCCCTTGTCCAGCAGCGGTTGACGGTTATGGCTGCGCAAATGAATAAATTATTCCAGCGTACCCTCAGCGTGAGTTTATGGTCGATATTTATTGCACAGGAAATGCGCTTGCCTATTGAGGAAACCCAAATGGTTTTCTGGGCTGCAATTACCCATGATTTCGGCATGATGCATATTTCGCCGCAATTAATTGCCAAGGAGGAAGAATTAACAGCGGAAGAGTGGTGCACACTGCAAGGTCACGTAGATATTTCCCGGCAAATTTTGCGCGAGGTGCCGCAGTTTTCAGTAGAATTACTAAATGCAGTCTACGAGCACCATGAACGTTGTGATGGAACAGGATACCCCCAGGGTAAAGTAGAAAGTGAAATATCCCTGCATGGGCAAATTCTCGGGTTGGCTGATGGCATAGTGGGTATATATTACAACCGTTTCAAACCCTACGGGCGCCGTTGGCGAGAAGTCATTCCCGTGCTTGAGTTAAACCGCGCGGCTTATTTATATCGCGGTTGCGAAATTGTCAGTACGATGATTTTTCGCAGCGAAATGCCGCTGGATAACCTGGTGGAAGGCAGTGAAGTCCCTGAGTTTGCGGAGCGAATGTTGCAGCAAAATATCCATCTCCAGCAATGGTTTGCCACATTGAGTTCCCTGTTAACCAGCCTCGGGTTTATTCACGGTGATCGCAAGCTGCATAGTTTGCAAAACGTGGTTTTGCATATAGCGACTACGTTCAAGGGTAGCCTTTTATTTAAGGAAGATTTGCGGGAATCCTTGCAGTCTATCGCGAGCGAGCGTGGAGTCAGTATGAATGCCGTGGTGAAAGATGCGCTTTTACGCCAACAGGAAATGAATTTCCATTTGCATCGGTTAACACATATGTTGCAAATTTATATCGCGTCCGGTGATTGTAAAAATCCGGCAATTGCAGAAAAACTAAAGGCTGGTTTAAAGCAAATCAGCGGCTTTTTATCGCCGCCGGTGCCATAAAAATAATTATTGCTGGTGCCAGAACGGCTGCCCAACTGTCGGCGTACTTGGGCTTGCTGTCTGGCGTTTTTGCATTAACCCGGCTTTGAACGCCTTGCGGCCTGCTGCGATTGCATCGGCAAACGCTTCTGCCATGAGGGGCGGGTTATGGGCTTTAGCCACTGCCGTATTAAGCAATATGCCATCAAATCCCATTTCCATCGCTTCGGCAGCTTGTGAGGGGGCGCCCAGGCCGGCGTCAATAATCATGGGCACATCTTTAATGCGTTCGCGCAGGCTGCGCAGGTTGTAGCGATTTAATAATCCCTGGCCTGTGCCAATAGGCGCGCCCCAGGGCATCAATATTTCGCACCCGACATCCAGCAGGCGCTTGCATAAAATTAAATCATCGGTGCAATAAGGCAGGACCTTAAACCCTTTTTTGATTAAGGTTTCCGAGGCTTCAACCAAGCCAAAGGGATCTGGCTGCAAATTATAATCGTCACCGACGACTTCAAGTTTAATCCAGTCGGTATTAAAAATTTCGCGCGACATTTCAGCGAGCGTCACCGCTTCTTTTACTGATTTGCAACCTGCGGTGTTCGGGAGCAGGCGGCAACCGCTTTCCTGGATGAATTGCCAAATTGCTTCGCCATCGCGATTTGCCGGGTTTTGGCGGCGCAAACCCAGGGTTACAATTTCGCAACGCGATTGCACTATGGCGTCGCGCATTAACTGTGGTGATGCGTAAAGTGCAGTGCCCAACAAAAAGCGACTGGAAAATTGCTCGCCATAGATTACAAAATCGCGCGCGGGTGAAGTTGATGTTGCGTTATTCATAGGATTAGCCTCCGCCCACGGGGCGAACTATGTCGATTTGATCATTCGCATTAAGCCTGCGCTCGGAATAGGTGGAGCGGGGTACAAATTCCTGGTTAATCGCCACAGCAATTTTGCTATCGCCATAACCCCAGTGTTGCAAGGCATCGCTTAACAATGTTTGTGTGGCGATGGATTTAATTTCATTGTTTACACTGACCTGGATCATGATTAATCAACCTGAAGCAAATCGGGGAATAAAAGAGGGCAATGGGTGATTTTAGCGAGTATTCCTTCCACAACAGCGGGCGCCAGCAAATAGCCATGGCGGAATAAACCATTGGCAGCAATTAATCCTGGTGTGCAGAAAATTTTGGGTAAATTGTCCATAAACGCGGGGCGCAGGTTGGTGTCCATTTCAATGATACGGGCTTCGGCAAATGCTGGTGATAAGGTGTAAAGTGCGCTTCCCAATTCCAGTGATGATTGCAAAGTTACGGGCGATTTGTCTTCACTTTCAATTTGTGTCGCCCCAATAATAAAACGATTACCGGGTTTGGGGACTACGTAAAGTTGGTAGCGCGGATGCATTAATCGCACCGGCCTGTGCAAACGTATTTCACTGGTTTCGACATGCAAGGTTTCACCGCGCACACCGCGCAATTGTTTCAATTGGTTTTTAGCACCAAGGCCACGGCAATCAATGACTAAATCAAAGCGCTCTCTGCCGCTGCCGGTGTACACAGTGTTTGGCTGGGTTTCAACCGGTGTGTTCTCGCGCAACTCGATACCCAGGCGAATCAGTTCGTTGCCCAATACGTGTAAGAATTCGCGATTGTGCAAATGACCTTCTTCTTGCAGCAACAGGCCATGCATGAAGTGCGGATTTAAATCCGGCTCCAGTTCGTGAATGTCGTGCTGGGAAAGGGTGCGGTATCGGTTGCATCCAGGCACCACAAAGCGCAATTCACTTGCGAATTGCCGTAACTCACTTTCATCTTGCGGATGCGCTACCAGCAGGCTGCCTTTGGCAAAAAACAATTGGGGAACGGGTGATGGTAAATCGATTAGCCACTCGGGCCAGCGTTGCAATGCAAATTGACCCATACGATAGACATTCGCATCAGAGACGACTGCTTCACTTAACGGCGCAATCATTCCCGCTGCGGTGAAGGCCGCGGCACGGGGCACATTGTCGCCAGGGAGTAACTTGCCCGCTTCAAACAGGGTAATTTCATGGCCAAGCAAACGTAGGCGCCAGGCGAGCAAGCGCCCCAGAAGGCCGGCCCCGGCGATAGCAATTTGTTGTGGGCTGGATTGGGTGTTCACATTGCCTCGGTAAATATGAGGCGGAGGGCAAGGAAATAGCCTTGGCTATATGCCTTGTTCCCTCCGCAGGTTCTAGCCTGTTCAGGTTCAACGGGTTGGGCCGAGCCCATCTCAGCCTCCGTACCGGATATGCATACTTGCAAGCCCGGCCGAGGCGCCCCGACAAGAAATGCCGCCAATATACTGGTGGCGACCAGGGTGTGCAATCAATTACTGCGGAGCACCTCCGGGTTATCCAGTGACTCGACAATGCTGTGGAACCCGCCCCGGGCGACGCTGGTGTGGATACGTTGCCCCGGTGTGAGTTGCTGTTGCTCGCTGATAAGTTGCCCCGTTTCCGCATCGCTTACCAGCGCGAATCCTCGCTCTAATGTGTTCAGCGGGCTCAGGGTATTGAGCATGCGTGCCGCTGTGGCAAGGCGCAATTTTTGACGATCAAGGTAGCTGTACTGCGCCTTGTGCAATTGAACCTGGGCCGTACTCAAGCGTGTGCGCATTTGCACCAGGCGGAGTTGCGGGTGGTGGGCCTGCATCCGCAGTTGCAGTTGTGCCAATCGGTGCCGTTGGTGGTTGAGCAGGTTTTTCACATGGTTTTGCAGGCGCAATTCCAGGTTATCCAGGCGCTGGGCTTGTTGTTCCAGTCGCTGGCGAGGATGGCGCAAGCGCTGGCGTAAGTGTTCAAGGTGTTTATGCAAATGCGCTAGTTTGCGTTGCATAGCCTCCTCAAGCAGGACTTCAAAGCCGATAAATTTATCCAGCCATTCATCACCGTCCGGTACCAATATTTCAGCCGCTGCGGACGGCGTAGGTGCGCGCCGGTCGGCAACAAAATCAGCGATGGTGAAATCCACCTCATGGCCCACACCACATACCACTGGCAAGTCGCTATTAAAAATTGCCCTGGCGACGATTTCATCATTAAAGGACCACAAATCCTCCATGGAGCCGCCGCCCCGTGTAAGCAGGATGACGTCGAACAAATTCGCGCGATTGGCCAGGTTAATGCCCCGCACAATTTGCGGGGCGGATTCCTTGCCCTGTACCGCAACCGGAATAACCGTGACCGGGATGCTCGGGAAGCGGCGCTCCAGAACGCTCAAAACATCGCGGATCGCTGCTCCGGTGGGCGAGGTAATAACCGCAATGTGTTGCGGAATTTTGGGTAGCGGCTTCTTGTGGGCTTCGTTAAACAAGCCTTCCGCGGCGAGGCGCTGCTTAAGTTCATCAAATGCCCGTTGCAGGGCGCCGCTGCCGGCTTCTTCCATATGTTCGGCAATGATTTGATAGTCGCCGCGCCCTTCATATAGGCTGACCCGTGCGCGTACCAGGACATGCTGCCCCTGTTGGGGCTTGAAACGAACCAGCATATTACGGTTGCGGAACATGCAGCAGCGCACCTGCGCCTGGTCATCTTTTAATATGAAATACCAATGGCCGGACGATGGGACCGAAACGTTGGATAGCTCACCCTCCACCCACAGTAAGGGCAAATGGGTCTCCAGCAATTGGCGCGCCTGGCGGTTAAGCTGGCTGACGCTGAGGATTTCCCGGTCGGTGGTTTTACTGAAAAGATCGGTCATTGTGGGTTCATTCACAGGTGGGTTTGCTGCGCATTCTAGGCCAAGCATCAGTGGTCGGATAGCCTTAAACCCGGTTCCAGCCACTAGATATAGTGGTTTCGGTGGGTGGTTTTGGTTTACCGGGAAGGATCAAATCGCTATAATTCCGCGTTTATTTTTCCCGCTCTATTTTGAGGTTGGTAGCTATGTTGCGAATTGCTGAAGAAGCCCTCACGTTTGATGATGTGCTCCTGGTGCCAGGTTATTCGGATGTCACTCCGAAAGATGTTTCCCTGAAGACTCAGTTGACTCGCAAGATCCAGTTAAATATCCCCCTGATTTCCGCAGCGATGGACACCGTGACCGAAGCTCGCCTCGCCATTGCCATGGCACAGGAAGGCGGCATAGGTATTATCCACAAGAACATGACCGTCGAGCAGCAAGCTGCCGAGGTGCGTGCGGTTAAGAAGTTTGAAGCGGGTGTGGTTAAAGACCCTATTACCATTGAGTCCGGTGCAACCATTCGCGATTTGATCGCCTTGACCCGCAAGAACAACATTTCCGGTGTTCCCGTTCTCCATAACGGTGATCTGGTGGGTATCGTAACCGGCCGCGATGTGCGTTTTGAAACCAACCTTGATGCCAGTGTTTCCAGCATCATGACTCCCAAGGAACAACTGGTCACGGTAAAGGAAGGCTTTACGCCGGAGGAAGTCCGCAATTTGTTGCACAAACACCGTATAGAAAAAGTGCTTGTTGTTAACGACCAATTTGAATTGCGTGGTTTGATTACCGTTAAAGACATCAATAAAGCTGAAAAATACCCCAGTGCCTGTAAAGACCCCGAAGGCCGTTTGCGTGTCGGCGCAAGCGTGGGCACCAGTCGCGATACCGATGCGCGTGTTGACGCCTTGGTTGAAGCCGGTGTGGATGTACTGGTCGTTGATACCGCGCATGGCCACAGTAAAAACGTATTGGATCGTGTGCGTGCGATTAAAGCCAAATATCCGGATGTGCAGGTAATCGGCGGCAATATTGCGACGGGTGCCGCTGCTTTGGCGCTCGTTGAAGCCGGTGTTGACGCTGTTAAGGTCGGTATTGGTCCCGGTTCAATTTGTACCACCCGTATCGTGAGCGGTGTGGGTGTTCCGCAAATTTCTGCTATCGCCAATGTTGTTGCCGCCCTGAAAGGCACAGGTGTGCCGGCGATTGCCGATGGCGGCATTCGTTATTCAGGTGATATAGCAAAGGCCGTAGTCGCTGGCGCACACGCCGTGATGATGGGCTCAATGTTTGCCGGTACTGAAGAGGCTCCCGGTGAGGTTGAGCTGTATCAAGGCCGTACTTACAAGGCGTATCGCGGCATGGGCTCATTGGGCGCTATGTCCCAATCCCAGGGTTCCAGTGACCGTTATTTCCAGGATGCCAGTGCCGGTGCGGAAAAGCTGGTTCCCGAGGGGATTGAAGGCCGGGTTCCCTACAAGGGGCCGTTAGCGGCAATTGTTCATCAAATGATGGGCGGCTTGCGTTCAGCGATGGGTTACACCGGGTGTTCTGATTTGGTTGCCATGCGCACCCAGCCCGAGTTTGTACGGGTAACGGCGGCGGGCATGGGCGAAAGCCATGTGCATGATGTTCAAATCACCAAGGAGGCGCCGAATTATCCGATTGGCGGCCGTTAATTCGCATAATCTCGTTGTGAAAAACTCGGGTTAAGCCCGAGTTTTTTCGTTTAAGCAGAATTCATTTTTAAAGTTTATTTTTGATTTCATCTTTCATTCGAGCAGGGCACAACATGTCTCACGATATTCACGCACAACGAATCCTTATCCTGGATTTCGGTTCACAGTACACCCAATTGATTGCACGCCGTGTGCGTGAAATCGGTGTCTTCTCTGAAATTCGCGCCTGGGATATGAGTGATGAGGAAATTCGCGCATACAACCCTAAAGGAATTATTTTGGCCGGTGGTCCCGAGTCAGTTCATGCCGCCGATTCACCGCGTGCACCGCAAACGGTATTTAACCTGGGTGTGCCTGTATTTGGTATTTGCTACGGTATGCAAACCATGGCCGAGCAACTGGGTGGCGCGGTCGAAGGTTCGAATATCCGCGAATTTGGTTATGCCCAGGTAAAGGTGGAAGGCAGGAGTGCGATATTTGAAGATATTAAAGACCATGTGGATTCCGACGGTAATGCGCTGCTGGATGTATGGATGAGCCACGGTGACAAGGTCACCAAAATGCCTGCCGGGTTTAGCATCCTTGCGTCGACACCCTCGTGTCCGATCGCGGGTATTTTTGATGACGCCAAAAAATTCTACGGTGTGCAATTCCATCCTGAAGTAACACATACCTTGCAGGGCAAGCGTATTTACGAGCACTTTGTTTTAAACATCTGTGGTTGCGAGCCCTTGTGGACGCCAGCGAATATTGTTGAGGATGCAATTCAAAAAGTTCGCGAACAAGTGGGGACCGATAAAGTACTACTGGGTCTTTCCGGTGGTGTGGATTCTTCCGTTGTCGCAGCGCTTCTGCACAAAGCTATCGGTGACCAATTGACATGCGTATTTGTGGATAATGGCTTGCTGCGCAAAAACGAAGGCAACCAGGTGATGGATATGTTCGCCAAAAATATGGGCGTTCGTGTTGTTCGTGCCGATGCGGAAGAGCGATTCCTCAGCAAGCTTGCCGGCGTGAATGATCCTGAGAAAAAACGTAAAATCATCGGCGGTACGTTTATTGATGTGTTCGATGATGAAGCCACCAAATTGAAAGATGTTAAATGGTTGGCACAGGGCACCATTTATCCCGATGTGATTGAGTCTGCCGCTGCAAAAACCGGTAAAGCGCACGTCATCAAATCGCACCACAACGTGGGTGGTTTGCCAGAAGACATGGCGTTCAAGCTGGTGGAGCCGTTGCGTGAATTATTTAAAGACGAAGTGCGCGCAATCGGGTTGGAGCTGGGGTTGCCTTACGACATGGTATACCGCCATCCGTTCCCGGGGCCTGGCTTGGGTGTGCGTATCCTCGGCGAAGTTAAAAAAGAATATGCCGATATCCTGCGTGAGGCCGATGCTATCTTTTTGGAAGAATTACATGCTGCCGGGTGGTACCACAAAACAGCGCAGGCGTTCGCCGTATTCCTTCCGGTGAAGTCTGTTGGTGTGGTGGGTGATGGTCGTCGTTACGAGTGGGTAATTTCATTGCGTGCCGTGGAAACGGTGGATTTTATGACCGCGCGCTGGGCGCATTTGCCTTATGAGTTATTGGAAAAGGTTTCCAGCCGCATTATTAATGAAATTTCCGGTGTGTCGCGTGTCTGCTACGATGTTTCGAGCAAGCCGCCGGCCACTATCGAGTGGGAATAATTCTTGAAGCAGTAATGAATTAGTCAGGATTTATCACAGGGATGTGTGCTGTACAGTGCGATTTCCCTATTACTGAGATACTGACCCTATGCAGCATAAGTTTTGCTTATTAACCGCTGTAAAATTTTTTTGTTTTTTATCGCTGTTCTTTTTTGTTCCTGTGAATTCTATTGCACAGGATTCATTGAACCTGTCCAGTGGCACTTCGTCCCTGGTCGCCTCTTCAGGCGATCACCATGAAGTGATGGCAACATCCAGTGCTGCTACACACAGTGAAGGAAGTCGGAGTGGTATTGCCGCAGCAATCCTCCAGGAACCTTCATCGTCGCCTGCGCAAATCCTATCGTCCCCCTCTGGATCATCTGTTTCCAGCCTTGCATCCGGGGATAGTTTCGCCTCTTTCGGTGAATCCGTATCGAGCATTGCAGCTTCCAGCCAAAACCTGGCGTCTTTTTCGAGCGAGTCGGGCATGGCTGATTCATTGGCACTGTCCAAATTTATTTTGGACACCGAAGTGAAACCTAATTCATCCGTTAGGCTGACCTGGAATTCAGATGCAGCAGTGGGTGCTTTTAGTGAAGCAACTCCCGTGTTAGTTGTGAACGGCGCAAATCCCGGTAAAACGTTATGCCTGATCGCCGCTATCCACGGGGATGAATTAAACGGAATCGAAATGATTCGCCGCGTTATCTTTGATATAGATCCGGCGAAATTGAACGGCACCATTGTTGGTGTCCCCGTTGCAAATATTATGGGATTTCGCCGTAACTCCCGCTATCTGCCGGACCGTCGTGATTGGAATCGCTACTTCCCCGGCAATACCCATGGCAGCTCCGCATCACGTTTGGCGCATTCATTTTTTTCCAAAATTATTATGCAATGCGACGCCTTGGTCGACTTGCATACCGGCTCATTCCACCGCACTAACTTGCCGCAATTGCGCGCTGATTTGAGCGATGAAAATGTAGCGCGCCTTGCGCAAAATTTTGGTGTGATTGCGGTATTGAATTCGCGCGGCAATCCCAATTCCTTGCGCGCGGCTGCCGTGCGCGCCGGTATCCCGGCGGTTACGCTGGAGGCGGGGGAGCCTATGGCTATGCAAAATAAGGTTGTGGAGGAAGGTGTAACCGCCATTAATACATTGCTTGCGAAAACCGGCATGTACGGAAAGAAGCAACGCTGGAATCGAATTGCGCCGGTGTATTACCGTTCCATCTGGGTGCGTGCAAACCAAAGCGGCATCCTATTCAGTAAAGCCACTTTGGGGCAGCGCGTTAAGGAAGGTGATGTGCTGGGTACAGTTACAGATCCGATAACGAATGCGCGTACTACCATTAAATCACCGTATAACGGCCGGATTATCGGTATGGCATTGGATCAGGTAGTTCTGCCGGGTTTTGCCGCATACCACATCGGTATACAGACGCCGGAAGCTATCCTGATTGAAGAGAGCCAAATAAATAATGTGGTGCCCGAAGAAGATGATGAAGATGGCGATGATTCAGGCGTGGATGATTCGGATGAAATGAATGAGCCGGAAAACGGCGTCAGCAAGGCGCAAGACCGAATGGCGGATGAGTGATTATTTGATCAACGAATGGATTATTTTCCATTCGTCCGGCGTCACCGGTTGCGTCGAGAGTCGGCTTTGCTTGACCAAAACCATATTTTGCAGTTGCGGTTGTGCTTTGATCTCTGCAAGCGGAATTAAACGCGGAAATATGTCGGTGAGTTTGATATCAACCGAAACCCAGCGTGGATTTTCCGGTGTTGATTTAGGATCGTAATAATTGCTTTCCGGATTAAATTGGGTAGGGTCGGGGTAGGCTGCCTTTGTAACTTTCGCAGTGCCGACTATGCCGACATCTTTGCAACTGCTGTGATAAATAAAAACTTCATCACCGAGGTTTACCTGGTCACGCAAAAAATTGCGTGCCTGGTAATTGCGGATACCGTCCCAACGGCCGGTTTTACCCGGTTCGGCGGCGAGATGATCCAGGCCGTAAATATGGGGTTCCGCCTTGAATAACCAATATTGCTTTGCCACGGTCATCTCCTCCTGCGAAATCTGCTTACAACCATGCGCTTAATCGTTGCGCGGTTTCTTCACTGACAATTTCCAAACCGATTTTACGTTTTTCGATATCCACGTCCTGGACCAGGACGTAAACCTTATCATCCAACCGCCAGGTTTTGCCTTCGATGGTTAAGCTCAGGCGACGCGAATCAAATTGTGCCTTGATCTCGCTTTCTTTCGGCGCAAGCAATGCGTAACCGTCCAGGCCCCAATCATCCAGCTTGATTCCCAATCCGAATGAATTGACTAATGCGACGCTGCCCTGGTGCAGGCTGCCAATATGCTGCGCCGCGTATTGGCAACCCAACCAGGTCTCCGTGAAGCGGCAAGCCTGGCGGCCGGTATTCAATTGGTTTTGCAGCGCGTCCGCAAATTGTTTTTTATCGGCGACTTCAATAGCCGGTTCACCGCGCAAAATATGCTTTATGGCGAGGTGATTGAACAAATCGTTGTAGCGGCGAATGGGTGAGGTAACCATCGCGTAGGCTTTGAAACCCAAGCCAAAATGCGGAATCGGATCAAAGGTCAGCGACCCGGCTTGTAACATGCGTTGCAACAGGGAATGCAGGGACGCGCTCTTGGGATTGTTGGTGGGGTTCAAGCGCAATTCGCGGAATAATTGCTGGAAGTTTTCGAGTTTGGTTAAATCGCCAGGGGTTAAATCGGGTCGATCTTCCTGGACCAGGGCCAATGCGTCGCTGACGCGCTCGGGCCTGAAACCGATATGGCTGGAAAAAATGCCATAGCCTGGATGCTGCAAAAACAATTCACCCGCACAAATATTGGTGGCCAGCATGGCCTCCTCAATCATGCGATGGGCAATATTGCGTTCGCGTTTTTCAATGTGGTCAATTTTTTTCTGGTCATTTAACACAAACGCATAATCAGCCCGCTCTTCCATTACCAGCGCATTGACCTGGCGATAAGCAGCCCGTGCCTGGGCGAAGGCTTGCAGTTCCACCAACATATCGTGCACATGAACCGGGGCGGCCAAGGTGGATATATCGCCGGTCAATGCGTCATACACGCCCTGGTAACTCAATTTACATTGTGAACGGATTAGCGCTTCGGCAAACGTATAGTGGCCGATAGTTCCGTCGCGCAAAATTTGCATACGGCAAATGATGGCGGGGCGCTTTTGTTCGGGCACTAATGAATAGGTATCGTGGGATAAATCCACCGGCAGCATCGTCACGGTTTGGCCGAGGATGTAGTGGGTACTGGCGCGCGCGCGCGCGGCGAGTTCCAGCGGGCTGCCAAAATCGATATGTTTGCTCGGGTCTGCAATGGCGGTAATCAACTCCCAGCCTTGCTCGTTGGCGGCGATATAAATCGCATCGTCCATATCGCGGGTATTTTCCGAATCGATAGTGACGAAGGGCAGGTGAGTTAAATCTTCTTCATTGTTTTCGAAGGTGAGCGGCGACCAATTAATACTGCTCGCCTGGTTTTGCGCCGGCGCTTGCCATTCAAACGGCATCTGGAACCTGGCGATGCTGTAACGACTTTCTATGCCGGGTTCGTCAGGCCTGCCCAATTTATTAATGATGTGTACCTGGGTTTTACCCTCGCTGTTAAACGGGTGACGGGCGATTTCGCAATGGATTAAATCACCCACCTCAAAACCTTTGCGCTCTTGCTGGGGAATAAATAGCCAGCGATTAAAATTGGCAATATCGGGTTCTACAAAATCTGCGGCGCCCTTATTTACATAGCGGCCAACAAACACTTTCAAGCCAGGGTTAACCAGCTTTATCAGCTTTGCTTCAAACTGGCCTTTGCTATTGGTAGTGATTTCGGCTTCCACCCGGTCATCCGGCAATACCCGCATCATCTGCTCCGGATCGATAAACGCCTCGCGGCCATCATCCAGGATCAGGAAACCAAAACGTTTGGTGGTAGTGCGCACTGTGCCTTGGGTTATGTCTTTTGCAGCGGCAATTGAGGACTTTAATTGGGAAAGTTGTTGCAGGGCATCTTTATTGAGCATGGAACACGACTTTTATCAGGAGAATGGGGCGGATTATAGCCGGAAACCCACAGAAAATTACGCTTAATAAGGGCAACTATTTTTTTTCCGATATTGGGCTTTAATGATGGGGTGGACGTTCTTTTTTGACCGCTAACCATAGGCTTCGGGATAGGCGCGGGTTACAATCCTTTCCATTAGTATTTGTTTTTATTGAACTTTTGCATAAGGAACCTCGTTTGGACGCAACTGCTATTAATAATTTATTCCTCGTTGGGGCTGTCCTGGTGGCCGCCAGCATCCTGCTCAGTTCCATCTCGACCCGCGTCGGTATACCCATCCTGGTGATTTTTTTGGGTGTGGGAATGTTGGCCGGTGTCGATGGCCCCGGCGGGATTGTATTCAATGATTACTCGACCGCTTACCTGGTCAGTAACCTTGCGCTGGCGGTTATTTTGCTCGACGGCGGCATGCGTACCCGCGCTGCAACTTTCCGTGTCGCACTTTGGCCCGCGCTCTCTTTGGCAACATTGGGGGTTGTCATAACCTCCGGGTTAACCGGTGTAGCCGCCGCCTGGTTGTTTGATTTGTCACTGTTGGAAGGGCTGCTGATCGGGGCGATTGTGGGTTCAACCGATGCGGCTGTTGTTTTCAATTTGCTCAACGGCAAGGGGTTGAACGAGCGTGTGGGTTCGACATTGGAAATCGAATCCGGTAGCAACGACCCCATGGCGGTATTCCTCACGGTTACCCTTATTGCAATGATTGCTGCGGGCCAGACCGGTTTTACCTGGGGGGTATTGGGTAGTTTTATCCAGCAGTTCGGGATAGGAATTGCGCTTGGGTTAGCCGGAGGCTGGCTGCTATTGCAATTGATCAATCGCCTCGTCATTGCCGACGGCCTTTATCCCTTATTGGCCGTCAGCGGCGGCATAATGCTATTTGCCTTGTCCAGCTTCCTTGGTGGCAGCGGCATTTTAACTGTGTACGTATGCGGGCTTTTGTTGGGTAATCGCCCCATTCGCAATCGCCACGGTATTTTGCATATGTTCGATGGTCTTGCCTGGCTTAGCCAGATAGGAATGTTTTTGGTGCTGGGATTACTGCTGACTCCCAGTAATCTCCTGCCAATTGCGCTACCTGCGCTTTTGTTGTCCCTATGGATGATTTTATTCGCGCGCCCGTTATCGATTTTCCTCGGTTTATTGCCTTTCCGCAGTTTCAACTTTAAAGAGCGCACGTTTATTTCGTGGGTGGGATTGCGTGGTGCTGTGCCGGTGATCCTGGCGGTGTTCCCCTTGATGGCCGGTTTGGAACATGCCCAATTATTTTTTAATGTGGCATTTTTTATCGTGCTGGTTTCGCTGGTGTTGCAGGGCACCACCCTGGGGTGGGCGGCAAAAAAAGCCGGGGTAGTCGTACCTGCTACGCCATCGCCTATATCGCGCGCGGGTTTGGAAATTCACGTTACCAGCCAATGGGAGATGTTTATTTACAAATTAGGCGCGGAAAAATGGTGTATAGGTGCCGCGTTGCGGGAACTAAAGATGCCGGAAAATACCCGGATCGCCGCACTGTTTCGCGATAAGGAATTATTGCACCCGTCAGGCAGCACCACCCTCAAGGCGGGCGACATCCTTTGTGTCATCGGCCATGACCAGGATCTACCCGCGCTGGGCAAGCTATTCAGTGAAGCTCCCAAGCGAACCCTGGATGTCAGTTTCTTCGGCGATTTTATTATCCAGGGCGATGCCGAGTTGAATGACCTGGCAATGCTGTATCGCCTGGACATGAAAGGTTATGAACAACATAAAACCCTGGGGGAATTAATTACCCACATGGTTGGAGGCAAGCCGGTAGTCGGGGATAAATCCGAGTGGAGCGGTATGCTCTGGACTATCGCTGAAGTAGAAGGCAACACCGTACGTAAGATTGGTGTGAAACCGGTAGCCAGGAAAACCCCCTAAACCCAATGGTGAGGTGCCGCTGTGAAAACTGTCGATTCATTCCTGCTGAAAAATCGTCTGTTAATCGACGGTAACTGGTGTACTGCAACAGGGGAAGCAACATTTGCGGTGGAAAATCCGGCCACAGGTGAAGTCATTGCGCAGGTTGCCGATGCAACGCCCGCCGACGCCGACAAGGCAATTGCCGCCGCGGCCCGCGCGCAGCCTTTGTGGGCAGAGAAAACAGTTCTCGAGCGCAGCGGTTTATTGCGCAAATGGTTTGATTTGGTGATGCGGAACCAGGACCTGCTGGCCGAATTGCTAACCCTTGAACAAGGTAAGCCACTGGCAGAAGCGCGGGGAGAGATTGCTTACGGCGCGAGTTATATCGAATGGTTCGCCGAGGAAGCAAAACGTGTTTACGGGGATATCATTGCTCCGCCTGACATCAATCAGCGGATTCTGGTAACCAAACATCCAGTCGGTGTCGTCGCCGCTATTACGCCCTGGAATTTCCCTAATGCAATGCTTGCGCGCAAATTGGCACCGGCATTGGCGGCGGGTTGTGCGGTCGTTGCCAAACCCGCCGCGGAAACGCCGTTTTCTGCCTTGGCTTTAGGTTACCTTGCGCTGGAGGCGGGTATTCCGGCCGGGGTTATCAATATTCTTCCTTCAACAAATGCGCAACAAATAGGCGAGGTGTTCAGCGCAAATGCACAGGTAAGAAAGCTTTCGTTTACAGGCTCAACTGCTGTTGGCAAGCAATTGATTACCCAATGCGCGGCCGATGTAAAACGCATTACATTGGAGCTGGGTGGCAATGCCCCGTTTATTGTCTTTGAGGACGCCGACCTTGATGCAGCGGTGAGCGGTGCAATGGCCTCAAAGTTTCGCAACGCGGGACAGACCTGCGTGTGCGCCAACCGTTTTTATGTGCATGAACAAATTTACGAACGGTTTTGCGAAAAACTCGCTACCGCGATGCGGAAACTAACAATTGGCAGTGGCCTTAAGGAGGATGTAACCCTTGGCCCGCTGATTTCCGCTCGCGCACAAAAAAAAGTAAAAACCTTACTGGATGATGCAGTGGCTCGCGGTGCGTGCATCACCTATCAGGCGCCGATGGATAAAATCCTTTCATCCGGATATTTTTTCCCGCCGACACTACTTACGAATGTTCCTGCCGATGCGCAGCTAACCTGCGAAGAAATCTTTGGGCCCATAGCCGCGTTAATTCCGTTCCAGGATGAAGCCCAGGCAATTGGGCTGGCTAATGCCTCGGAATATGGGTTGGCCGCCTATGCTTATACACGCGATGCAACCCGTATAAAACGCCTTTCCGATCAATTGCAAACGGGCATGTTAGGGATCAATACCGGTTTGATTTCCAATGCGATGGCACCTTTTGGAGGCGTCAAGCAATCCGGCTGGGGACGGGAAGGGTCGCGCTATGGCCTGGAGGATTACCTGGATATTAAATATGTCTGCGAATCCTTTCCCTCATAGCGACGGACCGGAGTTGCGCCCTATTTATACGGACCTTTGCGTCATTTAAAGCGTTTCTCCATTTTCCGGCTAGACTCTAAAATACCAGCCGCGCCGGTTGGAAATTTATAGCTTTAAAGTCTACGAGGTTTGCCATGCTATCTTGGTACGAGGGATTAAGTTTGCGGTGGAAGTTGCGCCTTCCATTATTACTGCTGGTCATATTGGTGGTGTATATGGGTGTGAATGCCATTAATACCAGTAAACTTTTGGGCGGTAACGCGGCGGATATCGCCAAGGTGAATTTACCCGAAATACAGTTGTTGATTCAGGCCGACCGGGATTTATACCAGGCACTGGTTGCCGAACGCGCGCTATTGCAAGTGGATTCCGGCCAGCACAACGAATTGTTTACCGAGCAGGCCGAGAATGCCAGGCAGGCGATGGATCGTGTGCATCAATCCTTTGAGCTTTCGAATAAATCGACCGCCGCGGAGCGAGAAGAATTTAATCGTCGTTACAGCGCCTGGAACAGTCAGGCCCAGGATGTCCTTAACAGTGCGCGTATGAGCGACGAAGCCGCCAAGGCCTCCGCGCTGCAAAAATCCTATGGCCCCGCGTCCCAGGCTTTCCAACACTTGCGCGATTACATTGATGAACTCCAGGAGAAACGCCTGGCGGATGTGGATGAATACACCAAAGAAATTGATGCAAACCTTTCCAGAAGCTCGCAGCAATTACTGGCAGTAGTAATTATCGCCACCTTGGTAAGTTTGCTGGCCGCATTTTTTTTACCGATGCTCGTGGCGAACCAGGTGCGCAGCATCAGCGACCGTATCCAGAATATTGCCGAGGGGGATGGGGATTTAACAATTCGCGTCCCTGTTGCCACAAAGGACGAACTGGGAGAGTTATCGGAGCACGTCAATGTCTTTATGGAAAAATTGCAGCGAATCATTGCAAGCGTTTTGCAAAATACCAACGAAGTTTCCAAAGCGGCGGAATCCCTGTTAAGTGTGTCCAGCAGCAGCCAAAAAGCAGCAGATGAACAATGCCACGCAATCACTATGGTTGTAACGGCGGTGAATGAATTGACGATGGCAATTCAGGAGGTCGCGCGCAACACCAACAATACCGCGCAAAATACCAAGGAAGCCAGGGCAATTACCGAGCTGGGGCAAGAACGGATCCAAATTGCCGTTGAGAACGTGCAGGGCTTGGCTATCCGTATCCATGAGACCGCCGAATTTATGTCAAGGTTGGAGGGCGAGGCGAAAAACGTCACATCGGTAATCGATGTAATTCGCGGCGTTGCCGAGCAAACAAACCTGCTAGCACTGAACGCGGCAATCGAAGCGGCTCGCGCAGGGGAACAGGGCAGGGGGTTTGCGGTGGTTGCCGATGAAGTAAGGACCCTGGCGAGCCGTACCCAGCAATCGACTGGCGATATCCAGGGAATGCTCAGCAAACTGCAATCGGGCGTCCAACATGCGGTAACTGCCATGGGTAACAGCGAAGTCCTCACCAATGACGTTGTTGTGTCGGCGAGTGATGCCGGTAGCTCCCTGGAAGGTATCAATTCGGCGGTAAGGGAAATTGCCGATATGACCACGCAAATTGCTACCGCAGCTGAAGAGCAAAGTTCAGTCACGGCGGAAATTGATAAAAACCTGGTACAAATAAATACTTTGGCGATGAATACGGCCGAAGGCGCATCCAAAACGGCGCTGGAAAGCCAGCGCCTGAACCAGCTTTCCATCCAATTAAGACAATTAGTGGGGCAATTTAAGGTGTGAATTACTAAACGTTGGACTGTGTATCGATTAAAAAAACCGGAGCGCCTGGCTCCGGTTTTTTATTTCAGGTGGCCAAGGTTTTTTTGCACAATTTGCAAGATCGGTTTGAACACTTTGGGTGAACCGCAAACGATATGGCCTGTTTCAAGGTAATCGGCACCGCCGTTAAAATCGCTTACCAGCCCGCCCGCTTCCTTAACCAGCAGAATGCCGCCGGCGATATCCCATTCATTTAAATTCATTTCCCAAAATGCATCAAAGCGACCGGCGGCCACATAAGCCAGGTCCAGCGCGGCTGAACCGCAGCGGCGAATGCCGGAGGTCTGGCCCGCAATTTCCTGCACACAGGCGAGGTAGGGGCCGATATGCTCATAGGCATAGCCGCTAAACGGAATGCCGGTGCCAATCAGGGCGCCTTCCATGCTGCGACGGTTGGATACACGCAGGCGGCGCCCATTCAAGGTGGCCCCGCGACCACGGCTCGCCGTAAATTCTTCACGTTTTATCGGATCGATAACCACAGCGTGTTCAATTTGGCCCCGGTATTTGCAAGCAATCGAAATTGAGAAGTGAGGAACCCCATGGATGAAATTGGTAGTACCATCCAGCGGATCGATGATCCACTCGTAATCGGAATTTTTGCCAGGTTGGGAGCCGCCTTCCTCGCCACGGAAACTGTGGTCAGGGTAGGCTTTGCGGAGGTTGTAGATTATTTCTTTTTCAGCCGCTTTATCAACTTCGGTAACGAAGTCATTGCGACTTTTGGTCTCGATGGTGAGCAGGTCAACACGTTCAAACGCGCGTTCAATCAATTCTGCAGCTTTGCGGCCAGCGCGCAAAGCGATGTTAATCATGGGTTCCATAAAGCACCGGAATTAAAGGGTTGCTGAATAACCAGAATGCGATGAGTTGGCCCGCAGGCACTCATTCGAGGGTCAGGATTGTGTAAAGAGCGGGGTCGCAGGTGGCATAAGCACCTCACACCAAGGGCGCGCAGTATAGCGACAAGCGTCGGCGGCGGCTAGCCATAACTGGAGGCGAGGCGCCGGTGTCTGTATACTGCGCGCCTTTTTACCCGGCCCCAGCGAGAGAATCCTATGTCAGCCCAGCCTTTCTCCAATATCCGCATTGTCCTGGTAAATACCAGTCACCCCGGCAATATTGGCGGGGCCGCGCGCGCGATGAAAAATATGGGACTGTCGCGGTTGTACCTGGTATCGCCGCAAGACTACCCGTCCGATAAGGCCGTATGGCGTTCCGCTGGCGCTACCGATGTTCTGGATAATGCCGTGGTTGTGGACTCCCTGGATGAGGCCATTGCCGGGTGCGGGCTGGTTGTCGGTACCAGTGCGCGTGAGCGCCGTATTCCCTGGCCGCTGCTCGATCCACGTCAATGCGGCGAAAGCGTATGGTCTGAGGCCGCCGCCCATGAAGTGGCTGTGGTATTTGGGCGCGAAGATCGCGGCCTGACCAATGAAGAGTTATATAAGTGTAATTATCACGTCCATATCCCTGCTAACCCGGAATATAGTTCGTTGAATCTCGCCACTGCTGTCCAGGTAATCTGTTACGAAATCCGCATGGCGTATTTAACAGCGGAAGAGGGCAATACGCTTCCGCAATTCCAATGGGATATGCCACCCGCCGAGCCAAAAGCGATGGAAATGTATTACGACCACCTGGAACAGACCCTGGTTGATCTGGACTTCCTGGATCGCGATAACCCCAAGCAAACCATGACGCGCCTGCGTCGGTTATACAACCGTATCCGGATGGACCAGATGGAATTAAACATCCTCCGCGGTGTTCTCACCGCCATGCAAAATTACGTGCATTACAGCAGCAAGGTAATGGACACGTTAGGTTTGAAACCCGGATTGGAATCTATGCGCGAGTTGGTAAAGGAAGACAAAAAGGAAGGCAAATAAAGCGCTTCGATTAGGTTAACTGTAGGGTCTATGGGGGGCCGGGCAATTTTTGGCGTTGGAAAAGCCTGAATACTTGAGTAAAATACTCGGAATTAGCGCTGTGATCAGATCATGGCCGAACTGACACACTTAGCATTCGGGATATTGACGAGGCGTTTCCGCTTATGAGACTCACCACTAAAGGCCGCTATGCCGTTACCGCCATGCTGGATCTGGCGTTGCACAGTGATCAGGGGCCGGTAAGCCTGGCCGATATTTCTGCCCGTCAGGGAATTTCGCTTTCCTACCTGGAACAACTCTTCGCACGCCTGCGCCATTTCAAGTTGGTGAAAAGTGTGCGCGGCCCGGGTGGTGGTTACCGGTTGGAAGGAAGCACTGCGGATATTTCAATTGCCCAGGTGGTGGATGCGGTAAGCGAATCCCTGGATGCAACCCGGTGTGAAGGTAAGGGTAATTGCCAGGAAGGTGAGGTATGCCTGACGCACCATTTGTGGGAAGACCTGAGTGCCCAAATTCACCAATTCCTCAGCCAAATCACCTTGGCGGACCTGGTTGCACGCAACGATATCCAGGCTGTGCGCCAGCGCCAGGATATGCGAATCGCCAGCGGTCATCACCACGACGAGACCCATATTGCAATCAGTGAAATTCTTTAACCGTTTTTTGTCAGGGTACCTTCAGTTTTGCGCAAGCCTGTTTATTTAGATTATGCCGCCACTACACCTGTCGCCCCCGAAGTGGCTGCGCGCATGGGCGAGTGCTTGGGGCTGGACGGAATTTTTGCAAATCCGGCTTCGCGCTCGCATATGTACGGATGGCAAGCGGAAGAGCAAGTTGAAGAGGCCCGCGCGCATGTTGCCGCGCTAATTAATGCCGACCCACGCGAAGTTGTTTGGACAAGCGGTGCCACCGAAGCCAATAACCTTGCGCTCAAAGGTATCGCCGAAACCTACCGTACCCAACATAAAACGGGTGGTCATATCGTGGTTTCGGCTATTGAGCATAAAGCAGTATTGGACCCGGTTGCCTGGTTGGAAACCCAGGGGTTTCGTGTCACCCGGATTACCCCCTCGCCCGAGGGAATTATTACTGTCGATGCACTGTCTGCTGCATTAGAGGATGAGACTTTTTTAGTTAGCCTGATGCACGTCAATAACGAATTGGGTTGTATTAATGACATAAAAGGATTCAGTGAATTATGTCGAGCGCGCGGTGTTTTGTTGCATTGCGATGCCGCACAGGCTGCCGGTAAGGTTTCGCTGGATGTTAAGTATTTGGGGGTGGATTTATTGTCGCTGTCAGCCCACAAATTTTACGGCCCGAAAGGTGTGGGCGCGCTCTACGTTCGACGGGCAAGCGAAGTGAAGGTTGCGGCGCAAATACACGGCGGAGGCCATGAGCGCGGAATGCGTTCCGGCACCTTGCCAACGCACCAATTGGTTGGCATGGGTGAAGCTGCACGGAGTGCAGCGGAATTACTTGGTGCGGACGCAATGCGTATTGCACAGTTGCGTGATCGCTTATGGCAAGGATTGATGGATTTGCCCGACATTCGGCGCAATGGTTCCGCCACAAATTGTGTCAGTGGAATTTTAAATATTTCGTTTGGCAAGATTGATGGGGAAATGTTGTTGCTGGCCTTGCGTGACCTGGCCGTATCCAGTGGTTCCGCTTGCAATTCAGCGAGTATGTCCCCCAGTTACGTATTAAAAGCCATTGGTTTAAGTGATGAAGCAGCGCAGGCCTCGTTGCGTTTCAGTATTGGTCGCTACACCACTGCCGATGAAATTGAATTTGCGATAGAACATATTCGCACTGTGGTCGCCAAGCTGCACAAAGCCTGATGCCTAACGCGTGCAGCACAGAAGGTAAAAATCATGTCTGAACAAGTCGAACATCTTATCAAGAAAGAATATGCGGCCGGTTTCCATACCAACATCGCTTCCGAAACCTTGCCGCCCGGGTTGAATGAACAGGTCATTCGTTTTATTTCCGCAAAAAAATCCGAACCCGAATGGCTGCTGGAATGGCGTCTGAAAGCCTACCAGGCCTGGCTGGAAATGAGTGAGCCAACCTGGGCGCACGTTAAATACGATGAAATTGATTTCCAGTCTGTCTCTTATTATTCCGCTCCGAAATCAATGGATGAAAAACCTAAAAGCCTGGATGAGGTTGATCCGGAATTATTGCGCACCTATGAAAAGCTCGGCATTCCATTGCATGAGCAGGCCGCCTTGGCCGGTGTTGCAATGGATGTGGTTTTTGATTCGGTTTCAGTGGTTACGACCTTCCGCGAAAAGCTCCTGGAAGCGGGAGTAATCTTTTGTTCGATCAGTGAAGCGGTGCAAAAATATCCGGAACTGGTAAAAAAATATATCGGTTCGGTTGTTCCGCAAAAAGATAACTTTTACGCGGCCCTGAATTCGGCGGTATTTTCCGACGGCTCATTCGTATACATTCCGAAGGGCGTGCGCTGTCCGATGGAACTATCAACCTATTTCCGTATTAACGAACAAAATACCGGCCAATTCGAGCGCACACTGATTGTTGCCGATGAAGGTTCATACGTTAGTTACCTGGAAGGTTGTACTGCCCCGATGCGTGATGAAAATCAATTGCACGCAGCGGTAGTGGAGCTGGTCGCGTTGGATAACGCTGAAATTAAATATTCCACCGTACAAAACTGGTATCCCGGTAATGAAGAAGGCAAGGGTGGTATTTACAACTTTGTCACCAAGCGCGGTGTATGCCATACCAATGCAAAAATTTCCTGGACACAGGTGGAAACCGGTTCGGCGGTGACTTGGAAATATCCAAGCTGCGTATTGCGTGGCGATAATAGTGTCGGTGAATTTTATTCAGTGGCACTCACCAATAATTACCAGCAAGCCGATACCGGGACCAAAATGATCCATATCGGTAAAAACACCCGTTCCACCATTATTTCCAAAGGTATTTCTGCCGGTAAAAGCTCCAATGCCTATCGCGGATTGGTGCGTATCAATCCCGGTGCCGAAGGTGCGCGCAATTACACCCAGTGCGATTCATTGTTGATTGGCGATAAATGCGGCGCCCATACTTTTCCCTATATTGAAAGTAAAAACCCAACGGCAGTTATTGAGCACGAGGCAACCACCTCGAAGGTCAGTGACGATCAAATGTTCCTTTGCCAGCAGCGTGGATTGGATGCAGAAAAAGCGGTATCCATGATCGTGAATGGGTTTTGCCGCGAAGTATTTAAAGAACTGCCCATGGAATTTGCCGTAGAAGCGGGTAAGTTACTGGAAGTGAGCCTGGAAGGGTCAGTCGGTTAATTAACCGAACATTGTTACAACATAAACACTACTATACCGTGTTGGTTATTTCGGATTCGATATCTATGTTACGCATTACTGATTTATTTGCCCGTGTTGAAGAGAAAGAAATTCTTAAAGGTTTAAGCCTGACGGTAAAGCCGGGCGAAGTTCACGCCATTATGGGCCCCAACGGTGCCGGTAAAAGTACGTTGGGTAATGTGTTGTCGGGTCGCGAAGGTTATGAAATCACTGGCGGGCACATTGAATTTAACGGCAAGGATTTGTCTGAACTCGATATTGAAGCGCGCGCGCGCGAAGGTTTGTTTTTAGCCTTCCAATATCCTGTGGAAATTCCCGGTGTCAGCAATATGGAGTTTTTAAAGGCGGCGGTGGATGCCAAGCGCAAACATAAGGGTGAAGCTGAATTATCCGCAGTGGAATTTATGAAAATGGCGCGCGAGGCAAGCAAGCGCGTCAGCCTTGACCAGGCCTTTTTGAAGCGTGGCGTTAACGAAGGTTTTTCTGGCGGCGAGAAGAAACGCAATGAAATAATGCAAATGATGTTGTTAGAACCGAGCCTGTGTATTTTGGATGAAACTGATTCTGGCCTGGATATTGACGCGTTGCAGGTGGTGGCCAACGGCGTTAATGCCATGCGGTCACCGGAGCGCAGTTTTATTGTGGTTACCCATTATCAACGTTTGCTGGATTACATTGTGCCTGATTACGTTCATGTGTTGGCCAATGGCAAAATCGTCAAAACAGGTGATAAAGCACTAGCACTGGAATTGGAAGAAAAGGGCTATGCCTGGTTAGAAAACGAGGCGGTATAAGCATGACAGACTTTCAACACCAAGCCATTCGCCTGACGTCCTTGCAAAGACCGGAAACCTGGTTGGAAAGTTTGCGTACCAAGGCGGCTGATAACTGGTTGGCCCAACCTTGGCCGTCCCGTAAAACAGAGCACTGGAAATACACTCCGTTACAGAATTTGCAAAAAACAATTTTGCATGCGTGGGGCAGGGAAGAAGTCCCCATATTGGATGCAAAAACTGAATCCCATTTCATACCTCTGGATGCCCATCGGATCGTATTGGTTGATGGAGTATTCGATGCGGCAAGTTCAACGCGGTTACCCGAATCCATTGTGCGTTTTTCAGAGGCCGATGAGCGCCAGCAAGCGGTTATCCAGCAATATCTGGGGAACATTGTTGAAGGTGAACAGCATTTATTTGCCACATTGAATAATGCCTGGCTGGACGATGGTTTGCTGATCCATGTTCCGCGCAATCGAACGTTGGATAAACCCGTTTATATTGTTAGTGTTTTTACCGCTGCGGCCGTAAGTTCCAATCAACGCGTATTAATTGTGCTGGAGGATAACGCACAAGCGGAAATCGTCGAACATTATTTTTCGGCGGATTCGGTACAGGAGGGTTTTGTCAATGCGTTAACAGAAGTGCATGTTGGTGATAATGCCAATTTGCACCATTACCGATTGAACCTTGAAGAAGAGCAGGCGCAACACATCGGTGCGGTGCATGTGAATCTGCAACGCAACGCGCGGGTGCGGGGATTTGCCATGGCATTGGGTGCGCGCTTGATGCGTATCGACTATCAATTGAACCATCGTGGGCAAGGCGCTGAATTGGATTTACAGGGTTTCTATGTTCCGCGCAACAACCAGTTGGTGGATTACCATACCAATATTTGCCATTGGGTTCCGCATTGCACGTCTAATGAAGTGTTTCGCGGTATTGTGGGTGATTCAGCGCAAGCTATTTTTAATGGCCGTATTTACATTCATCCCCAGGCACAAAAAACACTCGCAGAATTAAGCAACAAAAATTTGCTTACATCGAATAAGGCGGAAGTTAATACCAAGCCGGAATTGGAAATTTATGCGGACGATGTTAAGTGCGCACACGGCGCGACTGTCAGCCAATTAAATACCAATGCCCGCTATTATTTGCAAAGCCGCGGTTTGTCACGCAGCGAAGCGGAAGTTATGTTGAGTTTTGGGTTTATCAATGAATTGCTGGAGCAAATTGCCCAACCCGTTGTGCATGATTATTTGCAGCCACGCCTGGCTTCGCTGTTCGGGCGTGACAACCGTTTAAATGAAGCGAGCAAATTGCTGGGTGGCGGCAATGGTTGAATCGGCATTTGATGTAGAAAAGATTCGCGCTGACTTCCCGATACTGCACCAGCAAGTTAACGGCCAACCATTGGTTTACCTGGATAATGCGGCAACAACCCAAAAACCGGAGGTTGTTATTGATGCAATCAGCAATTACTACCGTACCGATAATAGCAATGTGCATCGCGGTGCCCATGCGTTAGCGGATCGCGCAACCGTTAAATTTGAAACGGCGCGGGTAAAAGTTGCGAAATTTTTAAATGCGCCGGCGGCCCGGCAAATTATCTGGACGCGGGGTACGACCGAGAGTATTAATCTCATTGCGGCCAGTTGGGGCAGGGTATTTTTAGAACCGGGTGACCGTATCCTGGTTTCGGCCATGGAACACCATTCCAATATAGTCCCCTGGCAACTGGTCGCAGCGGCAACCGGAGCCAAGGTAGAGGCGATCCCGGTTGATAACAACGGCACTATTAATATGCGGGCCTTTGAGGCAATGCTCGACTCCCATGTAAAGATGGTTGCGGTGGGGCACGTATCCAATGCCATGGGCACCATAAATCCGGTTGAAAAAATTATTTTGTTGGCCCATGGGGTTGGCGCACGCGTATTAATTGACGGAGCCCAGGCGGTTAGCCATTGGGCTGTGGATGTGCAAGCCATGGATTGCGATTTTTATGTTTTTTCTGCCCATAAATTATTTGGACCGACCGGATTGGGTGTGCTTTACGGAAAAGAAGAGTTGCTTGATTCAATGCCGCCCTATCAAGGCGGCGGCGAGATGATCGAAACGGTAAGTTTTTCGGGAACCACATTTAATCAATTGCCTTACAAATTTGAAGCGGGTACACCCGATATTGCCGGGGTTATAGGGTTGGGTGCGGCGATCGATTATTTAAATAACATTGATCGTGCGGCTGCAGCGGCCCACGAACAAGCCTTATTAAATTACGCGGAAGAAAAAGCCCGTGCGACCCCGGGCTTGAAATTGGTGGGTACCGCCGCACATAAAACCTCGGTAATGAGTTTTTTAATTGAAGGCGCCCATCCAGCGGACGTCGGTGTTTTGCTGGATAAGCAGGGAATCGCGGTGCGGACGGGTAACCATTGCGCACAACCCATCATGGATCAATTTGGAATTCCCGGTACTGTGCGGGCGAGCTTTAGTTTTTATAACACTTTTGAAGAAGTTGATCGCTTGTTCGCGGCGATCGAAAAAGCAAAAGTTTTTTTGCTGTGATGCCTTTTGGCTTTGAAGTATAGGGGAGTTGATCATGAGTATCGCTTCATTTGATCCGCAACAACAAACCGTTATGGTCACACCTGCTGCCATAGCGCATTTCAAACGCCAATTGAGCAATAGCCAAAGCAGGGCCGTCCGCTTGAGCGTTAAGCAAAGCGGTTGTACCGGTTGGATGTATGTTGTGGATCTGGTAAATGAACCCGAGGCCGACGATTTGCAATTGGTATTGGGTGATGGCGTTGAATTGTGGGTGGACCCAAAAAGTTTAGCCGTAGTTGGTGGGACAGAAATTGATTACGTCACCGAAGGCGTAAATCGTCAGTTAAAGTTCAATAATCCACGTGTCACGGATTATTGCGGTTGTGGTGAAAGTTTTAGCGTTAACTAAGGTTTTTGACGCATTAGGAAACAGCGATTTATGTCTGAAAGACGCATGGTGGTGGCGCAAGCTGATTGCCCCGCACGTCGGGTACCGGATGGTACCCCGTTAACAATCCCGGAAGGGACATTTGTGACCATTACCCAGGCATTGGGCGGCAATTATACCCTGACATATCACGGCCAAATGGTCAGGGTTGATGGTACCGATGCCCATTTGCTGGGGTTGGAATCAGAGCAACTGGAATTTCCCGCACCGACCGATGATCGCATCCACGAGGATCAGGTATGGCAAGCCCTCGGCACCGTATTTGATCCGGAAATTCCTGTCGATCTGGTCAATCTGGGGCTCATCTATGGCGTTGGGATCAACCAGGCAACAAAACAGGTAGATATCCAAATGACCCTGACAGCCCCGGCATGCGGTATGGGCCCGGTGTTGGTTGGGGATGTGGAATACCGGGTCCGCAAAGTTCCCAATGTGAAATC
>CBFGOY010000047.1:0-30121 GCA_965650515.1 uncultured Cellvibrionaceae bacterium | reverse complement strand
TTCCAGTATATAACCAATATCGTATGACAGTGTCCTGCTTACAGAGCATTGTGGCGCACACGCTAGGAATAGATTATGAAGTTATTATTGCCGATGACTGCTCTACCGATTTGACCACCAGTATTACTGAGCGTATAAGCGGTCTTTCCATTGTTAAAACGCCTGGCAATCAAGGTTTTTTAAAAAACTGCAACCTCGCCGCAGGTACAGCCAAGGGCAAATATATTGTCTTGTTAAACAACGACACCAATGTGCAGCCTCAGTGGTTGGATCACCTGCTGAAAACGCTGGGGGGCGATAAAGTAGGATTGGTCGGCCCCAAGTTATTGTTTGCGGATGGCGTGCTGCAAGAAGCAGGTGGCATTGTGTGGCAAGATGCCAGCGGCTGGAATTTTGGCCGTGGGCAAGACCCCACAGCCCCGGAATTTAATTACACGCGTGAGACAGATTACATTTCCGGTGCCTGCATACTTCTGGAAACCGCATTGTGGAGAACGCTGGGTGGTTTTGATGAGCGCTTTTGTCCCGCGTATTACGAGGATACAGACCTCGCCTTTGCAATTCGCGCCCTGGGTCTAAAGGTTGTATATGAGCCCAAATCGGTTGTCGTCCATTTTGAAGGGGTTTCCAACGGTACCGATTTAAATAGTGGTATGAAAAAACACCAAGTTAAAAACCGACAAGTTTTTCTAGATAAGTGGAAACAAACGCTTAAATCTGCCCATTCTCCCAACGGTCAGCATCTATTTCATGCGCGCGATAAATCGCATGCGAAAAAAACCATTGTGTTTATTGACCACTATGTTCCTTTTTTTGATAAGGATGCAGGTTCTCGTTCAACCTTTATGTATGTTAGGGCCATGGTTGCCCTTGGTTATAACGTTAAATTCCTGGGTGCAAATTTCTTCCCACATCAGCCTTATACCCAAGTGTTGCAAGACCTCGGTGTAGAGGTACTTTATGGGGATAGATTTGCACGCAATTGGGCCAAGTGGTTTAAGGAGAATGCCAAATTTATCGATACCATTTATTTGCACCGTCCTCACATTACCGAAGATTTTATTGCTGAACTCATCGCATTAACACCGAAACCCAAATTGGTTTATTTTGGCCACGATTTGCATTTTGTGCGCGCCCAACGCCAATTCGAAATCACTCGCGACAGTACCTTCCAAAAAGAGAGCAAAGACTGGTATAGACGTGAAATGGTGATTATGGAACAGGTAGATCTGGTGCTGTACCCGTCCGACCAGGAAGTGCTACGAGTGCAGCAGGAAAAGCCGGGGATCACAGTCAAGCAATTACCGCTGTACCAACTGGCTGCGCCCAAACCCTATGTGCAAGCGGGCCGCGCAGGTATGTTATTTGTTGGTGGATTTAATCACACTCCCAACGTTGACGGCCTCTTGTGGTTTGTACGTCAAATACTTCCCTCTGTATCTACTAAGGACATTACGCTGCATATCGTTGGCTCAGCGGCCCCCCAGGAGGTTCTGGACTTGGCCAGCAATCATATTATTGTTCACGGATATTTATCTGATAGTGAGTTAGCATTGCTTTATCAAACCTGTCGTCTATCAATTGTGCCTCTGCGTTACGGGGCCGGGGTGAAGGGAAAGGTGTTGGAGGCTATGCAAGCCGGGGTCCCTATCGTAACCACATCGGTTGGGGCCGAAGGTATTCCGGGGGCAAATTCACTGTTTCACATTGCTGATAGTGAAATGTCATTCGCTAAAGCCGTTGATGAACTTTATAATAGCGAACCGCTTTGCCAGGCATTCGTTGCAGAATACCATGCCGTCATTGACCAACACTTTAGTGAAAAAGCCATTCACACGTTTATCGAGCAGCATTTTTTTGATACAGAAGTAAATTCATGAGATACCTGATTACCCACGGACACATTTTCAAAAATGCGGGTTCGACCTTTGACCACGCATTGGAAAAAGCGTTTGGTGAATCATTTTTAGATCACCGCGATGACGAAGCAATGCGCCAGGGCGGCGCAAAATATGTAAACCAACTCATTCTGGATAATCCTGAACTCAAAGCAATTTCCAGCCATCACTTGTGCAACCCGCTACCAGTCAGCAGCAACTACACCTGCTTGCCTGTTTATTTCATACGCCATCCAATTGAACGCATTATTTCTGTCTATTCATTTGAGCGCCGTCAAAATGGCGAAACGCCTGGTGCGGTGGCTGCGGCTAAATACGATTTGCTGGACTATATCAAGTGGCGTTTTGATAGTGAACGGCATTTGGTTATCAGCAATTATCAGGTGGCCTACATTGGCGCTCAACGCCTGGTTACTCCGCAAAAACCAGCGGGTGTAAAGGAACTAAAAAACTGTATTCAAAAACATCAAAGTGGTCATTGTTTTTTCGGCATAGTGGATGAGTTTGACGAGAGCTTCCGTCGCTACCGCGAGTTTATTGCGCCCTTTTTTCCTGACATCGAATTCGCTTACGAAATTCAAAACGTAACCTCCCGTTCCAGCTTCCCTAATAAACTGCGTGCCGCCACCTTGCAACTTGAGCCGGTATTGGATTTGCTCTATGCAATGAATGCCTATGACATGGCACTTTATGACTATGTAAAGGCGGCCTATGCAGCAGCTACAGAACCCGAGCCTGAACCAGGCACAACAGAATCTTCGCCTGACATTACAAAAGCTACAGATAACACAGCAAATGATGTTAACCCGGAAGAACAGATGAGCAATCATTAATTGACGCATCATTTGGCAAGATCAATAGGAATAACCTTGAAGTGAGATATCTGTAATGGATAATGCAAAAACCCCTAATCAGTTTAAAGACCACACGGCCAATGCCGAGGTGGTATGGCACGAAAGCAGTGTTACAAAAACAATGCGCGGCCTGGCAAAAGCCCAGAAGCCAGTTTGCATTTGGCTGACGGGACTCAGCGGCTCCGGGAAGTCCACCATTGCCAATGCACTTGAGCAACATTTGCACCGGGAGGGCTTTCATACGATGTTATTGGATGGTGACAATGTAAGGCATGGCCTATGCAGGGATCTATCCATGAGCGCCAGTGACCGTACAGAAAATATTCGCCGCGTTGCTGAGGTCGCCAAGCTTATGACTGATGCTGGACTCATTGTAATTACTGCGTTTATCTCTCCCTTCCGGGCAGACAGAAAGATCGCACGCGATATGTTTGCTCAAGGGGAATTTATTGAAGTATTTATTAATACCCCACTGGAAGTCTGTAAATTACGAGACCCCAAGGGGCTATATGAAAAGGCATTGAAAGGTGATATCAGGGATTTTACCGGCATAAGCTCTCCCTATGAGCCCCCTATTACTCCCGAAATTGATTTGAATTGTGGCAGTTGTAGCGCGGCAGCATCATTGCATGAATTATTTTTACAACTTACGCCCTATATAAAACACCAAAACAGTTGAAGCGGCAAAATGTCTGAAGCAAGGAACATAATTTTCCGTTTTTATTTACCTCTTTGATTGCCGTAGGCAAAGTAATGATTAGCAAAAATCCCCCACTGGCACGCCCCGCTCCCATCATATCTGTCGTAATTCCGGTATATAAAGCTGAGCACTGTCTTGATGAACTCTATTCCCGATTAAAAAATTCTCTTGAGTCAATTTCAGAGAATTTTGAAATTATACTGGTTGAGGATTGCGGCGGCGATAATTCATGGGACGTAATAGAACGAATTGCCGCCATTGATACAAGGGTGAAGGGTATACAGTTCAGCCGCAATTTTGGCCAGCACTATGGTATTACTGCCGGCTTGGACTGTAGCAAAGGCGACTGGGTTGTGGTAATGGACTGCGACCTTCAGGATCGTCCAGAGGAAATACCTCGTCTTTACGCCAAGGCAATGGAAGGTTTTGACATAGTACTTGCCCGACGAGGGCAGCGCAAAGACAGTGTGCTTAAACGCTTGGGTTCCTGGATGTATTACAAGCTTTTTAGCTATCTTGCCGATATTGAATACGATGGCGAGGTTGGTAATTTTCGCATTATGTCACGAGTTGTTGTCAATAACTTTAGGCGTATGGGGGAACGCCTGCGCTTCCTTGGGGGGTTGGTTCAATGGATGGGCTTTCCTACAGCCAGCGTAGATGTTGCTCATTCTGAGCGGTTTGAAGGTAAATCAACCTACACATTTGCAAAACTATGGAAATTGGCCATAGAAACAATTGTTGCCCACTCTGATAAACCATTGAGAATTGCCATTCGTTTTGGTTTCACCATGGCATTCATTTCTTTTATCTATGGAGCCTATATTTTATGGCGCGCATTGTTTCATGGCATACCAATAGCAGGATGGAGCAGCTTGATCGTTTCTCTGTATTTTATAGGCGGCATTATTATCACCATCCTTGGGGTTCTTGGTATATACATTGGGAAAACATTCGATGAAACCAAAAAGCGGCCGCTCTATATTATTCGCCGGATGACGTTTACTGAACAGGATGATTCATAGGTGACTTATTAGCTGAACAGACTAACAAGTGGGATTCCTAATGGCATTTTTATCTCAAGAAATTTTATTATCCATGGGTTTTAAACAATTGGGTCAAGGAGTAAAGATTAGCGACAAAGCTGCTATTTATAATCCCGAACAAATGGAAATTGGGGATTATGTTCGTATTGATGACTTTTGCGTCATATCAGGGAAAGTGAAGCTCGGGAGAAATGTCCACATCGCGGTATTTTGCAATGTAGCAGGCGGGGAAATGGGCGTCACCCTGGATGATTTCTGCGGTTTAGCTTATGGCTGCCATGTGTTCAGCCAATCTGATGACTATTCTGGAGGAACCTTAACCAATCCTACAATTCCCCGAAAATATAAAAATGAACTCAAGGCACATGTTCATTTGAAGCGGCATGTAATTGTCGGAACCTGTTCAATTATTCTTCCTGGCGTGACAGTAGAGGAAGGCTGTTCTGTGGGCGCGATGAGTATGATTACCAAAGCAACAGAACCCTGGTCCATTTATTTCGGTGTTCCCGCAAAGCGTTTGAAAGCACGCAAGAAAGATTTGCTGGAACTAGAAGCACAATACCTTGCCGGGCAAGATAATTAGATGAACTCGCCGTTATCCGAGAACTCCGATATAACGGGTAATATGCCTCGTAATAGGTTTTTCTTGAAGTTTAAACAATTTTTAACCTATGGTATCGTCGGTTTGGGTTTAAACTTGCTTCTGTTTTGCCTTTATTTGGTTATTGTAATGCTGGGAGCAGATCCCAAGTTTTCTATGACGCTGGTATATTTAGCGGGTGTTGCAGTGGGCTTTTATAGCCACAGGAGAATTACTTTTTCACATACCGGCAGTGTTACAAAATCCATAATACGATTTCTAATTGCGCATGGCGTAGGTTATTTAATCAATCTTGCCTGTCTTTTTATTTTTGTTGATCAACTTGGATTTGCCCATCAATTGATTCAAGCGCTATCGATTTTCGTAGTTGCACTATATCTTTTTATTATTTTTAAATTCTGGGTTTTTCCTGAAGCCAAAAAACATGCAACCATTTAATATTCCATTTAATAAACCTTATATGACCGGCCGCGAGTTATGGTATATCGCCCAAGCGCATGCTAATGGTCATTTGGCAGGTGATGGCGTCTTTACCAAGAAATGCCATTTATGGCTGGAAGAACGCTGCAATAGCCACAAGGCACTGCTTACTCATTCCTGCACCGCCGCTTTGGAAATTGCCGCGTTACTGTTAAACATTCAGCCGGGCGACGAAATTATCATGCCCTCCTATACCTTTGTGTCTACCGCAAATGCATTTGTATTGCGTGGTGCAGTTCCCGTATTTGTGGACATAAGACCAGATACGCTGAATATAAATGAGAAACTAATAGAAGCGGCTATTACAACAAAAACCAAAGCAATCGTACCAGTTCATTACGCTGGGGTTCCCTGCGAAATGGACGAAATTATGTCTATTGCCAATCGGCATAACATCATGGTAATCGAAGATGCAGCCCAGGGAATTATGTCCACTTACAAGGGGCGTCCACTAGGCTCTATAGGCCATATTGGTTGCCTTAGCTTTCATGAGACCAAAAATATTATCTCGGGTGAAGGCGGTGCTCTGCTCATTAACGATCATGAACTGGCTTTGAGAGCAGAAATTATTAGAGAAAAAGGTACTAATCGCAGCCAATTCTTCCGTGGCCAGATTGATAAATATACATGGTGTGATATCGGCTCCAGTTACTTGCCTGGTGAGTTAATAGCAGCATTCTTATGGGCACAGATGGAAGCAGCTGAAGAAATCACACAAAAACGTCTCGATATTTGGAATAAATATCATGAAGCTTTTGAAAACCTTGAAAAAGAAAAGCTGGTACGTCGGCCTGTAATGCCAAGTGAAATGACTCACAATGCACACATGTATTATCTACTACTTAATGACTTATCCACTAGAGGTCAATTTATTGCTTACCTGAAGGAAAATGGTATTGCTAGTGTCTTTCATTATGTACCCCTCCATAGTGCACCGGCAGGCATGAAACATGGGCGATTCGATGGCCAACTCCACATCACGGATAAAGTATCTGAAATTCTGGTGCGATTGCCCTTATGGATTGGACTGGATGAACATCAATCCAGAGTGATCGAAACAATAAACAAGTTTTTTGCGCAGGTAGAATAACGGTGGATAGAATAATTTTATCGAAACTGGCAGAAAACAACACCAAGTCAACCATGTTCGTTTTTTTGTTGACTGCTCTCTGCTGTTTTAACGTAATTTATTTTTTAAGTGTAGCTGCTAATCCGCTCATTAACGCTGATGCCTGGTATTTTCTAGATATCAATATTAGAAAATGGGTTGCCCAAGGGTTTGACTGGGATGATCTATTTGTTAAAAGGAACGTTGTTGATCATGCACAACCACTCAACAAGTTCTTTCTATACATAAATTATCGTTTTTTCAATCTTGATTTCAGATTTGAATCATTAATAGGCTTGATTGGATTATTTTCAATAATCTTCTTTTTTGTACACCGCTTTTTGATCACTCTGTTTACCAATATTGTATCCATACGTAATATCATTGCATTTTCAATGGCAATGTTGATTATTACTTCACTGAATGCTACGGGTTTATATACCTGGTCTTTAGTAACTTTCTCTTTTTTGCCTTTAGCAATAGCTTTCGCATGTGCTTGGTTCACTTGGTCATTTTTACAAAATAAAAATGTAGTTTTAAGCTTACTTTTCCTATTATTTTCAATGCTGGCCATTGGAGATACTGCAGCCATTATTCTTTGGACCAGTATCTTCGGAAGTATTGTACTTATTTTTTTCACTAAAGCATCTGATTTTAGGAAGCGAGCCATCGTTTGGTTGTTGGCATCAGGGGCATTAGTTGGAGCTCTTTTCTTGGCGGTTAACTGGAGCTTTATATTTGTTGGCAATGGAGATGCTACCGCCAAAGCCAGCCAATTGCAGTTAACTAACCCCAATTTTTATATAGAGGCAATAAGGATTATTTTTTCGTCTTCGATTATTCATGGGGTCCACTTGACCAATTTTGGAAATTTCAGTAATACGATAACTTGGTTATTTGCACTTCCAATTTTTTATCTTTACGTAAAACATTTTTTTGATTTACTTTTAAAGAAAAAAGATATAACAGAAATGGACTTTCTGGTTACCTTTATGCTGGTTTATGCTTCGGTATCAATTGCGGCAATTGTATTTGGTAGAGTTTCTGAATACGGTATCAATTATTTAAACCAACCAAGATATCTGGTTATCTATCAATTAATACCATTCTCACTATTTATAAAATGGGCATTCTCTGAAAATAATTCCCCAGGTAAATACAATAACTATTATTTACTAACCACAACAACTACTCTGATCATTCTTCTCATTATTCAATTTTTTGTTTCGCTAAGTGCATATAGATCTGTGCCTTGGGTTTGGAAATGGCATATGGAACAAACAAATGTGATCAATAAATATATCAATGATCCAACAATAGCATCAGGAAACTGTACGCCTCATTCATCCCCTATCTGCAATTTGCCCATAAATAAACGCAATGATTTGTTAAAGCTTATGCAAACTGCAAGGCTTAATTTATTTAATCCAAATTTCCAGAATAGATATAGATTGTTTCTTGACGTCAAAACAATAGAGAAGAAAGCTGCCAAGCCGTAATTCCATACTGTCGAGAAAAAATAATGTATTTTTATACAGCATTAAAAAACCTATTGAATAAACCAAAGATCAAAATTGTCGTAGTTGGAAATTGCCAATCGACGCCATTAGCTGCACTTTTTAGCGGACTTAATCCCAACGTTGAGGTTACCTCTATTGCGATTGTTCATCGTTTACAAACCGATCAATACGATGAATATCGTGTAGCATTTGAACAGGCTGATTTTATCGTGGCGCAATCAGTGGCCGATAATTATCCTTGCGAGTTTGTAAGAGGCAATTTTCTAAAAACACATTACGGCCAGAAATTAATTAAAATTTTGAATCTCTACTACACGGGGTATACCCCTGACTGGGGCTATATTCGAACCAAAGATAAAAAAACAATAAAAGGTCCTATGGGGGATTACCATAATTATACTATTTTTGATGGCTGGCAGGCTGGCTTAACAGTAGAGGACACTGTGCGACGCATGGAGGACCTGACATATAATCAAATATATATTCATGCCGCTGCTGAGTCACTTCAGGAGCTGCAAAAAAGGGAACAAACTGTAGACGTTGCAATAGTAGATTATATGGTGCGGCAGCTTTCGCAGGATAGGTTATTTTTCACAATGAATCATCCTGCTTACAAATTACTTGAAGAGTATGCAAAACGTATTTTGTATTATTGTAAAATTCCTATAAAAAATAATAGTCTTACTGTTAAAAACGAGCCACTTGGTCAGTTCAGACCCAGAGTAAATCCTGTGGTTGCCACAGAACTTTTTAGCGATCCATATCATTACGGAATTAAGTTTTCAGCTACCGAGCCAACCCCCTTAATTACACATAATCAACGATATACCTCCACTGAAATCGCGAATCTCTTTTATCAACTTTACGAGGCCAACAAAGGGCAGCTGTCTCTTTGAACCAAGGCCCGCACTTTATTGTCACCGAGAGCATTTATGAATTACCAGCAAATTATTGATATTGCAATTGCAGCTGGCGAAGCCATTCTGGAGATATACAACCAGAATTATGTGTGCCAGGAAAAATCAGACTCTAGCCCCTTAACAGAAGCAGACTTAGCAGCACATCACATTATTGTTACTCGTCTGACACAGCTTACACCAGATATTCCGATCTTGAGCGAGGAGAGTAATCTCATTGCCTGGGATGAACGCCGGCATTGGGATAACTATTGGTTAGTCGACCCGCTCGATGGCACAAAGGAATTCGTTGATAAGAATGGAGAGTTCACAGTAAATATTGCCTTGATAAAACGCGGCCAGCCAGCATGGGGGGTTGTGTATGTCCCTACTACAAAAGTTATCTACGCTGGTGGGCCTGAGCTAGGTAACGCGGTAAAAATTGGCCAGGAAAAAAGCCAAATTCTGGCAGTTAGCCCCATGAAACCGACAAATGAGAACTGGGCTATTGTTGGCAGCCGCTCTCATCAAAGTGAAGAATTTAAAGCTTTTGTAAAAAAATTCGCCGCACCTGAGATTAGAAACATGGGCAGCTCATTGAAAATTTGTATGGTTGCTGAAGGTGTTGCCGACATCTATCCTCGCTTGGGGTTAACCAGTGAGTGGGATACTGCTGCTGCACATGCAATATTGCTCGGGGCAGGTGGAATTCTTGTTGATATGGAGCAAAAATTACCTTTGATATACAATCAAAAGGAAAGCTTGCTCAATCCTTTTTTTATCGCTGCTAATGGGGCTTCCCCTATTTGGATTAATCAATAGATATTTTACATACAATTGATTATTCAACGCGTTTCATCATGGGTGAATCCAGCCTATCTTTAAGTACCAACAAAACTCCCTGAGAATTTTGCAACACTACTTCAAACTGGGTACTGTAGTTTTCTGGTTTGAATAAAGGATATCGCTCAAATGAAACAGCAAGCATTTTACTGTTAAAACCGTCCAGCAATTCTTTCATTTCCAATTCACCTAAAGGCAAGCAAATACCATCGTCACAGCTAATCATTTTGGAATAACGAGCCACACCAAACCAATCACCAATCGCAATACCTGTGAAAAAATAGGCAGCATTTTCAAATCCCATCTGTACTAATCGACTACCGTACTGCACTCTCAATTCACTTGCTTTTGAGAAAAGCTCATAGCCCTGAGTACTTTGCAGATGCTCATCCCATTTCATGATGCCGCGGCGCATTTCTTTAATACCGACAGACAAACACAACAGCAATATAACCACGTTAAATAACATAGAGCGTTTTTTGTTTGGTCCTAGCCAGCTAATTTTTTTAGATATTAGATTAAATAAAATATAGAGTGTATAAAAAGCAAGAAAAGTACCCAACACAACAACGGGAGCAAGATAACGCTCAACTTGTGTGACAAAAAACCAAAAAATAAAATACGTTATAAAGACAGCCTGCATTAGCCTAATAATTCCCGGCAGGCCTTTTAAGAAAAGGCCTGCAAAGACCAGTATCCATAGTTGCGCTCCAACATTTTTTAATACCGAGAAAATATAAAGTGGATTCTTTTCAGATCCTTGCGCATTTTGTTCAGAAACTTGGGATAATAAATCTTGTTCATTCCAGAGAAAATAACCAAAATATTTGGCCATCACTGGATGGAATGGATCGCCAGAAATCAGATAACTACGCAGATACCACCAAACTCCGCTTGCCAGCACCAAAATACTAAACAATATTCCAGCCCGTAGGTTCCGAATAATTAACAAGATGCTTAAATATAAAATAAAAGCAAAAACACCACCAAATAATTTGGTTCCGGCCGCAGAACCAGCTAAAAAACCCGCTATTAATATCCAAGCAAAATTATTGGGTGAATTTTCTTTCTGGCATCCATACCATAACACTAACGCCAACGTTGCTGACCAACAAAACATTGCCAAACCCACATCAACATAGGCATAGCCGAAACCGACTTTAAAGGCAATGACAAACTTCACTAAAAAAATGGCAATAAGAATTCCAATAATGCTAGATCCCATTAGCCATTTACATATACCCATCAACCCCATACCTATAACAAACCATGGCAAAGTTGCAAAAATTTGTGCCGTCAATGTGTCTCCAAACATTAGCCCCAAAACAATTAACATATTCATATTTTGGGGGAACAACGGAAATCGCAGATATTCTTGAAGCACTATTGCTTCATGTTCAAGATAATATCTCGCTAAAGGTAAATGAAAAGATGTATCGTCCCAATATCCAGGGGCATGCCAGGAAAAAGCTAATGTCAGGCAAAAAAGAAGTCCAATACCAATTGCTCCAGAGATAGACATTTTTCTAAAGATCGAAAAATCGAACCGGATCGGGTATAGAGCGATCAAAAAAGATACCGCGCCTAACAATCCAACAAAAAATGAATTCAAGTATCCCAATGTACCTAATAGCATTAACACAAGAATGTTTATTGATATTCCAATAGATAAAGAAAAAAACAATTTTAAATAGCTGTTATTTTCATAACCGCATCCTGGTGTAAAAACTGAAAAACAACCTAGAATTGCCGATCCCAATACCATGGTATGCAATAAAAAACTTGTGGCTATACCCGCATTTATCAAGAACTCGAATACCATATTAATAAACTCAAATATAATTGAGGCGCCTGCTATTAAAAAAACCGGGATATATACTTTTCGTATTACTCATTTTTTCACTAACTGTGTTACTGAGTAATGTGCGAGCCATTTTTAATAAATTTTCGGGTTAACAAAAAATAGTAGCTTTACCAATAACGTTCGTTTCCAACCCATTCATCAATCAGATAAGCTATTTACCCTGAATTTGCTTTAACAATCTTATTGCCAGAAAAACAAGGACACTGGTGGCAATTAGTAATACGCACCAAAACAATGTCGTTTTCCAACTGATCTCCATTCCATGTCGAGCAAACTTGTGAATGTCTGGATTGAGCTTTTCAATATTTACCTCTACCCACCTTGGGTTCTTTCCTGAGAGCAAAGTCGAAAAAATTTGTGTGTTGGTATTTTGGTTTTGTAATTTTTGATCTGTCTCTATAGCAATTTGAAAGGGTGCCGCGTTATTCGCAATAAATTGCAGCTTTTCGGGCGGGCGATGAAAAATAAGGACAGGGTTAACCGTTGTGCGGACTTGTTCGTGGAGTTCAACCCGCCAGTACATATCGCTGCTATTGTAAAGGGTGAAGTCATCACTGTGTTGCCAATCAATGCCAACCTGGGTGTTAAACCATATGCCCTCGTGAACCAATTGCCAGGAATGTTTTTTGTCGGGGCGAGAATAAATGCGAGCAAAATCACCGTACATAACTGTACCTAATTGCAAGCCAATGCGTGTCACCGGTGCAATGTCATCACGTTGGTATTCCCAGGCTGCTACCGGCATTGACCGGGATGGCTTACCAGCGCGCAACGCGGAATCCTGGTCAGCTGCGAGTTGACCAGTGACTTCCCAGCGATCCGGCATGGGAAGCCTTGTGGTTTTAGTCGTGTTTTCTATTTCGATATTTGATAAATGTAGCGCTCCACCACCGCGCAAGGATTTCACTCGCAAGTAGGCGTATTGCAACTCCGTTAAGTGCAACGGAATTTTATTACGAATGAGGGATTGCCCGTCTTTTTGCAATTGCACTAATGTTATTTGAGCCAAGTGCATCCAATTGGTAAGGTCATTAGTACCGCTGACCTGCACTTCAACGTATTGATTGGATTCATTAACCGGCCAATTAATTGCCAGCGCGTCTACAGGTTGCTTTAAGTCGCTGAGATCCACTATATAAAAATCGATGGGTGCTGCTTTATCCTGTAATTGCTCATTAATGGATTTCTCAACGCTGACTGAAATTTCATTAGCATCCAACCGTATTGACGCACTGCTCAATGCGAGAAGGGTTTCGGGTGCAGTACCCACCGCGACAGGAAAAAAGCGAACCGGAATTTGCTTCACCTGCTCTGCAATGTGTGTATCAGGCGCATTGATGCGATACGGTAATTTATTACCTTGGGCATCGATAACAACAACGTCTTTCAGTCGGGCATCACTGCTATAGCGATATAGATCGTGGGTGATAGTGGTTTCCAGGTAGGTTCCCTGGGCTTGCCCTATTTTGTATACAGGGATAGTTTCAGCCTGTACTGATAAAATGCTTCCGCATGAGAGAAGCAAAAAAAAATTTTTAATAAAATGCATGGATATATAACTCTATATCAATTTTGTTCTGCGGTTGATTTAACCTTCGCGGGGATTGGAGAAACATACCCAATTAGCAGCATCAGACCGCCCACAACCATAAATGAAATAATACGCGCAAGGGTGCCGGTACCGGTTAAATCCTTGGTAAAGAGTTTGAGCAATACAAATCCTAACAACCCTGCCCCAACCAGCCAAAGCTCTCGCACTTGCACACGGCGGGAAATATTCATAACTGCCAGTGCGCACATTGCCCATAAAATCGATAGTGACATTTGTACAACGGTGGAGTCCCAAAGCGGCGTTGCCGCGTAGGGCGTGTCGGTATAATGGTGGAGCGCGCGTAATAAAACTACGTTTAACCAGATAAAGCCTAACAACCCCAGGGAACCATAACGAAAATTTGCAGGTGTTGCATCCAATCCGATAAAACCACGTTTCAGGGCGTAGCTGAAGATCAGCAACACTGCAGCCTGGGCCAGATCGAGTGGATTCAATAGCGGTAGGTAAAACTGGTCGGTAACTCCGGAATAGCGGGAGGCGTATAAAAACCAGCACAACAGTAAAAACAACAAAGGAGCCGGAATTAAATTTTTATAATCAGCTGGATACACATTAAAAGGCCAAAATGATTTTTGATTGAAACACAATAAGGTTACCAACGGAATAACAAGGCATGCGAACCACAATACGGCGGCACCGGTACCGTACCATTGGAAATAATCCTGCCAGTGTAAAGCTTCCCAATAACACAATGAAAATAGAAACCATGCGCTCAATATATGGTAAACACTGAGCAATCCATGCGCGCCCCGTTCGCGTTGCCGCCACAAGAACCGATATTGAATCATGAAGAAAATCGCCAACGCCAATAGGTTCCAGCCTTGGGATGGATAAACCTCATAACCGATAAACAACCCTTCGCCAAAAATATGCATAGCCAATAGCGTAGTAAGGGGGAGCATCCAATAGCCAACATTACCTAGCATTGGCCAAGATATTTTTTGACTGATTATTGATAATATCGCAACAGACAGAGCAAGAAATATAACCAGGCAGGAGAAATGGTTTTCTCCGGGAACATGTTCATTAATTTCAAGATAACCTGCCGTGAGCCACCATAGCCAACCCAATGTATGTGCAACCACAGCAAGTTTTTTTTCGCGGTGGTGTAATTTCCCGGCGTACCGGTCAATCAAGTATGCAATGCATAGCGCAGAAATAGAAAGGATTAACAGCCCAATAAAATCTCCGCTCAGCACAGGCAGGTCACCGACTTCGATACCATGCATAATTAATGAAAACGCAGCCGCAATATGCAAAGAATAGCCCGCCAGGCGGGGCAACAGCCTGCATTGGCGCAACCCTATCCATATTAAACCGCTGGCCTCAATAGCCCAAGTTGCCGATGTCCATTGTGCATCCAGTGCGAGTGGAATACTCAGCGTGGCAAAACACACACCCAAGGCGATGAAAGATTCGATTAAGACACGATGGGTATGTTGGTATGTTGCCCACAGCAATCGCGCGATAAGGATATACACTGCTGCAAGGATAAGTGCGCTGATAGCCAGGCCGAATTCAGTGTGCTTTAGCAAGGCTGTTTGTAAACCGAAGCCGACGATGGGTAAACCAAATACCAGGCTACCATCTACAAGGCCTTTTAAATCCGGAGGTTGTTTGAGTGAGAATAAAATCGAGACAATCAAATAAAGCGCAAAAAATGCTAGTAAAAATGGCTGGGTGCTTGCGTAGAGATGTGGCTCATATTTTAGAACACCCCACAAAGACGTAATAACAAAGGTAAATACAAAACCGACCCAATTCAACAGGCGCCAGGACTTAAACCACGCAATGGCAAGAATGCCGATATTTAACAATAAATAAAAACTAAATAAGCCGATATGATTTCCCGATCCGTCAGATGTGAGAATTGGTGCAAGGAATCCACCTGTCGTTGCCATGAGCGCCAGCACTTGTGCGTTTTGTAAAATGGCAAGTGCCGTTCCAAATACGACAATAATAAACATAAAACCCAATGCGATCCCACCGGGCATTAACGAGTACATTTTTGCCGCGGCAAACACCGTAAGATAAAGTGCGGCTATGCCCCCACCTTGCAAAACCAATCCATATCCGCCTTCCCTCGTGCGCGTTTTCCATCCAAGGCCGATCAGGATTATTGCAATAACAGCGACGGCTGCCATACGCAATTCCAATGGCAACAAGCCTTGATTAGAGGCATATTTCACCAGGAAACTTAAACCAAAGAACATTACCACCATGCCAATACGAACGATGGGATTGCCTTCGGTAAAAAAATGACGTACATAATCAATCGCTTTTTCAAGCAAATTTAGCTGTGCTGGTTTTTCCTGGTTGAATATTTGCGGCTTTGGGGCTGTTTGCACCGGTTGTAATGGATTTGTTTCCTCTATCCATCCTTCAGCCCCTGGAGCGACATCCTTGATATTGGTTATTTCAGCAGGTGGCAGCTCAATTCCATGCGCTTTCAAACGCTCTGCCAGCGGAATTGGTTTTTCCTCCGGGGCGCCGGTCGATTCCGGAATAGCCGCCGCTTGTGGTTGGGTTTGTTGTGAGAGTTCCGATATCGATCCTTTCTGTTCCTGCAATGATTTAAGATCACGTTCCATGCGATTTATTTGATAGGTCATCCGGGTTATTTTAGTAATAAGGAAACCCAATACCCCACCAATAAGCCAACCCGAATCACTGAAAATAAACTCCCCGAGGAACATTCCTGCAATTGTAAATATAATGAGTAATACCATGAGGATTCCCTGTTATCTGGATTTATTTATTATCACCGGTTAATACCTGAACTGTTTTCAGCGGTTCAAGTACCCGCTCCTGCTCTAATTGCCAACCAACCGACGCGCAGAGCTGCTGCATCATCGTTTCAAGTTGTTTCCGGGCAATTTGTGGCAATTCACTCTGTTGTGCCTTTTCCTGCATTAGCTTTTTGGCTTCGGCAAGTATTTCGGTATAGTCTTCATTATCAAATTTATTTAATAAGCCCTGGTTTAAGTCATAGAATTTGTAGTCGGTATCTATGGAAAGAATTTCCGCCTCCGCAAAATGTTCGATAATTAAGTGCTGATTATGATGGTCGCGACGGAAACGCATTTTTGAAAAATCAAATCCTATCGATACTTTTGCTTTTGCCACTACCAGGGCCTTGCTGTTGGTTTTGAAGATACCAAAAAAATCTTTTTTGGTGCTGTGGTCATAAATTTCAGTGAAGTAGCCTTCCGCTAAAACAACTTTAAATACTTTTTCGATGCGTTCAAGCAGCACCTGTGATTCAATACTTACGTCCTGTACCTGAGGTTGTAATTTTTTGGCGTAATACCAACTGAATCCCTGCCATGAGACAAAACCACCGATAAGTAATGCGATAAAAAAAAGAATTATATCCATAAGCTCCATTCACCACTGTTAAGGCCAGCAATATTCAATACCGGACCCTTGGGCTCATGCCAGGTCCGGCCAACCAGCATATTTTCAAATACATGTTGCCCGGCAACAGGTTATCGTTTTTCTATACAGGATTCCAAGGGCGCCTGAATGCTCGCATTCGGGCAACTCGTTGCCAGGCGGACGGTTACTTTAGTGCCTGGCTAGCACCCGTCAACATAACCGCCCATCAATGCGAATAACCTCCGGCAGTATAAGGTAGAATGGACGCATCTTGTTTGCGTCCTATTCCAGGCCAAGCGTTTCAGTTTCGATTTGCGATATTCCACAAAATGCAACCAGGTCTCTCAATTAAACCCATTGTTTACCAGCCAGAGTCCGCGCTCTGGTTTTTGCGCATTCGCCATTTGCCCTCTGCGGTATGGCTTGATTCGGGGCGTCCCGGCAGCCCTTACGGACGCTTCGATATTTTGAGTGCCGCTCCGCAATGCTTACTGGAAACTTCCGGTGAAACAACCCGCATTCGCTTCAATAATGGCCATTCCGAAGAGTCCGCCCAGAACCCTTTCACCCTGCTCAAAAAACTCTTACCTGTTGATAGCCTTTACGCGCAACCTCTCCCTTTCACAGGAGGTGCGCTAGGTTATTTTGGTTATGATGTGGGGCGTCGCCTGGAAAAAATGCCGAGTAAGGCATTACCGGATATTAGCTTGCCTGATTTACGTGTGGGTATTTATCCCTGGGCAATTGTGCAGGACCATGAGTTGCAACAGGCTTGGCTGGTAACGAATGAAGCGTTAAGTAATGCCATAGCAGGAACCTATAACTTTTCAACAATAGAGGCACTTTTCCCCCACGCCTTAACCGAAACTTTCCAGAATTGCGGCATACAACATTTTATCAACACTGCCGCCTTCCAACTCGAGCATTTCAAGAACGATATTGATAGGGAGGATTACTCATCGGCTATCGCCAAAATCAAGGAATACATCTACGCCGGGGATTGCTACCAGGTTAACTTCGCGCAGCGGTTCAGTGCGGAATTTCGCGGTGATTCGTTGGTGGCCTATCTAACACTACGCGAGGTTTTGCCTTCGCCTTTTTCCGGTTATCTACAGCTTGAAGACGGGGCAATACTGAGCCTATCCCCCGAACGTTTCATTCAAGTGAAAGGCCGACAAGTTGAAACCAAACCCATTAAGGGAACCATCAACCGCGGTGCGACCCCCGACGAAGATGCGGCGAATGCACATTGGTTGGAGCAAAGCCCGAAGAATTATGCTGAAAATGTAATGATCGTAGATTTGTTACGCAATGATTTAAGTAAACATTGTGTCAATGTACGGGTGCCTGAATTATGTAAATTACAAACATTCGCTAACGTTCATCATTTGGTGAGCACTGTAACCGCGGAATTAAATGGTGATGCCTCAGCAATTGATGTATTAAGGGACAGTTTCCCGGGAGGCAGTATTACTGGTGCCCCCAAAATCCGCGCGATGGAAATTATTGAAGAGTTGGAGCCGGTACGGCGCTCAATTTATTGTGGCAGCCTGGGTTACATCAGTACAAGCGGCCAAATGGATACCAGCATTGCCATACGTACGTTGGTTTGTGACAAAGATAAAATATATTGTTGGGGTGGTGGAGGTATTGTCGCAGACTCGGAAACAGAACAGGAATATCGCGAATCCATCGCTAAGGTTAAGGTGCTGATGGATACGCTGGAACGTAATTTTAGTAACTGAATATTAATTGAGGAAAGACGATGCTAATTCAAAATCATCAAATTGATTTGGAAACACCTACCGGCACAATGCGGTGTTATGTTTATCGCCCTAAAGATACCCATGAAACAACGGGGAAAAAGTTTCCTGCAATTATCCTTTACTCGGAAATATTCCAGCAAACCTCACCCATTCGCAGGAGCGCGCAAATGATGGCCGGTCACGGTTTTGTTGTGATAGTGCCAGAAGTTTTCCATGAATTAAATCCAATCGGTACTGTGCTCGGTTACGACGATGCCGGGCGCGATAAAGGCAATGCCGATAAAGTCGCCAAATATCTGGAAGCCCATGATTCGGATACACAAACTATCATCGATTATGTGCGAACACTGGAGTATTGCTCTGGAAAAATCGGTGCCATGGGGTTTTGCCTGGGCGGTGGGCTTGCATATCGAGCCGCAATTAATCCGGGGATTTCCGCCACCAGTTGTTTCTATGCTACCGATATCCACTCCGGCTTGACTCCCTCCAATCCAGGAAATGAAAGCCTTGCCCGCACAGGTGAAATTAAAGGTGAGTTACAAATGATTTGGGGAAAGCAAGATCCCCACATCCCGCCGGAAGGACGTGCGTTGGTTTATAAAACCCTGGTGGAGAAAGCAGTAAATTTTACATGGCATGAATTCAACGGAGTACATGCTTTTATGCGCGATGAAGGGGACAGATATGATGCGGAGCTACAGTTGCTGGGCTATCAGATGGCGATAGGGATGTTTAGGCGAGTACTCTATTAGGAAGAACAGGTTAAAAAAATAGAGAAGCAAATTAAAGGGGCCTCATTTATCTCGTCGGGCCCCTCTAATCATTTACAACTGTTAGCTTATTCTATGTCGGCCGCATCTTTCAGGAATTTTTGATAACTGCTGAAATCATTGCGGCCATAAATATTCCCCAATTGCGCAACAATTGCTGTCTTTTGCTCAGGGGTTACTTTTTCATAACTGCCTGGCGTTACCGCCTCCAACGCAACAATGGCTAAATCTCCCGCACTTGTCATTACGCTGCCATAGTTGGAAGTGTTCGCCTGGGGTTTGCCCATGCTGAAAGCATAACGCAATACATCTGCATCTATATCAACGTGGTTCCTGGTAGCCCCTTTTACTTGTTTGAATTCAATAGAATTTGCCTTGCTCAATTCTTCAAATTTAGCGCCAGCTCTCAAATCTGCAATCATTTTGGCGCCCTGCTCGCTAAGCATCGTACGGGCTTTTTGATCTTTAAGAATATTAATGATTTGTTCACGCACTTCGGCAATAGGTTTAACCTGAGCTGGCTTATAGTCAGTTTTCTTTAAAACAACAACATTGCTTGAATCGATCTCAATCACATCACTGCTGTTTCCATCTTGCACAACTTCAGGGGCGAAAGCTGCGCTTACGACTTTTGGATTCGCCATCAGATCCTTGCCCTTATTGCGCTCAAACAAGCCGGAATTTTGCACTTTTACACCCAACTCCTGGGCAACATCTGCCAGGTTTTCAGCGTTGTAAGAAAGATCGCGTAATTTTTCCAGTTGGGCGACAAACATCGTCTCAGCTTCGGCGCGTTTCAATTGCTCTTCTATGCTTGCTTTTTGCTCTTCGAATACAGGCGGCTCTGAACCTTTCTCGGCAAGCAATTTAATAAAATGAGTGCCCGCATCTGTTTTTACCGCAGGAGAAACCTCACTTACCTTTAAAGCACCCAGGGCAGCTTCAAATTCAGCAGGGAATGCATCGCCTTTAGTAAAGCCCAGGTCCCCCCCCTGCTCTTTACTTCCCAAATCATCAGAGTATTCCTGTGCGAGTTTCGCAAAATCCTCGCCAGCAGCAAGCTTCTCCGAAATTAACCTGATTTTGTCTGCATCATTATTTTCAATCAAAATATGCGCCGCTTGGCGCTCCGGCGTTGCTACAAAAGAGGACAAATTTTGCTCATATTGTTTGCGAACCTGATCCTCACTGATTGAAACGTCCTTCGCTAAATCACCAACGCTGAGATTGATATAATCAACAGCAATTTGCTCTTCGCTAGTAAAGGATTGCTGATTTGCATCGTAATAGGATTGGATCTCTGTATCTTCCAGAGTGATGGATTCACGAATCTTTGCTGAAGGAAGGACTACGTATGAAATATCCCGGGATTGGAAGCTTAACGCCACCACATCATCCAGTTGAGCAGGAGTTGCAAATGCTGTCGATGTTACACCCGTTTGTAGTTGATTGATCACAAGCTCTTCAGATAAAAGCTTGGTATAAGTGCCATGGGTGTAACCCATGTTACGGAGTGCCTGCTGGTAACGGTTGTTATCAAAAGTACCGGCTTCGTTTTTGAATTGTTGGGTGCCGGCAATTTGCTCATGCAAATAAGCCCCACCTACGGTCATGCCATTATTTTCTGCTGCCTGGAACAAAACTTTCCGTTGAACCAAACTCTCAAGTACCGGTTTACGCAGGTATTCGTCACTGAGGAATTCCGCCGGAACCTGATCGCCATATGTATTCAGCATCTGTTGCTTCTGGATATTGATCGCACGGGCAACATCCATTTCTGTGACCGCTTCTCCATTCACTTTAGCTGCCTGGTTCGCCGATGTATCCCAGTTAAATAGTGCTTCAACACCAGTCAGGGCGAAAATTATCACCAAAAAGCCGATCAAAATAAAAGAGATCACGCCTCTTGAATTGTCTCTGAGGTGTTGCAGCATTTTAAACTCCTAGCAGGGAAAACATTTTGCGCTGTTGCTCGCACAAATGAGATTTGGTTTAATTATTTTTTCTAGCATTTGATCTTTTTATAATTAGATCAATCTACCTTGATCGTTAAGAAAAAGGCGCACCGAAATGCGCCTTTTGCCTGTTCCAATTCAAGGTGCGTCGGAACTTATTACTTAGTTAACTGCATCTTTAAGAGCTTTACCTGGCTTAAAACCGGGAACTTTAGCTGCAGCAATTTTAATTTCTTGTCCCGTTTGAGGGTTACGGCCGGTACGAGCTGCCCTTTCTTTCACCGCGAATGTACCAAAGCCTACCAAAACTACAGAATCGCCATTCTTCAGGGCACCAGTGATGCTTTCTACTACTGCATCCAATGCACGCCCAGCAGCCGCTTTAGGAATATCTGCCGATGCGGCAATGGCTTCAATCAGCTCAGTTTTGTTCACACTTAACCCCTTTTGATTATTTGTTTCTAAAAATACAGCGCAAATTAATGTCGCGATAATTTAATTGGCTGCACAGCAAATGAATTGCGATTTATACCAACAGTGCCCGAGAGGGTCAAGGGAAGCTTATGGCTTTACACAAAACCACACCCCAGCCGGCTATAAATCAACCAAATTCCCGGGTTTGAAAGAACACCCATTAATGGGTGTTCAGGCGATTATCTGGCTCAGGCGCTTTTTGTGCGGCTTTTTCCAGTGCTCGATACTCTTCATCACTGAGCGGTTTAGGATGATATTGCAGGGCAATATCCAATACCTCATCGATCCATTTGACAGGTTTAATTACCAGGTCTTCTTTAATATTTGCAGGAATTTCCTTTAAATCACGCTCATTGTCGGCCGGAATGATAACAGTTTGGATTCCTCCTCGATGTGCGGCCAGTAGCTTTTCTTTCAATCCACCAATGCGGAGGACTTCCCCGCGCAATGTAATTTCTCCTGTCATCGCCACATCGGCCTTTACGGGTATCCCTGTTAATACAGAAACCAGGGCAGTACACATGGCAATACCGGCGCTTGGGCCATCTTTGGGGGTAGCACCTTCCGGAACGTGGATATGCACATCAACCTTTTCATGGTGGTCCGGGGCGATCCCAAGGGCTTGGCCCCTTGAGCGAACCACGGTCAAAGCAGCCTGAATGGATTCCTGCATCACATCACCGAGCGAACCGGTTTTGATAATCCGACCTTTGCCGACTATTGCTGAAGATTCAATGGTTAACAATTCACCGCCCACCTGGGTCCAGGCTAAACCGGTGACTTGCCCAATTTGATCTTTGCTTTCCGCCTTACCAAAATCGAATTTCCTTACACCCAAAAGATCTTCCAGTAACTCCACCCCGATAACTTCTGCCTTGTTACTCTTACCTTTTACGTGGCGGGTAACTACCTTACGGCATACTTTTGCAATTTCGCGCTCTAATCCCCGGACACCGGCTTCACGAGTATAGTAACGAATAATATCCCGTATCGCTTCGTTAGAAACCTCGATCTCGGATTCTTTTAAACCATTAGCTTTCATTTGTTTAGGAATTAAATAGCGCAACGCAATATTTAATTTCTCATCTTCGGTATAACCGGGAATCCGAATAACCTCCATACGATCCAATAAAGGCCCTGGAATATTCATCGAATTCGATGTGCATACAAACATTACGTCTGACAAGTCATAATCTACTTCAAGGTAATGGTCGTTAAAGTGACTGTTTTGTTCCGGATCCAGCACCTCAAGGAGAGCAGAGGCCGGGTCACCGCGATTATCCATTCCCATTTTGTCGATTTCATCAAGCAAAAACAGTGGATTTTTGACCCCTACTTTTGCCATTTTTTGGATCAGCTTGCCAGGTAAGGAGCCAATATAGGTTCGACGATGCCCGCGGATTTCAGCCTCATCCCGAACTCCCCCCAATGCCATGCGTACAAATTCACGATTTGTTGCCCGAGCTATGGATTCACCAAGCGAGGTTTTACCTACACCCGGCGGGCCTACGAGACACAAAATTGGACCTTTGATTTTTTTTACACGTTGCTGAACGGCAAGATATTCAAGAATCCGCTCTTTAACTTCTTCCAGGCCAAAATGATCTTTATTTAAAACCTCTTCCGCACGCACCAAGTCATTGCGAACCTTGCTGCGCTTACTCCAGGGTACTTTGATCATCCAATCAATGTAAGCCCGCAAAACCGAAGCCTCGGCGGACATTGGCGACATCATCTTTAATTTATTAAGTTCGGTACGTGCTTTTTCTTCAGCATCTTTAGGCATAGCTGCAGCGAGAATTTTTTTCTCCAGCTCATCAACTTCATTTACTTCTTCACCTAATTCACCAAGTTCTTTCTGAATCGCTTTAATTTGTTCATTTAAATAATATTCGCGTTGGCTTTTTTCCATTTGTTTTTTAACGCGGCCACGAATTTTTTTCTCGACATGAAACAAGTCGACTTCTGCATCCATCAAATCAAGAAGAAGTTCGATGCGCTCATGAATATCTGCCATTTCCAAAATGGATTGTTTTTTTGCAAGATCCAACGACATATGCGCGGCGATAGTATCCGCAAGCCGACCGGGTTCGTCGATACCGGATAACGAGGTGATTACTTCCACCGGAACTTTTTTACTTAAATTAACGTATTGTTCAAACTGGCTAATAGCAGAAGCAACCAGTGCACGAGCCTCGGCACCCTCGACATTGGAACTATCAATTACTTCTGCGCTAGCGCGGAAAAAAGTGCCGGCGTCTTCAATGGACTCAATTTTTGCACGCTCTCTCCCTTCAATAAGAACTTTAACGGTTCCATCAGGTAATTTTAACAACTGAAGGATTGCTGCGATGGTTCCAATTCCATACAGGTCATTTGCTTGTGGTTCATCTTGCTGGGGATTTTTTTGCGCTACCAATAATACCTGTTTGTCAGCAGCCATTGCCCTTTCAAGGGCTTCTATAGACTTGCCTCGTCCAACAAACAATGGCGTGACCATATGCGGATATACAACAACATCGCGCAACGGCAGCAAGGGGATATCGGTAATATGAGTTTCGAGCAGGGTTTCAGCGACCATTGGATCCTCTCTTTCAATTGGCAACCATAAAATGCCACAGAACAAGATTGGGGGCTAAAAGGAGTAATTACAAGTTTACATCGTAGAAAAAACAAAAAGAGCGCAATACTGCGCTCTTTTTGTTTAAAACTTTATATGTCAGTTTTTAATCGTCAGTAGCTAATTTTGGCTGCTTTTCCACGGTTTCATAAACAAGCAATGGCTCAGATTCACCTTTTATAACAGATTCATCTACTACCACCTTAACTACGTGCTCCTCAGCCGGAATTCTATACATCGTATCCAGGAGTACGGATTCCATGATAGAACGTAAGCCCCGGGCCCCCGTTTTTCGCTCCAATGCACGCTCCGCCACAGCATCCAGGGCATCCACCCTGAAATCAATTTGCACCCCTTCCATTTCAAACAAACGAGCATATTGCTTGGTTAAGGCATTGCGGGGCTCGGTCAGGATTTGAATCAGGGCAGCCTTATCCAATTCATCCAATGTCGCTATTACTGGCAGACGCCCTACAAACTCGGGAATCAGACCATACCGGACCAAATCTTCAGGCTCGAGGTCATGCAGGGTTTCGCCAAAGTTACGCTTTTCATCCTTGCTTTTTACTTCGGCACCAAAACCTATACCCCCCTTCTCGGACCGATCCCGAATAACTTTATCCAATCCCGCAAAGGCACCACCGCAAATAAATAGAATATTTGATGTGTCAACTTGTAAGAACTCCTGCTGCGGATGCTTGCGTCCACCTTGGGGCGGGACGGATGCAACGGTTCCTTCAATTAACTTCAAGAGTGCCTGTTGTACCCCCTCTCCCGACACATCTCGAGTAATCGAAGGGTTGTCGGACTTACGGGAAATTTTATCTATTTCATCGATATAAACGATACCCTGCTGGGCTTTTTCGACATCGTAGTCACATTTTTGCAATAACTTTTGAATGATGTTTTCTACGTCTTCGCCTACATAACCTGCTTCCGTAAGGGTGGTGGCGTCAGCAATAGTGAATGGCACATCCAATAGCCTGGCCAACGTCTCTGCCAACAGTGTCTTACCGCTACCTGTCGGGCCAACGAGAAGGATATTGCTTTTGCCTAACTCTACTGCCTCCTTATCCTTACCCGCTTTATCACCGAAGCGTAACCGTTTGTAATGATTATATACAGCAACGGCTAAAACCTTTTTGGCACGCTTCTGACCTATTACATACTGATCAAGAATGGCCGATATTTCATGCGGCTTCGGAAGCTTGTCCGAATTACCCTCTGTTGTACTTTCTTGAATTTCTTCGCGAATAATGTCGTTACACAAATCAACACACTCATCGCAAATAAAAACAGACGGTCCAGCAATGAGCTTGCGAACCTCATGCTGACTTTTGCCGCAAAACGAGCAATACAGCAATTTTCCGCTTTTATCACTTGCGTCATTAGTGTGATCAGTCATTGGGACCCACTCCATCAAAATTTCTATAACAATTGTCAGGCCAAAGAGACAAATTTCAAGCTTAAAGAGCAGAATTTGACGCTATTTTTAACATTACACTTTGGCCTGGCGGTAAAGCAGTCAGCTACGAACTATTTGGCGGGTTGAATCCGCTTTTCGATAACCGCATCAATCAAACCGTATTCTTTCGCTTGGTCAGCAGACATAAAATTATCGCGTTCTGTATCAATCGCGATCTTTTCGATCGGTTGGCCAGAATGAAATGCCATTAATTCGTTTAATCTCGCGCGAATTTTCAAGATCTCCTGTGCCTGGATGTGAATATCCGACGCCTGGCCTTGGGCTCCGCCGCTGGGCTGGTGAATCATAACCCGCGAATTCGGCAAACAAAAACGCTTATCTTTTGCACCGGCATTTAATAAAAATGCCCCCATGCTACACGCCTGGCCGATACACATCGTACTGACGTCCGGTTTGATAAATTGCATGGTGTCATATATTGACATACCCGCTGTCACGGATCCGCCAGGAGAGTTGATATAAAGATGAATATCTTTATCCGGATTTTCGGCTTCGAGGAATAATAACTGGGCTACCACCAGGTTAGCCATATAATCTTCAACTGGGCCAACCAGAAATATAACGCGTTCTTTTAAGAGGCGGGAATAAATATCAAAGGAACGTTCCCCGCGTGCGGTTTGCTCGATAACAATGGGAACCAGTCCGCTGTTAATGGGAGAAAAGTGAGATTTCATTTGTTCGTATGACATCGTGCATTTGTCCTTAAGCGGGCTTTATAGCGTCGCCAAATTTGAGACGGTGAAGTGTTAGTACTAGAGAGCTTAACCCGTGATGGGATTATATGCCAGTCTAAAGGGAGTATTTGGGGGGCATTAACGGAAGGGCAAGCCGCAAAATATTCATTCTGCGGCTTTTTTAAACAACTAACGTTGGGCGTTTGCTTTAATGATCTCATCGTAGTTGGTTTCTACGTCAGTCACTGTAGCCTGGCTCAAAATGTGATCTACAACCTGGTCTTCAAGAACTGCTGATTCAACACCCGCCATGAGCTCCTGGTTATTGCTGTAGTACTCAATGACTTCCTTGGGTTCCTGATAAGTAGATGCGATTTCTTCAATCATTGAGCGAACTCGTTTGGCATCAGGCTTGAGCTTGTTGGCTTTAACGATTTCACCAACAATCAGGCCGAGGGTAACGCGACGAGTTGCTTCTTCCTGGAACATGGTGTCTGGAAGCAAAGACTTCACATCAAAATTTTGTTGCTGGCCACCGAAACGTTGCAACATTTGATTGCGCAGAACCTGAATTTCATTTGCTACCAACGCTTTTGGTATTTCAGTTGAATGGGAGGCAATAAGGGAATCCATTACTTGAGTTTTCACCTTGGCTTTTAACGCATTAGCCAGCTCGCGATCCATATTGGCTTTTACTTCCTTACGGAATTGTTTTTCGCCACCTTTATCAACCCCAAATTTTTGGAAAAATTCTTTTTTAAGTTCTGGTAGCTGGGCCTCAGATACGCTATTTACCGTGATAGCGAATTCTACAGCAGCGCCCCTGAGTTCTTCCGCTTGATAGTCTGCCGGGAAAGTTACCGGGATTGTTTTTTGTTCGCCGGCCTTCATGCCCAGGATACCCTCTTCAAATCCGGGGATCATAGAATTGGAACCTAAAACCAATTTATGATTTTCTGCCTTGCCGCCTGCAAACTCGACGCCGTCTTTGGTACCGTTAAAATTAATATCGACCTGGTCCCCATCTGCTGCCGCACGATCAACCACAGACCACGTGGCTTGGTGCTTGCGCAATACTTCAATCATGTTGTCGACATCTGCTTCCGTAACTTCTGCTTTATAACGGGTGATTTCAAAAGCAGATACATCGCTTAGGGTAACACTCGGGTAAACCTCAAAAGTTGCCACGTATTCCAGGTCCTTGCCTACCGCTAATTGCTTGGGCTGGATAGACGGCTGGCCTGCGGGCTTCACATTTTCTTTTTGAACTGCAGCGTAGAAAGAACGACTAATTACGTCGCCAACAACCTCTTGACGAATGCCGGCACCGAAACGTTGCTTTACAACAGACAGGGGCACTTTACCTTTGCGGAAGCCTTTAATGGTGACGTTGCGAGCTGCTTGCTTTAAGCGATTTTCAACTTCGCTTTCAACTTGTTCAGCAGGTACGCCTACGGTCAGGCGGCGTTCCAATCCAGATGTTGTTTCAAGTGAAACCTGCATATGTGCCTCGTGAGATAACTAATGTTTGGCATTCGATCAGATGTTAAAAACATCTGGAGATATGGTGCGGACGGAGAGACTCGAACTCTCACACCTTGCGGCGCCAGAACCTAAACCTGGTGTGTCTACCAATTTCACCACGTCCGCATTAGGTCGCCTGTTTCATGGTTAAACAGGCGTTGACTAAAATCTTACTGCGCTTTAACCATTTGATTTTTAATGTTTTTTATAAAAATCAGCGGGCCAGGTACGCGAAGGGTGCAGATTGTGCCACAGTCGTTATGTGGCTTCAACTTTTTATCTCGCTGTTAATACTCTGCCCCGGTTTCCCGGTGGCGTACTATTAAAATCTTAAATTCGTTTATCCAATAGCCAAGTAAATCCGGATCCAGTTCTTTTAGGTCCGGTTCGCGACGGGAAAGATCGACAATCGCAATAAAGTTATCCGGATCAAATGCCTTTTTCTCTTTTGGCTTCAAGGGAGATTGAAAAACCGCCATATAATGCATTAACAACTCACTCAACCAGGTGCTTGGCTGTTCAGTGAGGTTTACCAATTCCGCAACTTCTGATGGGTGCTTTTCCATTTGATCCAACAGGCTGACTAATACCTTTAACGAACTTACGGATCCAGCGTTGTCAACTTTGTTGTTTTCCGCTAATTCGCGTAAATAAAAAAGATAAACGCTATGCAAATGTAGCAGTGTCGATTCGCACAATGCCTGGTGCAGCAGCTTATGTTTTCCGATATTTGGTGTGCTATTGATTTGCGCCAAAATTGCTGTAGCGAAACCGAGCTTTTGGTTAACCAGGGATAAATGGGTATTCATTTTTGTAATGCTGCTGGGATAGAAAATCGGCTGACCCTGTGGCCAGGATTAGCCGACTGAGTTACGTCATTTCTGCACTTGCCATTTGCCACCGCTATAAAACGCTTTCCAACCAGTTGCTTTGCCATTAACTTCTGTCTGGACGTACTGTTCTTTTGTTTTACGGCTAAAACGGATAATTGCTTTGTTGCCTTCCGGGTCCCTGGTCGGCGCGGACAGTAAAAAATGGTACTTCGAATCAATTTGATCCTTATATGGCAACAGCTCCTCCACCAAAGGTGCGCGTGTTTCACGATTTTTGGGGAACTGGCTTGCTGCCAGGAACAGGCCTGCGGCTCCGTCGCGCAGGACGTAGTGATCATCTACCTTTTCACAGCGCAATTCAGGCATGGGAATCGGGTCCACTTTGGGCGGAGCAGCTTCACCATTTTTCAAAAGTTTACGAGTATTTTTGCATTCGGTATTAGTACAACCAAAATATTTACCGAACCGCCCGGTTTTGAGTTGCATTTCACTGCCGCATTTATCGCACTCAATAGTGGGGCCTTCATACCCTTTCAGGCGATACGTGCCCTGCTCTACCTCATAACCGGGGCAGTCGGGATTATTACCACAAATATGCAGCTTGCGGTTTTCATCAAGCAAATAGGAATCCATTGCCGAATTACATAACTTGCAGCGATGCTTGGATCTTAACTGGCGAGATTCGGCTTCTTCATCTGCCTCGGCATCAATAACTTCGTCACCTGACACGAGATTCATTGTGTTTTTACAACGTTCCTTGGGTGGCAGCGCGTAGCCTGAGCACCCCAGAAATACCCCGGTACTGCCTGTGCGAATCTGCATATGGCGGCCACAAAGGTTGCAGGAAATGTCGGTATCTGTTGGATCATTTGCGCGCATCTCCCTTGTACCATGTGACGCCTGTTCAAGCTTGCTGCTAAACCCGGCATAGAATTCATCCAACAGGTCGCGCCAATTTTTTCCTCCCTGGGCTACTGTATCCAGCGCATCTTCCATATTGGCTGTAAAGCCGTAGTCCATCAAATCGTCAAAGCTCTCGATCAACCGTTCGGTAACTATGTCCCCCATCTTTTCCGCATAGAAACGGCGATTCTCCTGCCGGACGTAGCCGCGCTCCTGGATCGTCGAAATAATTGCAGCATAAGTCGAAGGGCGACCGATAGCGCGCTTTTCCAATTCCTTTACCAGGCTGGCTTCTGTATAACGAGCCGGCGGCTTG
>CBFGOY010000046.1:0-30559 GCA_965650515.1 uncultured Cellvibrionaceae bacterium | reverse complement strand
GCGTCGCGTCTTTGTAGCGAGGGTGAGAAACATACAGTTTTTGAAATAACTCGATAGTTGCCGCTGCTGTAGGCCATAGCTCATTAGCCACTGACAGGTTGATGGCCTCATACAGCGCATCGGCGGCGATGTTGGCCCTGGGTAGCTCTTGGGCGACTCGCACATATTGCGCAATGGCTTGCTCTTTTTTGTGTGCGGCCAGTTCCTCCTTACCTTGTTGGTAAATGGCCAGCGCCTGGGCCTCCTGGAATTTGGTGCGTGCTTCGGTACTCAGTGCTTGTTTGGACAGTTCGGCAAGAATGGTTTCCGCATCCAGCGCACGGTTTAGTTTTAATAATGACAAGGCTTTTATGTAACTCGCTTCAGTTTGTGCAGGTTTCGACAAATTGCTGCCCAGGTTATCAGTAAGGCTAATTGCCTCCTGGTAACGTTGATTGTTGTAGGCAAGCTCAACGGCATGCAGGCTGACTTTTTGGTAGCGATCTTCATTGGCATACATACGCGCTGATCGGGTTGAATAGGCTAAATGCTTTTCCAGCCATTGCTTGTTATTAGGCTCCGCTTTGTAGAGCTTATCGGTCAGCTCAATCGTCGCGTAAGCCGCATCTTTATCCAATAAAATTTCACCGTCATAGGCAGCTTTTTCAAACAGCGCGAGCGCCTCTGCATTGCGACCGCGAGCCGCGAGTAATTCACCGTATGCGGAATAAACTTTGTCCTGGCGGGCATGGGCAGAATAATGGGCCAGGTAACGTTGATACCATTTTTCAGCCTGGGCGAGGTTCTGTACCTGCTTGCTACCCCGGAATTCACTTTGCTGGGCGTCGGCGATTAGCAAGATATTTTCGCGCATGGAATCCTTAACATGCTGGTAGCTATCGGTAGCTTTGCGCGAATTCCAAAAGGAACTGTCCAGATTATAGGATTGGTAGAAGGATTCCATTGCCGTTGCGTATTGCCGGGTTTGTCCCGCAATGCGCAGCACATAAATGGTTTGCAAAAGTGCATCAGGTACTTCGGTAGCCTTTGGATAGGTATTAATAAATTCATTCATTACCGAGCTTGCCTGGTTATAACGCTTTTCTTTTACCAGCAAATTGGAAATCATCAAATACGTTTGATAAATGTAAGCCTGCTGTGCCGGCTCAGTAAAAAATGTATTTAACTGCTGCAAATCGGGCAAGTTTTTCGCAGCCAGGGCGAGTGCGCGGAAATATTCATTAAAATCATCCTTGTCTCTGGCAGCGAGGCTGGAATAGTTGCCAAATTCCCGATGTTTAATTGCGAGGGTAAAATCTTCAATCGCCTCCGCATGCAGCCCCTGTTTGTATCGCGACCAGCCGCGTTTCATCAGTGCTTGTTCGTAAAGTGGGTGGGCGCCACCGGAAAAAATAACTTCGGAGTAGGCTGTCTCCGCACTCAGGAAATCCTCCGTGATAAAAGCGTATTCCCCGATACGGAATTGCGCTTCAGGATAGTGGATGGATTGTGGATATTGTTCGGTCAAGCGGCGCAGCGCATCAAGGGATTCTTCTGCGCGTCCAAGCTTGTCATAATTTTGCGCAAGCTTGTAAAGCGTTTGGTCGTTGTCTTTGGCATCGGGGTATTCTTCCAATGCCTTGTTAAAGAGATCGATGGTTTTTTGCAAACTCGCTATTTGCTCTGCATCGGTTGTTCCCTGTTGCGTTCCTGTTTGGCGATTTTCCAATGCCTTCAGTTTTTCCATTTCCAATTCAGCCAGGCGCCCCATGGCAGCGCGTCGCCCTTTTTCATCACTATTTGCCGTGCGCAAATAATTATCATAGGCCTGGCGAACGTCTTCTTCTGATTTCGGTTTAACAAAAACAGGCGCCTGCCCAACCTGGGCGGCTTGTACGTCCAGATCGCGCAAAGTAGCTTCCTGCTCAACCTGGGTACTACAACCCGTCAGCAGATAACCCGAGAGACATAAAAGCGAAAGAGTGTAATTACGCATAGCAATCCATTATTTACGGTCGTACAGTGAGGCGAGGCCAAAGCGGGATTGGCTTAAATAGCTATCGATAGCGCTTTTTTCTTCAAGCAACAATTTTCTTACCCGTTGGCCGGATTCATCACTGAATTTATTTTTTAAACTGGTAAGTGCCATCGCATCAGGCCCACCCGGGCTGGTGCCCGCAAGCCCATCAATCAGGCGTAATTTCCGCGCATTATTACCAATGACTTTATCATTGTTATTTTCAGGGCGTAGGAAACTTACGGAAACCTTGGTGGAACTTAATAATCCATTTATATCACTAGACAGCGTTTGGTAGTAATCAATAGCTTCCTGGTAACGGCTGGTTGCCGCATCAAATTGTTCCAATTGGCGCAAGGTAAAAGCAGACAATAGATGCGCTTCTGCGACCGAGATATCCTGCTGCGGTTGTACGCGTAATTTATCGAACGCGTTTAAGGCCCCGATAAAATCCTGTTGATGCAATGCGGCGATGCCAAGGCCCAGAAGCGCGCGTTGGGCGTATTCACTGGAAATGGCCACGTTGCGAAAACTCTCGCGTGCATCGCGATAAAAACCAAACTGGATTTGCGAATAACCCAGGATGGTGAATAGCCGATAATCCAGCGCGTCGCGTTTCCCTTTATTGTTTTCAGCGAGCGCGGCATTTATTGCAGTATGGGCATCTGTCCACCATTCTTGTCGTAAAAATGCGGAGGCTAAATTTAGTTGCGCGATACGGAAATTACCTGAACCAGAACCCACTTTCTCATAAATCGGAATTGCTTCGCGATGCTTTTTTTGCTTTTGTAATGCAGTTCCCAGCAATACATAGGCTTCGGCTGCGTCTTTTTTACTGAGCTGTTCAAACAGCGAATCGTCATTAAGTAACGCGGTTATTTTAGGCCAATGCTGGTTTTCTGCATAAAAGCGCGCGAGTTCGAATACCAATTTGGCCTCTGCCAGGCGATCCGCTTGTTGTTGCGCCTCTGCAAGTAATTGTTCAACTAACCGATGGCAATAAAGTTTCAATGCCAAACGAACCACTGGTTGCAGGTCGGACTCACCGAGGCGGGAAGCATCAAGCGCACGGTTGCTGGCGAGAATGTGCAAAGCGCCGGCGTAATCCTGTGCCCGGTAGGCTTTTTCGGCTGGTGGAAGTATGTTCGCCAAGCCCTGTGTGCCGGGCGCTTTCGCAACGCGAGTATAGGTTGCGGCAACAAGGCGTCCTAATTCATTATCAAGGTTTACGGATGTCGGGGAGGTGGCCCCGGCGTTAAGCGCAAACATCAATAAGATTGCACAGAGGCTCCTTACGAAAAAATAACTGGCCATGTTTAGCGTCGATTATTCAGGTTTAGAAAATTAATAATCCCTGGCCGTTTGGCCAGGGAGCATCCACTAGGCAATTTGATAGGTAAAGTGCCCGTCCTCCGTTGCACCTACGTGAATTTTTTCAATGTTTACCCCATTGGCCATTTTTGCCAGGCACTCTGCCGCCAGTGTGGGCAATAGCGTGCGGGTCAAAATATTTTCAATATTGCGTGCACCTGTATCCACTTCCTGGCTGCGCGCGAGGATATGCAACATTACATCATCATCGTAAGTAAACGCGGCGTTGTAGTGTTCTTTCACACGCTTTTTAATACGATTCATATTAATCACGCAAATTTTCATCAGATCTTCATCACCCAACGGGTAATAGGGAATGACAGTCGTGCGGCCGATAAATGCCGGCTTGAAATAGCGCAGCAGTTGCGGGCGGAAATTATCGAGCAGCACTTCCGGATCAGGGCGGGTCTCCTGCGCTGCACACATTGCGCGGATATGTTCCTCCGCCGCGTTAGAAGTCATGATGATAACCGTGTTACGGAAATCGATATCGCGCCCTTCACCGTCTTTGATGGTGCCCTTGTCAAACAAATTATAGAAAACGTCTTGTACGCCGGGATGGGCTTTTTCCATTTCATCAAGCAATATCACGCTGTAGGGTTTCCTGCGCACGGCTTCAGTCAGTACACCACCTTCACCGTAACCGACATAACCTGGAGGTGAACCCAACAGCATGGAAACTTTGTGTTCCTCTTTGAATTCGGACATGTTGATAACGGTAATATTTTGTTCGCCACCATACAAAATATCGGCGAGTGCAAGCGCGGTTTCCGTTTTACCTACACCGCTTGAGCCCACCATAAAAAATACGCCGATAGGTTTGCGCGGATCAGTTAAACCGGCGCGTGAGGTGCGAATACTTTGCGCAATGGCTTCAAGCGCATGTGGTTGGCCGATAACGCGTTGTCCCAATGCGTCCTGCAATTCCAAAATCGCTTTAATTTCATTGGACACCATTTTGCCGACCGGGATGCCGGTCCAATTGGCGACGACCTCGGCAATCGCCTGGCCATCCACGTCTACTTTTATTAACGGATTTTCGCCTTGCAGTTGGGCAAGTTCATCGCGCAGTTTGCTTAATTGAGTGCGCAGGTCGTTAAGTTCCTGCTGCAATTCAGGCGTTGCTTCCGGTGATTGTTGCTGGTGGAAAATGCTTTCAATTTTTTGTTGCAATTCCTGGATGGCGGCAACGTGCTTGTTCTCGGCTTCCCATTGCGCTTCCTGGATTGCAAGCAAGGATTGCAATTCAGCTTTTTGCTGTTCCAGCAATTCAATGTTATGCGCGTAATTACCGTGGCTTGCGTTTTCACGCGCGAGTGATTCGATTGTGGAGTTGCATTGCGTGATCTGGCGACGCGTATCCTCAATTGCGGAAGGCGTTGAACTTTGGCTTAAGGCAACGCGCGCGCAGGCCGTATCCAGCAAGCTGACAGATTTATCGGGCAATTGGCGCGCAGTGATATAACGACTGGATAATTTGACGGATTCAATAATCGCTTCATCCAGGATGCGGACCTTGTGGTGCTTTTCCAACATGCCCGATACGGCACGCATCATATTGATCGCCTTTTCTTCATCGGGCTCTTCAATCTTTACCACCTGGAAGCGGCGGGTTAATGCGGGGTCGCGTTCAAAATATTTTTTATATTCCGCCCAGGTCGTAGCGGCTATGGTGCGCAATTCGCCACGCGCCAGGGCCGGTTTTAATAAATTAGCGGCATCTCCCTGGCCTTCCTTGCCCCCTGCACCGATCAGGGTGTGGGCTTCGTCAATAAACATAATGATGGGTTCAGGCGAGGCTTTTACTTCGGCAATAACCGATTTCAAACGGTTTTCAAATTCACCTTTAACGCTGGCACCCGCCTGCAATAAGCCCAGGTCCAAACTGCGAATGGTGACATTTTTTAACTGGTCCGGAACATCTCCCGATGCAATCCTTAACGCGAACCCCTCAACGACCGCTGTTTTTCCCACCCCGGCTTCACCCGTTAATATGGGATTATTTTGCCGGCGCCGAATCAGGATATCGACGATCTGGCGAACTTCCTCATCGCGGCCCAGCACCGCATCAATTTTTCCTTTTTTTGCGGCCTCGGTGAGGTTTACCGTAAATTTATCCAACGCAGGTGTTGAGCTGGGTACGGCGCTTACTTCACCCGTATTGATGCCATTATCCTGTACGCTTGTTGATTTGGATTCGGAGGTTGTACCGACAATCGCACGGGTTAGTTCGCGTAAAGATTCGGGGGCAATTTTTCTCAGCTCGCCATTCGTAACTTCAGTTGCGCGACGAAGTCCATCGTCGAGCATTAATGCCGCGAGGATGTGTGCGGAAGTGATCTTGGGATACCCATATTCAACACTCGCCAGGATCCAGGCATTCTTGGTGAGGTCAACAATGGCGGGTGACAGTGCCGGCGCACGGGTATTGCCGCCTTTGATCGCATCCAGCTCACGGTTCAGGTGGCGCACCAGGTTACCAATATTAATTTCATATTTCGCCAGCAATGCCTGGATATCGCTGTCGGGAATTTCCAATAATTTTAATAGCCAATGTTCAATCTCCACGTTGTAGTGCGTGCGCGATAAACATAAACCGGCGGCACCTTCCAATGCGTTACGACAAGGCTCATTTAATTTTACGACAAGCGATTTGAGATCGATGCTGATCATTCTTCAATCCTTACGAGAGGGTGAACAAGTGGTAGGGCGCCAGGGCACATCATTTGGCGGATACCGTTATTTTAAAAGTTTTTTGTGTACTGCCAATGGTTGGTTTTTCGCTGGACGACAACCAGGTATTCCAACCCAAAATCGGTGACGCGGCATTGCGCAACTGGATCTTGTTGGGCAGATCTGCGCGATTGACCTCAATGACGAATTCATAATCGTGTTCGAGACCCATGTAAAAACGCACCATATCGTTCATCGCTGCCAGCGCCTTGGTGCCTGGTGCAAATTGATAAAACTGCGCTTTGGTCAGTGGCCCCAACACTATGCGAATTTTCCCCTGCGCGATCCAGCCGCGCGAACCCAGCATCGCGGATTGGGCCAGGCGCGCGTTTTGGCCCAGGGGTTCGGCTCTGGATGCCAGGCGGGTGCAAAAATCCGGTAACAAATCCTGCCATTGGCCAACAAATTCCTGGATCTTGACTGGCAACTGGAAGTAATCCGCAAGCATTTGTTTCAGCCCTTGCGATGAGCGAACCTTGTGGGTCAGGAGCCCGCTGTAAAACAACAGGGTCTCATCATTGAATGGCAAGCGATTGGCAAGGCCGCGCGTACCCATGCCGATCATGGCCAATATAATCTGGCTGGGTGTGGTAGTCAGGGTGCTGCGTTGGTTTTTTAATTGTTTACGCTCGGATTCCAGCGCGAGCTTGTATTTGGTATTCGCCTGGAAAAACAATGAAATTAAGCGGTGGTTAAATAAATCCAGAAATTGCGCCAACGCCGTATCTTTTAATTTAAGGCGCTGCAAAATAAATTCGGTGTAATGATAAGGCAACACACCGCTACTTCCGGCCAAGCTGAGGAAATTGGTTTGAATACGGCAAAATCGCACGCTCGGGTCGGTCAGGTTTCCATCAATCTGAACAACATCGGATTCTGGAAAGCTTAAGGATGGTTTAGTGCGGAATTGCAAGATTTCACTGGCCGGCGGTGCAAATCCGCCAATGGTTTGAACGCGGGCTTGTAACTCGCGCGTGGAGTAATTTACCAATAAAGCGCGTTCGAGCAACCGCACAGCCTGAAAAAAACTGTACTCGTGAGGCTCAGCCAGCAAGCGCTCAATTACAGAAGTGTTTTTTCGCCAGCGCGGGGAGAACATTTTTTTAGGAAACCTTCTTTATTTTTCCGTTTCACCAGAAGACGGGTAAACGAGTTAATGGAACAGTACAAACCAAAAAAGTGTTCGAGTATTGACGCGAACAGGAAACTGCTGCTGCCGGTGAAATGTAAATCGTCAATCAATAGTTCCAATTCAAGCCCGCGACATAAGGTGGTGCGTCCATCTATATTCAGTGGAGCATTCACCGGGCGTGCCGAGAGTGCCACTATGGAATCAATTAATGCGCGTGAGGCGGAAGAGTCTTTGAAATCATACAAGCGCAAAATCTCTTTTAACGCGTTGGTTGCGTCTTTAGCACCCGTAATCGACAGATGATTCAAATTCAAATGGGAAAGCAATCGCCAGCGCGCGCCGTCGCGCATGGGCGGGCGAATACATGCCGAAGGCTGGATTAGCAGGCGGACTTTTTCACAGGGCGGTGCGGCGTTGATACACTGCAATTTCGGTTGTTCAAGCGAATAAGGTAATTTGGCCGGCAAGTTGCGATTACTGCACAGGGTTTCGACCAATAAGGTTTTGTCGTCGGGGATATTGGGGTTAAAAGCCAAGTCCACCAGTGTTAAAAAAATGTCAGTCGCATCATCACGTAGTTGAGCGTTCAGTTTTGCGGAACGCCGCGCGGCAAACCAAAACGATTGCTGGTTGAAATCCAGGTGCTCGTGCTTCAACCCATACAAGGGGATAAACGGCGTTTGTGATCCGTCAGAGCCGGCGGCAATCACCTGGTTAATAGAATAAACCTCAAAGCCTTGCGGGCGGCGTATATCGGGAACAACTTGATATTCGTCGCGGGTGTGGTCCACTTTAATCGGGTCAGCTTTGTGTTCGAATAAATTAATAACCGGCGTGCAGCCCAAAACAAAGGTTTGGGCATTGATATTATGTTCCAGCTCGATATTGGACTGGTTCAAATAAATATAGATATTCAGTTCGGATGTGGTGTGCGCGGGGATATATTTATCCAGGCCATCTATATCAATGAAAAGAAATTTTTCCGGGAAGACAAAAAATTCGGTTAATAACCGGTAGCCCAGCATTGACGTGGCGGGGTAGGGCAGCAGCCCTTCGTGTTCGGCAAAGCCAACGGGTTTTAATAATTGTTTGCCCGCATATACAGGCGTTACGTCCGTTTCCGTTGTGGTGATGACCAATTGCTGGCACTCATTCATTAGCATTTCATACAACGGATAAATGTGCTGGGCCTGGCCTTTCAGGTAAAAGCGCAAGCGCTTCGGACGCAACTCGCCAATATTTATTGCATCGTTGAAGCTGCGCAATTGCAAGCGCAAAACCCCGCCTGCACCGCGAATGTTATTGGCGCCGGGTGTGGCAAAGGGCCGTCCCAGCAAACGCGCTTCTTCAACAACCAGCGGCAATAATTCCGTGTCGTAAACGGTAGAGAATTTGCAAGTCTCGCCCTGGAATTGTTCGGTTTCCAATAGTGTTTTTGCCGGTAATTCGTAGTTGCCTTCCAGTTGATCCCGGTCGGGAACAAACTGTGCTATCGACATTGAGGGAACAGGGCACTGGTAATGCGGGAATAATACCGACAAAAGCGCATCGCTTAATTCGGGAAAGTCATCGTGTAACTTATGGTGGATCCGCGCGTTTAAATAGGCAAAACTTTCGATAAGGCGTGATACATGCGGGTCTTCAATCGTGTCCGTACTTATACCCAGGCGACCGGCAATTTTGGGATGTTCCTTGGCAAAGCGTGCGCCCAATTGGCGAATATAGGCCAGCTCTTTTTCGTAATAGGGGAGTAACTCATCAGCCATGTTGTGATTCTTCTACTTTAACGGTACGGAAAACAGGATCGAGTACTGAATCGAAAATAATAACTTCCGGTGCCGGGTCTGCATAAAGGGTGGCATCTATCCGAAAGCGCAAAGTCCTATCGCTCATTTCTTTATTGTCAATATGGATTACCTTGATGGTTTTAAAACGTGGCTCATAGGTGGCCAAGGTATTTTCAAGGCTCTTTATAAATTGCCGTTTTTTTTCTATGTCGGCGATATTAACAGTTGCCAGGTCCGGCAGGCCGTAATTCAACAAGGATTTTTCCAGTTGCGTTAGTTGCTCCGGTGGGGTCTGCATACGGAAACGCGTATTCATTAAGTTTTCCAGGTCGCGTTTTACGCTGTTGCGCAAATCACGCAAATATTGCACACGGCTTTTATCCTGGTCCAGCGAACTTGTCGGTTCGTCATCCATTAACCGATCGAGTATTGACGGGCGAATTTCCAGTTTTTTATCGATTTTCACAACATCCCATCCCTATATTATCAGGCGGTTTGCAATAGTTCGGTGACCAATTCCAGTTCCGAAACCATTTGGTCGAGTTGGTAATGGGGAACCAAGTGGATCACGCAAAAATATTGGCCGGGTTTATCGGGGCGCTCGGTGACTTTTACATTTGCTTGCCGCAAGGGATAGCGCGCTTGTTCTTCCCAATCAAGGTCGTCGCGACCGGTGGTGTAGCGAAATAACCATTCCATCAGGAAACGCTCACAATCTTCGGCGGTAATAAAGGAACCGATTTTGTCCCGGATCATGACCTTCAGATAATGTGCAATGCGCGATGCGCAAAGCACATGCTGTAACATCGCTGACAGTTTTGCATTAACATCTTCGGCTTTGGAATTACGATGTTTGGGATGTTGTACCGATTGATTGCTGTAAAAAGCGGTGAAGGGGGTATCGTAACAATGGCACAGGGGAATTAATCCCAGGTCACTTAATTCACGCTCCATTGAATCGGTGATGATTACATCAACCGAGGGTTTGATAACAAGCATGTCCTTATCGGTACCAAAGCCGACACTGGGAAGATTGGTAATTAGCCCCCCGCCGATTTGGTCGCGCGGTACTCCGCGGATATGTCCAAACCAACCTACATTGGCAAATTCGCGAATCAGTACTCCGCCAAAGGCATAACAGGCATTTCCCCACAGGTAAGTAGAACGGCCATCCTTTCCCGGTTTTTCGTAAAAGTAAATTCCTTTGTGGCTGCCCGGTTCGGTTCGGTAGGGCTTGCGCATCAGGATCTTGGGAAGCGTCAAGCCGAGGAAACGGCTATCTTGCTTTTCGCGCAGGGAGCGCCAGCGAATATATTCATTTTGCGCAAAAATACTGTGCAGATTGATGGGCATCCCCAAGGTGGAAAAATCGTCGAGGCCAAAAAATTCACTCGATACGGAACAAATAAACGGCGCGAAAGAAGCGGCAGCAATCTGGCTTAATCCCGACAGGGTGGAAATGTCATCGTGAGGGTGCCGGGCGGAACGTTTATGGCTGATTTCGTAATCGCCAATGATCACCCCGAAGGGCTCACCGCCCGGTGTTCCGTATTCCTCGCTGTATATTTTTTGGAAGAGCTGGCTTTGATCGACATCCAGCGCGCGTTCAATATCCTTGCTTACTTCCCCCCAGGAAATATCAAGCATCCGGATTTTTATGGTGCGGCTGGCTTCTGCCTGAGTGACCAGATACCAAAGTCCACGCCAGCTTGCTTCCAATTGCTGGAACTCTTTGTGATGGATAATCGCATTGACCTGGTCGTTGATCATCTGATCCAGCAGCGCCATGGATTTGTGCAAGGCTAATTCAACATCGCGCGCGTTATTCAAACGCGAACAGTCCTCATAATTTTTTAGCCAAAAGGTTATTGCCTTATTTGCATCCGGTTCTGCGAGGAAATCGGCATGGCTGACCAACACAGGCTGTTGTTGACAGGCAATGTCTAACAGGCTGGGTGGTGGGATAACTGAGCTCTGCTGTGCTACGTCGTCATGATGGGAGGTTGTCACAAAAGAGTCCATTACTAAGTGAAAAGGAGGCGATTGCAACATCGCCCCCTTATTGGATTAATCAGTCAATACAACGATTGGAATTATGAACGTGAGCAAATGCGCGTTGACGATTTCATTCAACGCGCAAGGCTGTTAACCCGCTTTAGGAATATTCGCCACCAAACGCAATGACGCGGTAAGCTCTTCCATTTGCAACCAGGGGCGCATCATTACGACGGCGTTATACACACCAGGTTGACCGGGGACTTCCTTAACTTCCACGCGCGCCTCACGCAATGGATATTGCGCCTTCGCTTCAGCGCTTGCGCCTTCGCTACCATTCACGTAGTTGCTGATCCAGCGATTTAACCAGGCCTCCGCTTCGCCCGGCTCCATGAAGGAACCGATCTTGTCGCGCGCCATCACTTTCAGGAAATGGGCGATACGTGAAGTTGCCATAACGTAAGGCAAGCGCGCCGAAATTGCAGCGTTGGCGGTTGCATCCGGGTTGTCGAATTTTTTGGGGCGTTGGGTAGTTTGCGCACCAAAGAAAACCGCGTAATCCGTATTTTTATAGTGACACAATGGCAGGAAACCCAATTTGCTGAGTTCGGCTTCGCGGCGATCGGTAATGCCAATTTCAGTTGGGCATTTTTGATCCGTGTCGCCATCATCGCTTACAAATACATGGCTTGGCAGGCCTTCGACTTTGCCACCGCCTTCAGCGCCGCGAATAGCTGTACACCAGCCGTATTCCGAGAATGCGTTGGTCAGGGTGGTACCCAGCGCATAAGCCGCGTTCATCCAGCAATAATCATCATGGTCTGTTTCGACATGGCGACCATCGTCTGTACGAGCGACTTCCTCGTAGTTAAATGCTTCTACCGGTTTGGTGGCCTGGCCGTAAGGCAGGCGAGCCAAGACGCGCGGCATGGCCAGGGTTACAAAGCGGGAATCTTCGGTATCGCGGAAACTGCGCCACTGGATGTATTCGGCGCTGTCGAAAATCTTTTCCAGATCACGCGGTTTGGATAATTCGGTGAAACTGTCAAAGCCGAACATTTCAGGCGCGGCAGCGGATAGGAACGGACAGAAACCTGCAGCGGCAACATTAGACATTTTTGACAACAGGGAAATGTCGTCCGGATGAGTAGAAAATTCATAGTCGCCAATCAATGCCGCGTAAGGCTGGCCACCGGCAGTACCGAATTCGCTTTCGTAAATTTTCTTGAAAATCTGGCTTTGATCGAATTCAACGGCTTTTTCCAGATCCTTACCCAACTCCTTTTTGCTGATATTCATCATGCGGATTTTCAATTGGGTGCTGGTTTCGCTGTTATTAACCAGGTAATTCAATCCACGCCATGAACCTTCAAGCTTCTGGAATTTCTCGTTGTGCATGACGGCGGCCAATTGCCTGGACATGGCTTCGTCAATGGCTTTAATGGCGGCATTGATTGTGACAGAGAGGTTCTTATCCCACTTCACCGTGCCTTTCATTGCCTCTTGTGTCAACGTGCGCAGGAGTTCTTCTGTTTCATTGCGGGCTGTTTGCTTGGTCGCGCTAATTGCCTGCTCCAGGAAACTGACGTCGTTGGTTTGCGCTTCGGCCTGCTGGCTGGCTACTTGTTCTTGAGTAGTCATATCAATTACTCCTCATCCTTCTTAACACCCAGTTCACTCGACAATGAAGTGAGTGCATTGGTATTGCTTAATACATCTTCCAATATGGATTCCAGCTCTTCCGAGCGATCAGCCTTAGTCAGCAAGTCGCGCAGCTTATTGCGTGTATCCATTAATTTTTTCAGTGGCTCAAGTTGCTCCACGATGCGGTGCGGCTCAAAATCTTCCATGTTTTTGAAATCCAGGTTCACAGACATTTCGCTACCATCACCCTCCAGGAGGTTTTCTACTTTCATGCGCAATTGGGGGTTAACCTTTGACATGATTTCGTTAAAGTTATCGCGATCAATCTGGGAGAATTTGCGCTCTTTGAGCGGCTTTTTACTGTCGGCATTGTCACCTGAATAATCGCCCATCACACCCATCACGAAAGGAATTTCTTTTTCGACAACAGTGCCGTTGGTTTCCAAATCGTATGTGATGTGAACACGAGGCTTTCTTACACGCTTCAATTTGTCATGGATACTCTCGGACATAATCCCTAATCCTCTCTGGCTAGGTGGTTAAAATTAATCTTCATTGCTCTTCACACCAGTAAGTTCACTGAAGTGTTTGCGTGACGAAGAGTCTGGTATTAGCTCGACAATAAGATCTTCGAGCGACATATTGCCCCATTTCACGGCTTTTTCCAGCGCATAGGAAACGGGTGAATGTGGTTCAGTTTTCCGAAAAAACTGCGCGATCTCCAATAATTGTTTGAACGCTGCATCGCGGGAGACCAACGCATTGGCTATAACATTAGCAGTATTGCTGGTGTTGGCCTTGGTAGCGGAAGCGGTAATACCGTCGGTTGGGCCTTCTTCTTCATGCACCGCTACATCGGCAACGGGTAATTTGTGTTTGGCGATGTGATTAATGGCGGCGCGGCATTCTTCCAGTGTAGCAATAATCGCCCGTGTGGATGGCGCATCGTCAGAGCCGCAAAGGTTGTCCAATAGTTTTTCAGTGGCGCGGCAACTATCTATGGCAATGGCAATGTCATCTAATAGATCAACAAAAAAGCTTTCATTGCTTTCGGCGACGGCCTGTTCGATATTGGCCAGCGTAAAACCCAGCTTTTCTGCCTTGGCTTCACGTGCGTCTTCATTGGTAATGCGTTCAAGGTCTATCGCTTGCTGGTATTGATAATAAGCAAACGGGCCGGGTGTGTACCCTTCTGTCAATGGAATGCGGCGAATAGGTGCGATTAAAACACCTTCGTTGGACGTACCGTTCAAGCCAGCCAGTGGCGCAACGCGCGTTTCTATCCCGTCTTCGTCTGGCATAGGGTAAAGGTTGTCCCAGAACTGCCCGAGCAAGCCTTCAATAAGCTGCATGGAGTCCCGTAATCCCTGAAAACCATAGCGCCTGACCATGGCCTCGGTCAGCCAGGTTGCCACTTCCAGGTCTTTGCTTTCTTCGCGCAGGATTTTGGGCGCAAGCGTTAATATTTTTCGCCAGTATTCGTCGGCCTCGCCGCCGCCTTCATTATAGAGGTTGTTCTTCTCGGCATCGCGGGCCGCATAACGTGCCGTTTTAATTGTTTGGTAGCTGGATAATGGCGATGCGTCCAAACGGAGATCTTCCCCGGTGGGACGATCCTCTGAAATTGGATTAAGAAATTCTGGTATGTCGAGAATTGCTGATGATGCCATTAAGACGTATCCCTATTGGTCTGATCTTATTTAAATAAAGGTTGTCCTGAATAGTGCTTACAACCTAAGCTAGCGCCCCCGGGCTCGTAAGGATAAAGCTTCCAAGTTGCACTGACGAGCCAGCGCTGGCTACAACCTAGCACAGTCGGCATCATAAATTAATAACTCCTGTTTAAAAAGTGATTGAGAGCTAGAGAAATGTGTCACAAAACCTGCGGTGGTATGTGGTTTTGCTGGCATGATAGGATTTGTTGATTGCCACAGCGATTGGGCGAAGCCCCAAACGGGTGTAGGAATTCTTAAATAATCTTTATAATCAAACACATACTCGCTAGATGGATCGGTTAGGGTTTATTGCAGATGGCGCTTCAAGTTACTCTTGTCAAGACTCCCGGTAACATTGCTTTACCGCGGAATAATCACGTGTTTGACCAGCGCGGCGGCACTTTTGGACGCGCTGATACTAATACCTGGGTACTTCCTGATCCGGATAAATTCCTTTCTTCCTGCCATTGTGAAATTATCTTCGCCGATAATCAGTTTTACCTCGAGGACAAGAGTACCAACGGTACTTTTATAAACGGTGGTTTTGAGCCCCTTGGTCGAGGCACCCGGCATCAATTGCGCGATGGGGATTTTTTTGAAATCGGGGATTACCGTTTTTCCATCCAGTTGCAGCTGGAACAGCAACCACCAGTAGGTGCGTTCGCATCGCCATTTGACCTGGCGCCTGCTTATCCGGGTAATACCCCCTTATTCAATGAAGTCCCCAACGCAGATTTCTTTGGCCAGGGGGCAAGTGATACGCCTGCACTGTTTGACCAGCAACAGGATCCTTTAGCACTTTGGGATAAACGGCCGCCCCAACCCCGGCATTCGCCTTTCGATCAGCCCCGCGATTTTGCGTCATCTAATAGGGAAAGTGATTCCCTGCTGGATGATTTTGTGGGCATTGGCAAGCCGGCCATTGATGCGGGTTTTGCTGCAATGGATAGCGCGCCGGGGATGGATCAGGCGGTGTCCTGGCCATCGGCAACGTCTGAAAACCTCATCCCGGAAGATTGGGCTGACGACCTGATGAGTCCGGCGTCCCAAGCTTCTCGTCGCGTGCCCGTAGCACCGGGAACCTTACCGGACGACGGCTTGGTGTCACCATTCGGAATCGAGCCGAAAGCAACGCCGACTGAAATGCCATTCGAGGTTCCCAAGCCCAATACGCGCATTCCGTTGGCAGAGCGTATCCTGGGTATGGAAGCAGTGCGGGATACAGCCCCGCCGGTGCACAGACCCGATGCACCGCAAGACACACCGGTTCCCCCGGTGGCTAGCGTCGTTCCCGAGGCAAAAACCCGGGTCCAGGCACAGGTTGCGCCGGTGGCAGCAAACAACCCGGACAACTCGGCAAATCGTATATTAGTGGAAGCATTGGGATTGGACATGTCGCGTTTGTCCGATGCGGACATGGTTGAAATCAGTCGTATTACCGGGCTGCTCATGCGTGAAATTGTGGAGGGTATGCTGGGTGTTTTGCGTTCGCGCGCCAGTATAAAAAACGAATTCCGGATGAATGTCACGACTATCCAGCCGGTGGAAAATAATCCGCTGAAATTTTCGGTGAGTGTAGATGATGCGTTGGAAAACCTTTTTATAAAAAAATCCAATGCCTACAAAAAGCCGGTGGAAGCGTTTCGCGAAGGTTTCCAGGAAATTGCCGAACATCAACTGGCAATGATTGCCGGTATTCGCCAGGGATTTGAAGCGATGATGGAGCGATTCAATCCGGAGCAATTAGAAAAAACCTTTAGCAAGCAAGTAAAAGGCAGTGTGATTCCCGGTATGCAAAAAGCGAAGTTCTGGAGTAGCTATACCGATTATTACCAAGGGTTTACTGACAATATGGAGTTTTCATTCCAGCATTTGTTTGGCAGTGATTTTGTATCAGCTTATGAAGACCAATTGCGTCGTCTGACGGCAGCGAGGAAACGAGGGGAGTCCAACAATGAATAAATCGTTTGAGATAATGCGTTCAGGCCTGGTGAAGATAATGTTGCTTGCGTTTTTAGTATTCGCCCTGGGTGCGTGTTCATCATCCAAAAGCCGGGTGGGGGGAGTGTTAAACCTGGATACGGATTTGAAGCTTACCCTGAAGGTGGGTTCAGATATAAATCCGGATGATAACAACCGACCTTCACCGGTATTTGTCCGCTTTTACCAACTTAAATCCACCACGGCTTTCGATAAAGCCGACTTTATTGATATTTATGAGCGCGATAAGGAAATTTTCGGTGGCGACATTATCAATAAACAAACGTTAAAGCCCCTGGTTCCCGGTGAAACCCGCACTGAACGTTTGGTTCTGGAACCGGGAACGCGCGCTATTGCAATTTATGCGGAGTTCTCCCAGTACGCGGGCTCCACTTACAAAGTGACCTTTCCCGTGACGGAAAACAACGTTATTCGCAATGCGGAAATCGTGCAGATTTCCGGAAGAACCCTGTCACTGGTTAAAAAATAAATCCGGGTTCCTACCCAGGGAATTTACGAGAAGCCTATGTCTCTTGATAGCAAAGTCGTGTGGTCAGAGGGGATGTTCCTGAATCCCCAACATTTTCAGCAGCAAGATCGCTACTTCGAAAGTTACGTCAATCGCAAGTGCAGCGCTCAGGGTAGTAACACCTGGGGTTTACAGCACCTGGAGCTAGACCAGCAATTGTTGAAACTGGGTAAGATTTCCGTGCACAACGGTCGCGGTATCTTTCCCGATGGAACACCGTTCAGCTTTCCGGATATTGATGATGCCCCGGCGGTAATCGAGCTGCCTGTAGGTTCGCATAATGTGGTGGTATACCTTGGGGTGCCGGTGCGCCGCCCGGGTGCGGTAGATGTTTTGGCCAAGGATAATGTGCAGAGCCTGGCCCGTTATTATCCACTGGATATGCCGGTGCGCGATGTTACCCAGGAGGGCGGGGAGGACCATCAACTCGGTGTTGCCAAATTACGCCTGCGCCTGTTACTGGAAACCGAGGATTTAAGTGGCTATGCCTGTATCGGTATAGCGCGAATTGCCGAAGCGCGTGAAGACCGCAATATTATCCTTGATGAACATTACCTGCCGAGTTGCCTGGATGTCCAGGCGGCCCCGCGGCTATCGGGTTTTTTACATGAATTGGTAGGGTTACTGCATCACCGCGGCGAATCCATCGCGGGCCGGTTGGCGGATGGCCGCCGTGGCGGCACAGCGGAAATCGCCGATTATATGTTGTTGCAACTAGTCAACCGTGCAGAGCCGTATATCTCCCACCTGACGACTATTGATGGATTACACCCGGCGCGCTTGTATGGGGAGTTGGTACAATTGGCAGGCGAATTATCGACGTTTGTAGCCAAGGCAAAACGCCCACCACAATTTCCGCAATATTTGCATGATAATTTGCAGCAAACCTTTTCCCTGGCAATCAGTACGCTGCGCGAATACCTATCAATGGTGTACGAACAAACGGCTATTTCATTGCAATTGGTGGAAAAGAAATACGGTATTCGCGTATCCGAAATTACCGATCGCAGCTTGCTCGGTACCGCTGTATTTATTTTGGCGGTACGTGCCGATGTTAAAGATGAAGTTATCCGCTTGCGTTTACCGGCGCAAATGAAAATCGGGCCGGTAGAAAGAATTCGCGAGCTGGTTAACGCCGCCATGCCCGGTATTTTGGTTCGTCCGCTACCGGTAGCGCCCCGCCAAATTCCATTCCGGTCCGGATACACGTATTTTGAATTGGATAAGCACAGTGAGTTCTGGAAAGAATTAAATCAATCCGGTGGATTTGCGCTGCATTTAGGTGGCGACTTCCCGGGTATCGAAATGGAATTTTGGGCAATAAGGCAGTAAAAACACACCATTTGTTCCTGGCGTTTTAATTACAGCAGAATCCTTTGGGTATACGGAAACAATATGTCTGATAACGGCTCTGATAAAACGGTTTTTAAACAACCCATGCCGGGTGGCGATCGCACCGGCATGCGCCCGGCACCGGGTGCGCGCGGGCCATCGACACCGGCGCGTGAGCAACCATCCACCGGCTATCAGCAGCCACCACCGTCGTCAAATCGACCAATGATGCCGGATGTGAACTCTGGCCAATTTAAAGCAGAGCACTCGGTAAATCCTGTTGTAAATGCGGCGGCGACTTTAATTGCCGTATTTGCGAAAACCCGAAGTACCGCGCGTCACAATGATGTAGGCGGACTTTACCAGCGTTTGGTCAATGAAATAAAAGCCTTTGAATCGCGCTTGCGCGATTTGAATTTAAAGCAGGAGCAATTGTTATCCGCGCGTTACCTGATGTGTTCAGTCCTGGACGAGGCGGTGCTCAATACGCCTTGGGGCTCCGAAAGCGCCTGGGCCCAGCGCACATTGTTAAGCGTATTCCACGGTGAAACTTCAGGCGGTGAGAAGTCGTTCCTTATCCTGGACCGACTCAAGCAAACACCCGCCGAAAACCTTGATTTAATCGAATTATTTTATATTTGTATCAGCCTGGGGTTTGAAGGGCGCTACCGGTTGATGAATCGCGGCCGCGAGGGCCTCGACCAAATCCGCGAAGAATTGTTTGCAATCATTCGTCGCCATCGCGGGGATTACGAGCGTTCTTTATCGCCCTCCTGGGCGGGCTTGGGCAATATGCGTAACCCGCTCACTGAATACATTCCACTGTGGTTTGTTGTGGCTTTGATGGTAGCCATTTTATTCTTCAGTTATTCGGGCCTGAGGTATTGGCTCTATTCCTCGTCAACGCCGGTTGTTCAGGAAATTTCTGAACTCCAGGATAAGGATGAATCGCACTGAGTGCATAAAACAAAAATGATGGATTGGTCTGCGCTGTAACAGACCCCCGACTTGATTGGTAATCAGGATTTATGAATAAGATTGGTCGCTTTTTTACAAACCCGCTGGTGATCTCGCTCATTGGTTTGGTATTAATCGCCTTGTTAATTTGGTTTGCCGGGCCGCAAATCAAATTTGGCGCCGATAACTCGGCTCCCCTGGCTGATGTAACCACGCGCTTGCTCATAATTATGGGCGTAATACTTTTATGGGTATTAAATGCCTGGCGCCGGCAATTCATGGTCAATAAAAATAATAAAAATCTGGTCAGTGATTTACAGGAAACCAACCAGTATGCGCAACAGGATATGGCATCAGAGCAAGCTGCTGATGAGATTGCGCAACTCAGCGACCGTTTCCAATCGGCCCTCGCGACTTTGAACAAACTCAAATTCCATGGCCGTGGCCGCAAGAAAGCACTCTATCAATTGCCCTGGTACATTATTGTCGGGCCACCCGGTTCGGGTAAAACCACCGCCCTGGTTAACTCGGGGCTGGAATTTCCGTTGGCGGATCAATTTGGCAAAGGGGCTGTGCAAGGGGTAGGGGGAACACGCAACTGTGATTGGTGGTTTACCAATGAAGCCGTGTTGATTGATACCGCGGGTCGTTACACCACACAAGATAGCCACAAAGCGATTGATAGTTCTGCGTGGGAAGGCTTCCTGACGTTGTTAAAGCGCAATCGCCGCCGCCGTCCCATCAATGGCGCTATAGTCGCAATCAGTTTGCAGGATTTGTTAATGCAAACCGATGAAGAGCGTAGCTTGCACGCCAAAACCATACGTTCGCGCCTGGATGAATTGATGGATAAACTGGAAATCCGGTTTCCGGTTTATTTGTTATTTACCAAGTCGGATCTGGTACACGGATTTAGTGAATTTTTTGAAGACCTGGGTAAAGAAGAGCGCGAGCAAGTCTGGGGGATTTCGCTTCCCAACGCCCCCAAGCCTACCCAAAGCCCCGATTTTTCACACATCAGCCATGAACTGAAAAAACTGTCCGAGCGATTAAACGAGCGGGTCATCTGGCGTATGCATCAGGAGCGCGATCCGCAGCGGTGCGCCGCTATTGAAGGTTTTCCATTGCAGATGGAAAACCTGTTTCAGATCGCTGAATCTTTTATCAATCGTACCTTTGCGCAGAATCGCTTCCAATTCCAACCCTATTTGCGCGGCGTTTATTTTTCCAGCGGTACCCAGGACGGCACTCCGATTGACCGGCTGATGACATCGGTCTCTTCGAATTTTGGCTTCGCGCGCGAAGTGGCCGCGCCTAATTCCGGGCGCGGGAAAAGTTATTTTATTTCTCGTTTGTTCCGCGAAGTTATTTTTCCTGAATCGGAACTGGTGGGTACCAACCGTCGTTACGAACGCATTATCCGTATCACACAAACAGCAGCTTATATAGCGGCGGCGGCGGTTACGCTGTCGGTAGTCTTGTTGTGGAGCGGGAGTGTTACACGCAATAACCTATATATGGTGGATGTTAAGGACAACATTAAAACCTTTAAGGACACCACCAAACAGTTGGCTATTAATTCGGCCGATGCCGGCAATATTTTGCCTCCATTGAATGCGCTTTATTCGGCGAGCAGTGTTTACGACAAACAGGCGCACCCCTGGTTAAACAGCATGGGGCTTTATGATGACCGCGTGGATCAGGAGGCGAACCAGCTTTACCAGCAAAAATTGCAAACGCTGTTTTTGCCACATTTGTTACGCACTATGGAACGAGTGATCCAGCAGGGCGATCCTGGCGGTGACCTTTATTCCAGTTTCCGCTTATACATGATGTTCAAAGTCATGGACAAAATGAACAAACCTTTGGTGCAAGAATGGTTCGAACGGCATTGGGATCACCAATTCGCACAGGACAAGCAAAAAAATGCGGAACTCAAGCAACATCTCAATGCGTTGTTTGCCCTGGATTTCCCGCCTTCCGAATTGAATCCCCTATTGGTGGAGCAGACCCGCGCGCAGCTATTGCGCGTGCCGGTCGCACAACGAATTTACAGCCGCATTAAAGCTGATCCGCAATACAGCCAGAAGGTAGATGTACTCAATTGGTATGGTGAGCCGGTACGCAATAATTTCGATGTGGATGCCAACCGGAATATATTCACTATCCCCGTGTTATTCACGCTACAGGGATATAAAAACCTGGACATTTCGTCCAGCTCGCCACTTTTTTCCGATGTGGCTGACGAGCAATGGGTATTGGCTGATGCGGACGCAAACAGCCAGTTATTAATTGATCGCGATGTTGAAAGTATCAGTGCGCAAGTGCGTGAATTTTATCTGGCCGATTACAGCAATACCTGGGCGGGTATTCACAATGCCTTGGCTGTGAATCATTTTTCCAGCATCCAGGATTTGAATCGCGCCTTAAGCGCTTTTGTCGATCCGGTTTATTCACCCATCCTTGCGATATTGGACACCGCGAAAACCCACACCCAGCTTACCCCGCCGGTGCTGGACAAGGCCGCAGATAAAGTCCAGGGCGGCGGTGCAACTGACAAAGCCCTGGATTACCTGGCTGCGAAAGTGGAAGGCACACAAGTGGATAAACGTTTTGAGGATTTGCATAAACTCGTGCAGCAATCCTCACGCGGCCCGGCACCCATAAACAGTGTGCTGCAACAGGTGGAAACCCTGCGGGCGTTTGTACAGGAGATCGCGCTGGCGCCGGATACCGAACAAAGTGCATTTGAAATTGCCAAGGCGCGTTACCAATCCAATGCGGGCAACCCGGTCTCCGCCTTGCGTGCCTATGCCAAAACCACACCGGAACCGGTGCAGCGCTGGTTAACCAGCCTGGCTGACGAATCCTGGAAAATAATTTCCCAATCAGCACACGGTTACGTGAGCAAGGAATGGCGCGCCCGGGTTTACCAACCTTATTCACAAGCGCTTGCTGGCCGCTATCCGCTCAACCCCAATGCCTCCGATGAGCTTGCGCTGCTGGACTTCAGCAGCTTCTTTAAACCTCAGGGGACCCTGGATCAATTTGCGAAAGAATTTATTGACCCTTTTGTTGAAAAACGCGGTACCTGGGCAAGTCGCAGTGTCGATGGTTTCAGCTTGGGATTTCCTTCATCCGCGTTGGCCCAATTGCAGCGCGCGGCCAGTATTCGCGATGTGTTTTTCCGTCAAAACCCCGAGACCCCCAGCATCAGCCTGGAGCTGCGACCTTATTACATGAATAAGGAAGATGCGCTATTTACCCTCGACTTGGGTGATCAACGGCTTACCTATAACCATGGGCCAAAGTTCTGGAAGTCCATTACCTGGTCCGGTGACAATGATTCGCGTCGGTTGCGCTTGATATTTGAGGACCTTAAAGGCGGGCAATATGATCGGGCATTCACCGGTCCCTGGGCCTGGTTCCGTTTGATGGATGCAGCGCATATCCAATCCACGCCCCAATCCAATGTGTATTTAATTACCTTTATGCACGATTCCGCACGCGTAACAGATGAACAAAGCACACGGAAAATTGTGTTTGAAGGCAGAGCGACCAGCATCAACAATCCTTTCAAAAATGAATTGCTAAATGCTTTCCGTTGTCCGGAGTCTATCTGAAATGATCAGGACTAATGACGTAGGGTTATTTGGGAAATTGCCGGCTCATGGTGATTTTATTTATCGCGATCTCCCAAGCCATTTCATTAATGCCTGGGATGCCTGGTTGCAAGGATATATCGCCAGCTCCCAGCAACACCTGGGTGAGGCATGGTTGGACATTTATTTAACCAGTCCAATTTGGCGTTTTGCTATGTCCGATGGTGTTGTTGATGGGCTTTCCTGGGCTGGGATAATGTTGCCCAGCGTTGATCGTGTCGGTCGCTATTTCCCATTTTCGATAGTGACCAAGGTCCCGGCCAGCGCCAATCCATTTTTAATCATCCAACAGAACTCCTGGTTTGACGGAGTCGAGCAATTGGCATTGTCCGCATTATCCGGCCATCTCCAACTGGAAGAATTGGTCCAGGAAATCAACCGCCAGCCATTGGACTTGCCTCCGGTGACCCAACGCCATGCACCGGCACTTGAAAGCGCCGGCATTTTTATAGAATTTGCCAGTGAAATGCCCGCGCTCGAATCTGCCTACGCGCATTTGCTGGATAGCCAGTGCCGGCAGAATTATTCCAATTATTCACTCTGGTCCACTGCCATGGGATCCGAGCGGATTAATCCCTCCCTATTTTTTACCCGTGGCCTACCTAATTTTCGTAGTGCTGCCGCATTGCTGGATGGACAATGGGCCCAATGGGGTTGGCACCAACCCATCCAGGCATTGCCATGATTTTGTATTAGGTGGCCATACGGATGACAGATATAACTTTTAGACGGCCGATCTCTTGGGACAGCAGCTTGCTAACAGACGTGGGCGCCGTGCGTAGCGTCAATGAAGATGCAGTGCTCGCGCGACCGGATATAGGTTTATGGGCGGTGGCCGATGGTATGGGCGGCCATAAAGTCGGGGATATTGCCAGCAGTAAAATTGTTGCCGCACTGGAAGTAATCAAAGATTGCCAGCGCCTGAGTGACTGTGTAGAAGTTATTGAAGATTGCTTGCTGGATGTAAACCAGCTCATGCTGGAATACGCACAGATCATGTTTGATGGCGGCACCATGGGCAGCACCGTTGTTGCTGCTGTTATCAAAGGACGTATCGGCGCCTGCTTATGGGTGGGTGATTCGCGTCTCTACCGTTTCCGCAACCAAAAATTGGTACAGCTAACACGTGACCATAGCCAACTGGAAGAAATGATTGCAATGGGATTGATCTCGCGCGAAGACAGCGAAAACCATCCCAATCGCAACGTCATTACGCGCGCTGTCGGTGTGGAGCCGCAGCTCTATGTCGATATGACCCTCTTTACCACGCAAGTCGGTGATACCTTTTTGTTATGCAGCGACGGGCTATACAATACCCTCACCGACGAAGAGCTGGTGCATGGTTTAAGCTTGCGCGACGTGCAACAAAGTACCCGGCATTTGATGAGCAAAGCCCTTGAGAAAGGCGCGCGCGACAATGTTTCTGTCATAGTGGTAAAAGGAAATCCGGGCAAGATTCCAGCCAGTGACTCCATCCAGGGATAGATAATAATTTTTTGAGGACTATAAGTAATGACTGATACTGGTGATCACGATAAAACGCATTTCAAACCGCGTGAGGTTGCGCAAGCGCCAAATACGGTTGATGATAAAACCCGCGTTGTTCCCGCGGGTACTGCGGCAAAAGCCCGACCGGCGCCAGAAAAAAAAATTGATGATGCGCTGAACAGCGAGTTCCCGGACAAAACCCGATTCGCACCCAAAGCCGCACCCGACGATAACAAAACGGAAATCAAAGCTGACCCAACCCGCATAAAACCCGCCGTTACCAGCAAACCGACACCAGGTAAAAAAGACCATGCTTTATTAAAAGGTCGGTTTGTTCTCGAAGAACTCTTGGGGGCGGGCGGTATGGGAGTGGTGTATAAGGCGAAAGACCTGCTCAAAATCGAAGCGCAAGACCGTGACCCTTACGTTGCTATCAAAGTATTAACTGACGAATTTAAAGCGCACCCCGAAGCGTTTATTGCATTGCAGCGTGAATCGCGCAAAACCCAGCGTATTGCTCACCCCAACATCGTAACCGTATTTGACTTTGACCGTGATGGCGACACGGTTTTCATGACCATGGAATACCTGGACGGTAAACCATTGGATAAGCTGATCGCGCAATACCGTTCTGTTGGCTTGCCAGCGGATGAAGTCTTCAAAATTCTGGAAGGAATCAGCGCTGCACTTATTTACGCCCACGGACAACATATTATTCACTCGGATTTCAAACCGGGAAATATTTTCGTCAATAACAAGGGCATCGCCAAGGTAATCGATTTTGGTATTGCGCGCGCTGTTGCCAAGGTTGAACATCGCGAAGAAAGCCTTGATGACAAAACTGTATTTGATGCCGGAAACCTGGGGGCATTGACACCAGCCTATGCCAGCCTGGAAATGCTGGAAGGTAAATCACCGGATGTGCGAGACGATATCTATGCCTTGGGGTGCATTGCATATGAACTCTACACCGGAGCCCATCCTTTCAATCGGGTCCACGCTGATGAGGCCAAGCGCCAGAAATTAAAACCAAAACGTATCCAGGGATTAAATAAACACCAATGGCGAGCCATTGAAAAAGCCCTGGCGTTTGAGCGTGAGGATCGCATCCAATCCGTCGAACTATTTTGGCAAGAGTTTTCACGTAAACCCAAAAATTACTGGATGCGTTTTTTATTCAGTGCGATTTTGCTGGGTGCAATGGCGGGTGTTTATTACCAATTCAAACCCGAGCCGGTGCAAACCGTTTCTGAAGATCAGGTACGCACGGAAATCGAACAAAAATTACGATTGGAGCTCATGCAAAAATCCCTCGCAGATTTATATAGCCAAGCCAGTTTTTCCCCGGAATGGGAAGCCCAGCTCTGGCAGCAAATACAAGAATTGCGCACTGTTTTGGGTAACGAGGATGCCTGGCTTGTTGACCAGGAAGCCCGGTTTTTCGCGCTGTACCTGGAAAAAATTAAATCCGCTATTGCAACACCGGATTTGGAAAATGCGCAGCGTTGGCATGCCAACGCCAAACGTTACGCGCGCGATACAACCCAACTGGACGCATTGGCCCTCAGTTTGGCCGAAGCCATGGAAATAGCGCGTAAAAAAGCAGAAGCCCTGGAACAACAGCGCATTATCGCTGAACAGGATCAGGAGCGTATTGAAAAAGAGCGTCAGGAACAGCAGCAAAAAAATGCGACCATTGCGAAACAAAATGCTGATTTCGAAACAGCGCTGACGAATGTAAATTCACAACTCGCCTGTAAAAGCACTATCGATATGCGCGACTTTGAAATTGCAATCACCAAGCTGCGCTCTTTGAATTCCGCGCGCTATCAAAAGGAAGAGGGTGCAATCGTTGTTGCCCTTGCCCAGTGTATTAAAAAGCTGGGGGCGACTTTCCCGGATCGTGCAGAGGTGATTAAACGTCAATCGTTGAGGTTGTTCGCCGGAAATGCGGTGCTTCAGCAAATCAATATAGTGGCACGGGATGCGTGCAGTGAATCGCTGGCGGGATTGGGGTCCCGTGGTATGGGCAGCACTTGCCGGGACAAACTCAATGGAGCCAGCAGGGCACCCGTTTTGGTTGTAATTCCGGCGAAGGGAAGTATTAAGGCATTCGCGATAGGTAAGTACGAAACATCGGCGGATGAGTGGGCGGAGTTTTGTAAGGACTCAGGCAAATGTGCGGGTGGTATGTCAAATCCCGCCGTACCTGCTACCAATATTTCCATCGCGAATGTCAACGCTTATCTAAAATGGTTGAGTGAAAAAGCGGGCCGCCAGTATCGCTTGCCGACCCTGGCAGAGTGGCAATACGCAGCTCGCGCAACCAATGCCGGTGTAGATCCCAATCGCAACTGCAAATTAAATTCACGCGGAATCCAAAAAGGAAATGAATTAACGAAAACAACCTTGGGACAACAAAATCCCTGGGGGCTAGTTAATTACCTGGGGAACGCCAGGGAATTGGTAATGGAGCGTGGCGGTCGCTACCTCGCTGTGGGTGGTTCTTACGATACCGATATGTCCGAATGCAGTTTCACCAACCAGCAGCCGCATTCAGGTGCAGCTGATGCCTACACCGGGATACGGTTAGTGCGGGAATTACAATAACCTAAACAAAGGTAATTATTGTGGAACAAGAATATGCTGATGCAATGAAAATGTTAGCTCGACAATATTATGAACATGAAATCTCCAAAAGTGTTTATCGTGCGAAGCGAAAACTGCTGGTTGATCATATGGATAATGAATTTAACGGCGAAGCTATACCGGGCAACACATCCGAACAAACCAGTGCCGAAGAAACTATTAACCCGCTAGAATAAGCACCCTATTTTTATAGAAGTTATCAAAGGTAAGATTATGGACTTGATTAAGTTTTTCCAGGCGGGCGGCGCATTTATGTGGCCGATCTTGATAGTTATGGCAATAGGCCTCGCGATAGCTATCGAGCGTTTTATTTATTTAACGCGCACGGCCAGTGCTATCAACCTGCTGTGGAAAAAAATCGCACCTATGTTAAAAGCCAGTGATTTTGGTCGGGCAAAACAGGTTGTTTCAGAAGCCTCAAGCCCTCTATCTTCGGTATTGGCTTATGGCTTTTCACGTTTTAAATCCGATGTAAAACGTGAAACTCTGGAAGCAGCCATGGAAGAAGGTGTAATGGAGGTAATCCCGCAATTGGAAGAACGCACACATTACCTGGCCACCTTGGCTAACGTTGCTACCCTGCTGGGCCTTCTGGGTACCATTATCGGTTTGATCGAGGCATTTACCGCGGTGGCGGCAGCGGATCCCGCAGAGAAAGCTAATCTCCTATCCAGCAGTATTTCTGTGGCAATGAATACCACCGCGTTTGGATTGGTAGTCGCGATTCCCCTATTGCTGATGCATTCCTATTTGGCAACCCGTACCAGCAAGCTGGTGGATACAATCGAAATGGCTGCCGTTAAATGTTCAAACTTGATGATTAACGAATAAGCCATGAAATTTGCGCGCAAGAAAAATTTGCACGATGTGGTTGAACTGAACATAACCGCGTTTATGAATTTAATGGTTATCCTGGTTCCCTTCCTGCTAATTACCGCCGTATTTTCCCGTATGACAGTACTGGAATTAAATTTACCGGCATTGGATCAAGCGCAGGCGCAATCGCCTGAAAAGCTGGACCTGGTCCTTGAGTTGATTGTGCGCGAAAAAAGTTTCGATTTGCAGGATGCGAATGTCGGTCAATTGCATCGCATAGAACGCGGCAAGGATCAGCAAGATTGGGATGAGTTCACCAAAGTATTAATGGAAATTAAAACACGCTACCCCGATGAAAAATCAATTATGTTACTGCTGGAGCCCGGGATTTCTTATAAGACCATGATCGAAGTGATGGATCACGTGCGCAGTACGCAAGTGCTTCAAATCGGCAATGTTGTTGATGTTGAACTATTCCCGGATGTATCAATCAGCGATGCCCCTGCGCTTGAGCTAGCCACGGAAAATATTTCACCGCCAGCAGTTGCGCCCTCTGCGGAAACGAGCGAGTCCGAGCCAACACCATGAAAATGTCACGTCGCGCCAAGCGGATGGAGCGTAGCCACAAGCGCAATCAAACACCGCCGTTAAATTTGGTTTCCTTAATGGATATCTTCACCATTTTGGTATTTTTTCTACTGGTGAGTTCTTCCAGTTCTTACCAACTGCCGGCGACAAAAGATCTGAAATTACCGACATCCAGCTCCAGCAATGTCCCTGAAGAAACACTCATAATTGCTATTACGCGGAATGATATTTTATTAAGCGGTGCCCGAGTGGAAACGGTGGCTAATGCGTTGGCCGATGATACTGTTTCAATTGCAACGCTAAAAAGCCAATTACAACTGCTCAGCGCCAATCAAAAAAATACCGCTAATAAGAAAATCACCATCATGAGTGATGAGAATGTGCCTTATGCTGTTATACGTAAAGTACTAACTACGTGTCAGGAATCTATGTACACGCGTATCGCATTTGCCGCTCTGCAAAAAGATTTACCGCCGAGTTAATTACCCAGTCAATACGACGGAAGCAGGATGTCAGACGCTATCAGCTACAAACATATCGCTTTAGGTTGGCAACCCGAAGGAAGTGCATCGCGCCAATTCAACCGCATTTTGCTGGTAGCATTGCTGCTCGCCCTTGGTTTGGCGTTCGCCATTTCGCAAGTAAACGTACCGGAAAAGCCGTGGGAACAACGCACCAAAGTGCCGGAACGCATAGCTAATTACATTGCCCAGCAACCGAAGAAAATCGAAAAACCTATTGAATTGCCAAAACCCAAGCCCATTCCCAAGCCGCAACCTAAACTACAGGACCAACCGGCACAACCGAAGGCTGACGTTACCATAGCGCGGCAAAATCCTGGCCGCGCGGAAAATAAACCGCTGACCCAAACAGAAGAGAGGGCTCGCTCGGTTGCGCAGCAAAGCGGATTACTTGCTTTTTCCGCAGAAATGGACGAGTTACGTGATACCACAGCAATAGACGAAAACGTCAGGGCACGTTTAAGTACAGCGACACCTAACCAGGCCGCTACGCACAAGATAGAAGCGATAGCCGCAGAGACTAACGAGGGAAGCAGGGTTATCGATCAGGATAAATTAGTTGGACAATTACAAACTACCGATCTGCAAACGCGTGATACCAAATCCATCACCGCCGCAACCGAAAAAGCCAAGCTTGACGATGCGCAAACCAAAACGGGTTCAGGCGGTAGGGGTACTTCAGATATTGGAATTGTATTTAACAAAAATAAAGCAAGCCTCTATGCACTTTACGAACGTGAGCGCCGTAAAAACTCGAGCTTGAAAGGCAGGATAGTTTTTCAACTCACTATTGAACCCAGCGGAAAGGTCAGCAGTGTAAAAGTCGTATCCAGCGAATTGAATAATCCCGATTTGGAAGCCCGCATCCTTGCCAGGATCAAACTTTTCGTATTTGCACCTGTACCGGGTGAAACAGTAACCGTTACTTATCCTGTGGAATTTATTCCGTCTTAATAAAGCTGTTTACTCAAAATGCTGTTATTTTCGCATAAGATGTATTATGTTAAATTATGTGGCTAGGCTTTGCCTTTTTGCGTATTTGTTTCGAAATGATAACCGTGACGGGTTTGTTACCGATCGTTTCAGGTGATGGCATAGTTTTAAATCATGAGCTATATGGGGTAGCAGGAACTTCCCGCCATGGATTACATAAACCTCCTGAAAACCTTGTGCCACAAGGTTTTCACCCCAGAACTAACGTATAATTTGTCACGTTTATTCGTACATATTACCCGACTCATGTGGACTTCCCAGCCTTTCATAGACAAATCCAAAGCTCATTTTGAGGTGTGTCCAATAGAGTCCAGGAAGTCCAGTCAATTTCATATAAGCAATGGCCGCAGGCGAAAAAATCCCCGCACCCAGAACAGATATGGTGAGCAAAAGACATTTAATGAATATCATATTTTTAATTCATTAACGTGATGATGTTACTTAACGAATGTTTCCCTGGCTGTTCACGCGTGAGCGGCCCAGTAACAATGTTCCCAGCCCTGCAATGAGCAACATCAGCGGATGCGGTTCTGGAACATCAATCTTTTCAATCACCCAGTTATCCACATTGCTTGCAGCCTGCTGGTGGACCTCCACCGTATTCACGTACTCCCAGGTGTTGAAGGGGCGTTGGTTATAGATATCAACCTTGTATTTAAAATGATCGACAC
>CBFGOY010000045.1:0-31354 GCA_965650515.1 uncultured Cellvibrionaceae bacterium | reverse complement strand
TCAACAATGCATGGCAATTGGAGTAGGCCAACAATGATAAAACGAAAAGAAACGGCTTAATGTATTTCATAAATACTCCTTTGCAACTATATCAATGGATAATTAAGTGTTGGACTTTGTTGCCCCAACTCCCGCTCTTCTGGACCTTGCCAGCAGTAAAAACAAAACGCCGGTTAGCAATAGCATTGAGGATGGCTCATCTACGCTGTGGATGCGCGTAACATCTATCGTCAAGCTGATAGAGTTCATCCATAAGTTATCAGTGCTGACATTCCAATATGAATAAAAGAAGCCGTCCTGGTCCGGTTTAAAATAACAGATTTCCTCGCCATCAATATATTCCCCATAACGACAGGTTTCTTGCGGTGTCCACTGTAATCTCTCGGTAACAATGCCGGTATTCATATCAGGGAAAATGCCCCTCCAATACAAGAAGTGATCAAAAATGGTCACAAACTCTTCAGCTTCATCCTCTTCAATTTCACGAATATCATAAGAAAAGGTCACCCAATTAATAACATCCTTAGCGGGGTTATACCCGTGGCTTACTAAATCAAAAGTAAAACTATGGGAATAGCTGAGTTGGTTATTGATAGGGATAACATGGCTGATAAGCAGGGCGTAACAGTTGTTAAAAGGAAGTAGCGTTAACAAAAATAAGAAGATTTTGACGTAACTCATAATTCCTCCTCTTCCCAATGGCGGGATAAAAATTCATCATGATGGATAACTTGGAACACATTCAAAAAATTAACCAGGTGCCAGGATTTTTATTGTGGGGATGATCTGGAAAAATTCGTTTCGATCATAACAATGGTATTAAAAACGCTTCTAAAGGGTGATCCTCGGTATCGCGGCACCATTATGCGCTTACATCATCTAGCCTACAATGCTTAATATCGATCATTAGGCCATTCGTAAAATAACCAAAACGATGATTAGATTTTGATTTAATTTTTTATAATGGCAAATAAGGTGCCATCCGTAATCCGGGTAATCAATGAGGCAATATTACCATACCAAGCGATTTTTTTACTGGGGAAAATGATATTCACTGCCATTGATAGGAAGGAACACGGGTTAACTAAAATCACATCAATTGGATTAAGTGCCGGATGAAATTTACCGTAATATGGATCGAAATTTTTTTGTGATAGCCTGAATTGCCTAACGGCAAATACAAAATTATTTAAAGGAGATAGATCCATGTTTATAAAATTTTTTATTTCTGTAATTTTGTTAGCAACTGCGTTAACCGCTCATTCAACCCCAATACGTGCCTATTTTGTGGGGCAGATCGACACCGTCGTTAACATCAGTGGCCCTGTTTACCCCGATCTCGCTTTTCCCAGTTATGCGCCTGTTCGTACTGGTGAAAGGATTTCTGGTTGGGTCGAAATGGATTGGGATTGGGCGCATAACCCGATTCCATCATATCCAGGAATATATAACGACGGCCTGACGTATAAATTTTTTATTGGAGACGGCTCGAAGAGCATATGGACCCTAACGAAGCAGAATGAAGTGGATGTATTCAGTGATACTGGTGTAGGCCTTCCCGAAGGCTTTTACGACATGGTTCCGCAATACTCCGGTTTTTTGTATGATTTCCTGCTCGATGAACTCGCTTTCTCATTCACCGAATCTGGTGGAAACTTTGTAGTTAATAACGTCTTCGATTTTCAGGACTATTCGTGGGACTTTTACGGGTCATTTATGTTCACGGAGGAATTCGTGATGATACCGGAGCCTTCATTATTATTTTTGATGTTAATTGCTTTAGCTTTTTTATTAATCGTGCGAGCAAAAACTGGAAAACAAATGCAATATCGAAGTCAGTTTAATATTTAAGTGTTTCCAAATCATTGAGTTTTTCCTTGTAAAACGCAACGCCACTCCGACGCTGCGTTTTATTTTGGTGTTATTGGCATCCGCTCAAGGAATTAATCCATTGCGTGATTAACGTAGCTCCTTGTTCATCAACCACGTGGCTCGAAATAGGCGGCATGCGGTTTTCATGCGTGGCGATCATCCGTTGTAACAATACCGAACGATCACTGGCGCCAGGCGCGATTATCCGCGCCTCGGGAATGCCAAGGTCGGTTATGCTCGGTACTGTATTACAAGCGTTTGTTTGTGTTAGCGAAGCGGTGTAACGCAAATCAATGTTGACTTGGGTCGGTCCTTCGGGGCGGTGGCAATTACTGCAATTGCTATGTAAATAACTGCGCGCGCGCTGAGATATTGAATATCGCGTGTCATCGCTAGGCGGCAAAAATAGTTCACGTTGCGCGCTACTTAGTGATGCGGAAAATAGTCCGATGTTGTCCCATGTTACTAATTGATTCGCGTTAATACCGGTTCCCGGATACGTAAAGTTACTATTAAGTTGGCGGGCTTCCGGCCCTAGGCTAAAGCCCGCTACCGCCGTGTGGCAAACGTTGCATTCAGCGCGACTTGGATAGTGCCAGGTTAGAGAGCCAAAATTTTCATCGAGTGCATCTGCCAATAAAGTGGCTTGCGTCTGGTCCGCGTTCCAGCGATAGCTATAGCCGCGCCAGCTACCGTTTTCTCCCCGCATAAACAATCGGGTTTCAATTAAACGATCAACCAAACGGAAATGTTTAACTAACACGGTATTGATCGGAAATATAAAATCCCCATCGGTAGCAACATTAATTCGCTGATTATTTGGCAGCGCCAGGTAACGGGTTTTGTCAGCTCCATCGGACCAGAAAGGCTCGTTGATGGTGTAAGGAATTAAGCCTGCTGTGGGTTGCGTTGGATCGGTAGGATCCACGCAACCGGTCTCAGTCAATAATTGTGGGGGGCCACTGCCGATGCTGTTGTCCGCAACAATTTGGTAAATGCCGCCGTTGTAATCCAGCACAAACAATTCACCGTCGCGCCCTTCTGCGAAAGAGGATATTGCGCGGCCTGACGCGAGGAGTAATTCTCGCCTATAGCTTCCATTTGATTCTTTAAACAGCGCCCAGATTCGACCGGAACCGAAGTCACCAAAAATGTAAGCACCGTAAAGTGCAGGGACTGCTGTGCCACGATATACGTATCCACCGGTAACAGATATTCCCTCTGTTCTACCATAGGTTGCGACGGGCGCAATGTAGGGGCCGCTGCTCGTGCAACTGTTAGCGGTACGGCGATCGCCCTCGTAGCAACGCCACCCGTAATTTCCACCACGCTGGATAATATTAATTTCTTCGAGGGCACTTTGGCCAACGTCGCCGAGCCAAAGCTCGCCTGTTTCGCGATCAAAGCTCCAGCGCCAGGGATTGCGTAACCCGTATGCATAGATTTCCGGCAACGCACCCGGGATACCATTGTCAGGTGCGGCTTCACCCGTTGTCGTGATGCGTAACATACTGCCCAAATGATTATTAATATTTTGCGCGTTGTTTTGGGTATCGTTAGCGGGGCCGCCGTCTCCCAATCCAATATAAAGGTAGCCGTCAGGCCCAAACGCAATATGCCCACCGTTATGAATATCAAAAGGCTGAGACACGCTGATTAAATCAAATCGATCCAGGGAACTACCACTTATTGTTAATGTGGTGCCGTTATCGGTAGAGGTAAATCGCGATATGCGCGAAGTTAAGTCATTCCCCGTACCCTCAACAAACGATAAATAAATATAGCCATTGCTACTGAAGTTCGGATCAAAGGCCATGCTCAATAATCCACACTCGCTACAGTTATTATCAAGCGTGTAAAAATTATTTAGGTTTACCAATTGCGAGCGCGTACCGGTGGTGTGATCTACGCGATAAATAATGCCGCGCTGCTGAATGACGTAGGCAATATTGTGCTGCGTGGGATGTGGTAAATAAAAAACGGGTGCACTGAAATTCAAACCGGACAGCACAGCTTGTAATTTTATCGATGTGCTTTCGGTAAAATTGCTCGCCAGGCAAGTTGTATTGTCTGGTCGCGCTGGAAGCCCTGCGGTACTACGCGATGATGACGAAGACGATAAAGCTGGCGATGACAAAGAAGACAAGGAGCGAACGGATGAGAACGATGAAGAAATTGAAGAGCTTATAGGTGAAATCGATGAAGATAAAAGTACAGAAGAAGCGGAAGTAGAACGCAAAGACGAAGAACGCGAAGATGAAGGACGCGATGATAAAATTACAGAAGAAAGAGACGAAGAAGGAATGGAAAGCGAAGACGACGAGGAGCGCGAGGTAGGCACGCTGGAATCAGTTGTTACCCGCTGAAATCGCCACTGTTGATTATTTCCCCCGGTGTCTGTCCATTGACGAATTTCACCGCCATTAACGCTACTCCAATTCCACACATCCAGCGCCAGTCCGCTATGGCGGGAAATAATTTTATGGTAACCATTAGCGACACTGACTATTCGCCATTGTTGGTTGTTGCCACCCCAATAACTCCACTGCGTGATTCGCCCGCCGGGACTGGTACTGAAATCAAATACGTCCAGGGAAGCACGGGAATGTGCGGCGCGAATAGAATAATATCCCCCACCCAGATTCAAAACGTCGAACCACTGGTGCGGCGCATTTTGATCGCTCCATTGATTCACGTTTGCACCGTTTGCAGTGCTTGCTCCATCTATCTGCACAACCAGGCCACTATGGCGCGAAAAAATGGTGTAACGACCATCTGCGAGGGTTTGTGCGTGGGATTCGTATGCAGCGAGGAATAAAAAAATAGTTAAAAAATAACTAGATAATTTTAGTTTTTGGTTACAAGAGAAAAATAAAACCGCGAGCGTATGAGTGCGACTGGTCATAATAATCTCCATGCCATGGCTAACATAGATAAATGTTGCGGTGAGACTTATTTTTATGGGTATGTTTGATTTAATGACGGTTCTGTAGTTATGTGTTGCCGGGGGAATCCAACCGACAATAATACAGGGCAAAGGTGACAGGTAGATTTTGAAGTGCCAACAGCGAATTTATGGCGCTATTTTGAAGCCAAAAAAATGACATGCGCATCGATGCGCCACATTATTATAAATGTCATAACCAAAAACAAAAATGTCTGTGTTAATTGTTTTTGGTACTCTTAAAAAGCGCGATTTGCAATTGGGAATATTGGATCGCAAGCCCACGACCAACCTACAAGCCCAACATGCCCGCAACTGTTATTGGGCTTTGTGAGGCCTTAATCCAATGAATCCTTTCGCTGGTCGGGTTTCAACGTAATTAGCATGATACATATCCATATATATGGAGTAGGTGATAGCCCCTTTTTCCGTGTCGCAAATAATTTCGTATATATCCGTTATGTTGCCAAAAGACCCTATACCGCTACTACCCAAGCGGGAGAAAGCTGAGACTTGTTCGTTATTTTCGCAAATTAATCTTGATAAGTAATCACGTTGTCCGGCTGGACCATTAACTCGTACCGGGTTTTGTAATGTACCCAACGGATGTTTATCCAATTCCTTATGATCGACCTTTTTGCTTTCTCCGAATAATAGCGCAAGCGGGTTTTCCACTTGCTGAGTTGATTCTGTTGGGGTTGTGTTAGTGCAAGCAATCTGTGTGAGCACCAACATTGTAAGCGTTAATTTTTTCAGCATAAATTATCCAAATTTGAATATAAATGTTTTTTCTTATTGAGCTACAACATAAATATGCTTTCAATAACTTCTAAGATTTAAAAATGTTCTCCGTTTTTTGGTTTAACATCAAGAAACAACTGAAGAACATAGATAAAGCTTAACGTACCCCTCTAGTTTTGCTTACACATTAGTTGGGTGCGATAGGGGATATAAATTACCAGTTCGGTAATTCCGCTACGCTGCCATTTGACCCGATTGGATATTCCATCCAACTGAATATCACAACTCTGACCTATGGTTTGACGCAAGCGAGTACTTTCTTCGGCGATTTTCTGGATTACTTCGTAACGGTATTTTTCGGGATTGACGATGCTTAGGTCTGTTTCGCCACTTAAGTCCAGTTCGGTGCGGCCTATTTTTTTGGCGGATTTGATGAAGTTCTCCAATGCGATTTCCTGTTCCGGCGCAGACAATTGCTGATTAACCTTTTGTTTTACTGAAAAGCGGAAATAGCTGGTGTCTGCGCGGGTGCCGTCTTTAGGGAATATTAGCGATTTATCCTTTGGGTCTAGCGTGCGTAAAAATTCATCACCATAGGCGAGCTGAACATTGCCCAGCTTCCTGGCTGATTCAACCAATGCTTGCAGGCTTTCGCGAATTTCTTTTTCACGTAGGTCTTTATCGCGTGAGTCATTGATAATTTTTACACCCTGTACCAGGAAGTCGCCCTGCTTTTTCAAGGTGACTGCCGGCATTTCATAATAACCATCGGATTCCATAATGCCAGACACGATCACTTCCTCGACAGATTCATCTTGCGCTTGAATGCATGTGCAGATTAATACCAAGCTAACGGTTATTATTTTTTTGAGCATAAAAGAGTCCTTATGATGATGTTATGGGTATTCATTATTTACTTGACGCGAATTGTAGGTTCGGAAGCTAATGTCAATATAGTTATATTCCCATTCCCGTTTCCTCAGTCAGCGCATTCTTGTTTTCAATTTTTGTTAGAGGTATAGAAAAAGTAGTGTTTTATTGATATCCAACGCATTGAATAATCATCGTTCCCTTGGGATAAGGTCCATAACGCATGAATGTGATCTGGCAATACCGTCATGGCATTAAAATATTATACCGCTTAGTGAAAATAACCGAGCTGCCGGAACCATATTTGTTTTCTTGAAGAAAAAGAAAGGTTAGGGTGTCATGTAGAAAGTGAATCGATTTCGCACGTTATGTCTTTCAACTGGTACGCCGTCTGGTCCAATATTGGGTTTGTAGAGAAATTTCTTTGCAGCTTTAATGCTCGCTTTTTCAAAATAGCCTTCAGGGTATGCTTCAACAATATTGATATCTTTGGTTTTTCCATTTATGTCAACTGTGTATTCCGCTATTACGTATCCATTGATTCCCCGTGCAATGGCGCTCCTGGGATAGAGCGGGGGAGTTTTTTTTATCGGAAATGTTTGATCAGCGACATTTTTCTTCCAAGCGACTAGCTGACTCCATTTTATACTTTTATTTTCGTTTGCATATTGATCCGCAATTTTTTCCAAAACATCTTGGCGTTTATGGAGGGTTGCATGTTTTATATATGTCGCAAAATAAAGATAGCGTTGATAGTCATCACTTTTTTTTGATTTCTCATCAGCTAAGGCGAAAAGTTTCTCTGCCAGATCAAATCTTAGGTTTTGCGAATAAAGTTCAGCGACCATTAGTATTTGATCTAGAGACAGACAGGGGAAATGATTTGGCGCTAATGCGTTATAAACATCGTCCATCTTATTTGCTTTGACGCTGGTTACCAATAACTGATTGATAGAAAAGCTATAAGCGCCATTGTCATAGATAGAGCGATTATCCAGGGCCAAGGTATAGTATTTAATCGCTTCCGGTAGATTGCCATCTTCAGCGTATAACCAGCCGAGGTGACTATAAAATTGTGCCAAATCAACATGGCTATATTTACTAAAATCAGGTTCTGTTTGTATTACCTTGGCTGTTTCAATAGCCTTTTTAACATCGGAATGCTTATTGTCATAAGCTGCAATTTTAACAATTTTCTCAAGCCCCGCATTACCAATCTTTGTTGCTTGCGAAAAATGTATCTCTTTGTCGTTACCTTCCTGCGATTCTTCAGCTGCATTAACGAATTGTATCGTTAATATAGCAATCAAAATTGTAAAAATTTGGAGACTTTTCATGTTCATTTTTCTAATTCCCGGCTTTTTTAGTTCTGTTAAGCTTTATCCATTTCGTTATCCCAAAATTTCCATATATCCAGCGGCAATAAAATGGGATCTCAGGCTTTGCATAATGTCTTCGCATAGGCTTTCAAGATTCGACCCTGCAACAGCCAGGAAGGAAATTTGTGCTTGAATAATTTTCTCATGATTTTTCATCATGTGATACTTTATTAATTTCATGTAGGTTCCTGGTAAGTTTAAGCTGATAAGTTCTATCTCGAGTGTCGGGCAGGTTCATCCTGCATGGGCCATACGAATTATTAACGAGCTGAAATAGATAGCTTTTGTTGTAATGCTTGATCTATTTCTTTGATGCTGGCTCCCATAAATCCCACTTTGAACCCTGCGGTTTTAATTAATTTATTAGCACGTGAACTGGCTGCGAGTACTACCAAGAAGTTAATAAGGGGAATAATGCCCAGGATAATCAACAGTACTGCTGTGAATTTTCCGTAGACTTTCAAGCAGAGGCGCGCGTTTAAAATAATTATCGCTATCCAGACTGGGAAAACAATCAGGCTGGCAATAACCTTGATTTCTTGTGGTAATAATCCTTGTAGAGCCGCTGCAAAAAAATACGCAAGAAAAGTATAAATAAGGGCTTTTTGGCGCTTGGCTACTTGAAGAACTTTATCCAGCTCGTCAGCTCTTGAACTGTTTTCATTATTCAAGTTTGCCTTAGGCGATTCATAAATTGCATTTGCTTCCATTGTTATGTTTCCGGATATTAATTTGAATGGGTTCAAGTGATGTTTGGAGCACAGGCTGACGATTTGAATGTTTATTGTTTAATGGATTTTTCTGAAAAATAAAATGCACGCAGCGTAAGATGCTCCGTTTTCTGCGTTGCGACAAGTTTCTTCACCTATACAGTGGAGGTATTCATAAATTAGCAGTTACATGGTGCATATAGAAGTCCCTGTTTTTAATCACAACTTGTCAAGGTGATGTTTTAATGTAGGTTGCCGGTGAGGGACGAACCGCAACATGACTATACATCCGCAACCACCGCAACCACCGCAACCAAAATGGATGTACCGTTAATTGGTTTTTCGCTTAACAAAACAACGTGTCGTTTGTGCTTGCGAATGTTGCGGTTCGTAGGCCCCACCAGCAATCTACACTTAGCCCAACCTACGTGCTTTGGTAATATTTGTCATATGCTTTCTTTTTTCTCAATTAACACTTAGTTTTTATGTTTTATGATTTTTTTGAAGGTCGATCATTTTTTTCAACACCGACCTTATCCTTAATTGGTTCATGATGAATGGGAGTTGTTTTTAGCTTTTAAAATCATTGTATAACGTTTGTATAAAGCTATCGGACCCTTCCGTCTCTATAAGTCCACTACTCAGGTCCATTTTAATTTTAGTATTTGTCATCTTCCCCTCAGCTATGCTTTGTCAAATTAAAAAACCGCTACCAAGCCCAATCAGAAAAATCCGATACAACTCAATAGCGGTTAGTTTATTCACTCCGGAATATGTGATCCGTTTGTATGGTTTGTTGGGCATCGCTGCACTCAGCGCCAACCTACGCTTGAATTAAATAAATTTTAATCCCAGCTCAGCGCCCCACCAGTCTGATACTCAATCACCCGCGTCTCAAAAAAATTCTTCTCTTTCCTTAAATCCATAATCTCACTCATCCACGGGAATGGATTCTGTGCACCCGGGAATTGCTCTTTCAAACCGAGTTGTGCGCAGCGGCGGTTGGCGATGAAGTGGAGGTATTCTTCCATCATGGCGGCGTTCATGCCGAGGATGCCGCGGGGCATGGAGTCGCGGGCGTATTGGATTTCCAGTTCGGTGCCTTGCAGGATCATTTGAATGACTTCTTGCTGGAACTCCGCAGTCCACAGGTGCGGGTTTTCCAGTTTGATTTGGTTGATCACGTCGATACCGAAATTCAAATGCATGGATTCATCGCGCAGGATGTATTGGAATTGTTCGGCAACACCGGTCATTTTGTTGCGGCGGCCCATGCTCAGGATTTGGGTGAAACCGCAGTAGAAGAAAATCCCTTCCGTTACTACGTAATACGCAACAAGGTTGCGCAGTAATTCCTGGTCAGTTTCCGGTGTGCCGGTTTGGAATGTGGGGTTGGAAATGGAATGGGTGTTTTTCAAACTCCAGGCGGCTTTGTTCGCGACCGATGGCAATTCGCGGTACATGTTGAAGACTTCGCCTTCATCCATGCCGAGTGATTCGATGCAGTATTGGTAAGCGTGGGTGTGGATCGCTTCTTCAAAGGCCTGGCGCAAAATGTATTGGCGGCATTCGGGGTTGGTGATCAGGCGATAAATTGCCAGCACCAGATTATTGGCGACGAGCGAATCAGCGGTAGAGAAGTAACCGAGGCTGCGCATCACCACGCGGCGCTCGTCTTCCGTTAAACCTTCTTTGCCTTTCCACAGGGCGATATCGGCAGTCATGTTGACTTCTTGCGGCATCCAGTGGTTGGCGCAACCGTCCAGGTATTTTTGCCACGCCCAATCGTATTTGAACGGCACCAGTTGGTTCAGGTCCGCACGGCAGTTAATCATGCGCTTGTCATCCACCTGGATACGGGCCGCGCCCATTTCCAGTTCTTCCAAACCGGGGGCCGGGTCCAACGCGGCGAGGGCAGAGCGGGCTTTCGCCAGTTCGGGGGTGATGCCTTCTTCTTTGGCGGCATCGGAAAAATTGGAGTTCGCAGCCGCCGGAGCGGTAGGCGTTGCTTTGGCTTGGGCAACTGGCGCCGGTTGTGCCTGTGCAGTGGGTTTATTTAAATTCGCGGCAATCGCTTCCTGACGTGCATTTTCTTTTGCCGCTTCTTCGCTGTCGAAATCATCCCAACTAAGCATGGTGTTCCTCTTTAAAGTCTGTGTGCGTGTATCGCGTATTTTGTATGGAGCTTATTGGCAAGCTTCGCAATCCGGATTGTCGATAGAGCACGCCTTGGGTACGGGCGCTGCTTCGGCAAAGCTGGCTTCTTCCACGTCGGATACCACGGGTTTTGCGACCGCCGGTGCCGCCGATAAACCGCCGGCGCCACCGGAAGATACGGCATTCAACGCACCGGTGTTAATGGTGGATTTTTCAGTGGTGGTCGCAGCCAATGCGCGCAGGTAGTAAGTGGTTTTCAAACCGCTGTACCATGCCATGCGGTAGGTGATGTCCAGTTTTTTACCGTTAGCGCCGGCGATGTACAGGTTCAAGCTTTGCGCCTGGTCGATCCATTTTTGGCGGCGGCTGGCGGCTTCCACAATCCACTTGGGTTCCACTTCAAATGCGGTGGCGTAAATCGCTTTCAGGTCTGCGGGAATGCGATCAATTTTTTGTAACGAGCCTTCGTAATATTTCAGGTCATTTACCATTACCGCATCCCACAAGCCACGCGCTTTTAAATCGTGGACCAGGTGCGGGTTAACTACCGTGAATTCACCGGAGAGGTTGGATTTCACGTACAGGTTCTGGTAAGTCGGTTCAATCGATTGGGTGACACCGGTGATGTTGGAAATCGTTGCCGTCGGTGCAATCGCCATCACGTTGGAGTTGCGCATACCTTGTGATTTCACTTGCGCACGCAAGGTGTCCCAATCGAAGGTTTTGCTGCGATCAACCTTGATGTAATTCTCGCCACGGTTTTGCGCGAGGATTTCAATCGAGTCGATGGGCAGAATGCCTTTGCTCCACAAGGAACCTTCGTAGGTGGAATATTTGCCGCGCTCGGCAGCCAGTTCACTGGAGGCTTTAATCGCGTAGTAACTGACGGCTTCCATTGACGTATCCGCAAAATCTACCGCGGCTTGCGAACTGTAGGCGATACGTTGTTCGTAAAGCGCATCCTGGAAGCCCATAATGCCCAGGCCGATGGGGCGATGGCGCAGGTTGGAAGCTTTGGAAGTCGCAACGGCGTAGTAGTTAATGTCGATTACGTTATCCAGCATACGGATGGCGGTTTTAATGGTGCGCTCCAGTTTTGCCTGGTCGAGTTTGCCATTGACAATGTGTTGCGCCAGGTTCACAGAACCCAGGTTACATACGGCGATTTCGTCGTTGGCCTTGGTGTTCAGGGTGATTTCAGTACACAGGTTGGACGAGTGCACCACACCGGCATGTTGCTGCGGGCTGCGCAGGTTGCATGGGTCTTTGAAGGTGATCCATGGGTGGCCGGTTTCAAACAGCATGCCCAACATTTTGCGCCACAAGTCGAGGGCGCGCACAGTCTTGTGTACTTTGATCTTGCCTTGCGCGGCTTCGCGCTCGTAATGCTCGTAACGCTCTTCAAACGCCTTGCCGTACAGGTCATGCAGGTCGGGGACATCGTTAGGGGAGAACAGTGTCCACTCTTTATCGTCAAACACGCGCTTCATAAACAGGTCGGGTACCCAGTTGGCGGTGTTCATATCGTGCGTACGGCGACGGTCATCACCGGTGTTTTTACGCAGCTCAAGGAATTCTTCTACATCCATATGCCAGGTTTCCAGGTAAGCACAGACAGCGCCTTTGCGCTTGCCGCCCTGGTTAACCGCAACGGCGGTATCGTTGGCCACTTTCAGGAAGGGAACCACACCTTGTGATTTGCCGTTGGTGCCTTTGATATAAGCACCCAGTGCCCGCACTGGTGTCCAGTCGTTACCCAGGCCGCCGGCGAATTTACTGAGCATGGCGTTGTCTTGCATGGCACCGTAAATACCGTGCAGGTCGTCCGGTACGGTGGTCAGGTAGCAAGAGGACAACTGCGGGCGCAGGGTGCCGGAGTTGAACAGGGTCGGGGTGGAACTCATGTAGTCGAAGGAGGAGAGCAGGCGATAGAACTCGATCGCGCGCTCTTCTTTTTGTTCTTCCTGGATCGCCAGGCCCATAGCCACGCGCATGAAGAAAATTTGCGGCAACTCAATGCGCGTGTTGTTGCTGTGGATAAAGTAGCGGTCGTACAGGGTTTGCAGGCCGAGGTAGGTGAATTGCAGGTCGCGCTCGGCGATCAGCGCCTTGCCCAACTTGTCCAGGTCGAATTCCAGCAGTTCAGGTGACACCAGTTCCAGTTCCACACCTTTCTTCAGGTAGACGGGCAGGGTCTTGGCGTAGAGGGTTTCCATATCCGCCTGGGTGGCGGAATCAGCAATGCCGAAGAAGCCAAGGGCTTCCGCGCGCAGTTTGTCCATCAATAAACGGGCGGTCACGAAAGAGTAGTTAGGCTCTTTTTCTACCAGGGTGCGGGCGGTAATCACCAGTGAGGTATTGACGTCTTTCTCGGCAACACCGTCGTAAAGGTTGCGCATGGCTTCATCGAGAATCGCTTTTTCTTCCACACCGGCTAAACCGGCACAGGCTTCGTGCACGATGGTGCGCATACGGGCGATATTCAGCGGCGCGCGGGTGCCGTTTTCCAGTACTACGTTCAGGCTCGGGTAATCCGGGTCTGGCTCTTGCGATGCTTGTTTTTGCGCGCGCAGGCGGGCGTGCTCTTCGCGGTAGAGCACGTAGTCGCGGGCGACTTTTTGTTCGCCAGAGCGCATCAGAATCAGCTCAACCTGGTCCTGGATTTCTTCAATATGGATAGTGCCGCCAGAAGGCATACGGCGCTTGAAGGTGGCGGTAATTTGCTGGGTGAGGCTTTCCACCATTTCGCGTACACGGGTAGACGCGGCGGCTTTGCCACCTTCCACTGCCAAAAAGGCCTTGGTCATGGCGATAGCGATTTTGCTGGCATCGAAGGGAACCACCGTTCCATTGCGTTTGATCACGCGCAATTGCCCCGGCGCAGTGGCCGTCAGGTTGGCGGAGCCGCCATGGATGTCGTGTTGGATGTTGGTATTGCCGGTGGTTTGTTCAATGTCAGTATGCATAGACGTCTCCCGCGTGAGGTTTTCCTGGTTGATAAAGGAAATCAGAATCGATTAAAGCTTTTAACCCATTGTTTATCAGCCCTTGGGCACCGGATTGGTGATCAGTGGAAACACCGCCATTTGTTGTTTTGTTAACCACTATATGTTGTGGTTACGAAAATGGGCGTTTGTTCCCGTTCAACTGATTAACAACCAGGGCGCGCGCTGCCGGGCTGGCTACCATTTTGCCGCCATATTCTGTGATTGGCGTCAAAATGGCGATCAACAGGGCCTACCAAAAACTTGACGATTGACCGTTTGATAACTATGCGCCGCTAGCAGGAAATTTACTGGCGACAACTATATCTAGGGGTAAATCGTGAATGAGCTACAAGATAATGCGGTTGGAGGTTTAATGCAAGTTTGAAAACCTGTGGATAAAGTGTGCGTTGCAGTGGGAAAAGCTGGGGGCAATGCCGTGATTCAGGCGCCAGCTATGGTCACACCGCTATTGGACATTGGCCGCCGCTGTTAATAACAGTTTTTTCGCGCTGTTAGATTTTTTTCGCATAGGAGGATTAAAAAATATATCTACATATTGTGTTTGGTAAACGCTGATACAAGCTGCTTTATGTTTGCCCATTACCGGGTCCTGATTACATATTTCCTTTTTGAAGCTGCGGTTTAAAACCCGGTTATAAAAAATATGAGCATAGTTCTCGCCTCGACTACACTTGCCACGAATGACGTAAAAGGCGTCATGACTGACATTTAAGACCTTATCTTGGGAGGGGTTACATGAATAAATACCTGGCAGGCTTACTATCGTGTTCAATGGCGCTTGCATTAGTTGCCTGTGGTGGCGGTTCATCGGGTAATTCTAAAAATACCAGCAGCGCACCCGTTAGCAGCAGCTCCAGCGTTGCTGCATTATCCAGCAGTCTACCGGCCAGTTCGGTTGAATCATCGGGCGGCCAGGTTTCTTCGGCTACAGAATCCAGCGCTGACAGTATTCCGGCGTCCAGCGCACCGGCTTCATCCCCGACCGCTTCAAGCTCTTTGGCTAACTCATCATTCGATACGTCATCTGCTGTAGCCGTATCCTCAAGTTCAATTGCCTCCTCTTCCAGTTCATCAGTAACGGTGGTGGCCGGTGTGTTTGTTGATAGCGCAGTAGCCGGTGTCACTTACCAAACCAACCCTGGTGGCTTTAGTGGTGTGACCTCCGCGACAGGACAATACCTGTATGCCGAAGGCGATACAGTGACTTTCTCAATAGGTGAGATTGAATTCCCCGCAGTGACCGCCAAAGGTGTGGTGACTCCGGTTGATATGGCGCCATCCGGCGATATCAATGATCCCATCGTGGTGAACATTGCCGTGTTACTCCAATCCCTGGATTCGGACGGCGACGCCAGCAATGGCATTAGTATCCCCCCTGCGGCTGTTGAGGCAGCGGTAACCAGCGTGGATTTCAACCAGTCCTATTCCGATTTTGCAACGGATGTCCTCTATGTGGTGCAACACAGTGACAACAGCAAAAGCGTGGTGGATGCGGCGGTGGCTACTGCACACCTGGAGCAATCGCTTGCGCAAACCAATGCCGGAGCCCTGGTGGGTGCCTGGTATGTGGAAACCGAAGAATATAAATATGTGTTGTTCGTGCTTGATGATTCCCGATACGCCGCCCTCGATTTTGATTCAACAGTCACTAATGGTTCTGCACTGGAGACCGGTACTTATGTATGGAACCAGGAAACCGGTGAGGTGACTCTTTCCTCTGTTGTACGCACCGATAACGCGCTGGATGCAATGCCACCGATGGCCACTGGCAATACCTTGCGGTTGGACGGTAACAAGCTAACCCTGGTCGATCAGGATGAAACCTTTGAATTGGATCGTTTGATTGCTAGCGAAGAAAGCCCATTGAAAGGCGGATGGTCGCTCACCGATGGTGAGGCGCTGATCGTATTCGGCTTTACCGGCACCCATTATTTTATGGGACAGTCTGCCGGGGATGATAATGGTGTGCCGGGCGCGGAGATGGGTACCTACGTATATAACAATGAAACAAAAGAAATCCTGGTTAATACCCTGGTCGACACCAATGGCCAGTGGGGACTTTCCCATCCCTGTGCTGTGCTCAACGACGGGTCCCATAGTAATTACGAGGAATCCAATTACCTGGCGTGCGGGCCGGATGGGCGCGATATTGTCCAGACCCTGGCCGTAACCGGCGACACCGCTAGCTTTATCAGTGAAGCGGATACCATTTCCCTTAATGGGGAAGAGGAAGAAGTGATGTTTGGGCGTGTAAATGGTCTGCCGGACGGCGATATCCATTTGACATTGGAACTGACCCTGACGTTGACTGAATACTCCCAGGGTGCGCTCTATACAAGCGACAATGCCACTATGCAGTGCGATATGGATGAAGGGCGTGTCGTTGGTGATGTTGAAGTGGTTAATGAAAGCTGGGTGTTAGGCAGCAATCCCAACAGGCTTACCTGGCTGGGAGCCCAGCCAGCCGGTTTTAACCCCGACACCCGCGTTATCAGCTTCGATGTACACGAACCTGTTGCGCCGGTTCCTGGCCATCCCGGTTTTTACGAAGAGTTTTGGGAGTCGTTTGAGGGAACCTATAACCCGGGTGAAAGCCAGGTTATTACCGGTACTTACACCGAAAAATACAACTTGACCTGGACACGTGATAGCTCTGTATCTACCTGTGAAGCGACTTACACAGTCACCGGCGTATTGCGTTAAGTTTCCTGTTATCCCACAAAACACCGGCTTTCAGGCCGGTGTTTTGTGTGAGGACGGGATGAAATAGCTCGCACCACGCGCAATAAATTAAGGTGCAATAAAAAAAGGGGCCGTAGCCCCTTTCGACGAGATCTTGCGCAACCTCCTTATCTGCCTCCTTGCGGCTGCCACGTTCCTTGTATTTTTATAATGATGCGAGATGGTTACAGCCAGGTGAACGTCTTGTTAACAATTAATGACCGATCAGGAACCGATGATGCCACCGTCATCCTTGGTAACAATGACCGTTGCCGAACGTGGACGGGCACCGTTGCCATCCGGCCAGTTGCTGGTAAAACTCGCGGGTGTTGAGCGATCACCGGGGTGCTGGATGTTCACAAACATGGTTTTAAGGTCTGGAGTCAGGGTTACGCCGGTGACCTCGGCATCCACCGGGCCGACAAAGAAACGCTTGACCTGTTTGGTAACCGGGTCCGCAGCCAGCATCTGGTTGTTGCCGTAAGGGCCGCTGGCCTGTTGGGAGCCGCTCATGTCAGTCTGGATCCAGGCCACACCGCGGGTATCAATCAGCAAACCGTCGGGGCTGGCGAAGTGGTTTTCAGTCGTGAGGGTAACGGCGGTGTCACCGGTACCTGTGGTAGTGCCCACATCGCCACCGAGCAGGAAGATATCCCACATAAAGGTGTTTTTGTCGGCATCTTCACGCCAGCGGATAATGTGACCGGTAGCATTGTTGGCGCGTGGGTTGGCTGCATCTATTTGCGCCTCGGTACGTGAGGTGTTGTTTGTGAGGGTGAAGTAAACCTCGCCGGTGGCCGGATGTACTGCGCCCCATTCGGGGCGATCCATTTTGGTGGCGCCCGCCAGGTCGGCAGCGGTACGGGTATTCACCAATACGTCCGCCTGGTTGGCAAACGTCACACCTGCCAGCGCCGCTTTGGCGATGAATTCCGTATTTGAAATATCCAACGGCAACCATTCGCCTGTGCCGTCAGCGTTGAATTTGGCAACGTAGAGCACACCGGTATTCAGCAACCAGCCGCCGGCTGTGGCTTTGTAATAAGGTTCGGCGGAAACAAATTTGTAGATGTATTCATTTTGGGAGTCGTCCCCGGAGTAGCACACGACGGGTTTACCCTCCACAGCCGGCGCAAAAATCACACCTTCGTGGCCGAAGCGGCCCAGGGCGGTACGTTTTTGGGGGCGGCTTTCGGGATCAAAGGGATCTATTTCCACCATCCAGCCAAAAGTATTCGGCTCATTGCGGTAATCATCTACCGCTGTGGCGCCTTTGGTGGAGGCGTCAAAGCGCAGGTATTCATCCGCCCCTGAATCGGCCACTTCCCAAAAATAACGACCATTCTTGCCAGAGACCCCATAACGCTTGTGTTCGCGGGGTTGGGTTGCATCTTTATTAACAAAATAACCAGCCCAATTTTCTTCGGCGGTTAAGTAGGTATTCCAGGGCGTGGAACCCATGCCACAGTTGTTAAGGGTGCCGCGGGTTGCGGTACCGTTGGGGCTGTATTTGGTCGCGAGCAAGGGGGAGCCAGCCGCGGGGCCACGGATGTCCATGGGTGTGCCGGCGGTAACACGGCGGTTGAACGGGCTGCCGCTCACCAACTCCCAGGCGGTTCCACTCTTGCGGATATGGATCACGCTTACGCCATGGGCTGCAACTTCCTTGCGGACTTCATCCGCCGGGCGGGTAGCGCCAAGGGTTTGGCCATTGGTGTGGATCAGTGCGGGATCAATATATTCATGGTTCATTACCAGCAGGCCTTCGCTGGAATGGGTCCCGGTCGTTTTGGCGTCCATGGGGAAGAAGTAAACGCCGTCATGGTGGGCGCCGACTTGCTGTTCCTGGTCCGCACCGCTGTTGGAAGCGTCTGCTTTATAGGCGGGCATACTGCCCGTCAATGGCGTACCCCAGGGGACAAAAACTGTGGCGGTGTAACCGGCGGGTAGGGTGATAGCGTCGGCGCGGGTGGTTGCTATGGCCGCAAAACCCAGGAGCGGGGCGGTGGATGAGGACGAGGAACTGCTGGACGCCGGCGCGCTGGAGCTGGATGAAGAGCTGGATGAACTGCTTTTTTTGTCATCGTCATCATCACCGCCACAAGCAACCAGGCTGGCGCCCATAAAAGCGGCAACTGCCGTACTCAGGCTGCCTTTCAGGAATTGGCGACGCTGGGTCACTATGTCCGCAAAACTCGGGTTGCTGGAGGTGTTCGACATGGGCTCAATGCCGGAGTTGTCGATTTCATAAATGGTTGGGTCAGTCATCGGTTGCTTTCCTATAGTCTTTTTGGAGATACATCGGATGCAATGATTAAAGCGACGCTATATGTCAGCCAGACGACAGTTTTTTGAAGATTTGGTAACAAAACGATGACGGGCAAAATGAGTAAATCAGTACGGGAGGCTTGGTTATAAATAGGAATGCATTTATTACGATGCCGGTTTATCTGCTACGCTTGGGGCAACATTTTATTTACCTTGTTTCAGTTTATGGAATCCAACGTGCAACCGGTCCAATCAGATTATTCACTCTATCGCGGTGTGATAAGTGATTTGCTAAGCGGTAGGGAGCAGCTCCCCAGCTTGCCGACCATTACCTTTGAAATTCGCAAAGCAATGGAGCAGCAGGATTTATCGATGGTTGAGCTGAGCAAGTTATTAGCCAGGGATCCCGCCTTGTCCGCGGTGCTGCTTAAATACGCTTCCAGCCCGCTCGTCGGTAGCCAGACTCCGCCGCACAATTTATTGGATGTGGTGCGCCTGTTAGGAATGAACCAGGTGGAACGTATCACTATGGTCCATTCCATTAAAAGTTTATTTTCTGTGCATTCGGTAAAGCATAAACGTTTGTTTATGGAAGCCTGGCGGCGCTTGGCATTAAAGGCGAGCCTCAGTACCTACATCGCCAAGCAAATGCATTTGAAGAACGTATTGCCGGATAACGTATTAATGGCCGCACTCTTGAGTGAGGTGGGTACCCTGGCTGTGCTCTCGGCGTTCAAGGAAAGTGAAAGTACGCCGGATATTCCCGCCTTTGTCGCGCTCTGTCGGGAATACGCCAAGTCGTTGGGGGTGATTACGCTTAAGCAATGGCAAGTGGATGAACAATACGTAAAGGTGGTGCAGGAATTGGGTAAGTGGAAGGGCGAGAATCCGGGGCCTGCCAACCTGATTGATCTCATCAACCTCGGGCTGTACCACGCCCTGAAACTCAGTTACACCAAACCGGATTTGCCGCCCCTCCAGGAGTTAACGGCTTATCAAAAGCTGGAAGCGCCTAATAATAAAATGATTGCGGGAGGGCTGGATGTGGTAATGACCAATATCCAGGAAATTCGCGCTGTGGCGAAGAGTTTGTTTTAACGCCTTCGACCCATAAAAATTTAGTTGTAACGTTAAATGTGATTTCCGTTTCCCTCCTCATCCCTTTGCTCCATTCGAATAGCCCGCGCCAACTCAATGACCGATAGCGGTGCCGAGCCCTCCGCTTTATTACTGAGCGTGACAAAAACATTATGTCCGGCTTTGGCTGTACCGGCGATGACCCGCACTAATGCGGCGCGGGTTTCCGGGTCCGGGTCGATAATACGGTCATAGGGTGAATAAGCATCGCGCGCGTCCTCGTAACCATAAGCACCGTGGATAGGGTTGAGGTTCCAGCGGCAAACCAATGGCCCCGGCCATAAGGCGCGCAGTATGGGAAGCTGCTCGGCAATGCGCGGCATTTTCGCATGGAGTCCCATGCAATAAGTGGCGCCTGTGGCACGTAGCGCCTGTACAAATTGCGGGCCCAACCATTGCGGATCACGTACTTCTACCGCTACTACCCCATCGGGAGCGATTTTTCTTAAAACGGGAATCCTGTCCAGTAACAGATGGAGTCGATCAATCAACCTGGGCATATGCGCAAACCAGGCACCGGGCAGGGGACTGATTTGAAATACCAGTGCGCCCAATTTGGAACCCAGGCCCTCCAACGCAGGTTCAACAAACATTTGCACCGCTTCTTCGGCATTCAGGAAGTGCGGGTTGGTCCGCATTCCTTTTCCCGATTCGTCCCGCACCAAAGCGTCCGTCACCAGGCTCGGTGCTTTCACGACAAACCGGAAATCCGGCCCCACTTGCGATGCATATTGCGCAAATTGCGCAACGTTAAGGGGACGATAAAAACTGCGATCAATACTAACGGTGCGCAACAAGGGATGCCGGGCATAAGCAGCCAATCCATAACGGGACAGGTTGGTCTCGGAATATTCCCCCTCCCACACCAGGCCCGCCCAGCCCGGATAATTCCATGAGGAAGTACCCAGGCGTAGATGGGGCGGCAGGGTTGCCGCCAGATCAATCAGGGTGGAATCGGGCGCAACTGGCTCTATTTTCAGACCGGATTTCTTTTTTACGAGGTCAGGTTCGTCAAACAGCGGGGTTTGCATAATTCTTTATCTGGACGTTTAAGCAGCGCGCAGCATACCCAAGCCGGTTTCCCGTGTCAGCCGGGTTTATCGTGCACGCTGGTGGGCTGCGCGTAATCCGGTGTTATTGCAATTAACCATGCCTATAGCAGTATTTGGTTTGTTGGCGCGCCGCTTGTTGTACTGCCAGCGCAATCGTGGTGCCGGTTAACCGCGGACGCATGGATAATATTGGAAAGCGATTGCTGCCGGCCATACTAAAGCCTTTTGATTTTTTATGATCAAGTGCTATAACAAATCGTTGTGCCCGGGGATGCGCCCAGGTGCGTTATTAAAACAATAATCGATTTAGCAAACGGATGTATTGAGTCGGTAATTCATAGGGAATTTATCAATGATGTTCGCTGGCGATGTGTTGCATACTTCCACCCGTAGTATTTCGTTTTCGCGCTTGTATGGCGCTACAGCTGTTGCTGGTTTGCAGCGAGAAGTTATTTCCCTCCTTGCTAACGAATGGATTGATCACGTCAATAAAAATGATTACAGCGGCGGATGGGACCTGTTGCCACTGCGTTGCCAGCGTGAATTCCTGAACGCGCACCCTATTTTGCAGGGGTTTTCCATCGCCGCAGGGGACGATTGGGAAAATATGCCGATAATGGCCCAATGCCCGCAGATTCAATCCATTTTCAACAGGCTGTTATGCCCGTTAAAAGCGGCGCGGCTGATGCGTTTGAAAGCCGGCGCACATATTAAACCCCATCGCGACCGTGGCTTGGCTATGGAATTCGGTGAAGCGCGTTTGCATGTTCCGATACTCACCGGCGATGCGGTAAGTTTTATGGTGGATCACAAAAAAATTCCAATGAAACCGGGGGAAATCTGGTATTTCAACGCTGACCAAACACACGAAGTCCATAATTGCGGCGCTAAAGACAGGATCAACCTGGTGATTGACTGCGTTGTTAATGATTGGTTGCGCGCAAAAATCCTTGCCGGTGCCGCCAGTGAGTAAATTTTTTTTGCAGTATTGCGAATTAATCAGTTCGGCAGACCACCTGGCGTTATGCCGCAACGCACAATCGTTGGGTGAATTGCTGGCAACTATTAAAACGCTGTGGAATTGCGTCCAGCTCAGCGACGATGAGTTGCTCGGTGAAATTGCCCGTTTAAACAAAACGCCGATCACCACCGCTGTACAGCTTGCCGGTAAATGGCTGGCGTATCGCTACCAACCGAAAACCCGGTTAGTGAACTGGTTATTGCCGGTTGGCCATGCCATTGAACCTTTCCATGACGAATATATTTCGCGCTGCCGCCAATTATTATTTAACCAGCTCATCCAGCCGTGCAGTTCGCTCGATGTGGCCCGGCAGCAGGGCGAAGGTTGTGCCGCAGTGCAACCGGCCGGATTTATCTTTCACCTGTCGCGTTGCGGCTCAACGCTGGTTTCCGGTTGCCTCTCCGAACTGGATTCCACGTGTGTTTTTTCCGAGTCGCCGCTGCTCACGGAATTGTTGCTGGACCAAAATTTATCTGCCATTGAACAGCAATCCCTGCTTGGTATTTTTATTAATTTACAAGCCGCAGCATTTCCTGGTCGCCCCGCCATGATCATTAAATGGAATGCGTGGGATATTTTTCAGTGGACATTAATTCGCGGTTTGTATCCGCGGGTACCCGTTATTTTTTTGGTGCGTGATCCGGTGGAAATCCTTGCATCGCACCAGCGTTCGGCGGGGCGGCATATGGCGGGCGATCCGGGTTTGGCCGGTGTTAATCCGGTTTTTTCTTCGCGTAACGAATCCTTGCTGGTATGGCGCAGCAAGTTGGTAGCGGCATTATTGGGGGAGATGAATCAATTTATCGGTGATCCCCTGGTCATCCGGGTGGACTATAGCGATCTGGATGCAAATCGAATCCGGGAAATTGGCCATCACTTTGCTGTGTTTCCCGATGATCGGGCCTTGCAGAAAATTACCTTGCGCTTGCAATTTCATTCCAAAACCCCCGATGTCGCTTTTACCAATGACAGCCACGGCAAGCAAACCTTGTTTGATGCGGAAGACAAATCCGGCATCCTGCAATTGCTGCTGCCGCCTTATACACGATTTTTTGCAGAATGAACCCGGAACTTTCAGAAGGCAATTGCATGAACCAATTGATAACCCCCGCGGGATATTCCCTGCGTTTAGCGGGCACGGAAGACGAAAATTTCCTATTTGGATTATTTTGCTCGGCGCGAACTGAACTTGCCCTGTTGCCTTTACCGAAAGCCCAACTGGAACAGTTGGTATTGCAACAATACGAATGGCAACAAAAAGGCTATGCGAGTCAGTATCCGGATGCGCGCAACTGGATAATAGAAATCCACTCGGGGCCGGTGGGGAAAATAATGCTGCTCCAGGCAGCGGACCTCGTCCACATTATCGATTTTATTGTTGCTCCGGATTGGCGCAGCCGGGGTATAGGCAGCACGATTCTGGTGGCATTAAAGGATTATGTTGCCGCTAAGGCTGGCGTGTTGCGTTTGAGTGTCGATCGCCAAAATATGCATGCAAAAACGCTCTACCTACGGCACGGGTTTGTAGTAAGCCAAACATCAGATACACATGAACAGCTTGTTTGGTCGCTGAATAACCAGTAGCTGCGGGATATGCGTCCATGGTGTGATTTAGTCGATGTTATGGTTCGTAATGTGAAAATTGTTTGCTATAACTTATTCTCAATTTGGAGGTGCATTACCCAAGGTGGAGTGATGAATTGTTCAGGAGCCGGAAACTTTCCACCAAAGTTTTCATGGCCGGTAAGGTTGCCAAATCATTCAAGGGTTTATTCATAACAAAGGTAGCTGTTTAGTTACTGATCTTCTGCAACCGACCTGAGCCAGTAAGGACAGGTTTTACTTTTTCATTAAGGAGTAATTGATGTCTGATAACTTTTTGGGGGAAATCAAATTATTACCCTACGACTGGCCACCTAAAGGCTGGGCTCCCTGTGATGGCAGGCTTTTGGCCATCAGTACCAATCAAGCGCTTTTCTCACTGCTGGGAACTACGTACGGTGGCGATGGCATAACTACCTTTGCATTACCGGATTTGCGTGGCCGCGTGCCCCTGCATCCCAATGTCAGCGCAGGAATCCCCCAGGGTGCCTTTGCTGGTGTAGAAAATGTAACCCTGCTGCTGAACAATTTGCCTGTACACACCCATGGCGTGTCCGCAAGTACAACCCAGGGCGATAACCTGACCTTCGCCAACAATTATATTGCGGGTGGTAAGGGCAGTGCTGGTGACGTCAATTTGTATGAGGCTCCCAACAACTTGCAAACGTTGAATCCGGCAACGGTTTCTACCACTGGCGGCGGACAGCCCCATGAAAACTGCCAGCCTTCGCTGGTATTAAGTTATTGCATTGCCACTCAAGGCATCTACCCCTCACGTAATTAAGGAGAATCATATGGATCCATATCTCGGTGATATCCGTCTGTTTGCGGGTAGCTTTGCACCAGCGGGTTGGGTGATCTGTGATGGTCGCCTGCTCAGTATCAGTCAAAATGATGCGTTATTTGCCATTATCGGAACTACTTACGGTGGCGATGGCATTAATACATTTGCAGTTCCCGACCTGCGTGGCCGGCTTCCGGTTGGCCAGGGTAACGGGCCTGGTTTGTCGCCGCGTGTTATCGGCCAGCAGTTTGGTGTTGAATCGGTAACCCTGCTAACACCCCAAATTCCAGCCCACAACCATACGTTTAATGCGAGCACTACAGCGCCTTCGACTTCTCCCAGCCCGGCGGGAACAGTGTTTGCCCACAGTGATACCGATAAAATTTATGTTTCATCGCCAACCGGTCCGGTTCCGGAAACGATGAACGCTGCCACCGTGCAAGCAACCGGTGGAACCCAGCCACACAATAACATCATGCCTTCGACCGCGATTAATTACATCCTGTGTACTGCTGGCATTTTCCCATCACGCAACTAAGGAGCGAAATATGGAACCCTTTATCGGTGAAATCCGTTTGTTGCCATTTAGCTTTGCTCCCAAAAATTGGGCGTTATGTAATGGCCAGATATTACCTATCCAATCCAACACGGCACTGTTCTCCATCATTGGTACCACCTACGGCGGTAACGGTACCACCAATTTCCAGTTGCCTAATTTGCAAGGACAAGTGGTTGTGGGTGTAGGCCAAGGGCCAGGGTTGAGCCCTTGGAGTTGGGGGGAGCAGCAAGGTGACAACGGGGTGACCTTACTCACGACTGAAATTCCTGCCCATAATCACTTGATCACTGCCATGAACAACCCGGGTAATGCATCAACACCCGCAGCGGATGCTTATCTGGCAAAAGATGGTCGCGGTGGTGCAGGCACTGTTAACTATATGTTGGCTCCTGGAACGACAAATACGACTATGGCGCTACAAACCATAGGTTTAAATGGTGGCGGACAGGCCCATGAAAATCGCCAGCCGTTTCTGGCATTAAATTATTGCATTGCGCTTGCCGGGGTTTTCCCTCCACGCAATTGATAAATGTGTCCCGGCATAACTGCCGGGAATTTTTTATAAAAGTTTTATTCAAGCACCGTTTTTTTTGAACAGTGCCCAGCTAATTAAGTAAACAATTGATGCCAACCAAATTGCATTTTATTTCCGGTTTGCCGCGCTCAGGATCGACGCTCCTGGCAGGTATACTGCGGCAAAATCCGCGCTTCCATGCCGCCATGAGCAGCCCTGTTGCGGGCTTGGTGAATGGTGCCCTTGAGCAAATGGGCGCTGGCAGCGAATCCTATCCATTTTTTGATGAACAAAAACGCAAAACAATTTGCAAGGCATTAATCGACGCCTATTACGACGATAAAAACCATCCGGTTATTTTTGATACCAATCGCCACTGGACTGCGCGCCTGCATCAACTGGTTGAATTGGTGGATGATTTCAAAGTGATTTGTTGTGTGCGTAATCCGGCATGGATTATGGATAGCTTTGAAATGATTTATCGCAAGAATCCCTTCGATTACAGCCGCATGTTTAATGCAGCCTCACGCCAAACGGTATATAGCCGTTGCGAATCACTAATCAATGCTGGCGGAGCAGTAGGTTCTGCCTGGACGGCATTGAAGGAAGCCTATTACGGCGAATTTTCGGAGCGCTTGTTGCTGGTGGATTACGATTTATTAACCCAGCATCCCGCACGCACCATGGAATTGATTTATCGCTTTATCGATGAGCCGCTGTTTGCGCACGATTTTAATAATGTGGATTACGCGGAAAATGAATTTGACCAAAACCTGGGTGTAAAGGGTTTGCACAATGTAAGGAAAAAAGTGGAATTCAAAAGTCGGCGCAGTATTTTGCCTCCGGATTTGTTTGTGAAATACCAGGAAATGGATTTCTGGCAGGACCAGGCTGGCACCGCTGCCAGCATTATTGCGAGTAAAAAACCAGCGGCGTCCAGTACGCCTCCCAATGGGAATTGACCATCATGAAAAATCTTTTATTCAGTGGGCTGTCTTCACTGTTGTTACCCATGGGGGCCTACGCAGGGCCAACAGCCGGGGCGAGTTATCAGCGGACTTATTTAAGTTCATCAATCAATGCATCAACGGCGAATTTGTCGCACACCAGCGCGTTGCCTCGTGACCTGGTTGATTTGTCCGGTGATCAACTGGATATCCAGGTTGCGCACGCCGTACGTGAATTGGTGATTGTGGATGAAGGCGTTGCCGAAGCGGATAAAGCCGTGTTGCGTCGCGCGTTAAAGCCGGGTGTGGAAATGGTACACATCCAATCCGCAGCAGCAGGTTTACCGCAATTGATTGCCGCGTTGGAAGGACATAAAAACCTTGCCGCAATCCACGTTATTTCCCACGCCGAAGCCGGGGCAATTTTGCTCGGTAATTCGCGCATCACGCCCGAAAATATCCAGCGGGAGGTGCACGCTTTTGCCGCTTTGCACGGGGCCGTGCGCGAAGGTGGCGATTTACTATTTTATGGCTGTGATCTCGCGGCCAATAAAGCGGGTGAAGACCTGCTGGATATCATCAGCAATAACACCGGGCTGGATGTGGCCGCATCCAATAATTTAACCGGTAATGCGGCGCTCAAGGGCGATTGGGATCTGGAAGTCAAACGCGGGAATATTGAATCCGAATTGGCGTTTTCAGAAAAATCCCTGAAAGATTTTTCCGGTGTGTTAGCTCCAAGTGGCACGAAGACCTTTGAGACTTGGAACGGTGAATATTTAGATGATGATCCTGCTAAAGACTGGGATGGTTTTACGACTTATATAAATACTTATGGAACTGAACAAGAAATGCTCAGTGGAACCGTGTGCGGTACTGATCTCTATGTCAGTATGTACGACGGTAATGACCAGTTCAGAATTCGTTCTTTGCCAAATAATGGAGATACTTTTGGTGTAAACGCGCTGAGTATTCGGACCGTAGGTGGGGGGAGTGCTGCCACACAAGTAAATATATTGGGATATCAGGATGGTAATCCGACGCCAGTTGGAACCAAGAATAATGTTGCCGTTTCGGGTTCGGTAACCGCAATCAGTTTGACGAGCGGCATTACTGGTTCGTTTACTAATATTGCCCGTTTGCGGATTCAGCCCAATAACGACCACTTTTGTTTGACTCAGGTTGTGTTTGCTTCCGATCCTGTTATTACCAGCGCTACCTATAATGCTGCTACTGGCGCATTAGTAGTAACCGGCACTGATTTCACCGCTACAGTCGGCACTACCAATGATGTTATCGCCAACAAATTTACCCTGACGGCTGAAGGTGGTAGCACCTATACGTTGACTGATACTCCGAATGTCGAAATATCTTCTGCCACCAGTTTCACCCTGATGCTCAGCACTACTGACCGCGCGGCAGTGGATTTAATTGTCAATAAAAATGGCACCACTTCTACAGGGGCTACTACCTACAACCTTGCCGGTGCTGCTGGTTTTATAGCGGCCTCTATGGCGACGGCTGACCTGACGGGCAATGGTATTACGGCCAGTAATGTAGTTGCTCCAGCGATCACATCGGCTACTTACGATGCGAGTACCGGAGCATTAATTGTTACCGGTACAGGCCTTAAATCACTCAGTGGTGCAACCAACGATATAGTTGCCAATAAATTCACCTTGACTGGCGAAGGTGGCAGCACCTACACCCTCACGGATACTGCCAATGTGGAAATCTCAACTGGCACTAGCTTTACCCTGAGCCTGAGCTCGACCGATAAAGCAGGTGCTAATCTGATCCTCAATAAAAATGGCACCTTCTCTACGGATATCTCCACCTATAACCTGGCAGCCGCTGAAGATTGGAATGCCGGTGCTGATGCAGCGGTAACGATTGCTGATACAACTGGTAATAACGTCACGGTGAGCAATGTGGCCGTGCCGACTATCACCAGTGCCACCTACAACGTAGCAACCGGCACATTGGTCGTAACAGGTACTGGTTTGCTGAAATCGCAGGGGGCTACCAACGACATAGTGGCCAACAAATTCACCTTGACCGGCCAGGGCGCAGCAACTTACACCCTGACCGATACGGCGAATGTGGAAATAACCTCGGGTACTGGTTTTACCCTGATACTCAGTGCAACTGACAGTAACGCAATCGGTTTGCTGTTGAATAAAAATGGCACCAGCTCAACGGATGCAACCACCTATAACCTTGCAGCAGCGGATGATTGGAATGCGGGTGCGGATGCAGCGGTAGCAATTGCAGACCTAACGGGTAATGGCATTACTACCAGCAATGCGTTTTCAGTTCCGGATGCCCCAACAATAGGTACCGCGACCGCCGGTGATGGACAAGCTTCCGTTGCCTTTACCCCGCCTGCCGACAATGGGGGTTCGGCGATTACCGGTTATACCGTAACCTCTAACCCGGGTGGTATTACGGCAACCGGTTCAAGCTCACCAATCACTGTGACCGACCTGGCCAACGGTACCAGCTACACCTTTACCGTGACCGCGACTAACGCCGTTGGTACCAGTACGGGCTCGGGGGCATCCAACGCGATTATCCCCAAGGGTGATCAAACCATTACCTTTGCTAATCCGGGGAGCCAGGACTTTGGTACTACACCTACCTTAACCGCAACGTCCGACTCGGGGCTCACGGTGACCTTTACCTCTTCAACGACAGGTGTTTGTACTATCACGACGGGTGGTGCGCTCACATTTGTTACGGCGGGAAGTTGTACGATCAATGCTGACCAGGCCGGTAATGGTGCCTGGAATGCGGCCACCCAGGTCAGTCGTACCTTTACGGTGAACCCGGTAGTGCCGGATGCGCCGGCTATCGGCACCGCAACCGCGGGTGACACCAAGGCAACGGTAACCTTTAGTGCGCCCGCCAGTAGCGGTGGTGCTGCCATTACCAGTTATACCGTAACGGCTAACTCCGGCGGCCATACTGTTACCGGTGCGGGTTCTCCCCTCACGGTGACTGGCTTAACCAACGGGGTGAGTTACACATTTACCGTGACTGCCACCAATTCCGCCGGTACCGGCGATCCATCGGCGGCCTCCAATTCGGTAACACCGGCGGCTCCGCAAACCATCACCTTTAACAATCCGGGCGCGCAAAACTTTGGTACGTCACCAACCCTGAACGCGACTTCGGATTCCGGTCTGACCGTAACCTTTATGTCCGCCACTACCGGGGTTTGTACCGTTAGCAGCAACACCTTGACGTTTGTCAGTACAGGTACCTGTACTATCAACGCTGACCAGGCGGGTAATGCCGCGTATTTGCCGGCCCCACAGGTTAGCCAGTCATTTGCGGTAAACCCGGTAGTTCCCGGAGCGCCGACTACGGTAATTGCTACCGCCGGCGATACCCAGGCCAGTGTTGCTTTTGCTGCGCCGGCCTTTACCGGTGGTACCTCTATCACCGGTTATACCGTGACCGTCAGCCCGGCGGATGTAGCGCCGGTAAATGGAACGGGCTCGCCTATTGTCGTGAACGGTTTAACTAACGGCCAGGCCTATACCTTTACTGTAACGGCGGATAACTCAGCCGGTACCGGCCCGGCCTCCAGTGCCTCCAATCCGGTTACCCCGGCAGCGTCCCAAACCATTACTTTCAACAATCCGGGCGCGCAAAACTTCGGAACATCGCCAACCCTGAGCGCGACCTCGGATTCCGGCCTGACGGTAACCTTTACTTCATCTACTACCGGTGTTTGTACGATAACCAGCGGCGGCCAGCTAACCCTGGTAACGCCGGGTACGTGTACGATCAATGCGGACCAGTCAGGCAATGCCAGTTACTTGCCGGCGGTCCAGGTCAGTCGCAGCTTTACCGTTAACCCGGTAGTTCCGGGCGCTCCGGTGATCGGTACCGCAACAGCGGGAAGTGCCCAGGCCCTGGTCGCCTTTACCGCGCCGGCCTTTACCGGTGGGGCGGCCATTACAGCGTATACCGTAACGGCCAACCCGGGCGGTGCAACCGCGTCAGGAACGGCGTCACCGATTGCGGTAACCGGGCTGACCAATGGTGTTGCCTATACCTTTACCGTTACCGCGACCAATTCGGCCGGTACCGGGGTTGCTTCGGGGGCATCGAATTCGGTAACGCCTAATGGGGCTCCGGTCATCGGCGGCACTCCGGCGACCAGTGTGATGCAGGACGCTGCTTATAGCTTTACCCCCACGGCCAACGATACCCCTGGCGATACCCTGACGTTCAGTATTACCAATAAGCCTGCCTGGGCGAGCTTTAATGCTGCCACCGGTGCGCTGACCGGTACGCCGAACAACAATGATGTGGGTACTACTACTGGTATCGTCATTAGTGTTAGTGACGGTAGCCTGGGTGCCAGCCTGCCGGCCTTTAACCTGACGGTCAGCAATGTCAATGACGCGCCGACCATTACCGGCACACCGGCAACCAGCGTCAATCAGGATGCGACCTACAGCTTTACACCCACAGGCGCTGACGTGGATGCGGGTACCACCCTGGTGTACAGCATCACCAATAAACCTTCCTGGGCGAGCTTTAACACCGCTACCGGTGCGCTGACCGGTACACCGACCAATGCAGACGTAGGCGTAACCTCGGGAATCCTTATCAGCGTCAGCGATGGCACCCTGGGCGCAAGCCTGCCGGCCTTTAACCTGACGGTTAGCAACATCAATGACGCGCCGACGATTACCGGCACCCCGGCAACCAGCGTGGCGCAAGATGTGGCGTACAGCTTTATCCCGACAGGCGCCGATGTGGATGCGGGTACCACCCTGGTGTACAGCATCACCAATAAACCTTCCTGGGCGAGCTTTGACACCGCCACTGGTGCGTTAACCGGTACGCCGACCAATGCGGATATAGGCCTAACCTCGGGAATCCTTATCAGTGTCAGCGATGGCACCCTGAGCGCAAGTCTGCCAGCTTTCGACCTGAGTGTGGATAATGTTAATGAAGCCCCGACCATTACCGGTACCCCGGCGACCAGTGTGGCGCAAGATGTGGCTTACAGCTTTATCCCGACAGGCGCCGATGTGGATGCGGGTAC
>CBFGOY010000044.1:0-32587 GCA_965650515.1 uncultured Cellvibrionaceae bacterium | reverse complement strand
AGCCTTTCGGCAGGCTTGCGGCGAATCAAACCAACAGCATAGAATTATTTAGCCGCTTCCCCGGACAATACCTGGACCCGGAAACGAATCTTTATTACAACTATTTTCGGGATTATGATCCATCCATCGGGCGTTACATTGAATCTGATCCGATTGGGTTACAGGGTGGCATAAATACGTATGCGTATGTTGGCGGGAATCCGTTAATTTATGGCGACTTTTTTGGTTTGCAAAAAGGCGGTGCAAGGAGAGGCTCTAGAGGCGAGTATTATCCCGGTTATCGCCGCCCCGGTAGTCCCATAACGCCTGCAAATTTTATTGCTAAGTTGAATGACTCCATGCGCAGGAATGAAAGAATTAAGGATGCAATAAATGATGCTCTTGAGGAGATGGGTGAAGAAATGGACGCTTGGGCGCAACCAGATCCTGATGCTGGAGAATTCTTTAAATGCATTAAAGCTGAGTGTAGCGATAGCAATGACCCCAATTCATGTCCTATACCTGAAACAAGAAATGAAGATGATTGGTTACCCAGTGCACCAAGCCAGAAGTCCTTGCCAAAAAATTGTATATGCCTGCAATGGAGGGTTAGATAATTAATCATTGTAGGGGAACGAGTATGAAACTGTTAATTACAACTGCTACATGTGATGATATTTACCAAAAAGGCGAATTTTTAAAATCCAGGGGTATTGCTATTCATATGTCTGATCGTGGCTTGGCTGGTATGAAAACTGGCGTGGAGGTTGGCTTGTGGATAATTCTTGATTCGCAATTTGATGATGCGCTTCATCTTATGAGGGATAGAAACCACCAAGTGGAAAACCCGTTATCTTTGGAGGAGATGGTTAATATTGAAAGATCAGCTAACGAATCTTCTTTAAATATACTGACAAAGGCTTTCTTTAAGATGGGAATGATTGCGTTAATTTTTATCGCCGTTGTAGCTGTAGCCATAAAATTTATAGCATAAATTGGTAATACCGCTATGAATAAGAATTGAAACCAGAGCAGCATTGAAATTTTAAAATAGCTGATTTATAGAGTTTGGGATGCTACCTAAACACTCAATTATTAAGCCCGGAAATTTCGGGCTTTTTTATATCTGCTCAAAAATGATCAATATCACCACCGAAACCGGACACACTTGTCCAGTTTCGGTGGTCAGTGATGACAAGTAAAAGGGTTAATCAAACCCGGCACCTGCACAGCACCAACCTCGTTACACCTCAATACCCAGCTCACGCAAAATATCGTCGCGCAATTTTTGTAGGGCGGGGTCAGATAATTTTCGTGGGTGTGCAAAGGGCACATCAAAAATGGTTTGGATGGTTGCCGGGCGATTGGAGAGCACTACCACGCGATTTGCCAAATGAACGGCTTCTTCCACGTCGTGGGTGATTAGGATAACGGTGTGTCGTTCCTCTTCCAAAATTCGCAGTAACTCGGTACGGATGCGTAAACTCATTAATGCATCCAGCGCGGAAAAGGGTTCATCCATATACAGGATTTCCGGTTTGACAGCGAGCGCCCGTGCGATTTCGGCGCGTTTCAACATGCCGCCGGATAACTCGCGCGGATAATGTTGTTCAAAACCTTTCAGTCCCACCAGGTCCGCATAGTGATCCGCAACCGCTGCTTTATCGGTATGCTCATCATTCAAGCCGAACATTAAATTTTGTTGTACGGTTAACCAGGGGAAAACCGAGCCATTCTGGGAAATCAATATGCCGTTAGCGTTTGGGCCTTTACGCTCAACACCATCGACAGCAATACTGCCTGCATCGGGTGGTAGAAATCCGGCGATCATTTTCATTAATGTGGATTTGCCGCAACCGGATGGGCCGACAATGGCTATAAATTCTCCATCCGCAATGGTGAGGTTAATGCCGTCAATTACCGTTTTGGATTCACTGCCCGAGGAAAAACTCTTTTTAATATTCTGGATAACAATCTTATCGGTCATAACGCCACCTTACTGATTTATGCCCTTCCATCAACCGCATCAGGCCGTCCAGCAAAAGTCCGATGACGCCAATAATAATCATGCCGGCAATAACCAAATCATAGCGGTTACCCGCATTACGTGAATCCATAATCATGTACCCGAGGCCGGAGCGCAACGCAATCATTTCCGCCGCCACTACCACCAGCCATGCAACGCCCAGGGAAATGCGCATGCCTACAATTAAATCGGGCAGTACCGCAGGAATTACCACTTGCCGATAAAGCTTGTAACGTGACACACCAAAGTTTTCCGCCGCATTTAGGTAGCGCGGCTCAATGGTATGGACACCCGCGGCGGTTTGTACAATTAACGGAAATACCGCCGCGATAAAAATCAAAAATATCGGTGATGCATTGCCAACCCCAAACCAGAGAATTGCCAGTGGAATCCAGGCGATTGGTGAGATGGGACGCATAATTTGAAAGACAGGGTTCAAGGTAGCGTAGGCGCCATCAACGCGGCCCATCCATAACCCTAACGGAATTGCAATAACTACTGCCAGCAGAAAGCCAATGCCGACGCGCATTAATGACGAGCTTATGTGTTCCCATAATGTACCATCTTCAACTAATTCCATTGTACCGGTGATGACTTGCAACGGGGTTGGGAAAATTACACTATCGGTTTTAACCACCACCGACCACCAGATTGCAATTAGCGTGGTGATCAGCGCTAACGGTGGTATTATTTTTTTGATTTTAATCACATCCACTACCTTTATTATTTAAATGTTCCCAAGAAGGTTAACGAAATAAATTTTTAATTCGCCACCGCAAGCGATTCCATCCCGGTGAGGGTTCCGGATCAACTACGACCCGCATTTGCCCACTCGCGTGCGCCGTACATGCGAAGTCATACTCCGACGCTAATTCAAATGGCAATTTGAAGCTTTGCCCCGGCATAATGAGTGTGGGCCCAAACATTTGCGGCACATCATCCAGGTTGCGTAACACTAGCAAATCACGTACTCCTAACGCTAAATAAATCTGGTCGGGCAAAATATTTACCGTGTTGCCTGCCATCCGTTGTGCCCAGGTCCCCTTGGGGATTTCGAAAATTTCCTCGCGCGAATCATAGTGAACCGGAATAAAGGCGAAAATTAAAACAATAACCAATGCAGCGGAGGTCACGGCTATTGCGATAGTACCGGCAATTTTCATAATGCCGCCTGTTGGTTTTTATCGTGCAGCAGTATTTTGATGTCGTGGGTTATATCGCCAGCACTTTTGCCAAAAGGTACCAGTGCACGTAGCAAACCCTCGCGGTCAATCAAATAAATATACGATGAGTGATGCACATCATATGTCCCGCCATTCTTATGCATTTCTTTTTTTGCCATTATCCCGTAGGCCTGCCGTACGGCTGCCAGCTCTTCGGTGGAGCCGGTAACACCAATAAAATGTGGATTAAAATTGCTTAGATATTCGCGCAGGCGCGCAGGGGTGTCGCGCTCCGGATCGACAGTTACATAAACCACTTGAACTTGATCAGCCAGAGGCCCGAGATTTTTATAGGTTTGCGCGAGATTGGCAAGCGTCATAGGACAAAAATTGGGACAGTGGCTAAAACCAAAACCCAACACTAAAATTTTGCCGCGCTGCGCACTAAGGGTGAACAGGTTATTGAGTGAACTTGGCAGGGAAAAATCCGGTGCCATGCGGGGTGGTTCAAATACACCGGATTTCAATTCAGCAGTGTTTGTTGTGCTATTTCCGGCAGCAACGTTTTCCGACATTGTTATGCAAAGCGCAACCAATAAAATCATTCGAATCATGATCAAATCCTGACACTAAATGGTAATAGCAACAGGTTTGGCATTGTGGGTAAACCTTTCGTCCACATAGCTTTCAAATGCAACCGGTTTGCCCAGGGTACCCGCTGCGATGGACAGCTCCATCAATTCATTAAATTCATCCTTGATCATGCGCATATCACCATAGGTCACCCGGTCTTCGGGGTTTTCCATCACGAAACGGATGATGTTGGGGTCTTGGTTGAAGAACTGGCGACCGGCGGCAATTTGCACGGCTTTTTCGCGATTCACCATGCCCTGGTCCAGCCAGGCGCCGGCACCCATCACATGGTTCACCAAATCCTGTACGACTTCCGGTTGCGTTTGAATTAATTCCTCGCGCACGGTTAGTACGCAGCAAATGTAATTGCGCCACTCGTCGCGCGTCATCCGTAAGGGGCGCGCATAGCCCGCTTTTTGTGCCGCAGCCCCAAAGGGCTCGCCGGTGCAGTAGGCATCAACGGCGTTAGCGTAAAGTGCGGCAGGCATATCTGGCGGCGGCATTTCGATAATTTCAATATCGTTATGGGTCATGCCTTCCTGCGCCAGCATTTTGCGCAAAAATAAAAAATCGACCGCAAAGCGACTCGGGATTGCAATGCGCTTGCCTTTCAATTGGCTGAAGCTTGTATAACTGGAGTCCGTGCGTACCATAATCACCGCACCGGACCTGTGTCCCAGGGAAACAATTTTGAGCGGAATCTTTTTTGTTGTGAGATCCATGACCAGCGGTGCCAACATATAGGCGGCTTGAATGCGCCCGGTCATTAACGACTCTTTGATTTCCGGCCAACCGCTGTACTTACTGTACTGGAAACCTATGCCCTGGGGATTGGTTGGCGCGCCAGCCAAAGAATTGGCAACGCAGGCCACGGGTAATGTCAGGTTGCAGGTTACAGGCAGGCCGCCTACCACTAACGCCTTGCTCTCCTCATTGCTTGAACATGAGGACAAACCAAAGGGAAGTGAAGCCGCAGCCATACCTAATAATAGTTTTCTACGCTGTTGGAAGTAGGTAGATGTGGGGTCGCCAGGGTTCATTTAATACCTTTCTAGGGTGATTCCATGCCAATGAACAAAATACGCCGCGCGAGTATCAGTTATGTGTCCTTCGCCGTCTATAGAAACATTATAGGTAAAGGCTATCGTATTTAAGGGCGCGGGCGCCTCGTTCAACCCGTCGCCGCGACTATAGCTTCCTTCCCACGTCCTCCAGCGGCTTCCAGCACCACCAGTGTCTGTCCCGCCTGGACCCGCGCGCCCTCATTCTTTAACAGGTGCGTAACTTTGCCGGCGCATGGGGCGCTGATGTTGATTTCCATTTTCATGGATTCGAGGATCAACAATATATCGCCCGCCTTAACTTCCTGGCCAATGTTGGCCCGGGTCTGCCATACGCTGCCGGAGACGGGGCTATCCACTCGAGTTGCATGTTCGGGAAATTGCATTTCGCTTTCGCTTTCGATGATTTGCTCCTGTTCGTAATTGAACTGGCCGTCGGCATGCCAGCGGGCCAGTTCTTCATCAAAGGCTTTTTCACGTTGATGGGTGAATATTCCTATATCAGTTTTATGAGCGGCGATAAAGTTTTCATACTCGCTTAAACTGAAATGCCCCTCTTCGATGTTAATGTCGTAACGCCCCAGTGGAAAATCGCGGCGAATTTTTTTCAGTTCATCAGCGCTAACTTCGTAGAAGCGAATTTGATCAAAGAAATTTAATAGCCATGGTTGTTTAAAGGCGTTAGTTTGACGGTAGCGGTTCCACATTTGTAATGTGCGACCGACAAACTGGTAACCTCCTGGGCCCTCCATGCCATAGACGCATAAATAGGAGCCGCCAATGCCGACAGAGTTTTCCGCAGTCCAGGTCCTTGCCGGATTGTATTTGGTGGTTACCAGGCGATGGCGAGGATCAACCGGTGTAGCTACCGGTGCTCCCAGATAGACGTCACCCAAGCCCATTACTAAATAGGATGCGGAGAACAAAATATTTTTCACATCCTGAATTGAATCTAATCCATTTATACGGCGAATAAATTCCAGGTTGCTCGGGCACCAGGGAGCGTTTGCTCGTACCGATTGCATATATTTTTCAATAGCAAGCTGGCAGGCTTCGTCGTTCCAACTTAACGGTAAATGGATTATGCGCGAAGGAACGCTGAGCTGCGCCAGCTCTTGCGTTAGTGCCTTTTCCGCATGTTCCAGATGCGAGAGTAGGGCCTCCAGCGGTAATTTCTGGCTATCGTAATGAATTTGTAGTGAACGGATACCCGGCGTCAATTCAGCTAATCCATCTAGGTTATTTTTTTCCAGCCATTGCATTAGCGCATGGGCGCGGAAGCGCAATTTAATATCCAGCGCTAATGCGCCGTACTCCACCAACAGAAAATGATCGCCAGCGACGCGATACACAATATCTTCGCCAAATTCTTGTGCGGATAATGTTTTTACAACGGGAGAATGGATTCTCGCCGGTTGCCAGGAGTGCGGAATATATTGCAATTGCCGGAGAGACTCGTTTTGCTTTTTTTCAATCTCAACTGCATCATTGATGGTGACAGGAATAAAACGAATTTTATCGCCCGCGCGTACTTGCCCGAGTTTCCATAAATCGGCGCTTATCACCGTTGCCGGGCAAACAAAGCCGCCGAGGGATGGGCCGTCGGGCCCGAGGATAACGGGCATGTCGCCGGTAAAATCCACTGTCCCGAAAGCATAGGCATTGTCATGGATATTGGAGGGATGCATACCTGCTTCGCCGCCGGAACTGCGCGCCCATTCAGGTTTGGGACCGATCAGGCGTACGCCGGTACGGCTGGAGTTGTAATGCACTTCCCAATCGGTTTCGAAAAAGGTGGAAATATCTTTTGCGGTAAAAAAATCCGGTGCTCCGTGAGGCCCGTAAATGACACGCAATTGCCATGCATTGCCAATATCAGGAAGCAATCCTTTCGGAGCCGGCTGCGATCTGATTCCTTTATTGCAGTTGTGTGCGAGCGCGAGCACATCCCCCGCACGTAATGCCCGACCATTATGCCCACCGAATTGGCCGAGGGTGAAAGTGGATTTTGCTCCCAGGTAATCCGGGCATTGAATACCACCCGCCACACAGAGATAAGCGCGCGCGCCGGTGGTAATTCGCCCAAGCTGTAATTGCTGGCCGGATTTGATCGAAATAACTTCAAATAGCGGAATAGGAGTGCCGTCCAGCTTCGCATCAATGCTGGCACCGGTGATAATAATTGTTGTTGCGCAACCGAATTTCAAAATTGGCCCTTGCAAGGTTATTTCCAGGCCAGCGGCAGACTCCTCGTTTTCCAACAAACGGTTGCCTAACCGGAATGAATAACTATCAAAGGGACCGGAAGTCGGCACTCCCACATGCCAATATCCGCAACGGCCCGGAAAATCCTGAATGGTAGTTTGGGTACCGCCCTGGATGACATCTATACGTGCCGGCTTGAATACAAAATTATTTAAGTAGCGCGTGGTCATTGCTCCGTGCAACAATTTTTCATCGCGCAATAGCACGCGTAAATAGCCGAGGTTGGTTTCGATCCCATATAACTGTGTGCCATCCAATGCGTGGCATAAATAAGTCAATGCCGAGTTACGGTCTTTTCCCTTTACAATAATTTTGGCGAGCATGGGGTCAAAAAATGCGGGCACTTCGATACCGCTTTCAATCCAATGGTCGATCCGGAGATTTTCATTGGGTGGTGGAAATTCAACGTTGCTCAGCAACCCGGCGCAGGGCTGGAAGTTCAGTGCGGGATCTTCAGCGTACACGCGGACCTGAACAGCGTGTCCGTTGGGAAAAAGATTACTTCGCAAGGTGCGAATATTACCTAGCTCACCAGCGGCTTGTTTTAGCATCCATTCAACCAGGTCAACTCCATACACTTCTTCCGTTACTCCGTGCTCTACTTGCAGGCGCGTATTGACTTCTAAAAAATAAAATTGGTTTTCAAATGAATCGTAAATGAATTCGACTGTACCGGCGTTGCGGTAATTTACCGAGGCTAGCAATTGCTCAGCCACTTTTTGCATGGCATTGCGTTGTTCCTCTGGCAAGTTGGGTGCAGGGCATTCCTCCACCACTTTTTGGTTGCGCCTTTGGCTCGAGCAGTCGCGCTCGCCAATAGCAACCGCCGTACCTTTGCCGTCGCCGAAGACTTGTACTTCAATATGGCGTGCGGCGGCGATAAATTTTTCCAGGAAAACGCCATCATCCGCAAAATTATTTTTGCCGAGGCGTTTGACCGAATCGAAAGCGGATAGCAAATCCTGTTCGTTGTTACACAATTGCATTCCTATACCGCCGCCGCCGGCTGTGCTTTTTAGCATTACGGGGTATCCGATTTTTGCGGCTGCCGTTTGGGCTGCATCAATATCTTTTAAAAGGTCGGTGCCGGGGCAGAGCGGAACATTAGCTGCTTGCGCAAGTTCGCGCGCTTTATGCTTTAAACCGAACGTTTGCATTTGTTCCGCAGTAGGGCCGATAAACACGATGCCCGCAGCTTCGCAGTCCGCAACAAAACCGGCATTCTCACTGAGGAATCCGTATCCGGGATGTATTGCTTGCGCACCGGCTTGTTGGGCAATGGCAATTATTTTTTTGCGATCCAGATAAGTCTGGGCAGCCGCGCCTTCGCCGAGCGAAAAAGCTTCATCGGCAAGGCGCACATGTAGCGAATCAAGATCGGATTCGGCATACACCGCGACTGCGTGGATATTTAATTTTTTTAAGGTGCGGATAATGCGCGTAGCGATGGCGCCACGGTTGGCGATGAGTACTTTGGTAAACATGGTCTGCTCCGGCGGGTCGTCCCGCAGGGATTTTTACAACAGTGGTCGTCCACTGAGGCGTGATTTTTTATTAGCCCCAAACAATGATTTCGATAGGTGTGGGATTGTACCCATTGCATGGATTATTCAGTTGCGGGCAATTGGAAACCAGCATGAGGATGTCCATTCTGGCTGTGAGTTCCACATATTTTCCCGGTGCGGAAATACCATCTTCAAAGGTAAGCCCGCCTTGGGCTGTGACCGGAACGTTCATGAAAAAATTAATGTTATGGGTAATGTCGCGTTTGCTGATATTGAATTCCGGATGTTCCGCAATAGCGAGCATCCAGGAGTCGCGGCATGCGTGCATACATCTTTTTTCCAGGCTGTAGCGGACGGTGTTGCTTTCTGTTGCGCAGGCACCGCCGAGTGTGTCGTGACGACCACAGGTATCCGCGATAATTTCCAGTAATTCATTTCCCGTATTGGAAATTAATTTTGTTCCCGCGCTTAAATATAAATTGCCCTGGGTGCGAATAGTATCCATTGCGCTGTAGCGCTCGCTGGTGTCGTTGGCGTTATAAAACAAAACGTCCGCTGCCTGGTTTCCTTCCAGGTCTACAATACGGAAGGTTTGGCCTTGTTTTATTTCGCCAAGGAAATAATCCCCGGCCTTTACATGGTGGCGCCCAGTTGCGGTTTCCGGGTGCAAGTTGCTTTGGACGAGTGACATTATCGATGCCTCAACTCAGATGACTGAAAGGTAATAGAGATCGTTGTTGTTAAATCCACGCTGGTTTTCCGGCCTGAAGTTTTTACAATAATCATCATTGGTCACAGGATCCGCCGCGCCCAATTCAATTTGTACGGCTTTAAAGGGGTATTGTGCGGAGGTGTTTAATGGATGCGGACATGCGTGCATGATCACCAGCGTATCCATTTCAAATCGCAAGGTAATACTGTTGCCCGCGCATTGGTTCCTGGTGTCGAGAGCAATGTTGCCTTTATCATCCACAACGACCTTGCTGAACCAGTTTATGTTGGATGCCATATCGGCGCGGCCCAGACCGTATTTTGCAAGCTCGACCAGGAAAGCGTCATAACCGTTTTGTAACCAGTGGTTGCGATCTTTTTGGTAATCGCGTTTTCCCCAACGGGATTCAACTATCTGCGCGGTACTGTTGCCACATATCGTATCGTGCCAGTTGCCTTCATTATTGACTGAATAGTCTTCAATAATAGAGGCAAAAATTCGTCCCATATCGGAATACAAACAATTTCCGCGTTGCAATTTAAATGTGTGTTGGCATTTGAGTGTGTCCGGGGCGTTGTAGCGCTCCAATAAATTGCGCGGGTTGTAAAACAACATGCCGACATTGGCTCCGCCGTCCAGATCGGTAATTTTCAAAAAACTGCCGCGCCGTAATTCCAGCGACCAGTGGCCGTTGCCGGGAAGTGTTGTGGTGTAAATAGTTTTGCTCATGGTTTTATCCGGAATATTAAAGGCCTTAAGTCTCGTTAGCGAATGTCTGTAATTGTGCAGGAATGTCGCTGGTACGGCGTGTGACGGGCAGGTCGTAAGTGATGCTTGCGCCATAGGCGTTGGGTGCCTGGTTGTCGTGGCGTACTTTATCGAATACCCATAAACGGGTTCCCAAATAAAATCCCTCGCTTAAATCATGGGTCACCATAAACACCGTGAGTTGGTGCTCGCGCCACAACTGCAAAATTAATTGATGCATATCGGCGCGAATGCCGGGATCGAGGGCGCCAAAGGGTTCGTCCAATAACAGTATCCTGGGTTTGCGAATCAACGCTTGCGCGATAGCCAGGCGCTGCTTCATGCCTCCGGATAGCTCGTGCGGGTAACGATTTAGCGCGTGGCTCAGGCCCACGGATTCGAGCAGCGCTTTCGCTTCATTAACCAGGTTGCGTTTTGCGTTGCCGAATAATTTTCCCAGCAATGGCGAATGTTCAAATTCACGCGCGATGCTGACATTTTGCAGCACGGTAAGGTGTGGGAATACCGAATATTGTTGGAACACTATGCCGCGCGATTGGTCGGGCTCATCGGGAATGGGCTTTCCTTCAAGCAATAATTCACCCGAGCTGGGCGCTTCCATTCCCAGCAACATTTTTAAAAAAGTACTTTTGCCGCAACCGGATGTGCCGACCATGGTAATAAACTCACCGGCATTAACGCTGATATTCAGGCGCTCAAGCACCAGGTTATCGCCATAATGCTTCCACACATTTTTAGCCTTGATCAGGGGCATGGTGTGGGCTGTTTTTTCATCGGGTATTTTTTTATTGAAAGGAACAATGGTCATGGAGTTTCCCACCTGTTTATTTGGCCGCCGGATAATGCCAGGGGAAGCATCTGCGACTGGTTTTGGCCAGTAGCCAATCGATCAAAAACGCTAATAAGGTTATCCAGGCTACGTAAGGCAAAATGACATCCATGGACATGTAGCGACGCACAAGGAAAATGCGATAGCCCAATCCATCTGTAGAAGCAATGGCTTCGGCGGCAATTAAAAATAGCCAGCCGGCGCCGAGCGATAATCTCACTGCGTTAATCAGGCGCGGCAGCAATTGGGGAATTAAAACCCGCACCAGTATTTGCCAGGTGGAGGCACCGAGCGTTTGCGCTTTAACCAATTGTTCCTGCGGGATTTCCTGCGCGCATCGTTGGATATCGCGTGCGATAAAAGGTGCAACACCAATCACAATCAGTGCGATTTTGGATAACTCCCCCAAACCAAACACAATAAAAAGGATCGGCAACAGCGCCATGGGGGGCACAAGCGAAATGATCGTAAGCAGGGGGGCGATAGGCGAATGGATACCGGGAATGGCGCCGGTTAATAAACCCAGGGTAAAGCCTATGATGGCTGCGATAAAAATTCCCAGCACCAGGCGGTATAGGCTGCTGAATGTATCCTGCCAAAATAAATAATTGCCGCTGCGTTTGCTGGGCTCAAAGGCAAGTGAGTGGATTGCATCGCCCATTTGCGCAAAGCTGGGTAAAAGTTTATCCGTCGCGTTTTCGGCCAGGCGCGCGTCTGAGGCGACCAGGTAAATAAACAGGATTAGCAAAAACGGGACAAGCCCTAGCAATAACCGGGTCGGTTTTGAGGGCGTCAGGTTAATCAAACGTTTCATAGGTTTTCTACCGGCCTGTAAGGTTTGGGTTCCACACGAGGGAATCCGTTCGATTGTTATTCTGCGTTACAGTTTTTTATCAGCGGCCAATTGCATGTAGGTAGTGTCAAAGCGAAGTTTTATATTTTCCTTGTTTCCGTAAACGCCTCTCGGACCTTCAACGCCAATGAATTTCGCATCCGGGGCGCCTTCGCCCAGCAAACCATGGTCGAAGGAAAACCCGGCGACTTTGTGCATGGTTTTTAGCAACTCATCGCTATTGACCAACTCAAGTGCGGCGGCTGGGGTATAAAACATTTTGGTGCTGGCGAGTTGGGATTCGAAACCGGGGAGGTCAGTACCCGATGCGGTTGCCATGGCGTTTTTGGCTGCTACAGCGGCTTTGTCATTTGCATTGATGACTTCCATGATTTCATACCACGCGCCTACCAAGGCTTTACCAAGGGCGGGATTTTTTTTCAGCGTTGCGGTATTCACCACCATTAAATCCATAATCTCGCCGGGGATTTGTGAGGAATCGAAAACCCTGGTGCTGTCGGGCTGGGTAAGGATTTCGCTTAGCAGCGGATTCCAGGTAGTCACAGCGGTTACATCTTTTGTGCCGTATACAGCCACCATGTCCGCATCGGAGGTGTTCACCACTTTTACATCCGCTTCTTTTAATCCGACAGTTTCCAATGCGCGCGCAAGTAAATAGTGCGACACGCTGAGTTCAACCAAATTGATATGTTGGCCTTTAATATCTTTCAGGGTTTTGTTTTTCCCCTTGAGTACAATTCCGTCATTACCATTAGAGAAATCGCCAACAATCAGTGCAGTGGAATCAACTCCACCCGCCGCCGGGATAGTGAGGGCATCCATGTTTGTCATTACGCAGCCATCAAACTGACCGGCGGTGTACTGGTTGATGGATTCTATGTAGTCATTGATTTGTATAACCTCGATTTCAATTCCGTATTTCGTTGCCCATTTGTCGATAATTTTTTGTTCCGCGCCATAACCCCAGGGCATCCAGCCGACATAAATTGACCAACAAACCTTGAAGGGTTCCGCCGCAGGGGTCAGTGCGGAAAAAAGCAACAATGCCAGGGCAAGGGGTGTATTAATGAGGCGGGTCTTGGTGAGGCGAGCGTGGTGCAACATGGGCAACCTCCAGCGGTATGGTGACATCGGCGTTTTTAATAGGGAGCACTCTGGCGGTTAGGCCAATCATCTCCCGGGCTTTTATCCCGCCGTGTAACCTCGATGCCGAAGGTTCGGTTGAGGTCGAAAGCTCTCGGACCAGGCATCGACACGTGGTTAATCGTGCGACCGGAACCCTAGCTTCCTATTAACAAATTGTGTGGATCAGTTTATCGAATAGCTAAAACCACCCTGAGTGCGGATCAGTTATTACATCAGGGCTATCGCAATATGAGTGCCAAGTCGTTAATGCGCTGATTTATAACGGGATTGGCTGCGGTTAATCCCTCGACCCCGGAATCTGTTGCACTATTTTGTTGCTTTCCAGGGGTGCATTATGTTCTGTTTTGGTGCCTTGTTCGCCGGGGACCCGTGCGCCGGGAGGATTCCCGGTAGGTAATTTATATCGATACATCAGGAAGTTACGGATATATCGTGCTATTTTTAAGCAATTGTGTCTAAGCGCCGGCCAGTGGAACTATTTTCCCAAGCTGTTAAGATTGGCGCATAGGACAACCTGATAAGGCTTACTCACCCCCACCTGCGGGCTTGCAAGTCCTGCATCCCCCACCGGCACCTGTCGCCAGCGCGGGAGCGGGAACGACCAGTATGGAAAAACTTGGAACCATTATGCGCAACTCAGGTTTACCAGGCTCTGACTCCCCAAAGGCATCAACCTATTCCACGGTTGCCATGTCAGAGCAGTTGGTTATCCAACATCTAAAACAATGCCGCGATTTAACGCGCAGCTTTGCGTACCGGGTTTTCCCCAATTTCTGGCGGCAATGGTGCAAGCAAATCCTGGAAGTTGCCGAGCAGGCTAAATCCAATAAAGAACAGGTAGCACTTTACGAAATCCAAAATCTGATCGCGGCGGTACAGCACGCCGCTGAACAGGAATTCAGCCAGCACCTTGCCAATGGCTTTGTCAAATTCAAAAATAAAGCATTGAATACCCTGACCGGTGAAGAGCGTTTCAGCGGCGATATCCTTTCCCTGGTGGAACATTCGGACCTTGAGGAAACCATTGCAATTACCTCTATTACCCATCGCGCGGATAATTTCTTTGCCGAGCAGCTTTGGGCATTCCAGCAACGCCTGGCGCTGCTCAACGACGGCGAAAAAATTGACGAGCGAAGTAACCCGGTGAGCCCGGTCCAATTCTGCGAGGCGCTGCGCAAGTTGCTAAGCAATTTGGAAGTGGATGTAAAAACCAAAATTATCGGGTACAAATTATTTGACCAGGATGTTATTGGCGCGCTGGACGAACTTTATGCCGAATTAAACGATTATTTAATCCGCCAGAACCTATTACCCAACTTGCGCTTTGTACCTGCGAATAATGAGAAAACGGGTGAGCGCAAGGAAACGGGCGCGTTTGATACAAGTGTGCTGCCGGAAAGTGAACTGCAAGCAGACCAGGACGCGGAGCAACACCAGCGTCGCGCCAGTGACAAATTACTCAGCGGTTCACTGAACCCTAACGACATTGAATACCAAAACAGCTTGTTAGGCGCGATCCGGTTGTTGCAGGCCCATGTGGCCCGGCAATTGCCGGCAGTCCAGGCCGTGCAGGTGATTCGCTCCCAGGCGACAGCTAGTGGTCCGGAACAAGCGCCGCCCACCCCTGTACTGCCAGCCAGTTTGCAAGTCTATACCCAGCCGCAATTGGTCGGGGTATTGGAGCATATGCAAACCCGGGCCCTGAACTTTACCCGCCAGGCGTTGGCGAGTCACGAATCCGGGCCAGTTGCAATCCCGCTTCAAAGTGCTGCCGACGTCAGCCGCACAATGATGGAAACCATCGCCGGTGAGAACGAAAATGCTGCGGTCGAAGCGGGCGATATGCAAACCATAGACCTGGTGGGGATGTTGTTTGAATACATGCTCTCCGACGATCATTTGCCCGATTCGGTGAAGGCCCTTTTAAGTTATTTGCATACGCCTTTTTTAAAAATTGCATTTATTGACAAGAATTTTTTTGAGCAGCCCGAACACCCCGCGCGGGTGCTGCTTAATAGCCTTGCCGAAGCGGGGGTGCGCTGGGTAAGCAACGATGGCAGCGATCAATACGATATCTTTACCAAAATAAAAACCACCGTATTTCGTTTGTTAAAGGAATTTAAAAATGATGTGCGGATTTTCGCCGAGCTGTTAATCGAATTTAATGCCTACACCCACAATGTTGCCCGTCGTCAGGAGTTGATGGAGCGGCGCGCCCTTGAAAAAGCGCAAGGCGAGGAAAAACTGCGCGAAGCAAAGATCCAGGTAAACGCTGAAGTGCGCAGCCGCACGGATAATCGCGAAATGCCTTCCGCGATCCTGTTGTTGTTATTGCAACCCTGGTCTGATTATTTATCGTTTATCTTGCTGCGTTATGGCGATAAGTCCGACAGTTGGACGCGGGCGCTGAAGGTTGTTGATGACCTGCTCTGGTCTTTGGAGCCCAAGACCAGACAGGCGGATAAAGTCAAGCAAATGGAAATGCAAAATGAATTACTGGCGGCGCTTGAACGCGGTTTTGAAACCATTGGTTACGAACGCTCCAAAGGGAGTAAATTGCTGGAGGCGGTAACTTCCCTGCAACGCATGGCATTGTTGAGTCGCAAGGGCGAACCGGCGCCGGCGCCAATGCGCAGCAAATTGGAATCGCTGGCGGCGGAAAAGGCCGGGCATTCCGCGGAACAATCGCAACCGCTTTCACCGGAAGAAGCGAAAATTGTCGATAGTTTGAAAATGGTTGAGTTCGGTACCTGGTTTGAGTTTGAAGGCGGCAAGCGTTTGAAGGTAGCCTGGTACAACAAGAAGACCCAGCATTACATGCTGGTGGACCAGCAGGGACGCAAGGTATTGTTAGCCGCCGGGTTACAACTTGCGCGCGATATGCTTGCCGGGCGCGCGAAAGTTATTGCCGGGAGTACCAAACCATTCTTTGAGCGCGCGCTGGAAAATATTTATCACACCCTTAACGAACGCGCAGATACGCATAACACCGGGAGTGAATCATGACCCATAATTGCTCGCGTGAACATGATCGGGAATTGGAACGCCACACTGTCGATGGCGATGTAGAGGTATACGATAACCTGCGCGATTTGTACGTAGGCCGGTTGGTAAATATCCATGCGCAGGGGCTGATGGTCGTGGGTGATATACCGCTGGAAGAAGACCGCATTTATACGCTGGATTTGCACGTGCCCGAACCGGTGAACGGGCAAATGGTTATCCAACTGGGTGTTGATTGCTTATGGCGGCGCGATGCGGATTTTTCCGGAAAATACTGGATGGGCTTTTCCATCATAGATGTTTCGCCCCAATCATCCGAATCCATCCGGGCATTGGTAAACCGGTTGGGTGAAACGTTTTAAATCAGGCTTCCCTGAAAATTAGAATAAATCGGTAAACACAATCCCGAGCGCAAAAATTTCCATATCGGTGTTGTAATCAATCAGGCTGTGTCCGTAGCCTTTAAAATATTTGAACTGTCCGCGCAAGTTGGCACTGACTGGAAAACTCCAACCCAATTCAATTGCGCCTTTGTTATCACTGTCAAAATTGTTGCGCATCATCGCGTTAAAAATATTTTCCTTATGTTGATAGGCCGCGTTAAATTCCACATGGCCCATGTAGTCTTCAATATCGGGATTATCATCACCGTGCGGATCGCCGGGAAATTCCTGCTCCGGTTCAGGGATGCGGTACCAGGGGGAAATCCCGAATGCAAAATTGCCCCGCTCAAATACCGAGTTCAACATGATGCGATTCCAGCTGCGGGATAATAATCCTCCCAAACCGTTGGATTGGTGGGTCAAGGAAAATTCATTAATCCGGTTTTGGAAACCCAGGATTTCCCAATCATTGGTAAAACTCAAAATAAATTCGGGTTGATGGTCCGTTGCGCGGAATGGCGCGGAGTCCGTGTCGTTGTAAACCTGCCAAAGGGAATGGTTGGTGTAGCCGAGGTAAAGGTGGCCGTTGTCCCCGAAAATGTCTTCACGAATAAGTATCTTCACACTCAATTGGAATTCAGCTTCGGTTTTGCTCAATGAACTCAGTGAGCCTGAATCGGTATTGCGATAGGGCACAATATTGGGATGGCGGGTGTAACTGACAGGGAAGAAATAATTGCGTTTGTGCGGTGTCAGCATGAAGCGATTGGAGCGATTCAATGCTTCCAGGGTCATTCGTTTTTTTAGCAGCGGTGTTTCATCCGCCTGGACAATGGCTGGTGATCCTTCCTTTATTTCACCTTGCGGTTCTTCACTCCGTTGCTGCTCATGGAGCAATTGGCACGCTTCTTTTAGTTGCCGGATCGTCATGCCTTCCGCTGCGCTGACAACGGACGCTTGTAAACAGGTGTTCATGGCGTCTTCGGTAAGTGTGGCTTGGGAGGTAAATGCTTCGGTAGCGGTATAGGATTCGGCGCGGGCGGTAGTGGCAAGGGCAAACAGGATGAGCGGCCAGATATAACGCATGGAGATACCCCGGAAATGGCTTTTCGCTATTGTAGGGATTGTCCGGCACCTGGCAAGTGAGGTGGTCCACAATCACCAGGATTGCACCCAGACTTCAATATCCTGCTCATGCCATTGGGTAAGCAACTGCACACCTTCATCTACAACTTTCAAATAGACATCAATAATGTCGGTGGCCAGGCTGAACAGGCGATTGCTGTCCGCATTGATCTGGTGTGAATTCACTACATCGGCCTCGACCATGGACAATAAAAACTCCAGTTTGATTTCATAGCTTTTCAATTGGCTCAACAGGGTTAAATCGCTATCCAGCAAGCCTTCGAGGCGTTTGGTCTGGTGGCGAAGTTTTTCATTGTTTACCCGGGTGCACTGGATGACATAGCGCAACTTGCCGGCAAAATCCTTATCGCAATACCCCAAGGCCGAGGCATAGGTGGCCAAGGCGCGTATGCGACCGATTTGCTCGGCAACCGCGGGCATTAAACGGGTGGCAAAGTGCAGGACTTCCAGGTACTTGAAGCGATTGGGATAACGGGGGTCATCGGTGCGGATGGCGCTGGACCCCTGCGTATCCGGCATGGATTGCGAAGTGGGTTGTTCCAGTTGCTTGCCCAGGGCCGCCACCATACTCAGTAATTGTTCAATCAGATGGCAATGCAACTCATAGTTGTCGATTACCGAATCCTCCTGCCAGTTGCGGCTGATGGTTAGCCAGGCATTATTGAGATTGTCCTGGTCGCGCGGGCTGAGGAGATTGACCGACCGCGCGGAGAAGGCTTGCAGCAACTGCAATCGGCGCTCGAGTTGCACCTGCAAATGACTTAACTCGTCGCGAAACTGCTGGTTTCCCCCCAGGGTTCCCATGGTCATACCCCGGTGGCGCTGTACCGCTTTAATCATATGGATGAGTTGCTTGGCCAGCGTCAATGCGTCCAGGCGCTGGTGGTAGAGGTCGCAGAAGTGTGCAAACTGCCCTGGATTATTGCTGCGTGATGGTGCAGTGGACGGGGTGCCCTGGGAATTAATGGTGCTCGCTGCCATTTCGTTGCTTTGCTCCGATCATCTAAAGCCGCTTGTTACGCCAATTCGGCCTGTCACAAGGGGAGACCAACTGTCTGCCTGCTGTGCAGCAACTGCTATGCCATATTCTTTTTCAACCGCATAACCACAATGGTGGCATCTAATATATGATTTATGATATTTATGCGCGTGCATCGCGGTAATCAGTACCCGGAGATAAAAATAATGGTTAAACCGGTTCGGAAAATAGTCATTGTTGGCGGCGGGACGGCGGGCTGGATGACGGCGGCATTTTTATCGCGCTGGCTGCAAAACATTAATATCCAGGTCACATTGGTCGAATCAGACCAGATAGGGACCATCGGTGTCGGTGAAGCGACCGTCCCGGGGATTCACCAGTTCATCAAGGACCTGGGTATCAGGGAAAGCGAGTTTATCAAAGCCACCCATGCGACCTTTAAGCTGGGTATCGAGTTCGCGCATTGGGCGCGGGAGGGCAAGCACTTTTTCCATCCGTTTGCGGGATACGGGGTCGATATTGGAGGGGAGCCTTTCTACAAAACCTGGTGGGCAGCCAAACAACAGGGTTATGCCCAGGAGCTGGATAAATTCTGCCTTTGCACCCAACTCGCCAGGGCCGGAAAATTTGCATTACCCAGCTTTGAAGAGCAGAGCCGTTTAGCCTGGTACAACTACGCCTATCATTTCGATGCCTCCCTGTTTGCAAGGTTCTTGCGCGATTACGCGGAAAAACGGGGTGTCGCCCGGGTTGAAGGCAGGGTTAACCATGTGCAACTGGATGCATCCACCGGTTTTATCCAATCCATTTCGCTGGAGGCCGGGCAGGTTATCGAAGGCGATTTGTTTGTTGATTGCACGGGCATTCCGGCCTTGCTAATCCACCAGGCATTGGGTGTGGGCTACGAGGATTGGAGCCACTGGCTGTTGTGTGATAGCGCTCTCGCTGTGCAAACCCAATGCGTCGCCGAACCGGACCCCTTTACCCGATCCTCGGCCCGGTCAGCGGGCTGGCAATGGCACATCCCCCTGCAACACCGGGTGGGCAATGGCTATGTTTATGCCAGTCAATTTATTTCCCACGACCGCGCGCACCAGGAACTGATGGATAACCTGGGGGGCGAGCGCGTCACCGAGCCGCGCCTGATTCGGTTCACTACCGGGATGCGGCGCGATTTCTGGCACAAGAACTGTGTGGCGATCGGCTTGTCGAGCGGCTTCCTGGAACCGCTGGAGTCCACCAGTATTTCGCTGATCCAAACCGGCATCGCCAAAATGACGGGTTACCTGGTGAATTTTGAAATCCATGGACAGCAGGTTGCGGAAGCCAATCGCCTGAATCGCCTGGAGTACGAGCGCATCAGGGATTTCATCATCCTGCATTACAAATTGAACGGGCGCGAGGGTGCATTCTGGAAATGCGCCAGGGAGATGGATATACCGGATTCACTGGCCGAAAAAATCGCCGCCTTCCGCAGGTCGGGCCACATTAACCTGCTGGAGCAGGAATCGTTTAAGGAAGATAGCTGGGTAAGTATGTTTTACGGATTCGGCCTATCGCCCGAGGCGCTGCCGCCTTTGGGAGACCGGGAAAGGTCTGTCGTGCTCATGGACAGAATGAGAATAGCGATTGAAAAGGGCTGTCACTATGCCGGCTCGCATGCGGAATTCCTGCGGTCCTTGTGACGCTTCAATTGGGGTTTGTTTCTTTTGGTATCAACGGTTGAAGCAAGATTTTGTCATAGGTGATTTATATTGCACGTATAAAAACATTGTCTTAATATTGGACCAAATAGTCATATATACCATATAAGAGCGATAAATTTGATGAGCACTTCCGGGGTTAACCTGCACCCCTGTTCCTGGCGAGGAAATAAGCAAAACCTGCTGGCGGCTGCCGTCCTCCTCCTATTGGTCAGTCTGCCGGCATGGGCTGCGGTGCCTCCGGTTATTTGGTTTGACCGTCCGGCAGGCCATTGGGAGACCGAGGGGCTTCCTATCGGCAATGGTGCGATGGGCGCTGTAATTGCCGGCGGAATAGAACAGGACCGGGTCCAATTCAACGAAAAGACCCTGTGGACGGGCGGCCCGGGGGCGGAAGGCTATGACTTTGGCTGGCCTGCCCAACCGCAAACGGGTGCTATTGCGCAGGTGCGCGATGCCATTAACCGCGAAGGTTCGATCAGCCCGGAAGCGGCGGCTAAACAGTTAGGGCGCAAGGTCACCGCCTATGGGGACTACCAAACCTTCGGCGATCTCGTCCTTGACCTGCCCAAAAATGACAGCGATGTCACCCGTTATCGCCGCGAACTCTCACTCGCGGACGCCCAGGTTAGCGTCAGTTATGAACAGGGCGGTGTGCGTTATCGCCGCGAATACTTCGCCAGTTATCCGGATGGGGTGATCGCTATCCGGTTCAGCGCCGACCAGCCGGGAAAGGTTTCACTGGTTGCCGGTTTACAGGCCCCGGATAACCGGACCTTTAATCGCCAGGTAAAAAATAATCGTCTGCTTGCCCGGGGTGAATTGCACAGTAACGGCCTGCCGTTTGAAGCCCAGGTACTGGTGATGAACCAGGGCGGCGAACGAACAACAGTCGAAAACGAAAAAATTTCCGTCGCCAATGCCGATGCGGTGGTTGTGCTTTTGGTTGCCGGCACCGGTTACGCGCAACAGTACCCAGGCTATCGCGGTGAGCATCCCCATGCGCGTTTGCAAAAGTTAATTGATAACGCGGGCAAAAAAAGTTTTACCCGGTTGCAACAAGATCACCGCAACGATTATCAACAATTATTCAAGCGCGTAGCGCTGGATATAGGTCAGCAACAACAACCATTCCCCACTGCGCAATTATTGCAGCGTTACAAAAGGGGCGATGCCGGTTTGGATCGCAGCCTGGAAGCAACCTATTTCCAGTTTGGGCGTTATTTATTAATCGCATCATCGCGCCCCGGTTCATTGCCGGCCAATTTGCAAGGTGTCTGGAACAATTCCATCACCCCGCCCTGGAATGATGACTACCACGTAAATATCAACCTGCAAATGAATTACTGGCTGGCGGAAACCGTAAACCTGTCGGAACTCATGGGGCCTTATTTTGATTTCGTGGACAGCCTGGTCGAGCCGGGAAAAATTTCCGCGCAAAAAGTTGCGGGAGTGAACCAGGGCTGGACTTTATTTTTAAATACCAATATCTGGGGTTTCACCGGCGTTATTGATTGGCCCACCGCGTTCTGGCAACCGGAAGCATCCGCCTGGTTGGCACAACACTATTACGAGCATTATTTATTTTCCGGCAATAAACGTTTCCTCCGTAAACGCGCCTATCCGATTATGAAAAGCGCTGCGCAATTCTGGCTGGAATTTTTGGTGAAGGATCCACGCGATGGCTTATGGGTTGTATCGCCCGGTTTTTCCCCCGAGCATGGACCTTTCACCAGGGGTGCCGCCATGTCCCAGCAGATAGTGTTTGATTTATTGCGCAACACCCGTGAAGCCGCTGAAACATTGGGCGATAAAAAATTTGCGCAGCAACTTGCTGAAAAACTTTCGCACCTGGATCAGGGGCTTCGCATTGGTTCCTGGGGACAATTGCAGGAATGGAAGGAGGACCTCGACGATCCTGATAATGACCACCGCCATATTTCCCATCTATTTGCCTTGCATCCCGGCCGCCAGATTGATGCCCACAAAAAACCGGAATTATTAAACGCGGCGCGCACCACCCTGAACGCGCGCGGCGATGGCGGCACGGGTTGGTCGCAGGCCTGGAAAGTCAACATGTGGGCGCGCGCACTGGATGGCAATCGCGCGCACAAAGTATTGGGCGAACAGCTACAACGGAGCACGTTGGGTAATTTGTGGGATAACCATCCACCGTTCCAAATTGATGGCAACTTCGGCGCAACCGCTGGCATTGCGGAAATGCTGGTGCAAAGCCATAACGGTGAATTGCATTTATTGCCGGCGTTGCCGGATGCCTGGCCTTCCGGGTCAGTAACCGGTTTGCGCGCGCGCGGCGGTATAACGCTGGACATTGAATGGCACCGGGGAGCATTAACCCGCGCAATGATCAATACCCGACACGCGAACCCGGTTCGCATCAGAACGTCATCTTCCGTTGCGGATTTAACGGTGGTGGATATGCAAAGGAAAAGAACCTTGGCCCTGGTTACCGATAAACCGGGCGCTGATAAAACAACAGGGACATTTAACGCAAGGGCAGGAGGGAAATATCTCTTGTCCGGCAACAAAAAATAGCATTAGGGGTAGGTTAATAATTCTAACTGGAGAAGAGCATGTCATCGAACAGCAAACGGTTCATAAAAAAAACATTACCGGCTTACATAAAACTGGCATCCGGCGTTTCGTTGGTTGTAGGTACTATGGGTATAGCTGGCCACAGCGTTGCGCAAAGCACATCGGGTAGCGAGCAAGTTGAAGAGGTGCTCGTGAGTGGCCAGCGCGCCAGTATCCAATCGGCGCAGGAATTAAAAAGAAATGCAAGCGTTGTAGTGGATTCCATCGTTGCCGAAGATATCGGTAAATTACCGGACCGCAGCGTAACCGAAGCATTGCAACGCGTACCTGGTGTAACTGTTGGCCGTTATACCAGTAACGATGCAGAGCATCCCGCCGCAGAAGGTAGTGGTGTTGCTGTTCGTGGTTTAACGCAGGTGCGTTCCGAATTAAATGGCCGCGATGTTTTTTCGGCGGCAAGTGGTCGCGGTATTAGTTTTGAATCCGTACCCGCGGAATTGATGTACGCCGTTGATACATACAAAAGCCCGTCTGCCGATATGATTGAAGGTGGCCTTGGCGGCACTGTAAATTTGCGCACGCGTATGCCATTCGATTCCGATGGTCAATTGGTTAGCCTGTCGGCAAAGGCGAATTACGGTGATCAACTGAAAGAAACCAATGGTGAGTTTTCCGGTTTGTACAGCAACCGCTGGGAAACTGATGCCGGGGAATTCGGTATTCTTGTAAACGCATCAACCTCTGATTTGGCGACGCGTTCAGATCAAGTGTATTCACGCCCTTATTTGCCACGAACAATTAACGGTGATGATGTTTGGGTTTCCAAGGGCGTGGATTGGCGTCGCAATGACCATGAAAGCACTCGCGAAGGTGGTTACCTTGCGTTGCAATGGGCTCCAAACGAAAACACTGAACTTTATTTCACTGCGTTCCAAACCAAACACGACAATGTATATGACGAAAACGCATTTTTCCTGGAAGGGCATAACGGTGATCAGGCACTCTTGCCTACCAGCGATAACGATTGGGTGTACAGCGCAAATGGTGCGATGGAATCCGGAACCGTTACGGTTGCCAACCCTGCGCAATGGGGGCTGGATTTCGGCACCAGTACACGCTGGGCGCAAAATGTTTCAAAAACAACGGATTACTCTACCGGAATCAAATGGTCGCCCGATGACCATTGGAAATTCTCTGCCGATTTACAGTACGTAAAAGCGGATGCAACGATTGATGACTACACCCTGGGTTTGAAAGTTATTCCTGCTGAAGCTTATATGGACGGCATAGGTTCGGAAACTCCATCGATTATTGTTGATCCTTCTTACATGTCCAATTTCGCCAATTACAGCCTGGGCCAGGCGATGACCCACTTCGAGCGAAATGAGGCAGAAGCAAAAACGGCGCGCTTTGATGCAGAATACGATTTCGAAGGCGCGGTGATTAAATCTGTAAAAGCCGGGATGAGATATTCCGAGAAATCGGCCGATAACATTAACACTCTCTACGATTGGAATACCCGCTACGCAACCTGGTTCGGTTTCGACAAAAACACGTTGCCAAAAGTGACGCCTGACCAGGCAGCCGATTATCTGACCTTGTATTCGTTTGGTGATTTCCAACGCGGTGATGTAACAGTTCCGGCAGCTGGATATTTGTATTCTTCGGCTGCAACCAGAAATTTCCGTGCAACGACAGATGCTGTTAACGCGGATTGTGAGGTGCCCGGTGCATGGTGGTGCGAGGGCAGCGTATATTCCGATTGGACGCGGTTGGAAAATCCGGATTATAGAAACCTGCAAGACGAAAAAACCGTGGCGATGTATATCATGACCAACTATGGTTTTGATGATTTGGCTATGCCCATTGACGGTAATATCGGTGTGCGTGTTGTACAAACCGACAATACCGCCTCGGGTACCTTGGTTATTAATGAAGCGACGGTAAATGGTGTTGTAGTAGTGCCTCGTTCGACAGAACCCCTGGAAGCCAAGACTAATAACACCCATGTATTGCCGAGCTTTAACTTGCGCCTGGAAGCCACCGAGGATGTTTATGTGCGGTTTGCTGCATCCAAAGCTATCTGGAATCCGTCTTTCGCCGATATGCAGGCATTTGTCACTGCCAGCCCAAATATCGACCAGGAGACCGGAACCATCCGCTCTTTCAATTTGAACCAGGACACCAACCCCTACCTCAAGCCAATGGAGGCTTCGCAATTCGATCTTTCGGTTGAATGGTACTTCGACGAAAATGGAGGTATGGCCTACGCCGCGCTATTTAACAAACAGGTGGAAGGTTTCTTTAAGAAGCAAACAGCACCTTATGCCATTGGCGATTACACCGGTGAAGCAACATGGTTAGACAACGTCGGTACCGGTGATATTAATGGTGTGGAAATCGGTGTTAATAAATTCTTTGACGCGTTGCCCGCTCCATTCGATGGATTGGGCATTCAAGCAAACTACACTTATATCGATAGCAGCGCAGACATTCCATTAAATAGTCAGCCAACAACAGGTGACACCCAAGCCGGTGCGGCACCTTTGGATACGGATCGTTCTTCTTACGGACAATTGCCTATCGACCAGTTGTCAAAGAATGCATTCAACATTGTCGGTATGTATGAAAAAGATGGCTTCTCCGCACGCCTGGCTTACTCATGGCGCAGTAAATACCTGATTTCCTGGGGCGGTAATGGTTTTGATCCGGATTTTAACGATGGATTAGGCGGTAAGGCTCGCATTCCGGTATATAACGATGATTACGGCCAACTGGATGCTTCAATCAGCTACACATTCCTTGAGAATTACACAGTAACGGCGGAAGCCAGTAATCTATTGAAAGAAAAAACTGTTGGCATTATTGACCAGAATGGTGCCGGGGATCATGTAGCCTACTCTTACGCACAAGATGCCCGCTTTGCTGTTGGGTTGCGCGCCAGATTCTAGGTGATCGTGGGATAAAAAACCTTGCCCCGCGAGGGGCAAGGTTTTTTTCATTTAACAAGGTTTCTTTTCTATGGCAAACACATTTTTTTGTAAATCCTGGAGCCAGTGGTTCGGTTGCTTTTCTGTTGCATTCTTGCTGCCCTTTGCTGCCCATGCGGCAGAGCTTCCCCAAGTGGTTTCTAAAAACGGTAAACATGCCTTATTTGTCGATGGTGCGCCGTTCTGGATGCTCGGTGCACAAACCAATAATTCCAGTAATTATCCGGCTGCATTAAAAGATGTCTGGCCTTCCGTGGAAAAAATGCACGCTAATACCTTGAGTATTCCAGTGGCTTGGGAACAAGTGGAACCGGTGGAAGGTAAATTTGATTTTTCTTACCTGGACGTTTTATTAAAACAAGCGCGTGAGCGCGATGTGAAACTCGTATTGTTATGGTTTGCAACCTGGAAAAATAATGCACCTCACTATGCGCCCTCCTGGGTGAAATTAAACAACCAGCGTTTTCCGCGCGTTGTAAAGCAAGATGGCGACACACTAAATTCATTGTCACCCCTGGGGGCAAATACGCTTGAGGCAGATAAAAAAGCCTTTGTGGAGTTAATGAAGCACCTGAAAAAAGCCGATAAAGACCACACCGTGATTATGGTGCAAGTGGAAAACGAAGTGGGCACCTATGGCAGCGCGCGGGATTTTTCCGTCGCCGCGCAAGCATTGTTTAACGCGCCGGTGCCGCAGGAATTGGTTAGCGTCCTGAAATTGAAAAGCGGTACCTGGCCGCACGTGTTCGGTAACGATGCCGATGAATTTTTCCACGCTTACCACATTGCCAAATATTGCGAGGCGATAACCGCCGCCGGTAAGGCAATCCTGAATTTGCCGATGTATGTGAATGTGGCATTACGCAATCCGTTTAACCCCGGCTTGCCGGGGCAATATTCCAGCGGCGGTGGTACCGATAACGTACTGCACATATGGAAAGCCGCTGCACCCTCTATTGATCTGATTGCACCGGATATTTATTTTCGCGATCACAAAACCGTTTCCAAAGTGCTCGAGCTCTATGCTCGCCCCGACAATGCGCTATTTGTCGCAGAAATAGGCAATGACCAACCCTATGCGCGTTACCTTTATCCAACCTTCGGTAAGGGCGGAATCGGATTCTCGCCTTTCGGAATGGACGATACGGATTACACTAATTATCCGCTGGGCGCGAAACAATATAATGACGATACGATTGAACAATTTGCCCAGCATTATCGCGCGCTTGCGCCGGCGATGCGCGAGTGGGCGCGCTTGGGTTTTGAAAGCAGGGTATGGGGTGTTGCCGAACCATTGGATACGACCACCGATACGCAAAAAATCTGGAACGCCGAAGCGACACCGGAAGAAAAGGAACAATTTGCGAAAGATCGCGCAAGCGCATTAACCCAAACCCTGGATTTGGGATTGTGGAATGCTGAAATAACCTATGGCCGCCCTATGTTCTGGATTGCGCCGCCCGAGGGCAATATACCCGCCGCAGGCGGTGCATTGATTGCACAACTTAACGACAACGAATATTTGATAACGGCCCATAAGGCGCGTGTGGAATTAAAACCATCCGCTGAACTGGCCGGCAAAAAATACATGGTTGAACGGGTGGAAGAGGGCCATTACGAAAACGGTAAATGGATTATGGAGCGCGTGTGGAACGGTGACCAAACCGATTGGGGGTTAAATTTCACCGCGCGCGCGCACCTGCTTAAAATAAAAATGGCCAGCTATACAACCCATTGAGAAGCTCTCCAATTGAATCCAATGGATCAAAAAACTTATACAGTAAAAACGCAGAATGAGGACTCAAACATGCTGTTTGCAAAAAAAATAATTGCACATTGCATTGTCGGGATGGCTTCGGTCGCCCTGTTGCAAGCCTGCTCAAAACAGGAAAATACGACGCCGGCCCAGGCACCTGTCGAGCAGGTGAAAGCGCTGGCCCAAGTGGAAAAAACCGCAGATGGTGTGGTTTTGACCTTACCCGGGGGGCAAGTAAAAAAAGTTCGCCTGCAAGTGATCAGCGAAAAAATTATTCGCGTTACGGCATTGCCCGGTACAGATTTCAATGTGATTCCCGAATCCATCCAGGTTGTTGCCAGGCCATCCACCACGATTCCGTTTACGGCTGACCAGGCGGGCGAAAAGCTGGTACTGAAAACAGCGCAGGTGAGTGCGGAAGTTTCATTGTTGGATGGCACCGTCAGTTTCCGCGATGCCAAGGGCAATCTGTTATTGCAGGAAGAAAATCGCGGTACTTTCGGACCGGTCACGGCGGACCCGGTTAAACCCGATGCAGATTCCTTTGCGCTTCGCCAGGAATTTAATCGCGGCACCGATGAAGGTTTCTTTGGTTTGGGCCAGCATCAAAACGGGCAGGTTAACTACGCCGGCGAGAATGTTGAATTGACCACATACAATCTCGTAATCTCCATTCCGTTTGTAGTGTCCAGCCGTAATTACGGGATCTTGTGGGACAATAATTCGGTAACGCGTTTTGGCGATCCGCGCGAAACCCGGCCGCTAAATGCCGCGCTCAAATTGTTTGATGCCGAGGGTAAGGAAGGCGGATTGACTGCGCGTTATTATGATGGTGATCAATTGCTGCTGACGCGCGTGGAAGCAGACCTGAACTATCAATTCTTCAGCAATAACAGCGTACGTGAAGTTCCATTCCCGGACGAAGTAAAAGACGCAAAAAATTTGCGTATTGAATGGGAAGGTTCGATCCAATCGGATGAATCGGGTACTCACCATTTCAAAATGTACAATTCCGGTTACGCAAAATTATTTATGGATGGCCAATTGGCGCTGGATCGCTGGCGCTTGAACTGGAACCCCTGGTATCACACCTACAAAATAAATATGAATGCCGGGGAGAAAAAATCCATTAAAGTGGATTGGACCGTCAGCGGTGGCTTCTTCCGCTTGACGCATCTCGATCCATTACCCGTTGCAGAGCAGCAACAGTTGTCGCTGGCATCGGATACCGGTAAAGCCATTGATTATTATTTTGTTGCGGGCAATAACAAAGACGAAGTTGTTGCCGGTTATCGCGCATTGACCGGCAAAGCGGTGCTGCTGCCAAAATGGGTGTATGGTTTCTGGCAAAGTCGCGAGCGTTATAAAACGCAAGATGAAATTGTAAATACCTTTAAATATTACCGCGATAAAAAAATCCCCATCGATAATATTGTCCTCGATTGGTCCTATTGGCCGGAAGATGCCTGGGGTAGCCATGATTTTGATAAGAAATTCTTCCCCGATCCAAAAGCCATGAACGATAAAATCCATGCGATGAATGGAAATATTATGATTTCCGTGTGGCCGAAATTTTATCCGACCACAGGCAATTACAAGGAATTGAATGCGCAAGGTTACATGTTCAACAAAAACCTGGAAGAAGGTAACCTCGACTGGATTGGTAAAGGCTACCCCAACGCCTTTTATGATCCCTACCCGAAAGAAGCCCAGAAAATTTTCTGGAAGCAAATTAATGAAAAACTAAACAGCAAGGGCTTTGATGCCTGGTGGCTGGATGCGGCCGAGCCGGATATCCATTCCAATTTGAGTTTCACCAAGCGCAAGGAATTGATGAGCCGTGAAGGGGGTATTGGTTCTGGTGCGGAATATTTTAATTCCTATGCAATTCCCAACGCCACGGCTGTTTACGAAGGCGAACGTAAAGCCGACCCGGAAAAACGCTCCTTTATTTTGACTCGTTCCGGCTTCGGCGGCATCCAGCGCACCGGCGCTGCCATATGGAGCGGCGACACCTCTTCAGACTGGGATAATTTGCGCGAGCAAGTCGCTGCGGGTGTGAGTACCGGTATCGCGGGTATGCCCAACTGGAGTTTTGATATCGGCGGATTTACACCGGAAGATAAATATCGCTGGGGCAATAAAAATGGCGGCCCCGCGCTAAATATTCATGACCTCAAACCGGAGCTGGTAGCCGATTGGCAGGAATTGAATGTGCGCTGGTTCCAATTCGGTACTTTTGTACCCCTGTTCCGCTCGCATGGCCAATTTCCCTATCGCGAAATTTTCAGTCTGGCGGATGAAGGCACCGAGGTTTACAACACGCTCGAAAGTTACATCAAATTGCGTTACCGCTTGATGCCTTACATCTACACCCTGGCCGGCGATACCTACCATAAAGACGGCACCATCATGCGCCCCCTGGTGATGGATTTCCCTGCTGATAAAAAAGCCTGGAATATTAATACCCAGTATATGTTTGGCCCCGCGTTCCTGGTCAACCCGGTGTATGAAAACAAGGCGCGTGCACGCGATGTTTATTTACCCGCGGGTGCGGATTGGTACAACTTCCATACCGGCGAAAAAATATCGGGAGGCCAAACCATTAAAGCGGATGCACCGCTTGCGCAAATGCCGTTGTTCGTTAAGGCCGGTTCAATCGTGCCTACTGGCCCGCTTATCCAACACGTCGGCGAAGGTTTGAATACGCCCATCACCTTAAATGTTTACATCGGTGCGAATGGCAATTTTGACATTTACGAAGACGACGGGAGCTCGGTGAAATACCAGCAAGGTGAATGGTCTCGTATTCCGGTTAGCTATGACGATTCTACGGGCACAGTAACCATCGGCGACCGTATCGGCGGATTCACCGGTATGGCGGAGCAACGCAAAATCAGCGTGCGCTTTATTTCCGGCCCATCCAAAGATGCGGCGAATTTTGATGCAGTTCCGCAAGAAACTATCGATTACAACGGCAAAGCGGTGGCTGTGAAGTTATCCGAATAATTTTGTAATTTACTAAAAACAAAAAGCCCATCTATTGGAAAATCGATGGGCTTTTTTATTGGCCAGCCCAGCCAGTTTCCAAATGTCCTGCGAAATTAAAAGCTGGAAGCGGCGAATTGATTGGATGAATTCAGTGGAGGAATAAAGGGAAGGGAATGGAAGGCGTTTGCAGGCAGGCTCGTCAACAGGGGGAATGATCCCCCTGTCAACCCACCACCGATCCCGTTGACGGCTCGACCTTTCGGTATACCACTCACTACTATGACATCAGACAGAGACTTTAAGCACGCAACAATTGGATTGCACGCAGAATGAACTGAACGTTGGGGAACTCCGAAATACTAACCGAAGGACCAACACATGCACTTGCAACGGAACTTACTGTACTACCGCTTATTCAATTCGCACTCGATATTTTTGCGACTTCCGGGGCAAACCTGGAACCCCTTCAATGACCGTTCGGACACAGCAGTGTGCCTTAAAAAGAAATTACCATAAATGTATTTTTGATCAAAGGAAAATTTGCGAAAACTTAGATTCATTTTTCATTAAAAACGAACAGTAAAAATTCAACACGAAAAATTAAATATACGTTTTTTATTTTTATATTCTTTCTGTATGCCGCTTAGGTAAAACTATCATCCCCAGATAATAATGGATGATTTTCAGTGTCGTAAATTTGGGTTATCCGATGGGTTTCTATGGTTGCCAGAAATCCCTCCGGTAACGCTAACGCGCCCGTTACTTCCGGCATCATGGATAACACCTCATACACATATACCGATGTCAGGTCTTCCTTTACAGGTGAATCTACATTTTCCGGGCCTATGTACCATCCCGAATCATCAGTGGAAGCCTTGGGTAGGCGTTCCATATACAAGTGACTGTGCTCCCGATTTTTTTTGTGTAAGACAACTTTTTCGAGGAACAATGCTGGTTTGCCGTCGCGACCCAATCGTTTTAGGAGATGCGCTTGTTCGGTGAGTACCTTGAGGGTAATGTCCAGGTTATCCTGGTACGCCTCGGGGTTCCCATGGGCAATATCAGGTGCTGTCACTGCTAAATGCCCATCGCGCGGTGCCAGCTTGAGCAATATCCAGCCGTAAAGAATCGTTGTGCCTGGCTCAAGCGAAATATCCATGGATGCAATGTCATTTAACAATTGTTCGGCCGCTAATTGATAAGCCTCCGAACAGTTAGCTTCCAGTAATTTGCCATTTGTAGAGATTGTTAATTTCATTTGATACTGTCCAATATTTTTTCCAGTTCGGCTTCGAATTGTTGTTGGCTGGTTCTGTTTCGCCAGGCTTCCACGACCTTTGCAATGACCTCTTGCATTAACCTTTGTGCATCTTCTTGCCGTTTTCTTGCCGCATCCCTTTGGACCGGGTCTACTTTGGGGACTATGGTGGATGAACTTTTTCTATTCAGGAAATCATCGACAAAATCATCACCCATTGAGCGGTTTTCGGATTCGTTCTGTGGTGCCAGGTTCTTCCTTATGTTAAGGATGGCCAATTGCACGCTCTCTGGCAGTTCGGCAAATCCGGGTTCGTTAATGATTTTATTAAACGGGTAAATATGCCCGGTATCTATCGCCACGGTGCCCGGGTTTAATTGTTTTCCTGTTAGCCAGTCCCTGAGCCCTCCAAGTAGATGCTTATCTTCATCCGGAGGATTGTTAAGGACATCCTGGCGTAAGGTTGCCCCGGGGGATCTGTCGCGAAGCCGATCAATCCGTTTACGGTCCATGCCTTTGGCGGCACTGACTTCTGCGTTCATTTTATCGATTAGTTTGGCAATTTCATCGTTGGAGGCGCCGGCTCTCTTGGCTCTGATGATGGCCGCCACATTGTCTTCGTGGAGTTTTGTGGCATCCTTGGCTTGTTTGGCCAAATGAATTTTCTGTTCCAGCAGGGCTTTTTGATTTTCGGCTGTCGCTTTTTCTTCCCGCGCCATTTTCAGGTATTCATTTTCTTCGGCATGTTTTTTCTGAATGCTATCCAGTTCTGCTTGCTGTTGCTTCAGGTTTTCCAGTGCGCCAAGGCGTTCTTCACCAGTAGTAGATGAATCGGCGATTTTTTTCTGTTGCAAAGCATCTTCAAACTTGCCCGAGATAAAC
>CBFGOY010000043.1:0-33400 GCA_965650515.1 uncultured Cellvibrionaceae bacterium | reverse complement strand
ACAATTCGGTTAAAATTTCCCGACCAAATTCTTAACTATGAACCTGATTTTACTCACCGAAACCGACCTGATTTCCACTGCACATGCATTTATTTGCGATGAGCGCCGCCTTTCCCATATTCGGGAAGTGCATGGTGCCGATATTGGGGAAACCTTTAAGGTTGGATTGCTAAACGGAAACATCGGTAGTGGAACCGTATTAAGTTTCAGTGAGACGCGATTGGAACTTAAGCTGGATTTAAATCAACCACCACCCCAGCCATTGCCATTAAAATTGATTTTGGGTTTACCACGGCCAAAGATGTTGCGCCGGATATTCCAAACTATTGCGACATTAGGTGTTAAGGAGTTGCATTTGATCAATTCCTACCGGGTGGAAAAAAGCTATTGGCAAACACCGTTCCTTGAGCCCGATGCCATTTATGAACAACTCGCGTTAGGGTTGGAGCAAGGATGTGATACGCAATTACCGCAGGTGTATTTGCACAAACGTTTTAAACCTTTCGTTGAAGATGAACTACCCAATATCATTGCCAATACCAAGGCACTGGTCGCACACCCTTACACTGAAAACGAATGCCCTCGCAATATTGATTATCCTTTGAGCCTGGCCGTTGGTCCTGAAGGTGGCTTTATTGGCTACGAGATCGATTTATTGAAAAAAATCGGATTCGATGCAGCGCATCTGGGCGAGCGCATTATGCGTGTGGAAACTGCAATTCCTTATTTGTTAGGAAGGTTGTTTTAACGTTTCAGCGGTTAACCAAGCACTTCACGGGGCAACCTGTTGCAAAGCCAGGTGTTTATCGATTTATGAGGATAGCCTCAAAATTCTCAATAGAAACAGGTTGGCTGGATAAATATCCCTGGTAATAATCACACTCAAACGATTTCAATATTGCCAATTGCTCGGCACTTTCAACGCCCTCAGCGACCAATTCCATATCCAGTAAGCGCCCCATGGTAATAATAGTTTCAACCAGTACACGGTCGTTGCGATCTTCGATAAGATCGCGCACAAATCCCTTATCAATTTTTAAAGTGCTAACCGGTAACCGCTTTAAATAGCTGATAGATGAATAACCGGTACCGAAGTCATCCAATGAAAAACTGATTCCGCGCTCACTCAACATCGTCATAGTGGTAATGGCGTCATCGACACGCTGGATTACAATACCTTCGGTGATTTCCATATCCAGGGAATTTTCCGGAATCCGATATTTTTCCAGTGTCGTAATGACATCATCAACAAAGGCGGCGCGCCGGAACTGGCGCGGGCTTATATTAATGCTTAAGCGCATACCGGGTTGCCATAATCCATCCTGGTGCCATTTCACCAATGTTTTGCAGGCATCTTCCAACACCCACTGGCCGACTTCGATAATCATGCCCGACGTTTCCAGGATGGGAATAAACTCTACCGGCGATACCATCCCTTTGGTTGGATGATGCCAACGCAATAACGCTTCCGCCCCCACCACACTATTCGTTTTGATCTCAATTTTGGGTTGGTAATACAGTTGGAAATGCCCTTCTTCCAGCGCACGGTGCAAGTCGCCTTCCATTGTCAGTTGGCGGCTCACTTTATCGGCCATTTCCTCGTTAAAGAATTCTATTGAGTCGCGCCCTTTCTCTTTTACCTGATACATGGCGGTATCGGCATAACGCAAGAGCTCGTGCACCGAATTGTTTTTATCGGGATAAACCACGACCCCCACGCTGCAAGTCACGCGCAGTTCCATGTTATCGTACATGTAAGGCTGGGAAATAATTGAACGAATTTTTTCGCTGATTTCACCCGCACGCAACGCCGCGGTTTCAATATTTTGATCCAGCACAGTGAGCACAACGACGAATTCATCGCCGCTCAAACGCGCCACCAGGTCCTCCTCCCGTACCGATTGTTGCAGGCGCGCCGCAACGACTTCCAATACGCGATCACCGACCGGATGCCCCAGGGAATCATTGATAGTTTTGAATTGATCAAGATCGATAAACAGGACCGCACCGAAATAACCATGACGCTCGGCCCGGCGCAATTCATGTTCCAATCGCTCCACCAATTGCACGCGATTTGGCAATCCGGTCAGCGCATCATGGTGAGCCATATATTCCATTTTGGCTTGGGCATTTTTACGTTCGGTGATATCCACCGAAACAATTAAGGCTACTTTTTCGTCGTAAAAAGCCAGGGGCATTATGTGGGTTTGCAAAAACAATTTTTTGCCGGTAGCAGTGACAAAACATTCTTCAATTACATCCAGCTCTTCATTACCGCGAATTACGCGGTAATCATTTTGCAGCATGGTCTCTATATCAAATACCGAATTTTTTAATAGCTGGCGCACATGCAAATTACGCATTTGCTCGGGTGTGTAGCCCAATTCATTGGCGAGGGCTTTATTGGCAAATAAATAATAACCAGCGATATTACGCGCGCCGATCATCACCGGCAGGTGATCGATAATCTGGCGCAAATGTTCTTCACTTTTGCGCAATGCCAATTCCACCGCGCGCCGCTTGGCAAGTGATAATTCAACAATATCCAACAATTGATTGGAACTCGCGATCAATTGGGCCAATTCATCCTTGCGGTGGGGCGGCAATGGGGTCAGGCGATTAACGCCAGGATGATCGGGATTAATGTTGTTGATTTCGCGCGATAAACGCACCAGCGGCTTGGTGAGTGTGTAATAGAACACCACAAACAAAAGCAACACCAAAAACATATTGCGCAATAAACCGGTAAACAGCGCGGTCTTGGAGCGGTTGTAAAACCCCTCGAGTGCGAGGTCCATATCCACTGAAAAGCGAATGCTGCCAGCAGTGCCGTCGTTGTAACCGGGCAGCAACAAATTCTCGGTGTATTCGCGCGTGTTGTCAGTAATTTTACTGGTGAGCCAACGGGTTTTTACTTTGGGGCGCTTGCTACTGCCTTGGGCGAGAACGTTGCCGGTATCATCATAAATAACCACTTCATAGATAAATCCATAGCGCAGCAGACCGTTAACGACTTCATAGGAAAGTTCGTCATCCAGGGTGGACACTGAACGAACAGCGGGCGGTGTTGCGACTTTAACCACCCGATCAATAAGCGATTCAAGTTCTTTTTCCTGGTTAAGGAAATCGAGATAGAGCTGCACAGAACTCAATATAAAGCTGAGGACAAACGCCAAAATAATACCGATTTTGGCAAGCTGGAAAGAGATGCCATTAAAGAAGGACGGGGCTTTATCTCTCATCGACCTAGGTTTTCCGGGAACAGGGATTGTTATTGTCTTGGGGAGATTCTCCCCTGGCATAAAACGTGACTGAGTTGGCAGGAGTATAGATCAATATTAATCGTGGCGCCCAAATCTATAACCGCTTCCTGGCGGGAAACTTATAAAAGTTGCACAGGATCAACCGCCGGCAGGCCAAACGATGCGGCCACCCCAACATGGGTCACTAAACCGCGATAAATGTTTAGGCCGGCACGCAGCCCCGGGTCACTTTTCATAATGCCCAAGCCTTCATCCGCCAGGCGCAAAATATAGGTCAGCGTGGCGTTCGTTAGGCCTAAGGTCGCCGTCCGCCCGACAGCGCTGGGAATATTGGCGACGCAATAATGGATAACGTTCTCTTCGAGGTAGGTGGGGTCCTGGTGGGTTGTGGGTCGCGAGGTTTCAAAGCATCCACCCTGGTCAATGGCGACATCCACCACCACACTGCCCGGCTCCATTTGCCGGATTACTTGTCGGCTAATTAATTTGGGGGCGCTGGCACCAGTGTTTAATACACTGCCGATAACCAGGTCTGCGGTGCGGGTAAATTCCTCTACGCGCTCCTGTACGGCATATTCACAAATGACACGTCCGCGCCATAAGTCATCCAGGTGGCGCAACCGCGCGATTGACTTGTCCATTACCCTCACCTGCGCTCCCATACCCACAGCCATGGCAGCCGCATTGGCACCCACTACTCCGCCACCCAGGATTACTACCTTCGCCGGTGCGACACCGGGAATTCCCCCTAGCAAAATACCTTTACCACCTTGTGCTGCCTCCAGGTGATGCGCGCCTGCCTGCACCGCCATACGACCGGCAATTTCCGACATGGGTGCTAACAATGGCAGGCGGCCCTGGGTGTCGGTTAAGGTTTCGTAGGCAATACAGGTTGCCCCCGATGCGATTAGCGCATCGGTCAGCGAACGGCTCGCGGCAAGATGTAAATAAGTAAAAAGGCAATGGCGATTTGTAAGTAATGCATATTCCTGAACCTGGGGCTCCTTAACTTTTACAATAAAATCCGCCATTTCATAAACGTCAGCTACAGACTCGCACAATAATGCCCCGGCATTCAGGTATTGTGCATCGCTAAACCCCGACGCAACCCCTGCGCCCTGTGTTACATAAACTTCATGACCGCGCGCGCGCAACTCGATAGCACCCGCTGGCGTAAGTGCGACACGGTTTTCACCGGTTTTTATTTCTTTGGGTATTCCGATACGCATAAACAATCCCGGTTGATCCGACTTAATTATGACAGTGAGTATAGGCAGAGTTTTTATATGCTTAATTTATTACGCCGCCACTTTTTGAAAGAAATTATTTCCCGATGGCAAATTGCTTGAACAATAATGATAGAAACCAATGGAATTTCCGTGCCTAACATGATGATCGCACAAAGGATTTCACCGGCTTAAACAGTTGGCGCAACTTATGCTCGCAATATGGTGATGGGTTGTTTTTGATGCAGCCTACCACCATAACTAAATTAGTTGGTTATTCGCCAGGCTAGGTATGGGCACAAATGACAAACATGGAGTAACGAGGTAGCTATGAACGTTTATGTGAGTGATTTACGCGAATCGATTATTAAGCCTTGTTTGATCACATTAGGGGATTATTCTTGCAACGCTGTAAATTTATTGGCGGGGACAGCGATGCAGGAATGCCAGCAAGATCAACAATTTTATTGCGCACCGCCAAAACGGGGATTGGGGGTTTATCGCATCACCCCGGAAAAACACCGGGACGTGTGGGATAAGTATTTAATCCAGTTTCCCGACCTCGCATCCGCCGTGCGTGGATTTGCGAGCCAGCAGCAATTTTTTAAAGATCCACACGGTGAATTAATCGGTAACCTGAATTACGCAACGGTGATTGCCTGGATGATTTACCGCGCGGCTAACCTTGACCTGAACCGGACAATTGAAGTGAATGGCCTGGCGCAATTCTGGGCCCTGCATTTTGATAACGGCACGGGCTGCGCGCGCAATATCGACAATTTCATGGCAACCTATCGAGCATCATTATCGGATTGTAAAAAGCTGGTAGCCTGATATTCCGATAGCAGGGTTTATAAGGTTATTGGATATCCAATATGTCCATATATTGGACCCCTTCGTCGCGGCGCGTTACTGGCGATGCGATTCCGCATGAATCATCACTTGCGACTGCACCGGCCTGTAGCGATTCCAAATTCAGGAAATCAAATAATTTTACGTCTGCCAATTGTGAGGGTTGCACGTTGCGAATGGCGGAAAAGATAGTTTCCGTGCGTCCCGGATATTGGCGCTCCCATTGTTGCAACATGTCTTTAACAACTTGCCGCTGCAAATTTTCCTGGGACCCGCAGAGATTGCACGGAATTATCGGGAAGCCTTTGAGTTCGGCAAATTGGGCGATGTCATCTTCCGCACAATAGGCCAGGGGACGAATCACGATATTGCGTTTGTCATCGGATAAGAGTTTGGGTGGCATGGCTTTGAGTTTGCCGCCATAGAACATATTTAAAAACAGGGTTTCAATAATGTCATCGCGGTGATGGCCCAAGGCAATTTTGGTTGCACCGATTTCATCCGCGAAGCCATACAGGGTACCGCGCCGCAACCGCGAGCAAAGGCCGCAAGTCGTTTTTCCTTCAGGCACCACTTCTTTAACGATGCTGTAGGTATCCCGCTCGATGATGTGGAAAGGTACCCCCAGTTCAGTCAGGTACTGCGGCAATATGTGCTCGGGAAAACCGGGTTGCTTTTGGTCCATATTCACCGCCACCAATTCAAATGATATAGGCGCGGTTTTTTGCAGGCTTAATAAAATATCCAGCATCGTGTAGGAGTCCTTACCCCCGGAAAGGCACACCATCACCTTGTCCCCGTCCTCGATCATCCCGTAATCGACTATTGCAGAACCGGTCAGGCGGCGCAGGCGTTTTTGCAATTTGTTGAATTCAAGGCGATCTTTACGTTCGTTCAATTCTTTCATGGGGTAAGGCTCATAAATAAAGACAAAACCGCGCGGCAACCGGCGAGGCGCGCATTGTACGGATTTTACCCGCAAGAGGAAATCAAACCACTGCGCGGCAATCGCTTGCCGCTCTAGCCTCCATCGCAATTCCTGTGGTTTCCACCCCTTGGCCGCAAATTGAACAAAATAAACGCAATGTCACTTTAAGGTGCGCCGAAATCATCGGCCAACCTCGGCGGCGCGGCTTAACACGTTTCATTTTGGGGTGGATGCCTTCCGTGGCACAGCACTTGCTCTTACCCCTTTGAGCCCCATGGTTTGCCAGCCAAGGGGAGAATAATTGCCGCGCGGAGGTTGCAATGTCGCTGTTCGATAAATTCTTTAAAAAAAGTTCACGCAAAACCGGTGATACCCAGGGGATTGCCGGCCAAGCGGGCCTATCCGCCGACATTCGCATCCCCGATCAATACCTTCCTTTGTGGGAGTTACAGAAAACACGGCAATTGCTTGAAGTGAAAATAGGTTCGGCCAGCCGGGGTTATCAAAGCATGATCCTCGCTGTGGATATTGGACGCGGGCTGCTGTGGCTGGACGATCTTTTCCCACAACAATTTATGCTGGATGAAGGCGACTACATCACGCTTCGCCATCATCGTAACAATGAGCAACTTGTGGTCCGCGCGCCGGTTATTGCCCTGGGAGCCGACCATGGCGCAGCGGGTTTCGCCATTGAGCTACCCGAGTTTGCCATGTATACCCCCAGGCGCAGCTCACCGCGCTACGCTGTCGGGCACCAATCGCTCCTGAGCGTAAAAATCCGTACCCTGGGACAAGAGCCCAGCTATGGAACCCTGCAAGACATTTCCAGTGGGGGCTTACGGTTAATGGTCGCAGGTAACCTCCTTGCCCAATTGCGCCACGGGGCACTCCTCCCCTTGTGCGAAGTCACATTAAGCGACGAGTTGCAAATTCGTTGCCGCGCGCGCGTCTGTGCCTTCCGTATAGGCCGCAGCCCCTATCGCCATACCCAAATCTGCCTCGAATTCATTGACCTTGAGGAGGGAAAGCGCAATGCGCTGGCCCGATTTCTGTATGAATCCCGCTTTCCGGCTGCCGGGGCAGAGGAACTTGCGCGCCCAAGCGACCTTCAGCGCGCTGCTGAACGATTCGCCGCCGCTTGATAAACCCTAGGGAAATCAAACAATTACTAGAGATTCCTTGAGGTTGGGCTAGGCTTTTGATTCCGACCTCGATTGTATTGAACACAGGATTTGTATATGCGAAACAATGGCCATGTCACCGGACGTGAGATTCAACTCAACAACCAGGACGAGATTGTCTCTTCCGCTAACCTGCGCGGGGACATTGAGTTTTGTAACTCAACCTTTTGTACGATTTCCGGGTACAACGAAAGTGAACTCCTTGGGCAGCCACATAATATCCTCCGGCACCCGCAAATGCCGCCGGCCGCATTCAAGATGTTGTGGGGCGCATTGAAAGCCGGGGCGCCCTGGATGGGTATAGTGAAAAACCGCTGCAAAAACGGTGATCATTACTGGGTGGATGCTTACGTCACCCCCTTGCGCCAGAATGGCCGGATTTACGGCTATGAATCTGTCCGTGTGAAAGCCGACCCGGCGATCATTCGCCGCGCGGATGCTGTCTACCAACGCCTTAACCAGGGCAAACCCGCCTATTCGGCACTCGAGAAATTTACCGGACGTTACGGCAGCAGCAGCGTTATCGCGCTGGGAAGCTGGATCCTGATACTCGCCGCGATGGCTATATCAGGGCTGTGGTCTTCCACCAATATTGTTGGTTCCTTAATGATTGCGCTGGTAATTGGGGCTGTCGCACAAGTCGTCCAGCACAAGCGTACTGCACAAGCACTGCACCAGGCGCGCTCGATTATTAACGATCCTTTTGCGGCGTATATTTATACCGGTCGTTGCGATGCGATGGGCGAAATTGAATTGGCACAACACGCCATTAAGGCGCGCCTGCGAACAGCCTTGGGTCGCTTCGGCGAATCATCACGCGAATTGTTACAGAAGGCAGAAACGGCCCACCAGCAAGCCCGTAAAACCCATGAAGGAATGAATGCACAACAACAGGAGACCGCCGGGGTAGCCAACGCCATGCAGCAGATGGCGCTGGCGGTGCAAGAGGTGGCCAACGGGGCAAACCAGACGTCCATAGCAACCGGAACCGCCATCGACGAAGTTAAAAAAGGTAATCGTGTCATCGAGGGTGCCCGCAATGCGATCGATGATTTGTCCAGGACTGTGAGCAACCTGGGAAATGTACTTCATAAGCTCAGTGAAGACAGTAACAGGATCGCAAGCGTGGTCGATGTGATTCGCGGTATCGCCGAGCAGACCAACCTGCTTGCGCTCAATGCCGCCATCGAAGCCGCCCGTGCCGGCGAACAAGGCCGGGGCTTCGCCGTGGTCGCCGACGAAGTACGCTCGCTGGCACGACGCACACAGGAATCGACCGGCGATATCCAGCAGATCATTGGCAACCTCGGTACAGCCACCGAAGATGCCAGCGCCAATATGAGGAATTGCCTGGCACTGGCCGAACGCAGCGTCAATGAAATGGGCAACGTGAATACCGCCCTCGCCTCGATTTCCGACTCCGTCAACGCCATTGACCAAATGGCCCACCAAATTGCCGCCGCCGCTGAAGAACAATCTTCCATGGCGCTGGAAATAGAGCGCAACACCTTATCAATTGCGAGTATTACCAACCAAACCCAGCAGGAAGTCAGTATTGCCGATGCACTGAATAGTGAAATGGATAAACTCTCGCACAAGCAATTGGATTTGATCGTCAGATTTAACTGATGGCATCCCGAATTAACGCGATTAAATCTGGTCTTTCAAATAAATCGCGTTAAGCTTGGCGCAATCTGTAATGAACTGCCGGAATCCCCATGATTTACAACCAGGAAATGTCAACTGACGATTTATTGCGTATGGACCGTGCCCACGTCTGGCACCCCTACACGGATTTTAACCAACCCGGCCTAATGACGCCGGTGAGCCATGCCCAGGGGGTTGAACTTCACCTCGCGGATGGCCGCGTGCTGATAGATGGCATGTCCTCCTGGTGGAGTGCTATACATGGCTACAATCATCCCGCATTGAACCAGGCTGCTATCAATCAACTGGGCAAAATGGCCCATGTCATGTTTGCAGGTATTACCCACGAACCGGCGGTAAAACTTGCGAGCACCCTCGCCCACATTACCCCCGCTGGATTAAACAAGGTTTTCTTTTCCGATTCCGGTTCTGTCGCCGTGGAAATTGCCTTGAAAATGGCGATCCAATATTGGCATTCGCAGGGGCAAGCGCAGCGCACTACCTTTTTAACGTTGAAACGCGGCTATCACGGTGACACCTTCGGTGCGATGGCGGTGTGCGATCCGCAATCCGGAATGCACCACTTATTCCACTATTCGTTGCAGCACCATTTTTTTGCCGAAGCACCCGCCTGCAAATTTGATGAGCCCTTCCAGGAAATCCATATCGCCAAATTTGCACAACTCATCCAGCAGCATCGCCAGAAAATTGCCGCGGTAATCCTCGAACCCATTGTGCAGGGCGCAGGCGGTATGCGGTTTTATTCACCGGAATATTTACGCCGTGTACGCGAATTGTGTGACAAGCATGAAATTTTGTTGATTGTGGACGAAATTGCCACCGGCTTTGGCCGTACCGGAAAATTGTTTGCCAGCGAACACGCCGGCATCAGCCCCGACATCATGTGCCTCGGTAAAGCCATGAGCGGAGGCTATATCACCCTGGCGGCAACGCTTTGCAATGACAAAGTCAGCAATGGCATTAGCCGCGGCGAAAACCCGGCCTTTATGCACGGCCCCACCTACATGGCCAACCCCCTCGCCTGCGCAGTCGCCAACGCCAGTATCGATTTATTAATGGATTCAAACTGGCAGGAACAAGTCGCAGGTATTCACCGGCAATTGTGCGAGGAACTCGCGCCCTGCAAAGAATTTTCTTACGTAGCGGATGTTCGCGTATTAGGTGCAATTGGTGTCGTTGAGTTGAACGATTATGTTGATAACACCAGGCTCATGCCACTTTTTATCGAGCAAGGTGTATGGGTTCGCCCGTTTGGGAAAATTATTTACCTGATGCCGCCTTATATCATCAGTAGCGAGCAATTAAGCCAGCTTACCGCGGCGGTAGTAAAAGTTATTGCTACCCTCGCAAAATAATGCCAATGATGGCCGTTAAAAATAAACCCCGCCAGCGCGGGGTTTATTTTTAGCTTATTTGATTTTTTTTATACCGACAGCTTCACGAACCTTTTCCAACAGCGGCTTACTATAGGCTCGCGCTTTTCCAGCGCCGTCTTGCAAAACCTCTTCAATGTGTGCCGGGTTGGCAAGCAAGGCCTCGTATTTTTCGCGCGCTTCCGCTAGCTGGCCATTGATTAACTCAAATAATTGTTTTTTAGCCTCGCCCCATGCAATTCCCGCGGCAAATTGTTCGCGCATATAAGCACTTTGTTCCGCAGTCGCAAAGGCCTGCCATATCTGGAATACCGGTGAGGTGTCAGGATCTTTTGGTTCGCCCGGTTCCAATAAATTGGTGAGTATTTTATTGATGGATTTTTTCAATTGTTTTTCCGGCAAAAACAACGGAATGGTATTGCCATAACTTTTGCTCATCTTGCGGCCATCAAGGCCTTGCAATACGGCGACATTGTCATCCACCACCGCTTCCGGCAATACAAAGTGTTCACCGTAATGGTGGTTGAAACGCGCGGCAATATCGCGCGCCATTTCGATATGCTGGATTTGATCCCGCCCTACCGGCACCTTGTGCGCATTGAACATCAGGATATCCGCCGCCATCAGGATCGGATAAGAATACAGGCCCATGGTGATGGCGTAATCCGGGTCTTCACCCGCCTCTGTATTTGCATCCACAGACGCTTTGTAAGCATGGGCGCGATTCATTAATCCTTTGGCGGCATTGCAAGTGAGTATCCAGCAAAGCTCGGGGATTTCGGGAACGTCGGATTGGCGATAGAAGATTGCATTGCCGGTATCCAAACCCAGGGCTAGCCAGGTGGCGGCAATTTCGCGTGTGGATTGGTGAACCAAATCCGGTTCCTGGCATTTAATCAGCGCGTGGAAATCCGCCAGAAAATAAAATGATTGCACTTCTGCTTTTTGGCTGGCCTGGATTGCGGGGCGAATGGCCCCCACGTAGTTGCCGAGGTGCGGGGTGCCAGTGGTGGTGATACCGGTTAAAACTCGTTGTTTGCTCATGGTGCCCTGTCTGTTATTTATCAATGAGGGTTCAAAATTCAGGGCGCATCATACAGGCAAGCCGAAGCAAATTGCAGCTTGCGCTATACCGATGCAAACACACAGCGAAGGATTAAAGACCTGTGTAATAGCTGGTTGAATCGCGCAGGATGCAGCTATCAAAACCGGCTTGCGTCAATAAATGTACAGCCACATCACAGCGCCGCCCCGAATCATCGGTGACCACGTAAGTTACCGAATCATCCAGGTTTTTGAGGTTATTGCGCAATTGGTTCAGCGGGATATTGCGGCTATCCGGTACCGCTTGTATGCGCCGCTCCAACGGCAAACGCACATCCAGGATTTGATAGGCCGGCAGTTCAGATGAGCGTTTTTTTAAATCCTCCCCGGTCACAAACTTGAGGATGGGTTCTTGCAAAAGCTCGCGGAAATCCTCTTTTTGCAAGCGCATTACCTTGCCCGGGGTAATCATTTTTACCGTGGCATTGCGTGTGGTGTCACCAACCAGCGCCTCCTCGCCAAAATAGTTGCCGGGCCGCAAAGCGGCCAGAATCTTGCCCGCCGGGTCCATCACCATGGCGCTTCCCGACTCCAGCACATAGAAATAATCACCCCGCTCCCCCTGCTTGATAATCACTTCGTCCGCCTGGACTTTTAACGCACTGAAACGAATAAACAACTGGCGGATGTTTGCCGGTGGCAGACGGCTAAAGAGCGGGGATTGCAGGAGCGAGGACATCCAATCATTGTCATCATGCAGGCTTACGCCCGGGGTCTCCGGGTCTTCGCCACCCGACTCGCTCCAGGCCAGCACCAGGTCGATAAAATCGCTATCGACCGCCAACAGGGTTACATCCGATTTGGCAACAGCAGAGACCTGCGTCGGCTGGGTAATGTTTAAGGGCGAACGGCGCGATTCACTCGCCGGGTTAATGGTGCTTACCTGGAAGTTGGAATCAATCAAATCGACGGTTCCACCCACCAGATACACTTTTTCCGGAAAAGGACGCCCGCGCTTAAAGATTATGGTTCCCTTGGATACTTCGCGCAGGTTGGCCTTCTCGGCAACCTGGGTCAGGTATTCATGGCTCAGGGTATTGAAAGGTGCGAAGGACGCTAATACATCAAGGCTAATCGCCATTTTTCAGCTCCGCTTATCTAACGAACTTGGCCATCGCTGTACGGGATGGCAAAAGCATTTTTATTAGAGAAATCGGCGCGATTATAGACAGCAACCTTGGGGATGGCTTGGGCAAGTGCCCAGTCTTAGCACTGGGTCACACGCCGGATGCGAGCAATTACGCGTTCGCGCTGAAACATTTGCCCGCGCTTATTTGATTAAGGTGACCATCGCTATGGGAGCCTTAGGGTAGTTATAAAATTCCACCCCTGCCTTATACAACCACCAACCGTCTTTAGTTCCCGCCAGCTCGCGAATCGAATGCATGGCGAAGGTAGGGCAACCGACATCAATGGTTTTAACCCCTACCTCGGAAGCGACTATCGGACCAATGGTACTGCCGCAGCCCATATCCGTCCGCGCCACAAAAGCCTGCACCGGTACTCCCGCCCTTTCACACAACAGGCGAAACAAGGCGCTGGTTTCACTGGTCGTGGCGTACCGCTGGTTGGCATTGACTTTGATAACTGGACCGCGATTTAACAAGGGCCCATGGTTCTCGTCGTGCCGCTCCATGAAATTGGGGTGTATGCCATGGGCATTGTCGGCGGAAATCATCATCGAACGCTCGATTACGCGTATGCGCCGGTCCGCCTCCGGCAGTAACCTTTCCAGGAATTGTTGCAGCATGGGTCCCTTGGCACCACAGCAGGACGCACTGCCAACTTCTTCGTGGTCTGTGCAAATAAGGAGGCTGGAGACTTCATCATTCGCCTGAAGAAGCGACTCTAACCCTATGTAACAACTCAATAAGTTATCAATGCGAGCAGCGGCAATAAAATCTTGCGCCAAACCGATGAAGGCTGGCGACTGGGTATCATAGAGGCTGATCTCATAATCCAGCACCTGCTTAACCGGTAATTCCGGGTATTGGCGCTGCAACTCCGCCTGTAACAAACTGCGAAAATCCGGCAGGGCCGCATCCTCTGCCGGCAATTGCAACACCAGGGGCACTATGTCTTTTTGGGCATTAATAGCACGACTGTTATTGGCTTCGCGATCCAGGTGGATGGCCAGGCTGGGAATAATCGCAACCGCCTGTTTGAAATCAATCAGTACGCTGTTTACCTGGCCATGGTTATCGCAATAGGACACCCGACCGGCCATGGATAAGTCCCTGTCATACCAGGGCGCCAGCAAAGCTCCCCCATAAACCTCTACACCTAACTGGAAATAACCGCGGCGATTTAACTCCGGGCGCGGTTTCACCTTAAGGCACGGGCTATCGGTGTGCGCGCCGATCATCCGGATGCCGGTTTCCAGCAATGGGGATTTGCCGTACACAAAGGCGATAATCGACGAATCATTGCGCGTTATTACATAACGTTTACCCGGTTGTAATTGCCATGAGTCGCCTTCATGCAGCAGTTCAAAGCCTTCTGCAAGCAAGCGATTAGCAAGGTTGCGCGTGGCATGGAAGGGAGTTGGCGAGCTATGCAGGAACTGCAATAACCCGGTATTAAAGCCATCAAGTGAAAGCAAGCTACTCATATGTATCAAACCAAAGGATCATTAGCGTTACGGATGCGCTGGCGCTTTTGCCAGGATACGGAATCCCGCAAGTAAACCGGCTGGGCATCCAGCGCTGGCATTACCCGGCCTTCTGCGAATAATTTCGCGCCTATCAGCGCCATATATTCGGCATGGGGGTGGACATTAAGCTCGCAGTACTTCGGATGTAGCGATTGCATGGCCGGATAATGCCAGCCAGGGCCGATACCCACAAACTCCCCCCGTAATTCCTGTATATCGGTTCGGGTAGCCAGCACATCGGGACTGATAACCGACTCGTCCCCTAAAAGCTGGACCGAATCGCCCGACGGGGAAAAAAGCCCCCAATAAACTTCGTCCATACGCGCATCCAGCGCAACTGCCAAGGGCAGGTGCAGATGCGGATGCACACGGCGGTAACCCAAGGCCATGGCCTCCAGCGTAGACACAGGGATAACCGGTAAATTCGCCCCAAAGGCCAATCCCTGCACTATGCCTGCACATATTCGCAAACCGGTGAAGGAACCCGGGCCGCAACCAAAGGCAATTGCGTGCAGGTCCGTCAATTCACACCCCTTGGCCTGGAGCAATTCGTCCACCATCGGCAGCAGGCGCTGGGTGTGGCTTTTAGCCGCAACCTCAAACAGGGAAGTAATAACGCCATCGACATTGAGGGCAACGGAGCAGGCATCGGTGGAAGTATCCAGGGCGAGAATAAGGCTCATAACAACCCATCAGCAAAAATCGTGGAAGCCAGTGTAAACGGCTCGGCAGCGGGAAGAAACTCGGGGCAAAAAAATAGGCTCCACAGAGCCTATTTCTTATAGTGGCGAATACTCAGCCCAGGACGGTCAATAATTGCTGGCGGATCGAATCCACACTGCCGATACCGCTGATCCGGGTATATTTTGGCGCTTTGCTCTCACCGGATGCCGCGAGGTTTTGGTAGAACCCAACCAAAGGTTCAGTTTGCTCGTGATACACGCCCAAACGTTTACGCACGGTTTCTTCTTTATCATCCGGGCGTTGCACTAATGGCTCACCAGTTACATCGTCATGCCCCGGCACTTTGGGTGCGTTATAAATAACGTGATATACCCGGCCCGAGGCTTCATGCACACGGCGACCACTAAGGCGAGCGACGATTTCTTCATCAGGCACGTAGATTTCGATCACATGGTCAATATCTACCCCTGCATCCAACATAGCTTCGGCCTGGGGAATTGTGCGTGGGAAACCATCAAACAAAAAACCATTTGAACAATCGCTGGATGCAATGCGTTCTTTTACCAGGGAGATAATCAAATCATCAGGCACCAAACCACCTGCGGCCATGATGTCCTTGGCTTGCAACCCCAAAGAAGTCCCGGCCTTAACGGCAGCGCGCAACATATCGCCGGTAGAAATCTGCGGAATACCAAATTTCTCCATGATCAATTGCGCTTGGGTACCCTTGCCTGCCCCCGGCGCGCCCAACAGTATTACTCTCATTTTCGGATTGCTCCTCAGCATTATTTTTATCGGGCCAAATGCACCGGCTCACCCCGGCCATTTGCCACGAAACACCCGGCATAAAACGCCCCTACAAAAGAGGCGTTACGATACACGCCCGAGAACGCAATCACAATACGCCGGTAAAGCATCTTCCTAGTAAAGCGCCAAATCGAGCGACTTCATTACTCATAACTGCCAAATATGCGCTGTGATTATGAAATGCATCCTCAATTCATTGCCTACGAGAAATTTTCATCCTAGAATGATCTGATAAATACAAGCAATCAGGATAAGACCATGCCCCAGGCTATTGAACTCGATGAATATGACCGCAAAATTTTGCGCGCCCTCCAGGAAAACGCCGATTATTCAATGGCTGACCTCGGCAATATGATCGGCCTTTCGCATACACCTTGCTGGCGTCGCCTCAAGCGCCTGGAAACCGAAGGGGTAATTCGCGGCAAAGTGACCCTCCTGGACCCCAAGCTATTGAACCTTGGGGTTACTGTACACGCCTATATCACCATCAAGAACCACGACGCCAATTCGCTGGAGGCTTTCGAAGAAGCCGTACAAGCCATACCTGAAGTGGTTGAATGCTATTCAACCAGCGGCGAAAAAGATTACGTATTACGGGTAGTTGTGGAAAGCGTTGAACACTATGAAAGGTTAATGAAACAAACCCTGATTCATTTACCTAACATAGGCTCAATCAATTCAGCATTCGCGCTTAAGCAGGTTAAGTTCACCACGCAATTGCCCATTTAGCATGCCGGTCATCGCGGGCTGCACATTCACTCCAATGGAATCATTTGTTTGAAAGTGCAGCCCAGCTAGCCGCGATTATTTTTTCCAGCATCGCCTCATCGACATCGATCAAACCCAATAATTTTTTCCGCGCTATCTCAAAAATCGGATCGAAGCCCAGCGAGAATAAAATATCATCCGGCAACTCCCTTAGTTCATCGCTTGCACGTCCCTGTGAAAAAAAATCAAATAAGGGAGTAAGCTCCTGCCTCGCCACTGCATGCAGACTGCGTAACAGGTCCGGTGGCAAGTGATCAAACTGCCCTTTGCTTAATAAAATATCCGGCTCCTGCATAAATAGTTTCCAAAATGTAAGGGCCAAATTTTTAAATTGATCTTGCAATGGCAATCCACCCTGGTGGGTTGAGCGCAGTTCCGATGCAACACGATTGATGATTTGCCCATGCAATTGATTAATCAGATCCTCGCGATCCTCGAAATATAAATACAAGGTACCGGTTGCAATGCCAGCTTCCCTGGCAACATCACGCACCGAAAACCCGTGGAACCCCTTGCTCGCGAGCAGTTTAAGCGTTGCCCCAAGGATGGCTTCGCATTTATTCGTCATCATTCCTTGCTACCCCGCCGTTTTTCCGGACCAACGCTTGGCCAGGCGAAACACGACAACGAAAAATACCGGCACAAAGAAGATGGCTAATACCGTAGCCGAAAACATTCCACCAAATACGCCTGTGCCGATTGCATTTTGACTACCGGAACCGGCACCGGAACTCAACACCAGTGGCGTCACACCCAGCATAAATGCCAAAGACGTCATAATAATCGGGCGTAGACGCATACGCACCGCTTCCATCGTGGCCTCCAGTAAATCCATACCTTGTTCGTAAAGGGATTTGGCGAATTCCACAATAAGAATTGCGTTTTTTGCAGCAAGGCCGATCGTGGTCAAAAGGCCAACCTGGAAATAAACATCGTTGGACAAACCCCTTGCCATCGCAAATAGCACCGCACCGATTACCCCGAGCGGTACTACCAGCATGACCGAGAAAGGAACAGACCAACTTTCATAGAGTGCCGCAAGACATAAAAACACAATCAAAATTGACAGCGCATATAACATGGGTGCCTGGTTGCCGGATTCACGCTCCTGCAATGACATACCCGTCCATTGGTAACCGATACCCGCCGGTAATTTTGCAACTATTTCTTCCGCAGCCAACATGGCATCACCGGAACTAATGCCCGGGGCGCCCTGCCCTAAAATATTGATCGAGGGTACACCGTTGTAACGCTCCATGCGTGGTGAACCATAAATCCAGCGACCGGATGTAAATGCGGAAAAAGGTACCATTTCATTTTCATTGTTACGCACGTACCAGTACTTCACGTCTTCCGGCAACATTCGATATTTTGCTTCACCTTGTATGTATACTTTTTTAACGCGACCTTTATCGATAAAGTCATTGACATAACTCGCGGCCCACGCCGTCGAAAAAACGCTATTGATATCATTTAACGAAACGCCAAGGGCGGCTGCCTTTTCCTGGTCAATATCCAGCTTGAATTGCGGATTATCATCCTGGCCGTTGGGGCGTACGCCTACCAGGCGTGGATTTTGCGCAGCCATTCCCAAAAACTGGTTACGTGCCTGCATTAATGTTTCATGGCCCAGACCGCCAAGGTCCTGCAATTGCAAATTAAATCCGGAGGACGTACCCAACTGTGTAATGGCGGGAGGTACGAAGGGAAATACCATTGCATCTTTAATACGCGCGAATGTGCCCATCGCACGACCAGCGATAGCTTTTACATGTTGCTGCTCATCCGTGCGTTCGCTCCAATCGTGCAAACCGACGAAAGCAATGCCGTTGTTTTGCCCGCGTCCACTAAAGCTAAAACCGATCACCGAAAAAATTGAACGCACACTGGCTTTTTCGTTTTCCAGGTAATGTTGCTCGATTTGATCCATAACGCCAATCGAGCGCTCCTTAGTCGCGCCCACAGGCAAGGTCATTTGGGTAAATAAAACACCCTGGTCCTCGTCGGGCAGGAATGATCCGGGTAAGCGTGTGAAGAGCAAACCGAGCACAACCAGAATCGCGAGATAAATGGCCATGTAGCGTCCCGTTTTTCCCAACATGGATTTCACGCCGGATTGGTATTTATCCGTAGCGCGATTGAAATTACGGTTGAACCAACCGAAGAATCCGGTTTTGTGATAATGATCAGCATCAACCGGCTTCAACATGGTTGCACATAGCGCCGGTGTTAATGTGAGCGCAACAATGACGGATAACACCATTGCAGACACAATGGTAATGGAGAACTGGCGATAGATAACGCCCGTTGACCCGCCAAAAAATGCCATGGGAACAAACACCGCGGCAAGCACCAGTGCAATACCGATTAACGCACCGGTAATTTGCTGCATGGATTTGCGGGTTGCTTCGCGCGGCGAAAGGCCATCTTCCGCCATGACCCGCTCGACGTTTTCCACAACAACAATCGCATCATCCACTAATAAACCAATCGCCAGCACCATCGCGAACATGGTAAGCGTGTTGATTGAAAACCCAAAAGTTTGCAACACTGCGAAAGTACCGAGCAATACCACCGGTACCGCAATGGTGGGAATGAGTGTTGCGCGAATGTTTTGCAGGAACAGGTACATCACCAAAAACACCAGCACAATCGCTTCAATAAGTGTGTGTACCACAGCTTCAATAGAAAGCTTTACAAATGGTGTGGTGTCATAGGGGTACACCACTTCCAATCCCTGTGGAAAAAACTTTTGCAATTCACCAATACGTTTGCGCACGGCGTCCGCAGTATCCAGCGCATTGGCACCCGAGGCGAGCGTTACCGCCAGGCCGGTAGCGGGGCGATTGTTATATTCCGTTTCAAATTGATAATTCTCACCACCCAGCTCAACGCGCGCGACATCGCCAAGGCGAATTTGCGATCCATCCTGATTTACCCGCAATAAAATATTGCGGAATTGCTCCGGCGTATTTAAACGGGTTTGCACCACAATGCTGGCGTTAATTTGCTGGCCCGGCAATGCGGGTGTTCCGCCCAATTCACCTGCGGCAATTTGCGCATTCTGCACGCGTATTGCCGCCACAATATCCGTTGTCGTTAATTTATAGGCCGCGAGCTTGCTCGCATCCAACCATACACGCATTGCATATTGAGAACCGAATAGCTGGATTTGGCCGACACCATTCACACGGCTCAATTGGTCTTGCACATTAGCGGCCACATAGTCCGCGATATCGTATTTATCCATACGTCCATCAGCGGAAACAAACGCAGCAACCATCAAAAATCCGGCGGAAGATTTGGTCACACGAATGCCTTGCTGTTGCACTTCCTGCGGCAATAAGGGCATCGCGGTTTGCAATTTATTTTGGACCTGGACCTGGGCGATATCCGGATCAGTTCCCGCCATAAAAGTCACTGTCACTTCACCGCGACCACTGGATTCGCTCGTGGATGACATGTATTGCACATTGTCGATACCGGTAAGGCCCTGCTCAATAATTTGAATAACGGTATCCTGGACGGTTTGAGCTGAAGCACCGGGATAATTTGCGCTGATACTCACCGACGGCGGTGCAACTTGTGGATATTGCTCAATAGGCAGCTTGGCAATGGAGAGTACACCCGCCAGCATGATGATGATGGAAATGACCCAGGCGAATACCGGGCGATCAATAAAAAACTTCGCCATAACGATTACTCCGCAGCTGGGGCTTTAGTGACAGGAACCGCCGTTGCCGCAGCGCCGGGTTTTACTTTTTGCAAACCTTCGACAATAACTTTATCGCCGACATCCAAACCACTTAATACCAACCATTGGTCACCGACTGCGCGGCCGATATTAATCGGGCGCACTTCCACCACATTTTCCTGGTTAACTATCATCGCTGTAGCCTTACCACTTCGATCACGCGTTACACCGCGTTGCGGTACCAGAATGGCATTGGTTCGCAACCCCTCCTCCAGCATTGTACGAACAAACATACCGGGCAATAAAAGCCGATCCGGATTGGGAAATTGGGCGCGCAGGATGACCGTGCCTGTTGATTCGTTGACCCCCACTTCCGCAAATTGCAGCGAACCCACATGTTCGTAGGTGGTGTCATCCCCCAACAATAAACGCGCTTTGGCGGAATCTATTGCCGTCACACTGCCCTCCCGCATTTGGCGGCGCAGTTGCAGCATTTGTTCAGCTGATTGGGAAACATCGACATAGATTGGATCGAGCTGCTGGATTTCGGCAAGTACATCCGCCTGCCCGGCATTGACCAGCGCACCTTCGGTCACGTTGGACTTACCGATAACACCATCAATGGGTGCCAGCACACGTGTGTAGTCAAGGTTAATTTTGGCGGTGGTCACACCGGCCTTTGCCAATTGCACTGCTGCCCGGGCTTGGCCAAGTGTGGCCAGGGCGTCATCATAGTCCTGTTGGCTAATGGCTTTTATCGCAACCAGGTTTTTATAGCGCAACTCCCGCGCTACCGCGGCGGCCAGGTTGGCTTCTGCACGGGCCAATTCTGCTTTCGCGCTCGCCAATGCCGCTTCGTAAGACGCAGGATCGATTTGATAAAGAGGAGTTCCCGCTTTTATTTCCGCCCCTTCGGTAAAGAGCCGCTTTTGGATAATACCGCTGACCTGGGGACGCACTTCGGCCTTGCGGTAGGCATTGGTACGCCCTGGCAGCTCCGCTTCCAAAGGAATATCGCCTTTAATAACGTCCACTACTCCAACTTCAACCGGTCCGGCTGCCGGTTTGGCGCCCTGATCTTTGCTATCACACGCGGTTAACACCAACAGGGATATCGCCAACAGTGAGTGATAGCGGATGCGAGAAACCATGATTAACTCCTATATAAATCGACAAACAACACCACAATGAACATTTGTTCATTTTTAGGCATGATAAAGTCAATCCGGTTGAAGGCCAGCAACTTTTGCATTAATTAACCATTGCGGATCGCGCTAGCATGTAGCGGATTAATAACAAAAATAAGCGGGTAACTCCTGGCTAATCATGCAGGAGTTCGTTAAAGACAGCGATGAGTTGGTTGATATCCACCGGCTTGGTCAAATAATTAAAGAACCCGGCTTTGCGCCCGCGTTCAATATCGTAGGGCATCGCATTGGCGGAGAGGCCGATAACCGGGATCGAGCTGGTGGCGGCATCGTTTTTCAATACCGCCAACATTTCGTATCCATCCATTCCCGGCAGGTTGATATCCAGAATAATGAGGTCTGGCCTTTGGCTGCGTGCCTTATAAATTCCCAGGAACGCCTCTTCGGCAATGTCCAATTCAAGTTGCGGATAACGGGCAAAAATTTGCTGCAGCAGGCGGATATTGGTGGGATTGTCTTCCACATATAACACCTTGCATTGACGCCGCACATTCAGAATTGCGGGGCTGTAATCCTTCTTTCTATTCTCAGGCAAAGCTTCCGCAGTCCAATCAGCCGCTATTGGGAAATCCATCCAAAAAGTCGTCCCTACGCCCTCCGCACTGGAGAAATCCAAGGTTCCCTTCATCATTTCCACAAGCCGCTTGGTAATCACCAGGCCAACCCCCGAACCTTCAATATTACTATTCTCCGCACTCAAGCGATTGAAAGGTTGGAATACTTCATTCTGCCGCTGCAACGGTATTCCACGCCCGGTATCGCGCACACTGATACGTAAATTCTGCCCATCCCGGGCAACCAGTGTAACCTCGACCTCACCGCCAACGTGATTGTATTTAACGGCATTACTTAATAAATTCAGCAACGCTTGCTTACATCGCACAAGATCGGCAACAACATAGGTTCCGGTGTACTCATTGATTCGCGCTGACAAACGTATACCGCGGGCATCGGCTTGTGTTTGTACCAGGGTAAAACACTCATCCAGTAAGCGCGAAACCAATACCGGCTCCAGGGATACCGTCATACTCCCGGATTCTATTTTCGCCAAGTCCAGGACATCGTTAATCAATTGCAGCAGATGCTCGCCGGCTTTGCGAATTTCGCGGACATTTTCAATTTGCTGGGACGTTAAATTGCCGTCGTATTCAAACAATTGCGTATAGCCAAGAATCGCATTCAAAGGCGTACGCAATTCATGGCTCATACTGGATAGGAATTCGGACTTGGCGCGATTGGCTTTTTCCGCTTGTTCCTTGGCCTGGATAACCCGCTCTTCAGCGCGTTTTACTTCGGTAATATCCATATTGCTGCCGGACATCATGATCGGCAGCCCTTTCTCATTAAACACAGCGCGACCACGGCCGCGAATCCAGCGTACCTCGCCTTTAATATTAATTAAACGGTATTCAATATCAAAAGGTGCACGCCCGGCCATATGCTCAATCAAGGCGTTATCGAACTTCGATAAGTCCTGCGGATAAATATGGCGCCGCCAAATCTTTAATTTATCTTCACCCTCCGTGAGCACATCATCCAGATCCTCATACCCCAGTAACTCCCAACAGCGGTGGGAAAAATGGAAACCACCGCGATCTGCATACCACTCCCAAATACCGTCGCTTGATGCCTGGATAATGCGAACCTGGCGCGCCTCACTTTCACGTAATGCCGCTTCAACTTTTTTTATTTCGGTAATGTCGAAATTCACACCGGATATTAATGTAACCTGGCCAGACTCATCACGCTGAGAATCCGCCCGTACCTGGGTCCACATATAATCGCCATGTTTGGTTTTAATACGGTAGGAAATATCCATCGGCTTGCCGGTACGAAGGTGCTGGCGCGTTGCTTCCACCGCAAATTCCCGATCATCCGGATGAATGTACGTGAGCACTTTGGAGGCATCGCAAATATCCTTCGCATCCTCGGGTCCATACCCCAGCCGCGCCCAGAAGCCACCCGACCATTCGAAACTCTGCTTTTGCAAATCCCATTCCCAAAAACCATAACCACTGCCGTTAAAAATCCGCTGGAAACGGCCCACAGTTGCGCGTAACAACCCAAGGTCATCGCTGCTTTGCAATGCGGGATTAAAACTGATGTGCTCAATAATGGAGTTATGATCATTAGTCATGGAAAATGTCCCAAGCAGAATAAACTGACAATACCCCAGTTGATTTGATTAAACAATTACACCTGTTTTTTTCTTGCAAGTACAAGTTATCCTCGCCCAAAACAACAACAGCGCCCGAAGGCGCTGTTGTGTGGCAAGATTGAATTGTCAGGGCATTTCGTCTGCTTCAGCGCCCTCTTTGGCTTTGGGCATCAAATCCTCTTTGGTAATACCCAGCGCCGCGGTGATATTGGCGCAAATATAAACCGATGAATAGGTACCAAACACAATACCGATAATCAAAGCCAGCGCGAATCCTTGCAAAGTTTCACCGGCAATAAAATACAAACAGAACAACACAATAAACACCGAGGCCGAGGTCATAATGGTACGCCCCAGGGTTTGGGTGATTGAAATATTAATGACTTCATGTGGATGCATTTTACGCAGCACACGAAAATTTTCGCGGATTCGATCGTAAATAACGATAGTGTCGTTGATAGAGTAACCGATCAACGCCAGGATAGCCGCCAAGACAGTTAAATCAAAATCCCATTGAAAAAGCGCAAAGAAACCGACGGTGACAATTACGTCGTGAATTAACCCAACGATAGCCCCCACAGAAAACTTCCACTGGAATTGCACCGCTACATAAAGGAATACCAGTGCGAACGCCGTAAGCAAACCCAAACCGCCCTGGTCTCGCAATTCATCACCAATTTGCGGCCCGACAAATTCACTGGAGCGCAATTGAATTTCTGCTCCGGTGGCCGTTTTAATTTTATTAATTAGCTGCTTGAGGTACACCGACTCAATAGAATTTTCAACCACCACCAGGGTTTTATTATCGCGGGCCTGGTACTCAACACGGCCGTAATCGGCTGTTGGGAAAAGATTTTTTTGTTGCAGGGATTCCGCTGAGCTATTGGCAATAACCAAGACACCGGAAAAGCCTTCAAAATCCCGTGTTGGACGCTCAAGCCCTTCCAAAACCGCACCAGTATCAGCGATTTGCCTGGCTAGCAAATCCTTGGCTTTCTCTTGCATTTGATCCTGGGTGCGAATCATCACTTCCTGGTCGGAACCAAACAAAACCGCTACCGGGCTCCTGAGCTGTTCTTCTTCCAATACATCGCGGATTTGGTCAAGGTTTGCCGGGCGATCCAGCATAATTTCCAACTGGGTACCGCCGGTAAAATCCAATCCCAACTTCAAACCGTTAATCGCCAACGCACCCAATGAGATCAGGATAAAGATAATGGACAATGCAGAGGTGTAATGCCTTACACCCATAAAATCGATAATTCGTAATTCCTTAGCCATAACTGTGATCTCTTAAATCGAAATTTTTTGCAGGTTTTTACGACGGCCATATACCAGGTTAGCCAGCGCGCGGCTGCAGCTTACCGAAGCGTACATGGTAGTGATAATGCCCACGATCAATGTAACGGCGAAGCCTTTGATGGGGCCGGTACCAATCGCAAACAGGATCACACCTACAATCAATGTGGTGAGGTTAGCGTCAAGGATAGTAACAAAGGCACGTTCGTAGCCCGCGTAAATGGCTTGTTGCGGCGACGCGCCATTTTTAAGTTCTTCCCGAATACGCGAATGAATCAGCACGTTCGCATCGACCGCCATACCGATAGTCAACACGATACCGGCAATGCCCGGCAGGGTCAGCGTCGCACCGAACATCGTGAGCATGGTGATCATCATTACAAGGTTCAATGCCAGCGCAAGGTTCGCGAAAATACCGAACACCCGGTATGCCAGGATCATAAATAAAACCACCAGGCCAAATCCCCACAGGGTCGCTTCCACACCACGCTTGATGTTATCCGCGCCCAGCGACGGACCAATGGTTCGCTCTTCCACAAAATGCATAGGCGCTGCCAAAGCGCCAGCGCGCAAGAGCAGCGCCAATTCGGATGCTTCGGCGGGGCTATCCAAACCGGTAATACGGAATTGCACACCCAATGCACTTTGGATGGTCGCGAGGCTAATTACCTTACGCTCCACATATTGGGTGGTTTTCTCTACGTCTTCACCCGCCGCATTTTTAACGGTTTGGGTTCGGGTTTTGTATTCGATAAACAGGATACCCATACTGCGACCAACGTTATTGCGGGTCACACGATGCATATGGGTGCCACCCAGGCTATCAAGGGTAATGTTTACTTGCGGCTGGTTGGTTTCGGGATCAAAACTGCTGGTTGCGTTGGAAACACGATCACCGGTCACAATGATTTGACGCTCAAGCTCGGCATTGCCGCGCTGCATTTGTGTCAATTCATCTTTATAGGGAAAGGATTCCTTATTGGATACCAAGGTATCGGGCGATGCGCCCAAACGGAACTCCAGGTTCGCCGTTTTACCAATTACACGCTTGGCTTCAGCCGGATCCTGGATACCCGCTAATTGCACGATAATGCGATTGCGGCCCTGACGCTGGACAATCGGCTCCGACACACCCAATTCATTTACGCGATTACGCAGCGTTATCAGGTTTTGGCTGAGGGCATAATCTTCAATTTCACGCACCCCGGTTTCGGTAAAATTGGCAAAGAAAGAAAATTCGTTTGGATTTTGTTCGCTGTCCGGTTCTGTAAATATTAACGTCGGAAAGTCGCCTTTCAAAAGGGAGATAGCTTCATCACGTGCTTCGGCGGTGCGAAAACGCGCATGGATGTGATTATCCTTAAGCGCAACCACACTGCTATAACGCACCTTGGCTTTGCGCATTTTCTCCTTCATGTCGTCAGCATTAATTTCCTGGCGCTTGGCAACAGCGGAATCTGTATCCACCTCCAATAAAAAATGCACGCCGCCCGCCAGGTCCAAACCCAACTTCAGGGGATTGGCACCAATCGCTTGCATCCAGGCCGGTGTGGTTGGCGCTGTATTCAATGCAACCACATAACCATCACCCAAGGCTTTCTGGATTATTTTCCTGGCGATGAGTTGCTGTTCCACATCGCGCACACGCACCATGGCAGTCTTGGAATTTACCTCACCACCAAATGCTTCAATGTTGGCCCCTTTTAACGCGGATTCCATTTTGGCAAGTACCGGGGCATCAATTACCTTCGCACTGGAATCACCGGAAACCTGGATCGCAGGATCGGGTTTATACATATTGGGAACTGAATAAATTACGCCCACTACCGCAAAAAATAACAGCAGCAGGTATTTCCATAGAGGGTAGCGATTTAACATAGGGATTTCCCACATATCGACGGCGATAGGCTCGCCTTTCTTTTTACTTGCACACAGCCGTTACCCTGGCTGCGGTATGGTCAAGGGCGCCGGATTATACCCTTTAATTCATCCGCAACAACGATGAAACATTCATTGCTGCGGCCCAGGCGGTACATCCAGCCCTTGCCGGCCGTAAAACCCGGTTAAAAATTCATCAAATTTGTTTTCGCTGAGTGCTTTGCGTATATCCGCCATGACCCGCTGGTAATAACGCAGGTTATGAATAGTGTTCAATTGCGCCCCCAACATTTCGTTGCACTTATCCAAATGGTGCAGATAAGCGCGCGAGAAATTTTTACAGGTATAACAATCGCACAATGGGTCGAGCGGTCCGGTATCCTCGCGATATTTAGCGTTGCGCAATTTCACTACGCCTTCGCTGGTAAACAAATGCCCGTTACGCGCATTGCGCGTGGGCATTACGCAATCAAACATATCGATACCGCGGCGCACAGCCTCCACAATATCGCCCGGTTTCCCGACTCCCATCAAATAGCGCGGCTTATCTTGCGGCATTTGCGGCGCCAGGTTTTCGAGGATGCGCAACATATCTTCCTTGGGTTCGCCTACCGACAAACCGCCAATCGCATAACCGTCAAACCCGATTTCCACCAGACCGCGCAGCGACTCACCCCGAAGGTTATCGTACATGCCTCCCTGGACAATCCCGAATAACGCCGATGGACTGGTGCCATGTGCCGCTTTGGAACGCTTGGCCCAACGCAAGGACAATTCCATGGATGCGCGCGCCTCCTGGACACTGGCGGGGTAAGGTGTGCATTCGTCAAATATCATAACGATGTCTGACCCCAAATCGCGCTGTACCTGCATGGAGGTTTCCGGATCAAGGAATACCTTGCTACCGTTGATCGGTGATTTGAAAGTCACTCCCTCTTCGGTGATTTTGCGTAACTTACCCAAACTGAAAACCTGGAAGCCGCCGGAGTCGGTCAGGATCGGGCCTTTCCATTGCATAAAACCATGCAAATCCCCGTGGGCTTTAACCACCTCAGTACCGGGACGCAACATAAGGTGAAAAGTGTTGCCGAGGATTATTTGCGCACCTATATCTTCCACATCACGGGGAGTCAGGCCTTTCACGGTTCCGTAGGTACCTACCGGCATGAATGCCGGCGTCTCCACCGTACCGCGCGGAAACTTCAAACGGCCACGACGCGCGCGCCCTGACTGGCCATCGAGCTCAAATTGCATAAAACATTGGCCTGGTGCAGCGCCAATTACGTCGGGATTAGTCACGATTCATTCTCTGGTTGCATCGCCCCGACTTTTTGCAAAGCGGCAGCAGGATTGCGGGAAATAAACATGGCATCGCCATAACTGAAAAAGCGATATCGTTGCGCGACCGCCTCGTTATAAGCAGCCATGGTAAAGCGAAAACCGGCAAAGGCTGATACCAGCATAATCAACGTAGATTCCGGTAAATGAAAGTTGGTTACCAACGCATCGACCACCTGGAATTCATAACCGGGATAAATAAAAATGCTGGTCTCCCCCTGATAAGGATGAATCCGTCCTCGCAAGGCGGGATCGCTATAACCCTGGGCGGCGGATTCAAGGCTGCGCACACTGGTAGTCCCTACCGCGATCACCCGCTTGCCCGCCGCTTTGGTGGCTCGCACCAGTGCGCAAACCTCGTCGGATACATCCATGATTTCGGAATGCATCTGGTGCTCGGTAATATTTTCAACCCGCATATTCTGGAAAGTCCCTGCACCGACATGCAGCGTCACGAAAGCAATCCGGACGCCCTTGGTTTTCAAGTCCGCCAGCATTTGCTCATCGAAATGAAGCCCGGCGGTGGGCGCGGCGACAGCACCGTGTTTGTCGCCATACACGGTTTGGTAACGCTCGCGGTCTGCCGCCACATCTTCCCTATCTATATAAGGAGGCAGAGGCATGTGACCAATGCGCTCCAATACCGTTAATACCGCGTCACTTCCCAGGAACTCCCACTCAAAAAACGCCTCGTGCCGCGCAACCAACCGGACCTGGGTAGTGTCTTGCAGGGTTACAATCGAGTTCACTTTCGGCGCTTTACTGGCGCGGGTATGGGCAAGGATACGGCGGTTATCCAGGACCCTCTCAACCAATATCTCCACCTGTCCGCCCGAGGCCTTCTGGCCAAATAACCGCGCGGGGATTACCCGGGTGTTGTTGAACACCATCAAATCGCCGGATTCTACGAGGTCGAGTAAATCAGGAAATTGGCGGTGGAATGTTTGACCGGTTATACCATCTAATTGCAATAAGCGACTGCCGCGCCGCTGTGCCGCCGGGGCACGGGCGATAAGCTCATCGGGCAGTTCGTAATAAAAATCCTGGCGGCGCATGGAAGTTCAACAGCATTAAAAAGGTCGGCAAGGTTATACCATTTACCTTCGCTGCAAAACCCTTTGACTGGCCCAATAAATACCGGCGCCCTAATCCGGGGCCATTAAACGTTTTTTAAGCAACATGTTTACTTATTGAAAGATTTAAAGGGTTTTCGAAATTAGTGTTTGACAGGCAAGCCCAAATCATTAAAATGCGCACCACTCGCCAGTGTGGCGGAATTGGTAGACGCACCGGATTCAAAATCCGGCGCCCTTAAAAGCGTGTCGGTTCGAGTCCGACCACTGGCACCAATCGCAAAATCAAGGGCTTACAGCAATGTAAGCCCTTTTTTTATGTTCGCGATTTAATACAAAATCCATTCAAGGGCACAAAGGGGGCACACTTGAAAATTGCCCCAAAGGCGCACAGTCATTGGGCACAAACTAAATCCGCTTTCGAATTGCTCGCTCACTTTGTTTCGTTTCATTTCAAAACCTGAAACACAATCCTACTGCTCCCATCAATAAACATGCAGATTAAGTGCAATTTGTAATTTCAGGAATTTAATTTTCCAAAATGCCACAGGTCGAGGAGGAGTGAGTTTTTGGGATGTTGCAGCCACGCCAGTTCGAAAAGTTGATCAACATTTGCATATCGCAATAACTTGGCTTCGATCACGCCGATCATAATGACCATGCGTTAACATCAACCCGTTTAAAACCCTATATGGAAATTGATATGCCAATCCCCGAATTACCAATACCACATTATTTGAAAGACCCGCTCGACCTCGTTATAGAAAACACATCGAGTAAAGGCGTCCTCACCCAGTCAGACTTAAACAAGGTGATGGTGGCTGCTCAAATACAAGATGGAATCACGCGGTATCGCGCGCATTTAGCGGAATGACCGAACAGCAATTGCTTACTAATGAGCATTCATCTTTGCGCCTGGCGCGGCGCTTGGTGGAGCGTCACGGTGTGCGACCAAGTAAATGTCACGCGCATGCGATCGTTGCTGGCCGGCATAAATTTGCCGCACCAACACGCGCCTTAATGGCTACATTAAGGATCGGAATAGATGATCCAGACAATGGGTGCTGGCTCCCGGAAAACACCGCAGCGACGCCCCACCCTGCGTTTCTAAAAACCCCGCCACATAGCCGCATACATCGTGCAGCCTATTTTCAGTGGTTACGAATCCGGTTGGGCTGCATACGTGTGGAGGCTGCATTTAGAACCCAGCTAAACATTATCGCGCGAATGATTCAGAATGGCGACCTGCCCCCTCAAGTCATGGCAAAAGGTTCGAAGAAATGATTTTTAGATTGCGTGCCGATAGTAGAAAGTTTTTAAGCTTCGATGTGTCTGCTTACGATATTTCATTCACCTTGGGTGATTTTCTATTGCTCGACAAACCGCTATGGCGAGAATTCTGGCAACCAATGAACACAACTTTCTTTGATGAAAATGACATGCGCAAGCTATTAGCGATGCCAGATATAACAGTTTGGTTTGGTTACAACTGTCTCGCATTGAATCAAACAGCGTTCAACAAGTTGGAAACACATTTATCGAAGTTAGGAGAATTTCTACCGGTCACGTCAGAAGGTATTCCGTACTGTTTATTCCACTCGACAAACAAAACTGGACTGGATTGTGTCGTAATGGAAGAAAGCTCGCGCGCAATTGATGAAACAGGTTTTATTGATGTTCATGCGCTACGCTTCAATGAGGAATTGGTAAATCAACAAATGGTTTTCCAAACCGAATTTACGGGATACCGGTTTTTATATTGCACGAAAGAATTCAAAGCATTAGTTCAATCGAATAATCTGAACGGCCTTCTTTTTTCGGATGACCTGGCTGGAAGACACGAATTCTAAAGGCGTTTAGTTGCAACCGGAATGGAACACAAATGATGAATTACGAAATTAAATGACGGTTTTTATTTGGGCCCTTACGCTATTGTTGATTTTTTTCCGGATGACATTGATATTTTTGACGCGCTTCCGTTCTTTGCCAAAGCCCCTTAAATGGGACCTCATTGGCAAAGCCTAGATGCCGAATTTAACCGATTGAAGATTTGCCCGTTGGTCCCATTCCAGATATTTGCACTTGGATGGGTAGTAGTTTAATTTTCTCCTCAAAAGCATATGAAGCGCCCGCTTTCATACCGAGCAAACTGAAACCCCGGTTCAGATTGGGCAGGTGTTGCATCAAGGAAGAAAAATAGCCGAGGGGTATTACGTAACAAGCCATTACGACTCCCAGCCCTGCGCCCCCTATTCAAGCAACTGAAAAGAAGTTCATGTAGCCTCTGTTTTCCCGTATCATAAGTGCGTTTCGCCAATTCCCTACCTAAATACGTATCGCATGAATCAACAAAACCAACACCAGGCCATTATGTTTGCCGATGTTTCCGGCAGCTCGGTGCTGTATAAGCAAGTCGGCAATGAACAGGCCAAGGCCATTATTGACGAAGCTATAAGTTTCATGACCGCGATCACGATCGTTAACGAAGGTATTGTAGTGAAGACGATCGGTGACGAAATTATGGCGCGCTTTAATGATGGCAACCAGGCATGTGAAGCGGCGATTGCCATCCAGCGGCGCTGCATGACCGACCCGCATTTAAAAGGTTTAGGCATCAGGATTGGCATTGCTTATGGCGATGTTTTAATTACCTATAATGATGTTTTTGGAGATCGGGTTAACGATGCCGCGTGTGTCGCCCACATTGCCCGCGCCAATCAAATTGTGATTACCCAATCGGTTGTAGATGTGCTTACCCGGCCATTGCAGCAGGATTGCCAGATGTTTGACCGCATCAATATTAAAGGTGAAACTGAACATACGTTAATTTATCGCCTGGAATGGGAACGCTCTGGCAAAGATAATCGTGCAACAATGGTAATGGCCATTCACGATGTCACGGGTTTTGTCGAAAAATTCCAATTATCACTCAATGTAAATGGCCAGGATATTTTATTGCTGCCTGAACAAACGCCCTACCATATAGGCCGCGAGCCCGCCAAAGCGCAATTACTGGTTGAGCATGAACTGGCTTCGCGCGAACACTGTCACATTGAGTTTCGCCGGGGAAAATATGTACTGGTGGATCACTCCACCAACGGCACCTATGTTTATATGGAAGAACAAAATCCAATTTATTTGCGCCGCGAGGAATTGCCATTACAGGGCGAAGGCCAAATTTCATTGGGCCAGAAAATAGATACAGGTGCGACTTGTGTCATTCGATTTAAAGCCTGAATTTCCAATGAAAAATAAATCCCTTCACCACGAGGCTCCAGCCCGGGAATTCGCAACGCCAGGTTTGTTACGCCGCCTGGCTGCAATCGTTTATGACAGCTTATTAGTAATGGCTGTAAGCATTTTCTATGGGGCGATAATGACCGGAATCAATGTGCTTGTTAAAGGAGCACCGGGTGCAGGTGAGCGCATTAGCTGGGGAGCCTTCGGTGTGCCGGTATTTATCGGCTGGATACTGACCCTGGCATTTTTTTTCTGCTACTTCTGGCACAAATCGGGTCAGACGCTGGGAATGAAAACCTGGCGAATGAAAATGTATGACGCCAATAGCATGCAGCTTCCCAGCATTTCACAATGCATTCTCCGCTGTTGTTACGCGCCCTTTTCCATGCTGCTGTTGGGTTTGGGTTACTGGTGGATGTATTTAAACCCGGATCGCCAAACCTTGCATGACAAGCTCAGTCAAACGCGAATTTTATTGCTCGCAAAAGATAAAAAATAATTCCCGGGAGCACGAATTAACGTGCCTTGTTCAACAGGTAAAATCCCAAAGCCATGCACAGGATTATCGGTATCATCACTGCAATCAACGGTGGGAAGCCGAATACCAGGCTCGATGGTCCCAGCAACTTTTGCAGCAGTACAAATACTATTCCAAGCACTACGCCGGTAAAAATCCGCTGCCCCATTGTCACACTGCGCAAGGGGCCGAAAATAAATGAAATGGCTACTAATACCAGGGCTGCGGTTGCCAAGGGCTGCAAGCTTTTTTGCCAAAATGCCAAGCTGTAATTTCCAGAAGTTAAATTCTGTTTCTCCAGGTAATTGACGTAATAATGCAAATTGCGCAGTGAAATATCTTCCGGAGCCAACACCAGAATATTGAAAAGATTCGGGGTGAGATTGGTATCCCAACGACGTGAAGGAATAACCTCATTGCGAATTGAATCGCTCTCCAGGTAGGTAATGGAAATATCTTCTTCTTGCCAGTAATTGTCCTGGTAGGTT
>CBFGOY010000042.1:0-33436 GCA_965650515.1 uncultured Cellvibrionaceae bacterium | reverse complement strand
AAAAGAACTCGGTGAAAAACGCGAGCAATTGGCGAATTTCGCCCAGGAGTTACCCAAATCAATCCAAAGCAGGCTGGATGACTTTGAAGCGCAACTGGTCAAATTGGGGGATTGGCATGAGTTCGCAGTCACGCCCAAAAAAGAAGCACTGATTGAACAAATGCGTGCGCTGGCCAATAGCCAAATCGACCCCGAGGCACTGGCAACCCGCATTCATGATTTACAAGATAGCTGGAAAGAAGTCAGCAAGGGTGCGCAACAACAAGATGATGAACTTTGGCAGCAATTCCAGCAGGCTTCTGTTATTGCCTATGCTCCCTGCAAGGAATTCTTTGAAGCCCAAGCGGCCGCGCGTGACGCTAACCTGACAAAACGCCGCGAATTGGTTAGCCAATTGCAGCAATATTTGAATGGTTATGATTTTACCAATGCAGTGTGGAAAGACGTTGAACAAACATTGAAAACTGCCCGTGCGGAATGGCAGAACTATTGGCCGGTTCCACGCAAAGCAGGCAACGAGTTACAAAAAGAATTTGAAAGTTTAATGGAACAGCTCTTCGGGAGAATTAACCAGGAATATGAATCCAACAAAAATGCCAAGCAACAATTAATCGATCAGGCCGAAAGCGCCAGCAAACTTGAGGATTCGCGCATAGCTGCGGAACAAATCAAGCAGTTGCAAGCCCAGTGGAAAACCATTGGCAAAAGCTGGCCCAGGGAAGATCATCAATTGTGGCAGGAATTTCGCAAACATTGCGATGCGGTATTTGCCAAACGCAATGAGTGGTTTGAAGCTGCAAAGGAGCAACGTAAGGCGATTGCCGCCAAGGCCGACGATATTATTGCAAGCTTGAATCAGTTTGCAGCCCAAACGTCCGAACAACTCAACAATGCGAAAGACGAGATTGAGGCCCTGAAAAACGAGTTCAATGCGTTGGAACTACCGAAAGAGGCGAGCAAATCCTTGCAACAAAAGTTTACTGAAAGCCTTAATGCCATAACTGCTGCGCGTGACAAAGCACGCCATCAGGCAGAGGCGCAGCGTTGGATTGACTTATTCGATATCCTGAATGCGATTCGCGAGTATGAGCTGGCAGTGATGGGTAAAGCCGACTCCACTTTACTCAATGGGCAAAAGGAAAAATTGGAAAACCGCATTGCCAATATTACCCGCTGGCCTGCGGGAATATCGAATGCGGTGCAACAACGCCTGGCAAAAGCCGATTCCATCCAAGTGTCTGACCAGGCAAGTAATATTCATTTGCTGCACACACTCACTATTCGCGCCGAAATACTGGCGGGACTGGAAAGCCCCGAAAGCGACAAATCGTTGCGTATGAATTATCAAGTACAACAGTTGCAGCAAGGTTTGGGGCAACGCGATGCCCAATTCGAACCTTTGCTAATTGAATGGATTGGCTTGGGGGGAATTCCGACAGAATCCTACACGTCCCTTGTTAAACGCTTCAACCAGAGCCGCCAGCAAAGCCAAAGCAAATAATATTAAGCAATAATTATTCAAACCAAAGCGAGTTCGGATTCCCGGACTCGCTTTTTTTTGTTGGATTTTTTTATTATCCCGGTTGTTTTAATGCAGCCACCCAACAAAAAAGCAGCCCAAACGGGCTGCTCAAATGGAGAGGTCAAAAATGTACAGGGAGAACTATAAGTTCAAAAAAACTGGCGGAAAACTCCGCCAGAATAAGGTCAAACACAACCCCTGTTTACTGCTCCGTCGGCGACGATTCAGTAAACATTAATTGAATCCTACCCCTTGCATACAAGTGGGTCAAGCTTTTTGTCATTATGACTTTAAGATTTTTTTAAGCATTTTGCTAATGATCAAATTTTCATTAATAACCAAAAATCTCTTGGGATTGGCATTGGATTTAACATATAGTTTGGCTGCTTCCACTTTCATCATTCACGAACTACAACCATATCCGCAAGTTGTCATTTCATAAGGGAAGAAAAGTGGCTTTCCAAACGGTGGATGGGCGTAATTATGCTTTATTACATCAGGTGAATAGCCCTAAAGTATTTTACAAGGCACAATTCGCTACACCGACCGATGGCACCCGACTGCGAGAAGATTGCAGTTACCTTACCGAAGGAGATTAACTTGGCTAAACAGCCCATTCTTAATATACGCCCCGAATCCAAGGGCTTGGCTTATGACCGCCCGGCGGCCAGCCAGATTTTTGGTTTTGTGCGGGATGCCATCATCAGCATGGAATTGTTACCCGGACAGATGATTTCTGAAACCGCCCTCGCCCAACAATTCGGTGTTAGTCGTACTCCGGTACGTGAAGCGTTAATCCAGTTAGCCGGCATTGGTTTTGTGGAAGTCTTGCCCCAACGCGGTACTTATGTAACCAAATTCAGTATGGATAAAATCCTGGAGGCACGTTTCATCCGCGAAGCGCTTGAAGTCGCTGTAGTCATCCAAATTGCTTCGAACACCAACGAGAGTATTCGCGAGGAAGCGGTAGCCGCGTGCGAGAAAATTATCAATGAGCAAAAAAACGCAGCGGCTGAAGACGACGCGCTTGCATTCCAAACCCTCGATGACCAATTCCACCAAACCCTGGCAAGCTTTACCCAATATCCACGGGCCGCTGCGTTGATTGAGGCAGAGAAAGCCCATATGGATAGGGTGCGCAACCTTAGTTTGCACGTGAGCGGGCAATATAAGCGTGTACTTAGCCAGCATGCGGCCATTATTAAAGCGATAAAAGCGGGTTCAGCGGAAAAATCAGCGGCAGCGATGAGTGTTCATTTAAAAGATGTTTACAACATCCTCGAAGTGATCCCACAGGAACATCCGGAATATTTTGTGTAATTGTAAAAGCCATAAACAAAAAAGCAGCCCCCGGCTGCTTTTTTTGCCTTTATCAGGCCTCGTTGTCTCCATCGGGTATACCCGATTCCTGCATTTCGACATCGGTAATCACTTTCTGTATCAATTTTACCCGACCGCTTTTTACCAAGGCATCGCGTAACACAAATTCAATTTGCGCGTTCAAGCTGCGTAAATCGTCATCGGCCCAGCGCTGCATGGCTGCAATGATTTGCTCATTGATGCGTAGCGGAAAAGATTTCTTTGTCACAGTCATGGCCTATCAGGAATAAATAGTGCCGGTATTTATTACTGGCTTCGCCTGTTGATCGCCGCAGAGGACGACGAGTAAGTTACTTACCATCGCGGCTTTGCGTTCATCATCCAGTTCCACCACGCCTTGCACTTTTAATTGTTCCAGGGCATCACCCACCATTCCGACGGCGCCTTGTACAATAATTTTACGTGCGGCCAATACTGCGCTTGCCTGCTGGCGTTGCAGCATCGCCTGGGCTATTTCCGGTGCGTATGCCAAATGGCTTAAACGCGCCTCCAGTACATCAACCCCCGCTTTTTGCAAGCGGTCCTGGACTTCGTTTTTCAGCTTCTGCGCAATCGCGTTGGAATCGCTACGCAACGATAAGCGCTCATCTTCAGCATCATGTTCGTATGGGTAACTGGTGGCCAGGTTACGCAAAGCGGCTTCACTCTGGATGGTTACATAATTTTCGTAATCATCCACTTCAAATACCGCCTCCGCAGTGTCCACCACTTTCCAAACGATGACGGCCGCAATTTCGATCGGGTTGCCGTTGGCATCGTTAACCTTTAACCGTCCGGATTCGAAATTACGCACCCGCAAACTAACGGATTTTTTGGAGTAAAGCGGGTTTGCCCAGCGCAGCCCGGTATTGCGATCCGTTCCCGCATATTGGCCAAACAACTGTAAAACCTTACCCTGGTTGGGCTGTACCATGTAAAAACCAAACCAGCAGATAAAGACCAATACCGCTAGTAGCGCAGCGGCAATCTTCAACAAACCGGGAAGAAACAGGAAGGCCGCCCCGGTTGCCAATTGAAGGGTAAATAATACGACTAATAGAAAATACCCCGACCCACTGCGCGCTTCGGTTTCATGAACCATGATTCTCTCCTTTGCAATCAAAAATTGATATCATTTAGATATCAAAATAATACTAAAAATCGTCGTTGTAAACCCCAAGTTAACTGACATTTGTCACGCTTTGCTGGTGACGGCACCTGCTGGCCCGACAGAAGGGTTTCCTTCACACTATCCAAATATCTATCCTGACTGTTTGCATTTGGGCTATTTCTGGTTAGCTTAAGGGGCAAATTTTCAGGTTTCAGACCCCAGTGCAGGTACTTTTGATGCATATCATTTCATCTATCCACCAGCGACCAAGCCATTGCCGGGGTTCACTCCATGCCCCCAAATCCTGGGTATGGTTAATTTTCAGCCTTTGGTATTTCGTTCCGCTTTATTACACGCCTATGGACGGGCTTGAGATGGGATGGCTGGTCGGGGCGTATTTCCTGTTTGTAGGTTTTTATGTGTGGGCCATACAGTCCAAGCCCCAAAATATCTGGAAATCAGTGGCTGCAATGGTGCTCTTGGCTATTGTCATTACACCTTATTCGCAAGGTTCGAGCACATTTTTTTCCTACATAGGTTTTGTAATTGGTTTTTCATACCGCACTAAAACCTGGCTAACGATTACCGCCGCGTTAATCGCCTTGATCCTTTGCTTGCATTACCAGTTCGATTATCCGTTCCCATTTTTTGCGTTTCCCGCGCTTTCCGGTTTAATTTCAATTGGGATTATTGGTTACGTGGAGCGTATGCGAATGGATGCACGTTTTAATTTATTAAAAAGCCACCAGGAAATTGAACAACTCGCGGTTATCGCCGAACGCGAACGCATCGCCCGCGACCTGCACGATATTTTGGGGCACACATTATCCAGTATTGCCTTAAAAGCGGAACTGGCGGAAAAATTATTAGCGCAGGAAAAGCACGAAGCTGCAAAGCAACATTTATCTGAATTGCATCAAATTGCGCGCAATAGCTTGAGCCTGGTGCGCCAAACGGTATCCGGCTATAAACATCGTGGACTCTCTGGCGAAGTGATGGAACTTTGTGAACGCCTGCGGCAAAAAGGGTTTGTCGTTGAGTTAAACGGTGATATTCCGCAATTATCCCCACGCGCCGAAACAGCCGTGATTTTGGCACTCACCGAGCTAACCACCAATATTTTGCGCCACAGTAAAGGCGATCACTGCCAAATAGAATTCAGCAAACATTGCGATAGGATCCAGGTGACGATGCGCGACAACGGCATTGTAAAATCATTGGTGCCCGGCAATGGTTTGCAAGGAATCCAGGAGCGCCTGCATGCGCTGGCGGGCGATCTGCAATCTTCCATTAATAAAGGTTGTGAATTTATTATTTCATTACCTTCGCGTGAATTGCATCGCCAGGAGTCATAACAATAATGAAAATTTTATTAGCAGAAGACCAATCCATGGTGCGCGGTGCATTAGCCGCGCTCCTCGGTATGGAAACCGGTTTTGAAATTACCCAGGCCGAGGATGGCGACCGCGCCTGGTTGCTGATGAAACAGAATGCCTACGATATTTTATTAACCGATATAGAAATGCCCGGTCGCTCTGGACTGGAATTGGCGCAATGGGTTCTGCAACAAAAGTTACCGACTAAAACCATTATCATCACCACTTTCGGTCGCTCTGGTTATATCCGCCGTGCAATTGATATGGGCGTCGCGGGTTTCCTGTTAAAAGACGCTCCCTCGGAACAATTAATTGAAGCCATTTATAAAGTGATGGAAGGCAAACGCGTCATTGATGGTGAATTGGCGATGATGGCATTGGGCGAAGCCGACCCACTCAATGACAAGGAGCGTCGAGCATTGCGCCTTGCCGCTGAAGGAAAAACCACGGCTGAAATCGCCACTGTGCTTTGTTTATCCGAAGGTACCGTACGTAATTATCTCTCCGAAGCCATAGCCAAACTCCATGCTGTTAATCGGGTGGATGCTGCGCGTATCGCGCGCCAGAAGGGCTGGATTTAAAACATATCCCCGGCTTGATAACCCGGGCTTGATAAAGGCCCGGTGCAAATCGTCGTAATTATCCTCTCCCACTATTCTGTCGTAGCGCTATGGCTGCTAGAATCCCTGCGCTGCCAATCCAGGCAGAACCAACAGCGATAACAAAAAAATACAAAAACATGCGGCAACATAAGGCCGCCACACGACCCAATCATTACCTGCATAAACCAATACCCAATAAAGAACAGGAAAACTTATGAACCATACTGAGACCATCCGGCAGTGGCCGGAGTACGCGGCGCTGACCCGCGCGCGAAAAAAAATCATGTGGCCACTTTCCATTATTATGATTGCGGCTTACTTCGTCCTGATATTGGCAATTGCTTTCGCTCCTGAATCATTGGGTGATCCTGTTGGCGAGGGTGTGACCTCCATCGGAATTACCCTTGGCTTGGGTATCATCCTGTTGTGTTTTGTAATAACCGGAATCTACGTGTATTACGCCAATCGCGTATTGGAGCCTTTGAACCAGGCCATTCTCAACAAAGCGGGGGCGTTAAAGTAATGATTATTTTTTCCCGTTTGCTGCTGTTATCCGGCGCCGCCTTCAGCCTGCCCGTGTTCGCGCAGTCCAACAGCATGGCCCCCGGTTCTGCAATTTTTATGTTTATCCTTTTTGTCGTGCTTACCCTCGGCATTACTGTCTGGGCATCCAAACGCACAAAAACGACGAAAGATTTTTACGCAGCCGGAGGCGGCATCACCGGTTTCCAGAACGGTTTGGCAATCGCGGGGGATTACATGTCCGCCGCGTCGTTCCTGGGAATTGCCGGACTGGTATATATGTCCGGATTCGACGGTTTGATTTACGCAATTGGTTTTTTAGTCGGCTGGCCGTTAGTGTTGTTATTAATCGCTGAACCGCTGCGCAACCTGGGTAAATATACCTTTGCCGATGTGGCATCATTTCGTTTGCAACAAAAGCCCATTCGCATACTCGCGGCGAGCGGCTCATTAGTCACTGTGATTTTTTATTTGATCGCCCAAATGGTCGGCGCAGGAAAATTAATTGAACTGCTATTCGGTATGCGCTATGAAACGGCGGTAGCTATCGTAGGTGTGCTCATGACCGTGTACGTCACCTTTGGCGGAATGCTCGCTACTACCTGGGTACAATTAATCAAAGCAATCCTTTTACTATCCGGTGCAACATTAATGGCGATATTGGTGATGGTGCAATTCGGTTTTAGTTTTGAAACCATGTTTGCCGAAGCAATAAAGGTGCACAGTAAAGGCGATGCAATTATGGCACCGGGTACGCTGGTTTCAGACCCGATCTCCGCAATTTCACTGGGCATGGCATTAATGTTTGGTACCGCAGGTTTACCCCATATTTTGATGCGCTTTTTTACCGTACGCGATGCAATCCAGGCGCGCCGTTCCGTATTTTATGCCACCGGTTTTATCGGTTATTTTTATATCCTGACTTTTATTATCGGTTTCGGCGCAATTGTTTTACTCGCTACGCATCCGGAATATTTTAGCAACGGGGCATTGATCGGCGGCAGTAATATGGCAGCCATCCGTCTTTCACAAGCGGTGGGCGGCGATATGCTGCTCGGTTTTATTTCCGCCGTTGCCTTTGCAACTATATTGGCCGTTGTTTCGGGTCTGACGCTCGCAGGTTCCAGCGCTATTTCCCACGATCTTTATGCAACGCTAATCCTTAAAGGCGAACGCAACGAGCGCAGGGAAATGCGCGCATCACGTATCGCCACTATTGCACTGGGCATCATTGCGGTGCTGCTGGGGATCGTATTTGAAAATCAAAATGTCGCTTTTATGGTAGGACTGGCATTTTGTGTAGCCGCCAGCGCGAATTTCCCGATTTTGTTGCTGAGCATGTACTGGCGCAAACTCACCACGCGCGGGGCGGTTATCGGTGGCTCCCTCGGATTGTTGACCGCGGTGGTATTGGTAGTGATCGGCCCTACTGTATGGGTCGATGCATTCGGCAATGCGGAAGCGATTTTTCCTTACAAATATCCGGCTATTTTTTCGATCAGCGTCGCTTTTGTCGGGATCTGGATTTTTTCCCTGCTTGATAACTCCACGACTGCCAAATCGGAACAAGCTGCATTTGATGCGCAATTTGTTCGCTCACAAACCGGTATCGGCGCCGCCGAAGCTTCAGATCATTAAATTGCGTTACCCTGCCCATAAAATATGGGCAGGGATAATTAAATCAAAAAAATAAAAAATTTTTATATCGCATGATCGATTAAAAATCCGGCCCACAAGTAATTTGTACAAGCTCACCCGTGGTGGGATGGATGAATTGTAAATCACTGGCATGAAGCAATAGCCGATCCGCCGATTGCGCGAACGAGCCGCCATAAAACTCGCAACCAAGAATGGGGTGTCCCAGCGATTGCAAATGCAAGCGCAATTGATGGGAACGCCCGGTAACGGGATGCAATAAAACCCTGCTGGTATTGGCCAGGGTATCGCGGGTTAACACCCGATACTCTGTTATCGACGCTTTGCCTGTTTCAGCACAAATTTTGTATTTGGGGCCTTCATCGGCAGCGATGGGCAAATCAATAATCCCTTCATCCTGCTCCATTAACCCCGCCACCACGGCAATATAGTATTTGCTGATAGTCCGGGCCTGGAATTGTTTGCTGATATGGGACAAAGCTGCTTTGTTAAGCGGAATCACCATCAGGCCGGAAGTATCAAAATCCAGCCGGTGGACAATACCGGCTGTCGGATAATCTTTTTGCAAACGACTGATGACTGAATCGTGATTTTGTGGATGGCGGCCTGGAACGCTGAGTAACCGGGTCGGTTTGTTGATAAGCAAAAAATCCCGCTGCGCATGCAGTATCTGAATTTCCCCGACACAAGGAGGCAAGATAAATAACTGGTTGACATCAGCACGCATAAGTTAAATAGCTATTGGAAAGAGAAAAAATCAATAAGGCCATGATACCAGCACCGGCCCCATTGGCGATGCGATTTCATAACTTGCAGGAACAAGCTTAGGCGCAAAGAGTTGTTCACATCTTTGGATTCTGCTGTTATCTTGCCGCCGCAAACCTCGCCGGAAGCCGGCTTTTCCTGTATTCTGCGCGCCTCGATTTTTCACCCCGGCTGTCATCGCAAATGGCCGGTTCCACAAGAGCCGTGAAGTTCTGATTGCCAAAGAGCCTTAGCTCTAATTGCCAGAGCCTTAGCTCTAATTGATAGGTATCTAGTTACATGTATATCTACGACGAGTACGACAACACTATCCTGCGTCAACGTATCGCCCAGTTTCGCGGGCAAACCGAACGCTTCCTGGCGGGTGAACTTCCGCCTGAACAGTTCCTGCCGTTACGCTTGCAGAATGGCCTTTATGTACAACGTTTGGCGCCCATGCTGCGCATCAACGTGCCCTACGGCATGATCAACTCAACACAGTTGCGCAAACTGGCCCATATCGCGCGTTTTTATGATAAAGGCTACTGCCACGTCAGTACTCGCCAAAATATCCAGTACAACTGGCCGGACCTCACCGAGGTGCCGGATATCCTGTCCGAATTAGCCGATGTGGGTATGCATGGAACCCAATCGAGCGGTAATTGCATTCGTAATACCACCTCGGATCAATTTGCCGGCATAGCGCCGGATGAAGTTGTTGACCCGCGTCCCTATTGCGAGATTATTCGCCAGTGGTCGAGCTTCCACCCGGAATTTGCATTCCTGCCACGGAAATTCAAAATCGCCGTGACCGGCTCAACCCAGGATCGCGCAGCAGTACAAGTTCATGATATCGGCCTGCAACTGCTGCTTAATGATCACGGGGAAATCGGTTTTAAAGTATACGTAGGCGGCGGTTTGGGGCGCACGCCTTGCATTGGTGCCACCATCCGTGAGTTCCTGCCGGAAGAAGACTTGCTTTCCTACCTCGAAGCTATCCTGCGGGTATATAACCTCTACGGCCGTCGCGACAACAAATTCAAAGCCCGCATCAAGATTCTGGTGCGCGCCTTGACCCCGGAAGTCTTCGCCCAAAAAGTGGAAGATGAATGGCAACACTTAAAAGATGGTCATAACAAGCTCACCCGCGCCGAGATCGAACGCGCCAAGGGCTTCTTTACCGCACCGGCCTACGAAACCATTGATAATGCCGCGGCGCAAGCCGCCGTGAATTCACAAGCGGCTGGCAGTGTCGCCTTTAGCAAATGGCTAACGCGCAACGTGCGTGAGCACAAAATCCCCGGTTATGCCGCTGTAACCTTATCATTAAAGCCGACCGGTGTAGCCCCCGGTGATATCACCGACAGCCAGTTAGAGGTCATCGCTGACCTGGCGGATGAATTCAGCTTCGGTGAGGCGCGCACTACCCATGAGCAAAACATAGTACTCGCCGATGTGAAGAAAACCGAACTGTTCAGCCTCTGGCAAAAAGCCAAGGCAGCCGGTTTTGCGACGCCCAACATCGGTACTATCACCGATATTATTTGCTGCCCCGGCGGTGACTTTTGTTCGCTTGCCAACGCTAAATCCATTCCCATTGCCGAAGCGATTCAACGTCAATTTGACGATCTGGATTATGTATATGACCTCGGCGACATCGACCTGAACATCTCCGGTTGTATGAATGCCTGCGGCCACCACCACGTGGGCCACATTGGTATTTTGGGTGTGGATAAATCCGGTAAGGAATTTTATCAAGTGCAATTGGGCGGTAACGCCAGCAACGATGCATCATTGGGCGATGTGCTCGGCCCATCCTTCAGTGCGATGGAGATGCCATCGGTGATCCAGAAAATCGTTGATGTCTACCTCACCAATCGCACTGACGAAGAATTGTTTATTGATACCTATCGCCGTATAGGCGCCGCTCCCTTCAAGGAGAAAGTTTATGCCAAAGCTCATTAAAGACGGCCAGATCACAGAGGACACCTGGGCATTGATTGCCAAACCTGAAGGCGAGGCTAATGCGCCGGAAGTGCCTGCCGGGCAGGTTATTATCCCCGCCAGTGTTTGGTTAGCCCAAAAGGAAAAGCTCCAGGCTCGCACTGATATCGGTGTATGGCTGGATAGTGATGAAGGTGCCGAGTTGATTGGGGAGGAAGCCAACCGCTTTCCGGTTATCGGAGTGAACTTTCCGCTTTTTATGGATGGCCGCGCCTTTTCAACCGCCCGCCTGTTACGTGAGCGCTACGGTTTTACTGGCGAGTTGCGTGCGGTGGGTAATTTTATTCGCGACCAACTTTGCTATTTACGTCGTTGCGGGGTTAACGCATTCGCATTCGCCAACCCGGAAACAAACCTGGAAGAAGCAATTAAGTCCTTGCAGGATTTCCAGGAATATTATCAAGCATCTGTGGATCAGCCCTTGCCGCTCTTCAGGCGCCGCGCGTAACGCTAAAAAACGCCGCGTTCACGCGGCGTTTTTATTTTTACCTGTGCATAGACTTTATTTACGTGCAAAGAATTCATATATGTTTTCTGCGGCCGCCAGCGTATCCGCACGCCCCAATTCCATCAGTTCATTAATGAATTCCTTGGAAAACAACAAATAACTGGCTGCGGTAGCCCCGCCTCCTTTTGCCGTAGAACCCGTGGCACGCATAAAGAAGCGCAAGCTTTTTGGCAAATAGCGCACATTGCGCCCCGCAATACTATCGATGGGTGAGGACGGCGAAATCACCATATTTTCCACTGGCCGTAAATAAATTCCTTCTTTGATGCGCTGCTCTTCCGGAATCAATTTCAGTAACTGATTCATGCGCTCCAAATGCTCCAAATCACTTTCCATTGCATCCACAAAAGCGCTGTTAAACAAATGGCCGACAATTTGGCCCATGGATGGCGAATGTCGATGCGGAACACGGCGATTGGCTTTGACAGCGGTGCGATTACCGCTCACACCAATTACAAATAACGAATCAGCACCCAAATGCAATGCCGGGCTCATAGGTGCAAGCTGGCGCAAGGCGCCATCCCCGAAATATTCGCGATTAATGCGCACCGCGGGAAAAATCGTCGGGATAGCGGAGGAAGCGAGCAAATGCTCGAGCCTTAAATGGGTGGGGACCCCTATGCGACGATGGCGATTCCAGCCTTGCAAATCCGGATGTCCCTGAAAAAAACTAACCGATTGCCCCGATGTATAACCCATGGCTGAAATACTGACAGCCAATAACTTTCCGGAAGATATTGAATCGGCCAGGTTTTCAAAATGGATTTTTGAACCCAATAGGTTCCATAGAGGGCCATTGTCCAACAGCGATAGCGGACGGCGGCGCCCCATCCCCTCGTTCATCAGGGAAAAGCCAATATAAGAAAGCCCTTTGAAAATATCGGTCCATCCGTAAAGATAGACCTGACCTATTTCAAGGTTTTGCCACATGTTGGCAAGGGCATTTACTGCGGATTTGAAATTACCTTTATGCGCAGCAATCGCCAACGCATTGATTGCCCCGGCGGAAGTGCCGCAAATAATGGGGAATGGGTTTTCAATGCCGTCTGGCAAAATATCCGCCAGCGCTTTTAATACCCCAACCTGATAAGCGGCACGTGCTCCGCCACCCGATAAAATGAGCGCTCGCTTCATAAATTATTGTTTGGCGCTTTTGGTAATTTCCTGGTCACGTAATTCGCGCCGTAAAATTTTACCAACATTGCTTTTTGGTAATTCCTTACGGAATTCAATCAAGTGGGGAACCTTGTAAGCAGTTAGGGTTTCTTTCGCGAATGTGCGCACTTGCTCAACGGTCAATGCTTCGTTGGCCGTAACAATAAATGCTTTAACAATTTCACTGCCCTGGCTATCCGGAACACCCACCACAGCTACCTCAACAATATCAGGATGACTGCTTAACGCGTCTTCCACTTCATTAGGGAATACTTTGAAACCACTGACATTGATCATATCTTTTTTACGATCAACAATTTTTATAAATCCGTCTGCCTGGATAACGGCGATATCACCGGTTTTAAACCAGCCTTCATTATCAATCACTTCCGCTGTCGCGTCAGGGCGCTGCCAATAGCCCTTCATTACCTGGGGACCACGCACACAAAGTTCGCCCGCTTCACCGAACGGCAAACTATTATTGTGCTCATCAATCACTTTGACTTCAGTGTCGATCAACGGCAACCCCACAGTGCCTTGTTGCACATTTTCCAACGGGTTACTGGAGACTACCGGCGATGTTTCGGTTAAACCATACCCCTCACTTATAGGCGCCCTGGTGACCTCAACCCAGTGCTTTGCGGTTTCAGCGGTCAATGCCATACCACCAGAGCAGGTCAATTGCAAATGGCTGAAATCCAGCTTGGAAAATTCAGGATTGCGCATCAGTGCGTTAAACAACGTATTTAACCCGACAAAGAACGTGAATGGTTTTCCCTTTATGGTTTTTATGAAGCCGGGGATGTCGCGCGGATTGGGGATTAATAAACTGTGATTACCCAGCGCAAGTGCCGAGGTACAGTGAACAGTGAATGAATAAATATGATACAAGGGAAGGGGCGCAATATAGAATTCTTTCCGGGGACGAAAAACATTTTTCATGCGTTCGTTCAATTGCGCCATATTGGCAACCAGGTTGCGATGCGTAAGCATTGCCCCTTTCGCTACCCCCGTCGTTCCCCCGGTGTACTGTAACACCGCGACATCTTCCGGCGTTTGCGATACGGGTGTCCAGGTCCTTTGTGGCAGGGCTAATGCTTTGTTTAACGAAATTTGTTGCGGAAATTTAAAAGGCGGCACCATTTTTTTTAAATATTTAACCGCAAAATTAAGCAATACGCGCTTCAAGGTCGGATGCAAATCCGCAAGTTCAGTCACAATGACGTGCTTAACGTTTGTCTCACCCACAATGGACGCTGCGTTTTTGGCAATGTTAGCCAGGACCACCAGGGCTTTAGCACCCGAATCATTCAATTGGTGCTTTATTTCATGTGGTGTGTAAAGCGGATTGGTGTTGACAACAATTAATCCCGCACGCAGCGCCCCGAAAACCACTACCGGGTATTGAAGGATATTAGGCAGTTGCACTGCAATTCTGTCGCCTGGTTGCAAATCCGTATGCTGTTGCAAATATGCGGCAAAACGCCCCGATAATTGATCAAGATCCGCGTATGTGAGTGTATGCCCCATACAAGTGAAAGCATTACAGTCTGCGAATTGCTTACAGGATTGCGCAAATAATTCCGCGAGGGTTCTGTCGTAATTCAGCGACATGCATTTATCTCCACTATTGTTATTGTGAACCGTAAAAATAATTCTCTGGCAAAGATATTAAGCCGGTTACACCAGATTCCATCGCCAGTACACAGCCCAGGTGTGCGCAAAACCAACGCGAATAAAATCAACAGGCGCGCGAAGCCAATGTTGCCAGCCCAGCCCCGGGCCATAAATCGGCGAGCACAAGATAGCCCGAAAAGATCGGATAATCTACCGCCGCTGTTCCAATTTCGGATTGCGCGGGCCCGTTCCACAACCGTTGAGCGTAATTCCTGGCATCGTTAATCCAGTGTAGCATTCCTCAAGTGTGGTGAATGCGCGCAGATTTGCTCCGCTTCCATTCGGATCGATATAACCTCGACCACATCCGTGCAGATACAATAGTTAAAACAAACTGTCGCCATTATTCCGTGAGTTCCACCTTTTGCAACAATTCCAGGAGTTTGGCAGTTACGGCGGCGGTGAATCCCCAAATTTCATAACCTTGGTAGTGATAGACAGGAATCCGATAGCTAAGGCCCTCCCGCTCAAATACATCCTCTTTCACCTTGATCCCCTGGTTGAATAAGGCAAGCGGTACCCAAAAAAACGAATCCAATTCATCGAGGGACGGTATTAATGGGTAGCTGCCATCAACACTCGCAACAAAAGGGACGACCGTTGTGCCGGTACGGGTATGGAATTCGGGCATACGCCCTAAAAGCTGTACCTGGTTTACCGGCAAGCCTATTTCCTCTTCCATTTCCCGCAGGGCCGTCGCAACCAGGCTTCCATCATCCGGCTCACGCATCCCGCCCGGAAAACAGACCTCCCCTGGATGGCTACGCAAATGCAATGCACGCTTGGTATATAACAGGGCCGGTTCGTCACCTCGACTCAACAATAGGATGACAGCGGCAGGGGCACCGCTCGATGACGCTATAGGTAATAGCTCAGACGATAAAGCCTCAAACAACCGGGAGCTCAACTACCAGCCTCCAAGTCGGCAAGCTGCCAGACATCAAAAGCCGGTTCTTCATAAGGATGGGAGGCACGTAACGCTTTTAATACTGGTTTGATGAGCTTATCGGCGCATACCACTTCAACGCGGTATTCCTGCACCAGCTCAAGCTGATTTTGTTGGCCGATATAAGGATCGGAACCCGGTAGCGGCCGGAATTGCCCCTGCCCTAATACCTGCCAGCAACATTGATCATAATTACCGATATGCCCCGCACCTGCTGCAAAGACCGCCGCTTTGACGACTTCAAGATGGGACTCGGGGACAAAAAAGATCAATTTGTACATTCATTTGCCCCCTGCTGTTTAGCTGGATAACCCGCAGATTAAATCACCCTCACGGCAATGACATGCTCAACCCTGGCCAAGGCATTGATGACCTCGGGGGAAGGCACCTGCTCAACATCAATGATGTTGTAAGCCATATCGCCGCGGCTCTTGTTAACCATATCGATCACATTGACCTTATAGTCGGCCAACACTGAAAGCACATGTCCAAGGACACCGGAAACATTCCCATTGGAGAAGGTGATACGCGCCCCAATGCCCTGGTTGCGATCCATGGATACCGCCGGGAAGTTGACTGAATTCCTGATATTGCCGTTCTCAAGGAAGTCTACCAACTGGTTTGCTGCCATAATCGCGCAATTTTCTTCCGCCTCTTCCGTACTGGCGCCTATATGCGGCATGGCCAACACGTCCTTACGGTTAAGCAGGATTGGCTCCGGAAAATCGCAAATGTATTTGCCCAGGTGGCCAGCGTCCAGACTCTCTACCACTGCATGGGCATCGACAATCGCTTCACGGGCAAAATTCAACAGCACCGCCCCCTTTTTACACACTTTCAAGGTATCGGCATTAATCAAATGCTTGGTGGCAGGGATCGCAGGCACATGCAAAGTGATGTAATCAGAACGCGCCAGCAGGGATTGCAGGTTTTCCATACAACCGACCTGGTTAGGCAGGCGCCATGCGGCCTCCACCGATAACGCCGGGTCAAACCCGACAACCTGCATTCCCAGCGCTAACGCGGCATCCGCAATCAATGAGCCAATTGCACCGAGACCGACGATACCCAGCGTTTTACCCTGGATTTCCATTCCGGCGAAATTGGCTTTTTCCTTTTCCAGCAATTTGGACATCTCTTCCGCATCAGTCATGTGGGTCAGGCCGTTCACGTACTGCATACCTGAAACAATGCCACGCGATCCCAGTAACATACCGGCAAGCACCAATTCTTTCACAGCATTGGCGTTGGCACCCGGCGAGTTAAATACCACCACGCCTTTTTTGGTGTATTCCTCAACGGGGACGTTATTGGTGCCGGCACCGGCGCGCGCCACAGCTTTTACCGATTCCGGCAACGGCTCACCATGCAACTTGTGGCTGCGCAAAATGTAGGCATCAGGGCTGCCTATATCACTGGCCACTTCGTACTTTTCGCGGGGAAAACGATTCAGGCCTTTTATCGAGATGGCGTTGTAAGTTTTTATTTTAAACATGGTCTTCTTCCTCAAATCTGCTAACAAAAAGGCCGTGTAAAAACACGGCCTGAGTCGTTACATCACTATTACGCCGCTGTCGCCTCTTGATAAGCCCAGGTTAACCAGGGCAATACCGCATCGAGGTCTTCCGCGTCCACCGTAGCCCCGCACCAGATACGCAGGCCGGGAGGAGCATCGCGATAGGCGCCTATGTCGTAGGCCACGCCTTCCTTATCCAGTAACTTGACCATGGTTTTAACCTGGTCAGGGGTGGCTTTCACGGTGAAGCAAACACTGGTGTTGGACAGGGTTTCCGGTGTTTGTGCCAGGAAATCAATCCAGTCGTTGGCGGCGACAAATTTTTTCAATACTGCCAGGTTGGCATTGGAGCGTGCGATGGTTTCCTTAACACCACCGATGGAACGGACCCAATCCAATGCGTCCAGGTAATCCGCGACAGCCAGCATGGATGGGGTGTTGATGGTATCGCCTTTAAAGATACCTTCCTGCAACTTGCCGCCGCTGGTCATGCGGAATAATTTTGGCATCGGCCAGCTTGGCTTGTAGGTTTCCAGGCGCTCGACCGCGCGCGGGCTAAGGATCAACATGCCGTGCGCGCCCTCGCCACCCAACACCTTTTGCCAGCTATAAGTGATTACGTCGAGCTTTTCCCAAGGCAACTCCATGGCGAATACGGCGGAGGTGGCATCGCAAATAGTTAAACCTTTACGATCGGCCGGAATCCATTCACCATTGGGAACTTTTACGCCCGAGGTGGTGCCATTCCAGGTGAAAATCACGTCGTTATCAAAATTAACCCTGGACAAATCCGGCAGCAGGCCGTAGTCCGCCTCGTGAGCGTTTACAGTCAACTTCAGTTCCTTGGTGGCATCGCTCAACCAACCCTTGCCAAAAGACTCCCATTGCAGGATATCCACATCGCGCGCGCCCAATAATGACCACATAGCCATTTCCACGGCCCCGGTATCCGAACCGGGGACCACACCAACACGATAACCGGCCGGCAAGCCCAGCAACTCAGCGGTATCTTCACATGCACGTTGCAAAGCCGCTTTTCCGATAGTGGAACGATGTGAACGGCCAAGGGTGGAAATATCGAGTTGATCAAGGCTATAACCTGGGCGCTTGCTGCAAGGACCAGATGAAAAATTGGGGTTACGGGGTTTTACGGCTGGCTTCATGGTAATCCTCTAACTGACAGGAAAGCTCGCCTCACAGCCATAATCGGCCTGGCTCGCCACTAGGGCCCACCTCAAGGTAACCTGGGGCAAACCCGGAAAAATCGGGGCGTCGATTATGCCAGCTAAGCACTGAATAACCTAGTCGCTACGGTAAGAATTCAAGGAAACACATGGGTGCCGGGGACAGATGATTGGTTACGCTACCAACTACCAAAACCCAACGGGCAAAAAAAAGCCCTCTGAAACTCAGAGGGCAAGAGGGAGACGTCGATGCATCAACCAGACATCGACGGTGAGAGACCATTAACCAATCAAAACAAGCTGTTTCAGCTTGGAATCTCAATCAACTGAAGCTACTTTAAAACCTTATGACAGCGCTGTCAAACATAATTTAATGAATAATTTGATAATTCGTGCGCCACATTCCCGATGTTAGCCCTAACATTTTTAACCTAACTTCAATGTTAAGTAAGGAAGCAGGGCGAAGGTTGGTCCCTAGCGAGAAGGAATAAATACGGCTGAATCACTTCTGGGGAATACTGTCCTGAAATACCGCTCAAAATCTTCATTAAACTTGCGACGGTTCTTTGGGGACAACACATGCCCACCCGTGAAGGTGTTCTTACACATCGCGTTGGTGCGGGGACAAAAACTGGCCGGGTCTATCGGTGTCGCAAAATAATAATCTGCAAAATTCCGCTCGAACTTCCTGGCATTAACGGGAACTATGCGCAGCTCATCATCGCTGTAATAGGCCCCCACCAAAAAATAGCCTTGTTTGCCCTCGCGCACCAAGGGCTCACCATTTATTGTTAAACTCGCCACATCTACACTCAGCGCCAACTTATATTTAAAGGCGGCGACCATCAGTTTCCCTTCGATCATGCGGTCCGGTTCGCGCATTACAAATTGAAACCAGTCCGGCTCCGGCATTTTCTTCAATTCCAGTTGCGTGCCCTTTCCTTCTTCAATCCATGTGCCTGCCAATTGATATTTCGTTGTGCTCTTCCCATCACCCTTCAAGGGTGCATTGAGTAAATCCTTACATCCCCCCAGTAACAACACTGCAACAAGCAAAAACCATTTCAGCCGCATGCGGGTAACCTCGAGTTTTAATAGTAAGCTGGTAAACGGTGGAGCTTATTCATTCCATGTTATTGATAATGTAAACATTTGTAGCTTCATTGCCGGCTAAAGATGCGCCCTTGATATGGTTTCGATGTCCTAACCTGTTGCAATCGCACCTATTCCTTCCTAACCTCCTGTAAAACCTTTTCGACAGCGACAAAGCTATGGCAAACAAAGACACTTCTTCCCCTGAACCTATCGCCATAGTCGGAGGCGGCCCCAAGAAAGTGCTCTACACGCTCAAGACAGTTGCCCGGATCGGACTGCTGAACTCAGCGAAAGCGTTACATAGTAAAAACGCCTGCAAGGCCTGTGGTTTGGGTATGGGTGGCCAACGTGGGGGTATGACCAATGAGAAAGATGAATTTCCATCCGTCTGTAATAAAAGCATCCAGGCACAATCCACCGATATACAGTTGCCCATTCCCGAGGATTTATTTGCCCATCCGCTGGAAGATTTCCGGCAACTCAGCGCATATGAGCTGGAACATCTGGGCCGATTAAATAACCCCTTATTCAAAACCGCGGATACCAATAAATTTACGCCGGTAAGCTGGGCATTCGCGCTGGATAAAATGGCGCGGGCATTTGCGGCAGCCAAACCTGAACGCAGTTTCTTTTATTCCTCTGGCCGGTCATCCAATGAGGCCGGATTTATTTTGCAGTTGCTCGCCCGCTTGTATGGGACCAACAATGTTAATAACTGCTCCTACTATTGCCACCAGGCCACCGGTGTTGGGCTTAATAATGTATTGGGAACAGGAACGGCGACCGTATCACTGGAAGACGTCGGCAATTGCGATTGTATTTTTGTGATAGGCGCCAACCCCGCATCCAACCACCCCCGATTTGTCCACCAATTAAAAGATTGCCGCGAACGTGGCGGGCAGGTCATCGTAATTAACCCTGCAAAAGAGCCCGGCCTGGTGCGTTTTGCTGTCCCCAAGAGCGCAAAGTCCATGCTCACCGGCGGGACCTGGATTGCATCGGAATATGTGCAACCCAAAATCGGCAGCGACCTTTCACTACTGAAAGGAATCGCCAAGGCATTAATAGAAAAACAACAAATCGCATCTGAATTTATCGCGCAACACACTGAAAATTTTTTTGCGTTTAAACAGGAATTGGAAAATACCCCATGGCAAGTCCTGGTAAATAATTGCGGCCTATCCCGGGAAAAAATGAATCAACTTGCCGATGTTTATGCCAAATCGGAGCGTGCTATTTTTGCGTGGGGAATGGGAATTACGCACCATTTGCACGGTGTGGATAATGTCGAAGCGATTGCCAACCTGGCGTTGTTGCGCGGAATGCTTGGGAAACCTGCCGCAGGACTGTTGCCGTTACGGGGCCACAGCAATGTCCAGGGTATCGGTACTGTAGGGGTAAAACCCATACTTGCGGGAGATGTCCTGGAAAAAATGGAGCAGCATTTAGATTTATCATTGCCGCGGGCGCCGGGGCTGGATACCCTCGCCTGCCTGCAAGCGGCACAGGATGGAAAAATGGATGCGGCATTGATAATGGGCGGTAATTTATTTTCAGCAACACCAAACACCGAATGGGCACGCACCGCACTGGATAAAATTTCCTTTAAAGTGTATTTAACGACTACCCTGAATGCCGGGCATATGAATGGTGTGGAAAACAGTGAAGCGTTAATCCTTCCCGTTACCGCACGCGATGAAGAATGGCAATCCACCACCCAGGAATCCATGTTTAATTATGTTCGCCTTAGCGACGGTGGTATAACACGTTTGCACAACGTGCGGCCTGAAGTTGAAATCCTATGCGAACTTGGGATGCGCTTGCTACCCAAAGCGGCCTATCACTTCCAGCAATTCAAAAAGCATAATTCAATTCGCGCCGCTATCGCGGCAACAATCCCCGGCTTGGAAAAATTAAAAGATATTGCGGAAACCAAACAGGAATTCACCATTGGAAATCGCTTACTGAGTGCCCCCGTTTTTCCTACGCGCAATCAAAAAGCGGCATTTAAAATCCATACACTTGGCGATAACTCCATCAATACCGATTTCCCTTTCATGCTTGCCAGCATTCGCAGCGAAGGCCAATTTAATTCAATTATTTATGAAGAGAGCGATTCCTACCGAGGGACGGATTCGCGTTGGACGGTATTAATGAATGCGGAAGATATGAGCGATATGGAAATTAATGCGGGTGATCCCGTTGATGTGGTATCCGCGCACGGAATGATGGAGGCGGTAAAGGCGGCCAGCTTCGATCTGCCCAAAGGAAACATAATGGCCTATTATCCCGAGGCTAACGTACTGATAGCGACTGCGCACGACCCGCGCAGCAAAACGCCAGCCTTTAAATCGGTTCCCGTAAAGATCCTCAAGGCTAAATAATAATGTCAATTTTTACCTGGACAGATTTGCGGCGATCTTTCCCTCCACGGGTTTCTACCAAATGATCGCCTGATTTACTACGCCTATCCTGTTTGCGGCGCTCGACACCGCCAGGAGGACCGACGTTGACCGCCGGTGCCGCATCAACGTCCGCACCATGTTGATCCTGGGCATAAGCTCGCACAGCCGTAACATTGGACGGACGGGAGGGTGTATTAACGGGCTGGGGCCGGGGGGTAATGGGGCCGAGATAAACCATGATTGCACCTGTTTTTCATACCGCTCAGCCAATTCATCGGCTTTATCCCAATTTTCTTGAAGGCTAATCGCGCGACATTAAAAATTTGTAACATGGATCACATTCCCATCGAAGTTTTGGTAGCAGTGACTATCGATTAGCGACTGAATGTTGATTCCCGCTATAGGCATCCCCCATTAAACCGAACGCCAATGCAAGCCAGCCCCGGATCGCGCATGGATGGGTTTTACATCACTGTGCTTTAAACCATTTCAAACTTTCATGGAGTTTTACTACCTCGCCCACAATAAATAGCGTAGGCGCATGGACATCATTTGCCGCCACAATGTCAGCGATAGAATTTAAATGCCCGGTCAATACCCGCTGCTCCCGGGTAGTGCCCTTTTCAATCAGGGCCACCGGGGTCGTTGCCGCGCGGCCATGTGCTATCAGCGATTCACAGATTTCCTTCAAACCTACCAAACCCATGTAAAAAACCAGGGTTTGGGTTGGGTTTGCAAGTTCGGGCCAGGAGAGATTCGTATCATCCGATTTCAAATGGCCCGTGACAAAACGAACGGATTGCGCATAATCGCGATGGGTCAATGGAATACCGGCATAGGCGGCGCAACCCGATGCGGCAGTAATGCCCGGTACCACCTGGAAAGGAATATTGTGCTGCGCCAGCAATTCAATTTCCTCGCCGCCGCGCCCGAAAATAAATGGATCCCCCCCTTTCAAACGCAAGACACGCTTGCCTTGTTTGGCCAGGTCCACCAACAGTTGATTGATATTTTCCTGCTCCATCGCATGTTCAGCGCGGCGTTTACCGACATAAATCCGTTCGGCATCGCGACGCACCAAATCCATCACCCCATCGGAAACCAGGCGATCATAAAGCACAACATCCGCTTGCTGCATCAAACGCAAGGCGCGCAGGGTTAATAGCTCCGGATCACCGGGGCCACCGCCAACGAGGTAAACCTCGCCGCGCGTTAATTGCGATTGATCGCTTAACAATTCATCGTTGATAAATTTATTCGCAGCATCTTCCTGGCCGTTCATCATTAATTCCGCAGCGGGACCTTGCAGGATTTTTTCCCAGAATTTGCGGCGACTATCACCATCGCTGAAACGCGCCTTAATGCGATCGCGCCATTGGCTGGCAATACGCGCAAGCGTTCCATAGCTTGCGGGAATAAGCGCTTCCAATTTTGCGCGTACCAATCGCGCAAGCACCGGCGTTTCACCACCACTGGAAATAGCGATCATTAACGGGGATCGATCAATTACCGCCGGGGTGATGTATGTACAGAGCGCCGGAGTGTCCACTACATTCACCGGAATATTTTTTTGTTTTGCCTCTGCGGAAATTGCTTTATTCAGGTTTTCAATATCGGTTGCCGCTACTACCAATACACAGTCATCCATGTCCCCCCGGGCATATTCGCGTTCCAATAATTCGCCTTGCCGGTGCGCGACTAATTCACGTAACTCAGTCGAAATTTCCGGCGCGACCACACGCAAAATAGCGCCGGCTCTGGATAGCATCCGGCCTTTACGCGTAGCCACATCACCGCCACCGACAAGCAAGCAGCGACGTTTTTTTAAATCGAGGAAGACAGGAAAATAATCCATAGCCAATGCACCACAACTAAACCAAGCAAAATAAACTATTCACTTTGCTTTTTATTGCTATAAAAAAGGTGGGAATCGCCTGCGCAACTCCCACCTTTCAGGATAATCCAACAATCGAATAGGGCAATGCCTGATTTACTTTTTTACCGGAGCCAAAACCGCCTGTCCGCCCATATAAGGGCGCAGCACTTCAGGAATTAAAATACTGCCATCCGCCTGCTGATAATTTTCCATTACCGCCAGGAGCGTCCGGCCAATCGCCAAACCGGAACCGTTCAGGGTATGCAGCAACTCCGGCTTACCGGTTTCCTTACTGCGATAGCGCGCCATCATCCGACGGGCCTGGAAATCGCGGAAGCTACTGCAGGACGAAATCTCGCGGTATTTGTTTTGCGAGGGAACCCACACTTCGATGTCGTAGGTTTTTGCAGAAGAGAAACCGATATCACCGCCACAGAGAATCACCGTGCGATGCGGCAGACCAAGTTTCTGCAAAATAGCTTCGGCGTGAACGACCAGGGTTTCCAATGCGGCATCAGACTCTTCCGGCTTAACAAATTTTACCAACTCTACTTTTTCAAATTGATGCTGGCGAATCATACCGCGCGTATCGCGGCCATAACTGCCCGCTTCCGACCGGAAACAGGGTGAGTGGCATACGAGCTTGATAGGAAGCTGGGCCTCTTCAACAATTTCATCGCGATATATATTGGTGACAGGGACTTCTGCGGTGGGAATTAAATAAAATTCGCGATCATCCGTCAGCTTGAACAGGTCTTCTTCAAACTTGGGTAGCTGACCGGTACCGAACAGTGAGTCGCGGTTGACGATAAAAGGAACATTGACCTCTTCATAACCGTGTTCGCCGGTATGGGTTTCCAACATAAATTGCGCCAGCGCACGGTGCAAGCGCGCCAGGCTGCCACGTAAAACTGCAAAGCGGGTTCCGGTAATTTTGGTAGCGGTTTCAAAATCCAGTCCGCCGAGATCCGCCCCCAGGTCTACGTGATCCTTAACATTGAAATTAAATTCTCGCGGTGCACCCCAGCGACGAACCTCAATATTGTCCTCATCGCTTTTCCCTTCCGGCACTTCATTTGCCGGCACATTGGGAATGGCTTTAACAAACTCATCCCACTCTGCCTGGATACTTGCCAGTTCAGTTTCCGCACCGACCAATTGTTGTTTGATATTTTCCACAGCTTGCATCATAGGCGTTACATCTTCGCCCGCCTGCTTGGCTTTGCCGATACCTTTGGAAATGGAATTGCGCTCGGACTGCAAATTTTCGGTTTTAATCTGGATAGCTTTGCGTTTTTCTTCCAATGCCTGGATTTTCGTTACATCCAATACATAGCCGCGCTTGGCCAAACCTTTTGCCACCTCTTCGGTGGCGGTACGCAGTAATTTTGAATCTAGCATGATGTCATTTTCTGTAGGAAGTTTAATGGTTTTTAAAATAATTTTTGGGTTAACGCCATACCCGCAAAGGCCAGCAATAATCCCAGGATCACTGAACTTGTTGCATAAGCGATTGCATTAAATGCGTGCCCTTCCTGCCATAGCTGTAATATTTCCAGCGAGAATGCAGAAAAAGTGGTGAAGCCCCCCAATACGCCGGTAATAAAAAATAATCGGTATTCGGCAGCCAGGGTGGTTTTTTCCACCAATACAACGTAGGCCACACCAATTAAAAAGGAACCCGCCAAATTCACTAAAAAAGTGCCTAATGGAAAACGATAATTAAGTAGCGGTGTTAAATAGCTGACCGCAGCAAACCTGAGCACAGACCCCAAAGCTCCACCGAGGGCGACAGCTAGCCATTGCATGATTATTCCTGTTTTATTTTTTGTAACGTTGATGTTTGCTTTGCTTATCCAGCTCGCGCAGATGCGTTAGTTTTTCCTGGATCTTTAATTCAAGCCCACGCTCTACCGGTTGGTAATAGCGCGCGCCTGATATGTCTTCCGGCAAATAGTTTTCACCTGCTGCATAGCCGCCCGGCTCGTCGTGGGCGTAACGGTATTCCACACCGTAATCCATATTTTTCATTAATCTGGTGGGAGCGTTGCGTAAATGCAGCGGGACATCATAGGCTGGCTGGTTGCGCACATCCGCCATGACCTGGTTGAACGCATTATACACAGCATTACTTTTGGGTGCGCAGGCGAGGTACACCACCGCCTGGGCTATGGCCAACTGCCCTTCCGGACTCCCGAGGCGCTCCTGTACATCCCACGCGGAAAGGCACAGGGGCAAGGCACGCGGATCGGCGTTACCAATATCTTCACTGGCCATGCGCACCACACGACGGGCGATATACAACGGATCGCAACCACCATCCAGCATGCGCGCCAACCAATATAAAGCCCCGTCAGGTGATGAACCGCGCACTGATTTATGGAGGGCGGAAATTTGTTCATAAAATATATCGCCGCCTTTATCAAAACGGCGCACATCGCTGGCAAGCACTTCGGCCAGGACATGTTCATTAATTACTTTCTTTTCGCCCTGTTCATCCGCAAGGTCCGCGGCGATTTCCAGCAAATTAAGCGATTTGCGCGCATCGCCGTCGGCGGCGTGCGCGAGCGTCATGAGCGCATCCTCGTCGATTGCGATAGCCTGGTTGCCCAAACCACGCTCTTTGTCACCCAGCGCCTGGAGCAGCACCTGTTTTAATTGCTCGGGTTGCAGACCACGCAATACATAAACGCGACAGCGCGATAACAATGCGTTGTTTAATTCAAACGATGGATTTTCCGTTGTAGCGCCGATAAAAATAAAGGTGCCATCTTCGACGTAGGGTAAAAACGCATCCTGTTGGGATTTGTTAAAACGATGCACCTCATCCACAAATAAAATGGTTTTGCGACGCGAGGATATTCGCTCCTGTTGCGCGACGGCCACCGCCGCGCGGATTTCCTTTACACCCGACAACACCGCCGAAAGCGTTTCAAAGCGCGCATCCGCCTGCTCCGCAAATAATTTGGCGAGGGATGTTTTGCCTACACCTGGCGGCCCCCACAAAATCATGGAGTGCAAGTGGCCGCGTGAAATGGCTTCCCGTAGGGGCTTGCCCGGCGCAAGCAAATGTTCCTGGCCGATGTAATCGTCCAGGTTACGCGGGCGCATACGCGCGGCGAGCGGCTGGTAGGCGGGTGTGGGTGAACCGAATAAATCCATGAAATTCCCGGTGTTAATCTTTTAGGATTTCAACGCCTTCCGGCGGCTGGAAATGGAATTTTTCTTCCGCGAGCGGTTTGTTGCGCTGCACCCTGGAAAGCTCACAACGTGTCAATTGGCCAAGGCTGTCTTTAATAGAAAATTCCACCAATTGTCCCTCTTTGAATACCAGCGTCAAATGCTGGAACATGCCTTCTGTTACCTTAGGGGTAAGCGTGTAGGCTTCCGCGGGTGCTTGGTTGCTGTCGCGCGTCACTGAAAATTGTTTGCGCAATTGTTCCGCATCTGCGCTCAGCAATAACGCGGGTGTTTCACGCAGGTCATCGGTAAATTCACGCACGGTAACGGTTTCCAGGTCCGGGTCGTATAACCAAATCGTTTTGTTATTGGACACGAGCAGTTGCGGCATCGGCTCGCGGGTTTCCCAATAAAACTTACCGGGACGCATCAGCATAAATTTGCCGCTGCTGGTTTCCTGTTCCACGCCATCCTTGTCATAGGTTGTTTGTACAAAATCACCTTGCAGGTTATTCATGGCATCAAGCAATGTACGCAAGTTCACTGCGGCCTGGTCATCGGCTGCGCTGGCCATTGGCGAAAGTAGTAACATCAAACTGATAAAAATGCGGGATAAAACTTTCATAGGATTTCCAGGTATAAATTGAATGACTCGCACCCGAATCCTATCGAGCGCTGATGAACGCCGGATAAACGCTTAATCGCGCCCACCGGGAACCAGGACTTCGCGATTGCCGTTATGGCCGGCGGAGGAGACAACGCCTGCGGCTTCCATGGTTTCGATTAAACGTGCGGCGCGGTTGTAGCCGATGCGCAATTTACGTTGTACCGAGGAGATAGATGCCTTGCGCGATTCGATAACGAATTGTACGGCTTCATCGTAAAGCGCATCGGTTTCGCCATCACTATCTTCACCGCCTTCACTGGGCAAACCGGGCACAGGGATGGAGTTGTTGTCATCATCGGTTATGCCGTCAATGTATTGGGGCGCCCCCCGCTTCTTCCAATCACCGACCACCTTGTGCACCTCGTGGTCATCCACGAAAGCGCCATGGACACGGATGGGTACGCTGGTACCCGAGGGTAAATACAGCATGTCACCATGGCCGAGTAACTGCTCTGCCCCACCCTGGTCCAGGATGGTACGCGAGTCGATTTTGGATGAAACCTGGAAGGCGATACGGGTGGGAACGTTAGCTTTGATGAGGCCGGTGATGATATCCACCGAAGGGCGTTGGGTCGCGAGTATTAAATGAATACCCGCCGCGCGCGCCTTTTGGGCAATACGCGCGATCAATTGCTCCACTTTTTTCTTATCGACAATCATCATCATGTCGGCAAATTCGTCGATGACTACCACGATAAAGGGCAAGGGTTCCAGATCCGGCGCCGTAGCAACTTCCGCACCGGCTTCATAGTTGTCTTCCGGTTTGAATAACGGGTCTTTGATTGGCTCGCCGGCCTTGGCGGCGTCCTCTACCTTGCGGTTAAAACCGGCGAGGTTGCGCACACCCAGTGCCGACATAAGTTTGTAACGGCGTTCCATCTCCCCCACGCACCAGCGCAGGCCGTTGGAAGCGTCTTTCATATCCGTGATCACCGGCGTGAGCAAATGGGGGATGCCCTCGTAGACCGAGAGTTCCAGCATTTTCGGGTCAACCAGAATCAGGCGCACTTCCTTGGGCGTGGATTTATATAACAAGCTAAGCAGCATCACGTTAACGCCTACCGATTTACCGGAACCGGTAGTACCGGCCACCAGCAAGTGCGGCATCCTGGCGAGGTCGGCAACGATCGGCTCACCGGAAATATCATGGCCCAACGCCATGGTGAGTGGCGACTTGGCGTTATCGTAGGCTTCTGAAGATATAACCTCTGAGAGGCGCACCATTTCGCGATGGGCATTGGGAATCTCCACGCCCATTACGGATTTACCGGGAATTACCTCCACCACGCGCACCGATACCACGGCGAGCGAACGGGCCAAGTCCTTGGCGAGGCCGGAAATACGGCTGGCTTTAATACCGGGTGCGGGCTGGATCTCAAAGCGCGTCACCACCGGGCCGGGCTGGACTGAAACCACCTCAATCTCTATGCCGAAATCTTTCAGTTTCAGTTCCAGCAATTTGGACATGGCTTCCAGCGATTCCTTGGAATAGCCTTTGTCACTGCGTTTATCCGCCGGGTCAAGCAAGCTGAGCGGGGGCAATGTCCCTACGGCGGGCTCCAGTGATTCAAATAATGAAGGTTGTTTTTCCTTCTCAACACGCGGGCTGGGAGCCGGTTTCTTTTTTGGTGGTTCGGCAATAATCACCGGCGCTATACGTTTGGCTTCCTGCCTTACATGCTGCTCCACAACTTCGCGGCGATGCTCCTGGGCTTTTGCCGCAATTTGTTTTTCCGCTTTTTCGCGACGATATACCTGCCATTTTTCCATCGCCTTCCGAATGCCCATGACTGTCCAGCGACCTATGTCTTCACTGAGCTTTAACCAGGACAAATCGGTAAAGATGGTCATCCCGACCAAAAACATACTGAGCAATAACAGGGTTCCACCCGTGTAATTAAATGCCCCGAATATGGCATCCGAAACCGCCGCACCGAGCAAACCGCCGTTGGAATAAGGCAGTACCGATTGGCCATCGCTGTAATGCATGGCGGCAATTCCGGTACCCGCCACCATGACCAGGACCAACCCCGCGGCACGCAACCCGAAAAACAACCAATCGATACCTTCCTCGCGGTTGCGGTCTTTCAGCACCAGCCAGGCGCGGTAGGCGATCATCACCGGAAATAAATACGCGAGGTAGCCAAACAATGAGAAGAATACATCGGCAATCCAGGCTCCAAACGGGCCCCCGGCATTTTGCGCCACCAGGTTTTCACCGGTGCGCGACCAGCCCGGATCATTGGGGTCATAGCTGACCATGGCAATGAGCAAGTAAAGGCAAATGGCCCCAAGGCCAATCAAGGCGCCCTCTTTTAGCAGGCGAACCAATAGGTTGGAGGTCTGCTCTGAGGCGGGTGCGCGACGTTGTGGACTAACTGGCTTCAATGGTGATATCCCGAATAATGATGAACCCGGTCTGGGCCAGGTTTGGGTAAACGAGGGCTATTGTAATTACTGGTGGCAGATTTACCACCGGCAAGATCACTCCAGAGGGAAATCCGTTGCAAAAACCCGCCTGCGGCCCCTTGGTCGTTACTGGGACAGTTTGGAACGCGCGGAATTTCAGCGGGGATCAGGAGTGCTGGGAATCGGTGATGATGGTTTTCATATCAGGTTGCCAACAGGTGACCTGGTTACGTCCGTGCTGCTTGGAATAATAAAGGGCTTCGTCCGCCTGCTGGATCAACTGGTTTGCCGTCACCGCCCCCATACGAATGGAAGTCACGCCAAAACTGCCGGTGACCTTAATGCCATTGGTTTCTTTTTGTGCAATCTTTTCGCGGCAACGCTCGGCGATTAACTGCGCCTGCTCAAGCGGGGCGCCCGGCAAAATCACACAGAATTCTTCGCCGCCGAAACGCGCCACCATATCCATATCGCGCACCACTTCACGCAAGCTGTTAGCGGCCATTTTAATCACCTCGTCGCCTGCGGCGTGGCCGTAGGTGTCGTTTACTTTTTTGAAAAAATCGATATCCGCCATAATGCAACTGAATTCGGCATCTCCCGTACGCGCACCATCAAATTTGCTGCTGAGATGTTCGTAAAGCGCGCGCCGGTTAAAACAGTTTGTCAGCGGATCGCGCGTGGCTAAAAACGTTAGCTCCTTATTTTTATTTTCAATCGCCACTTGCGTGACCGCTAGTTGCTGGATCATTTCTTCCAGCAGGCGGCTTTTGGTTTCCAGCTCGGTAATGTCTTCAAATACAGCGATGGTGCCCTGGCTATTTCCATTCGCATCCAGGATAGGCACGGCGTTCACCTGGAAAATCGTATCGCTATCGCCGTTCTTGGGGAGCAGCAGCCGTACACCGGTTTGCTTGACTCCACTGCCGATTGCCTTTAGCCAGGGGTACTCACGCACCTCCTGCTTTTCGTCCAGAAACCAGCCGAGGCTGCTGGCCTTTTTCCCTATCAATGATTGTTCAGTGCGTCGCAAGTGATCAATGATGGAGTTATTGGCCAGTACGATTTGCTCGCGCCTGTCCAAAATCAAAACACCTTCGGCCAAAATATTTAAGGCATTGCGCACCCGTGCCGGCACTACCGCGCTGGGGTCCAAATGCTTCAACGCCCGCTTGATATAAAACCAATAGCCGACAAACCCGCTGAGCGAAACAAAAATTATTAACAACACAAATGTGGGTAATTTAAAAACCGGATGGCTCTCGCTCAGCAAGGGTTCAAAACTCAATTCGAAATCGGCGCGCTTGGCGCCGTTGATCATGACCGGAAAGCGAATATGGGTCGGAGTGGACTCCTGGGGTTTTGCGTTTGCCCAATGCTGCCCGTGGGATTTGGTTTGCGCGACTAAAACACCATCGTTGCGACGCAAGGCGGCGGAAAGTATTTCCGGGTTACGTTCCACAGTGGATTCCAGCAAATACTGCAATAGCAATTCATCGCCGCGCATAATCGCGACACTCACTTGTGATGCAAGCGTTTCCGCCAGGCGTTTGCGTACTTCCAATTGCTGCCGCTCAACACCCGGTGCAAGCCCTATGGCCTGTGCCAATATCAGGATGGAGATAGTCAAAATCACCAACCCTACACTCAAACGAACTGCCGGAGTAATACTTAACATCTATATCCCTTAATCAAAAAAGCAAAAAATTAGCGTCGGGATTGCTTGTTTTGCGCATGATCAAATAAATAACCCACTTCTTTTGAACTTTTATCTTCGCGCTTGCGATCTTTACGTTGTTGCTCCAATTCTTTTTTGCGTTTATTCACTTCATCCAGAATGGGTAAAGGGTCAAAGCCTCGCCAGAGCGGCAACATGGACATCAGGGTTAACAATAGACTGCTCGCTCGCAAAGACCAAATCAAAAGCCCGGTTGTTACCGAAAAGGTAATGCCAGCCACCAATTCACGACGCCTTTGCTCTTCCTCCATGGCCATGTCCATTTGCTCGCGAATGCGGCGCACTTCATTATTAAAATCCGATGCCTCCCAAGGCGCAAAACCATCGTCAGTCGTTATTAAATTAACCAGGGCTGATGATGCAGTTAATGTCGTCACCGAAACATTTTGCGTATTGAATTGCGCTTCCATTCGTTCGTAATCGCGGCTGGATTTATCGTCCGGCGCGGTGAAATCATTAACATCGTTTTGCTCTACCAGTGGCAAATGGGTACCCGGGGTCATCGGGAGATTAGTATCAATTCCCAAGGGCGGCGCTGCTCCACCGTTGTTATCCCCAGGCCCGGAATTACCGTTGTTATTCGCTGGCGGTAGAGGTACTTCGGTCACTGGCGGTACGCCGGGTGGGGTGACTGGCGGCTTCTCGGGAGCCTCGGGTTGCTCGGGCACTACAACAGGCGCAGCCATGGACACTTTAAACCGGGTTTCTATCCACTCACCCTCGCTATCCTGCGCGCGCACAGTAATAAACGATTCGCCCTCTGCCACGGAACCAAAGGTGATAACAAGGGTACCCGTTGCTTGGTCCAATTGAATATTAGTAACGACTGCCGGATTGGAATTGGCGATAATCGCGTAGCTAAGTGATGTTCCGTCTTCGATATCTGAAAATATTTTTTGCAAATTGATTTGCTGCGGCAACGCGCCGGTATCAACACGTATATCAGCGATACCCGCTGAGACTGGCTGGTCATTAACCGCTGCAATGTTGATACGTAAAGGCGTTTCTACCACAGCACCGTTTGCATCTTGCGCGCGGATAATTAAATCGCAGGAACCGTATTGGTTGGCCCCGTAACTAAAGGTCACCGTGCCCGTTGCAGCATCAATATTTGCCCCGGTCACCAATCCGGGATTGGAGTTACTCACGATAGTGTATTGCAATTGATTTGCAGCAGTTTCCTCATCACTGAATATGGCAAATAAATCCAGTTGGTTACCCGCAGCATCTTCAAGGGAATTAATAGCGGCCGGAGCAATTGCCACCGGGGCATCATTTACTGGCTCAACGCGAATAGTGAATTGGAAACTTACACTTGCTTCGCCATCGCTGGCGATTAATTGGATATTCAAATTGCCGATATCATTATTCGTTGGCGTTCCACTAAAGCCCAAGGTAGCGGCATTAAATTGCAACCAGGTGGGCAAGGGTTGCCCGTCGGCTAATTGCGCGCTGTAACCAAGCGAATCACCTGCATCAATATCATTGAACATGCTTAATGGAAAATTTAACGCAAACGGGGAATCTTCCTGGGCAACAGGGTTTATTGTTGGTGCATTAACCGTGGGAGCATTATTAACATTGTTTACCGTAATGCTAAAAATATCGCTCGCACTACCGCCATTGCCATCACTCACACTCACTTGCAACCTGATTACACCGACATCGTCATTCCCCGGGGTACCGCTAAATGTTCCTGTTGCTGCATCAAAACCCAACCAAGAGGGAAGCGCACCACCATCGGCAAGCTGTACGCTATAGATAAGCGTATTTCCCTGGTCTATATCCACAAACGTATTGGCCGGTATTTGGAAATTAAAAGCAGCATTTTCTATTGCTGTTTGATCGGGGATTGCATTCGCAACCGTCGGGGCATCGTTGGTGTTGGCGATAACAATGGAGAAGGTATCGGTGACGGTACCACCGTTGCCATCGCTGGCAATGACATCAATCGCAACCGTTCCCACATCACCATTGGTTGGGGTACCGCTGAAAGTGCGTGTTGCCGCATCGAAATTTAACCAGGCGGGCAAGGTGCCACCACCGGCAAGTTGTGCGGTGTATGTGAGCGTTGCTCCGGCATCCACATCCGCAAAGGTATTCGCTGCAAATTGGAAATTGAATGCGGAATCTTCCGTTGCATTTTGATCGGGGATGGCATTCGCTACTGTCGGGGCATCGTTG
>CBFGOY010000041.1:0-33977 GCA_965650515.1 uncultured Cellvibrionaceae bacterium | reverse complement strand
ACAAAACTGGAAAACTCTAGTTTAGAGATGTCTCAGTAATGGGGGAGTGGACAGATTTCCTCCATAAAAAATTTTAATTTACCGATAATATTATTTAGAGCGTGCCACATAAAAAAGCCCAGCAGGTTAGCGCTGGGCTTTGTATACATATTATTTATATATCTGAGCTGTAAGGTTAAAGAAATTTACGGGCAAGAAAATTTAAAAAGATACGTCCCAAATAGTACCACCAGATCGCCCCCAAAAATCCATGTATTAAATATGGAGGATAAAATATCCACTCCAATATAGGAATTCCTCTTGTGATATACAAGCCAGGCCCAATCAAGTGCAATAAACTAATTGGAAAATCAATGAAATAAAAAAAATACCAAATCATTGAATATTCTGAGTTGCTTGAAGAAGTTGAATAAATCAATGCACCCAAAAACAATAACAAATGAAAAACTGCTAACGTATAGGGTATTTTTTTTACATTCATAATATTCATTTCCCTTACAATCTAACACCAATTCATTAAAATTTTGCATCGTGCAAGGGGTGATCTTGAGGGCATCCGCACAATACGTCATTCGGCTCCTCTCTAGATCCCGGTCTATCCATCGCCGTACCAACAGCAGTGCCAGAAATACCTCCACTATCCCAGGCACCCGCACTCAATACACTATCGCACCTTAAAAAGCATTGCCCTCTTGCACTTTTATCGCACGGATTATCTTGTCTGCACTCATAGTAACAAATATCGTGCGTCTTACATGACTGATCAACGTTATCGATTGGTTCTTTGTAACTTGATGCCCTGTGTGGGCTATATGATCCGATCTGCCCTCCAGTCCAATCTGGGCCGCACCAATTCCCATGAACCTGAAACAATCCAGTTGGGTCTACATTTACAAGAGGATTCCCTTCAACATAAGCATAAGTATTAATTCCGCCCTCAAGCCCAATCGGATCCGATTCAATATACCTCCCAATACTCGGGTCATAATCCCTAAAGTAGTTGTAAACTAATCCTCATATCATTAATCATCTTCTGTGACTTGAAATAAATTTTTAACTTGATTGTGTATATGGGTAAATTGATGTGCTGTTTGCAATCCCGCAGACATACTTTCATTACAATAGAACTGCGGATGATCCAGCTGCTCACCATATCTTTCCCTTAAGTTACCTACGATATACTCAGGGTCAATTAGTGACGAAATAGAATCGTAACTCTCTCTACGCAGGTCAGCACGGCGGGGCAATCCACTTTCAACTTCCCAAGCCTCACCAATATACGACTCTAAAAATAAATCTACCTCTTCAGGATTTCGTAAAAACCGTGCAGACAATTCCTCAGAAACAGATTGACTTCCAAGCTGGTTAGACCACAACCAATATAAAGATGGAGCACTTTTAGCATAATCAAAATATATAGGTTTTTCGTTGTTTTCTCGCTTTATGCGCACTGCCAAAATTTGTTTAAGATTAGATTCTTCTTCGTCAGAAAAAACTCTTCGTTCTTCAGAGCGTCCTTCGTAATGATGAAACCACCTCATCATTTCTATTCCAAACGAAAGTTGTGCCGATGACGTTAATAAATTTTCAGCAAATGTAAGTCTATGATTACCTGAAGGGATACGTAACAGCAAATCAGATATAAGAATAGCTGCCTGCATTCCTGTCCCCCCCATCACCATAGGCCCACGCTCAAGTGGAACAAGTTTGCAATTCTTAGAAATGGCCAATGCTATAGCAGCTGCTTGCTCCTCATTTATTTCGTCAACTTTATTTCGTAATTTAGTAATCATAAGAGGAATTGCCCTCCTTGAAGCAAGGCTCTCGAAAATTTCAGTCGCAGCAATTTCATCAGCATCAATTAAATTATTCAGAAGTAAATTTAACTCTGAATCCGCAATATCTCCATTGGGAACACCGTATGTAAAGTATCTAAAAAAATACTGTATCGAACAAATTTTTTGTTTTGAGGCCCATATTCCATCCCATTCACTTCCATACACCATATTACCCAGCCGAGGAAAAAGAGGCTCTAGTAGTCGTGTGCGCACGCGAGCACGCTCTTCTTCGGTTGACCCAGGCATTCCCTCAATTATTAATATTTCGACTCTTTCTGGCTGCCTGTTTTGATCAAACGGTCCATGATTGTTTCTATGCCTATTAAGAAAATGGTCAGGATTATCACGAATTCTGGCATATAAATGAGGATAGAAAACTCTTATTCCTTCAACCAGCATTAAGTCAACAGGATCTGCTTCGCCTTTCAATAAAGGGAGGGAAAATGTGAGAGCATTTCCATATAACTTAGCCAACCGAGGAGTAGCGAGCTTTTGTTCTAAACCATCTACAAAACGACGAACGAATGCATCAATTTGATTTTGTTCGAGAGTGATCTCAGCTTGTGCCAATGCATTATCAACACCCTGAAATGCTAGCTCACGTAAGCTAATTGAATCCGCTGGTGGCAAATGCAACGGAACCTGTATAATTTTTTCGAGAAAAGAGCGTCCAGCCTCTTGTCCTCCTTGACCATAGCGCTCACCAAGAGCAGATGAAACAATAATGTCATCAAAAGCTAAAACATAAGAAGTATGATGAAAACTTGCGGAAAGTTTTACAAGCTTAAAAATAGCTTGCGTTTCAGTCCGGTCTAATCTGTCTATATCATCAATAAAAGTAACTACACGTCGCCCACTTTCGCGAAGAATCTTCTCAATTCTAAATTTTAGTTCATCAAGCTCTACCGTAGAGAATGACTCGCCGAGGTTTTTTGCTGCCTCTCCTGGATTAAGTTGAATAACCCCGCCTAAAGTAAGTGATCCCAGTGATAACAAACCTCCATACTTTTTTAGAGCTTCACCTATGTTTTCTCCTGCGGTAGGTAAAGATTTTCCTAAAGCTTCGGCCAATGTGGCAAAAAAACCACGCAGCAGTAATTCTTCAGATTTAAAATGCCATGGGTTAAATTTCACTGTTATGACGTGATCATATTCCTTTAGAGTTTCGATCATCATTTCTAAAACAGATGTCTTTCCATCACCCCAAGCACCGTATAAACCTATAACTATACTGCTTGAATCCGTCCGCGTTGCAATTGTCTCAGCCATACGAGTTGCAAACGGAGAGCGATTAAATTTATCTTCTGTCCTACTTGATATAGGCTGGTCTGATGAATATGGAGTTATATTTAATTCTGAGTTTTCCACACTCTCATTATTTATATTTTTATTGCGCAGTCTTGCCCCAATTTTTTTAATCCATTCGAACATAAAGTATCTCTATAATACGAAATTAGTTTTTTCAAACCAGGAGTTAAAAATTAACACTAGCGAACTAAATATAGTGCTTAAATGGCAACGGAGGTAAATCGTGTGTAGTAGGGATAGCCGTTAAAATTTCTCCAACTTGATCAGCAAAACGAAGTGTTACCGGCTCTCCATCTGCAAAATCACAACGGTTAAAATTCACTTTAGTCAAACCAAGAATATCTTTCATTACCTGTTGAAGATTCGCATTACCATAGGATATTTCGATAGAGAGAGGATTGGGAACTTCTCTACCTTGATATGTCCCTAATCTCGGTACAAATCCCTTGGTCCATAAATATCCCTTTCGAGGATTAATTTGAAAATACATTCCACGAATAAGTGGATTTTTATTCGAACTGTATAATTTGAAATGCCGCTCATCTCTAATTTTTATTGCTACCACATTAGTTTTTTCTGGAACACCCTCACAGAAACCTTGCCATTCATTATCATTTATCTTGGTCTTACCGTGAATAAATAATTCTTTTGGAGGAAATCCATGCTCTCTTTCATAGGCTGCCACAATAGTTTCAGCAATAACTTTTGCTTTTTCTGCGGAAAGATGAAATTCTTTTGTTTCGCTAGAATACCAAGGGCCAACTGCCCCACGAAAAACCAATCCATCGCCGGAGTCAAGAAACATTTGAGCACCACAACAAGCGTTCCTAGTGTCATGGCTTGTTTGATCAAGTTTAAAAACTAACCCGACATAACATACTCCATCTCTAACATTCGCCAAACGCCAAGGTCTACCAGATGATTTGAAATATGCTGTTGTACATAGATTCCATGCAACTGATGCTTTGTCTTGTAACTGTCGCGTCTCCCTTCCGTTCACAACAAACGCTTCAGGCGCTAAAGTAGTTTCTCTGACAACCTGAACTACAGCTTTTGTATCAAGTAGTCGGGCTTTTAACTGATTATGAAAGTGAAGCTCATAACTATATAATTCCGCAATAGTATTATCTTCCTCAAAGAGAGAAGGCTGAGATTCCAATTTTCTCGCTAGTGAAGCATTCATTTTTACAGGAGTGGATTCCGCAATTGAACGCGGGACTATAGATTCTGGGCGACCGTATTTGTAGACCTCTTCTGGAATAACAACAAACCATAATACCACTGCTGCATCTTCTTCATTAATATAACGACGAATTTCAGTTTCGTATAAAGACACAGCGTTATAAATTGCTTGATGCCTATCTTTTATCCTAATAGTTTCCAAAATTTTATTTTCGGAAATTGTTAGCATGCATATCGGTTTCTCGAACCACTGAGTACCAAATACCGCTTCAAAGCCAGGAAAAGGGATATGATGAGTTGCATCTCTATCAGAGTTAATTGGTAAGTTAATTTGCTTTACCCATTTTTGATAAAATGAAATGCCATTCGGTGATCCCACAACGCCAACTCTCATAGCAGATGGTTTTTGATTGTCGTTTAACGGGCCAAACCAAAGGAGCCCATCTTTGGCAAAGGAAGTGGTTTGATTAAACCCAAAACACAACTCAGGCTCATCAAAAATATTTAATGTTATTGATTGCTCATTCATCGTAATCACTCTCATCTAAATCAACCGGCACAGCAACATCACTGTCATCATCTTGCTCATCAGTGCCATCTATTCCTTTAAGAGACACTTCGGTTTGCAGAAAAATAGGCCTACTAGAAATAGTCAGTGAAGAGTTCTCATCTAGATTAATTTCAATTAATCCTTTTCCTTGCGCAATAATATTTAAATAGACAAGTAACATATCGCGCCACCTTGGATTCCACCAGTTTTTGCAGAAACCTCTACGTAAACGATGCATTTTCTTTTTGTCTGAAAGCGGCGCTTTACCATCTTCAGTAAAAACAACATGAGGAATAAGGCATAGTTTTGGTTGAGCACCATACAAAGGCTTTATTTCAACTGCGTAATGCCAATACACCGAGTTTTTGGGACTAAAACCAACGACTTGTTTCTTTCTAACAACCCCGTAAACATCTGCAAATTCTTTTTTCCCAAAAAAATCCTCTGTGTCAGGAAAAAACCATGCAATCTTTCCATTCGATAACCCATATTGAGCTAAGCCTAATTCCTGCATGTGCGCGTTCCATGCAGTCGATAGAACATAGTTCATTTTTTTAATTACCTCTATTCGCAAAAATAAAGAATGGTTGCGAGGGCGATTTTCTATAACAGCCGCAAGTTCAAGTCGCGGTGCTGCCGTAGGGCTAGTGAATGGTGGCAGGAACTTTTTTAAAGTATTAGCTTCGGTAAACGTGACAAGCATATCTCCCCACTCAAACCAGGGATAAGGAAAGCTTGCAAATGAGTTATTAAAATCTTTGGACTTAATGGGTAAACGGTAAAAAAATAAATGACTAGGAATTGATTCAATTGTTAGCCAATTGCTAACAACTACATCTTTCTGTTGAACAACTTGAAATGCTGGATTCGCCAACTTAGAAATAGCTATCCCAAGATTATCTCCAACACTTTGGTTAGGTATGCCATCTCGATTAAGCCTTTCCAAAAGACGACTCAAACCATGACCCCAACCATTCGAAAACGAAATAATGTTTCTTTCTGAAAGCCCGTATGGCTGACCGCCAAAACTTGAGTCGTCAATAATTATAGGGATAATAAAATTAGGAAGACCATGTTTAGCTTCAGCTAGTAGAGCAAGCTCAACCTCACGCTTCACTCCAGGTTTTGATAGAGATGTTTTTGTTATAACCAAGATAAATTTACAAGTGTATTCGTCCACAGCCTCTTCAATATCAGTCCACCATTTCTCCCCACCAAAAAGTTTAGTAACATCAGACCAAACTTCATAACCCAAGATTTTCAAGCGGGCAGATAACCAAAGTGTAAATGTATTATCTTCCGGAGTGGCATGACTAATAAATATTAAGTTCCGTTTATTATTTTTCATGTATTATTTTTTTCTCGAATTATCAGGTTACAGACTTTTAAGTTGTTTTAAGCTTAAGTCACCTATGAGTTTTGGCCAAATAAGGGATCGCTCTTTCAGTAAAGTGTTTATGACAGAGTTAATGCTTATAGGCATTGATTGCTTTTCAACATCCTCATACATAGTTTTTACAACTTCACCTAATTTATAAAATTCAGTTAGGGTAGTAACGCATATATCATCTGTTGGGCTTGCGGAATCAGTCGCAGCATTTATAGGCCCAATAAATACTGGTACAATTTCGGTTAGTTGCGGATATGTTTCTCTAACCCATTGAATGTGATTTGCCATTTGACCAACGTCATCTTTCCGGTATCCACTCCCACTCTCTTTATCGGTTTTTGCCTCAATGCAAAGAGCAACCCCAGAGGATATCCAAAGAACATCTGGACCTATGTCGTGCTCCTTATCGGGTCTTGTTGAATCTAAACCTAGGTATTGCCCCAAATACCTCAATGCTTCTTCCACTTCATTGGTACTAGCTGGGCTATAAAGAGCTTTTAAATGGTTGACCAAGTATTTGGGGGCACGAACATTTGATCCTCCGAATATCTCAAACTCATTTGCAATTTCAATAGCTTGATCGAGATCATCAGCACTCAGATTATCTTCACGTGTCATTGATATTTTTGGCATACCTTTAGTTGCTGAATGTGCTCGCCTATAAAGGGAAAGAGCAGCTTCAGCGTCACCGGCCAACTCAGAACAATATCCTTGCCATTCCGCATACCAAGATCCTAATCCTGCACTAAATTCGAAAGCTTCATTTAATATATCAGAAAATATTTTCGCAGCTTTTATATAATCCCTATCCCAATACGATTGAGAAAACTTAACTTCGGCCTTTGCCAATTTTGTCAACAATTCATCGCCAGAATCTTCAAAACTCACTTCGCACTCATCCATAAACTGATCATAAGCGTCCAGCCAAGATTCATCTCTTTCAAGACAATTATTTAAAGCTCCTCGAAGATCATCAGTACCAAAAGCGCTTTCAGAAACTTCACATCCTAATTTCAATTGCTTCTGAATGAACTCAGGTAGACACGATTGGTTTTTGGGAGTATTAAGCCATTTTACATACTCGCTCCCTGAGACAATAACAACACCATAATCACTCATTCCACGTGAAATCCGCCCAAGACTTTGTATAACTCTACAAGCAATTAATGATCTTAATGTTCCAGATAACTTCAACGTTTCCCATTGAAATTTGTCAAGATGTGTCGTGCCTTTAGGTAACCCATCTAAGACTAAAACCCTGCACGTATCACCAGGCAAATCTATTCCGTCATATCTTGCCGCAAGAACAAGTTTTTCCAAGCCCTTACTCTTTTTAAATGCAATAAGCCGTTCAGTAAATTCTTCTTGTTTCGGAACGAAACCCACGTCCATCCACTCTTTTGCACCATTTTTACTTGGCACTATCACTAAGGCCTTAACATTTTTGATAATCTCTTTTGATGACATTCTGTCATCAAGAACATTTTTTGACTTCAAGGGAAATAATATTTGACGCTCACATTGCCCTGCCGGAGTTTCTGGTTTGATAGTAAGGTCAGGCTCTTGACCGAAGGTTCTAATAAAAGCATCTATTCCTAAAGAAGTTGCTGTTAAATAAACACGCCGCACTCCTTTTTGAAAATATGGGAGCGTTCTAATTGGAACAAAAGGCGGAATAATTTGAATAGATCCGGTCGATATAAAAAATGCACATAAGTCCAAATGATTTTTTACATGCTCCCAGCTAAATAATAAATCTTTATCCCTATTGACATCTGCACCCTCAAAAATTCGCCTAATTTCTGCAGCATGTCTCAATATTTCAAATGGCGGGATATGCTCAACTGTAGTGTTTTGGCCAGCCAAGATTTCATTAAAGGTGGCTTGACGACCAACACTTTTATAATAGCTGTTAAATAAGCCACATAAAGTTTCATACAACTCAAAATGATCGCTTCTACTGATATCTAAACTGAAATGATTTTTAATCATACCTTCAGCTGTATGTGCATCATCAAAGATGATAGCATCTAGATCTTCTGCGAAAAACTTTGATTTTCCGTTGAAAAGTGCTTGATAAGTTGTAAGGCAAACAGCCTGATTTTGTTCAAACAGATCATTACTATAATCACCTTGAAAATATGTGGTTACGTGTAAACCGTAACTTTCAAATTTTTCTCGTGTTTGCTCAATAAGTTGAATAGAACCGCAAGCGTAAACTACTTTTCCTTTTGTTTCATTTAGCAATGACTGAGCAATAAGGGCTCCGATTAAGGTTTTTCCGGCTCCCGTATTGAGCACTAAAGAAATATCTGATTTAGCCCTATTATCATGCCATTCTCTTAGGGCATCAACCTGACCTGCCCAAAGGTCATTAACACCAGAGTCTGACATTCTTGACACATTTCGCCTAAAAATATCATATGGGTCTGTTGGTAAATTCTCACGCTTTTTTGCTTTAATTTTTTTAAAATCAATCATTTTAGAATCCCTTTTAATAAAAAATTAGTTGTTTCGCACTGCAGAAAAATTATGTGTAATTAGCAAATAGTGATATATCTATTAATTTTATTTAGCTCTTGCTTCTATTGTGACAATGATCTATCTGCATGTAATTTTTAATCAGACGCGATTATTCCCATGGTAATGATTTATAAAAACTAGCCACGAATCCAAATGATTCCTCGAAATCGGGGAGCTCTCCTTCAATTTCATCTGCAATAGTTGCGTAATATTCCTTTGCTCTTCTCTTCAGCTCTTCGTTTTCAAAAGAATCGACAGCAGGCTCAATACCTCTAGCTCTAGATTTCTCTAACAATGAGTCTAGGATCTTTTTCTTTTCAACCAAATCAACATCGTCAATACATTGCAACAAAATACATAAATCAAAAATATCTTGCCTGCGGTACCTGTTGCGCTCTTCTTGCTGTAGTAGTGAACGAAACTTTTCAGCAATCAGGTCGGTTAACGAATACACAAGAAGCTCTTCTCCTTGCGCCAACTCAATATTGTCAATATTTGTTGTTGATTCGTTCAAACTGTAGTCAATTGATATTATGCTGGGGGATTGCAGACTCATTAAGCGCTTATGTTTCGGGGAGCCCTTGTAGGCATAGCCAATGCTGAACTTTATTGATGGATATGTTGCATCCGGCTGATTCGCTGGTTGCAACTTATGAGCTTGAACTCTGCAGTCCAAATCATAATCCAATATCTCAACCATGTTAGCCAAGCCTCGATCAAGAGCAGCAGCAATATTTTCAGGCCGAATATCCTTTAATGTTTGCGCAGTTGATAAATCTATATCCTTTGTAAATCTATGACTTTGATAGCGTATTGCCAATAATATTCCACCCTTCAAAACCATATTGGCTTTTAATTCTTTCTCTGCTGAAATTGCAGAGAGAATAGTATGTACAGCAGCCCTGAACTCTTTATTTTCATCGCTATCTGCAGATTGCACCCATTGAGAAATCTTAATTTCTTCAAATTTGGTATTCATTTGGCCCTCCCAAAAATATTTATAGAAAGGCACCATCTGTCAGACCACTCGGGAATATACTCACCAGTAGCATCAAGCTTTCTTGATCCTCCTCGCTGTGCATATTCAATCCAGCTTTCCACAACATCATTTTTTATATTTAATCTTTCACTAATAATGTAGCCAGCCCTTACCTTATCAATGGGGGCACCATGAGTATTTATCTCATCGGTTATTAGTCTTAAATACTTCTCCGCATATTCATCATAAACCTCAAGAACATGATTGATTCCGCCACACAACTCAGGGCTTCTCAGCATATCCAAAAATGTGCGCCCCATTGTAGAAACCCGGATTGCTCTTTCATGCGCATTTTTATAAGCGCCAAGATGCTTGGATTTAAATGAATGAATTTCAGTTTTTCCAATCTTTAAAAAGTTGGATCGAGTTAGCAGAGGGAGTCCGTTATTTGTGTACTCATTTAAATTTTCACCCAAGTCTTTTTCCATTCGCTCTTGGGCAAACTTTTTCCACTCGGCTGGACCAGGAGATGAAACATAAAGCTTCACCGGAATCCGATCCGTTAATCCGTGATAAGCCATTGCACTTAAATGAGAAATGTAGGAGAAAGGATCTGCAGCACACACAACCTCTTCTGGAGCCCACCGGAGGTGACCCACGAAAGCGAAGACTTTTGGAGGCAGGTCAGAGTGCTTATTGAGGACACCATCTTCAATCAGATTCAAAAGATACTTATTAAAGTCCCTACGCTCCGCTGCATCCTTTTGTAGAGCCACAGTTTCGCCTTTGTATTCTTTTTGGCGATAGATTTTATGCAGAGCTAGCCCCACCTGATATTCGGTTATTACGGGCATATTAAGTTCGCCCAACGAAAGAGTAAGAGCTTTTGATGCTTTCATTAGTTGGCATTCCGACTGCTATATGTCCTAAGGACATATAGCAGTCGGATTGTCACAAGTCAAGAAAATGTTTTAAGGTACTGAAAAGCTTGCCAATAAATCACTATCAGCTGTAGACTATTACGTCCTTAGGACGTAATAGTCTACAGCCGTCAACCTTTAGTGTTAGACCGTCTTAATGGGCCAGCGCCCATTCAAAGACATTTCTTGCCTTAGCAAGGCAAGCTAAAGGTTCGCACCCCTACTATCAATTGATGCAAATAATTTCCTGGCTCGAACACCACCATAAAGTTGGGCATCTTTTTTCAAAGATGATGAGTCCATGTTGGCAACTACGTGACGAACACGCTCCAATACCGCATCCTGATCCTCCGCCAGTTTATTTACGTTGTTCACCAAATCGACCAATAGGAATTCTTTTGAAACCTCTTTGGGAAAGTAGGGTTTCATCTGGAAGTTAAAGGTATGGTTACCCAGCTTGAACTTGCCATGGCGTTTTCGGTTGTAGACGACCTGCTCGTTGTAGAGCTGGGTTGTCCCAACACCTAACGCGTTGTAGGTATTCGAGGAGAACAATAAAAAATCATCCGTTTTTAAGAAGGCCTCGACCAGCTTGTAATCCTCTGGCGCAGCGCTACCAAAAGACGTTTTCTTTGGGCATGCATACACCCCTTGGGAGACCTTATGTAAGACTCCCTCCTTTACCAGTAGCTTCAAGTGGCGATCAACAGCATTACTCCACTGTGCCAGATCGCCCCTGCGGTACACTTGGCCCGGCTCTAAATGTTGCTTCAACTCTTCCAATGCGGACATGCTCATACCCAATATTCGACTTTTCTGTATATAAAATACACAACCCAGCCCAAAATGCCAATATTTTTATTAAAAATTCATGCAATAGACAGAAGACGCCGGCTTTTCGGTAAAATTGCTCATTCAAGCTTGCCTTTCGCCCAAGGCTTGGCTCAGAATTATCAGGCGGAGCGACTGACCAGATGAGATTGAGCGCTCCCCAGCCCGTAAACGGGTAGTCGCGCAAGGCGGCTCTAAGCTTAGGCTAGTGGTGTCTGGATACCTTAATGAAAATCGAAAAGGCTCCTTACGGGGCCTTTTTTATTGGGAATGCAAGAGCAGGAGTATTACCTCGGCGGGCTTATGGCGGCAGGGTGGGTTTGATAGTAAACCCTATTCAGGTCGTTAATGGTCACGTGGGCATATATCTGGGTAGATGAGATATCACTATGACCTAGCATTTCTTGCACCTCTCTGATATCAGCCCCATGCCTCAACATCTCCGTGGCTGTTGCATGACGTAACAGATGACAGGAGCCCTTCTTGTCTATTCCCGACCGATCTATGCACTTGGTCACCATATCGGTGACCTTGTGAGGCTTCATCCGCAGACCAGCCTGAGTCAGAAACAGCGCCTCACCGGAAGCCAGCTTGGCAAGCCCAGGGCGCATTTCTTTCAAATATCGTTCAACCCAATCCAACGCCCGCCTGGCAACTGGTACATTTCGATCATTTTTATTTTTGCCCTCACGTACCGTCAGGATCTGACGCTGAAAATCGACATCCCGGATATTAACGTTAACCAATTCAATGCGGCGAATACCGGTCGCGTAGAACACTTCAATAATGGCCCGATTTCTAAGGCCAAGCTGCCCCATAATTAACGCCTGCCCCAAAACCAACTCGATATCTTCGACTGTGGGGATATTTTTTGGTAACCGACGAGGAATTCGAGGTAACCGAAATTTTTCAGCAAATGCACCATTGATTAGATCATAGTAATCCATGACTTTGATGAACTTGGTGATTGCCATCAGCCGGGCACATTGAGTGCTGATATCCAGCGGTTGCCCATCCCGCTTGCGGTATTTGTTGAGGTAACGGCGATAATGTTCCAAGACCTGCATATCCAGATCTTGGAGCTTACTTACTCCCTGAAGTGCTGCCCACTCAATAAATCGCGCGATGAGAGCTCGCTTGGATTTCAAGGTGGAATTACTTTCCCCCAAAGCCAGGCAATCCTCGAAATAGAACTCGGCGCATTGGCCGAGTTCCTTCAGGTTTAGCTTCCGTTTCAATGGAGTGATCCTGCATGCGTTACGAAAGCCACAGGCTCGGCAGTGATGCCGTAGTAGTGCAACCGTGACAACATTCGGAGTACGGTTTCCATTCGTTCCATTTGGGTAACACGAGAAATAATCTGACCGGTGAAGATATTTTTTTCCTTTATCAAATAGCGCTGATACGACTTCAATAGCTCATCACCCACCGTAGTTATTTGTTCGACTCCTTGGGAATAACAATATTCCTGAAATCGATCCAAATGAATGCGAGCAGTGTTAATCGTACGAAAAGCATTGCCTGAATGTTTTTGCTCTTCGAGATAAAAAGAAACACAATCCTCAATTGAGACAAATTGTTTCAGCCAATCATCCTTAACACGGGGCACCAGCTCACCGTAGCGCAATTGGAGCGGTACAGCATTGTCAACCAAACGATTGAACACACTTACAACATCAGTTTGCATCATCGCATAGCGATTTACATCATGCCCTAATGGTAACTTCATTCGACGGCAAGCAATACCTACTGCATTCAACGCTTGTGCTACGAGCAATGCATATTGATTAGCGGCAGGAGTGTTATCAAATGCAATGTAAATACAACGCACACCAGATTGCTGTAGCTGATTTAACTGCACCTCGTTAAACCCTTTGTAACCCATCGTAGCTACGACATTCTTAACACCTGCCGTGAGCAGCGTTAATACATCAACTGCGCTTTTACACAGAATCAATGAATCGTGTGTAGACGCATTAGGCATATTAAAGAGTGGTGACTGTTGTGTATTCCAGTAGAGATGGTAAGCAGGTGATCGCCGTTGGTGTCGCGGACGTCGCCCATATGCGCCAATAACTTTCCCTTCATGATCGAAATATGGAATCACCATCGCACCCCGGAAAAACTCATGGCCTGTGGACTTTAATAAACCCAGACGCTGTAAATGCCCACGGTTGCGAGAACCAAGAAGACATTTGGATGACTGAAGTTCATACCCCAATGTCCGGTCTGCAAATCCAATACGGAAAAAATCGATATAATCTGGATCGAATTTTCGACTAACAAACATTTCCGAAAGTTTTGGCTGAGCCTTGAGTGATTGATGATAGTGATCGAAGACCTGATTGATCATCAACGCGTCGGGGTTGTATGTATCCTGCTGAGATTCCCACAACTCCCGCTGTAGATAAGCAAAACTTTTTGCTTGCATCGCACTATCGATACTATTAGTACTGTTTGTCTGATACATGATTCACCTCATACGGATTCTTTGAGTTTGCGCATGGACTCGCCACGCAATTCAATTTTGTGGGATCGATGTATCAACCTGTCCATAATTGCATCTGCAATTGTTGGTTCGCCGATATAGGCGTGCCATTGTTCAATAGGCATTTGTGAAGTAACAACAAGTGAGCCACTACCAGCACGATCCTCAATAATTTCTAAAATATCCAAACGTGCGCGCGGAGTTAGCGGAGAAACCGCCCACTCATCTAATATCAGTAAATCAAATTTCTGAATTTTTGCGCGCAAACTCGGCAGGGAACCGTCACCGTGCGCAACTTCAAGCTCCTCACAAAGTCGCGGCACTCGCTTGTATAGTACGGAATACTCTCGTCGAATTGCATTGTTACCAATAGCACAAGCTGTGTTTGATTTTCCTGCACCGGTAGGCCCTGTGATGATTAAATTCTGATGTTTTTCCAGCCACGAGAACCCGCTTATCCAAGCGATCATTTGGCGAGTCACACCACGGTCAACAGAGAAATCAAAATCCTCCAAGCAGGCATTGGAATATTTCAGTCTTGCGTTTTTCATCATTCGCAGTTGTTTTCGATGCGCACGATCATGATATTCTGCGTCAACCATTGATGAAAAATATTCACTCGCGCTCTCGGGGATTAGTTGTGGATTCTCGTTGAAGCGCTGAACAAGATTCATCATGCCGTAAAGACGCATGTCAGTGATTTTGTTGTACGTTTGATTATCATTCATGATATGGATCCTCCTGTGGCGTAATACTCAGCACCACGGACATTTTGATGTACGGGGAGGTGTTCAGCATCCAAAGTCTCGGGCATATTTAAAGCATCAACTTTACGAGTCAAGATTGATTTAATCGTTTTCACCGTGAGTGAATGTAATAGGCTAGCGCGTTGGCAAGCAGCCTCAAACCGTGCGTCACCATGGAGGCTGCATAACCGTTTGAGTTTGTCGCAGTTGATTGCGGCAGAGTAGGAATATTCGGGTTTGCCATCAAACTGTGCTTCTACTGCACTGATTGCATACACACCAATTTTCTTGGCCCACATCAAATAATCACCAAAATGACGCTCCGAATAAATTTGATGAGCTTTCGTCATATGGGTTTTATCAAGCGTTCTACCACCGACCTCAAAACACCGTTTGTGAATAGCAATGCGTTGGTGATCATGGAAGAACTGAACAGATGAATGAGAAAAGCAGGCTTCAACCAATTTACCTACATATTGATAAGGAACACTATAGGCATGCCCCTCAATACACAGATGATAATCAGACGGAACTTTTTGCTCATGAACCCATGTCATGCATTCAAATGGTTTAGAAGGCAACGCTTTCAGTGCAGGTTTATCGACCTCAAGAAAGCGTGAGTGTCGGGTTCCCGGTAATCTACGAAATTTTCGCTCATTGAGTGCTGGTAATAATTTTTGTATTGCTTCATTAATTTCTTCCAAGCTGAAAAATGTTCGCCTACGTAGAGGGACAGTAATCCAACGAGACACGAACAACACTCCCGCTTCCGCTTTTGATTTGTCTTGCGGCCTCCTGACTCGCGCTGGCGCGATTATGGTATTAAAGTGTCGCGCGAACTCAAGGTAGGTGCGATTCAAAGTTGGAAATGGCCCAGGCCGTATGACGGCTGCTTTTAGATTGTCGGGCACAATAACTTCATGAACGCCACCAAAATAAAAGAACATTTTGTTATGTGCATCAATCCATGACTCCGTTGATTGATCGCGGCAAGCAATCGCAAATGTGTAATTACTAGCGCCGGATACCGCCACAAAAATATGCGCTTTACGCTCAACGTCACCGTCCAGCCAGAGAATAGTCAGGCCAGCAAAATCAACAAACACGCATTCACCAGGCCGATGCGTCATTCTCATGGTGACATCGACTGTTTTTTTGAAAGCTGTGTAGTGCACCGAAAACTGTGAGTATGAATAAGCATCACTAGGATCAATTAACCGATACTCCTCCCAAATTTGTATGAGAGTTTGATGTTTTTGTCGCATTTTTTCATGAACATCGATCCAATCTGGGTCACGTCTTATATAGCGGTTGCGAGGTCTTGGATAGATCAGCTTTTCAAATTGTGTATCTCCCATTTGTTCTATATCTGTCCATGACAATTTCAGTTTATTCAAGCGCTTTTTGATTTTCGAAACCCTTTTGGAGGAAGTGTTTAGCGATTCTGCAATTTGATTAATAGAGATATCTGCAGTCAACAGCACCCAACTAATATTTCGAACCTCCTGCATTAACTTTGTATTCATTGGATTACGCTCCCTTTGTCAAATTGAATAGGAGCTTTATTCCGAATTTGAATTGGTGTCGTGAGATTGCAAGACTCTCCATTGATTTCTTGCAGCTCGATATTCTCAATATGTTTGAGAATGTTAACTGAATGAATAAGGACATTAATGTCAGGCTGCTGGGCATGGCCAGGCAGCACCCACGGAATCGTTGTCTGTAACATGTTACGGTCCATTTTAATGGGCGCACGGATCCCATGATCCGGAGCCCGATGACTTATCAAATGGCATAGGAAATCTATAAGAGGTCAACCTCTTGACAGAAAGGAGACAAGGGATAAAATGAGGGAAAGTCGGATCTAGCAGAAGACTTCCGGGCCCGATAAGTGTTGCACCACTTATCGGGCTTTTCATTTACACGCCCTGCATTTATGCCGGTTCAAAAAACACGGTTTTACCTATCTATAACTTCTACATAAACACCTCCCAATTTTTCGCTCATTAATCTTTACTGCGCGTCCAAGTAACGAGAGACTAATAGCCTTATCAAATCTTCAGTGGGCACATATCGTGCGCCATTACCGACATCTATATTGCTCTCCAGTGGTAACTTGCCTCTTATTGCCCACGCCAGCGAGCCGTTTGAGTTAAACCACAAAACATCGGCCAGCTGTTTTAGAGAAATATTGTCCCCATACACTTGGTGCATATCGCGACGCAGCATCTCAATAATTCTGCTTTTTTGTTGATTAACCAATTACACTCCTACGTCTAAATCACACATATTCGTGACATAGCCTGCTGGCAAACCCAGCTTAAACAAAAATATAATCTCTACGGAAGTTACCAATTCCAAGAAGCTCAGTTATTTTGAAAAGGCAAAAAAAATTATAAAAATCATAAGGTTGCTAATAACTTAGCGAGCTTTTTGACTTGATTTTTGAAAGGAGGATATGGTGACCAAAGGTAAAAAGGCACCGCTTTTTTTAAAAAAGTATGCGCAAACCACCATGACCTTATTCTGGGGGCACAAGCTGGAAAGAAAGGTCGCATTGCGTAATGGATTTAAATCGCCAAGTCTAAGGCAAATGGCGATGCGATTTCCTGTGGGATGCGATAGAAAACTACTGATGCTCGGAAGAAGAGATGATGTGACTTATGACAGCAGTAAAGTTTATTGGTCGAGAATACTGAGTGGCGTCAGATGCATTAGAAATAATCCATGCACAGCCCACGTTGAAAACAACTATCCCCAGCTTCACTATCTTCGAACACACCCTGTGTGGGTTTTGCTTGGCAATCCAACACTGTCTATTAATGATATTTACAAAATGCTTATAAAAATGGAGTCAGCGCTTAATGGAAAACTTATCCATATCAAAACGTCAAAGCTCAATATAATTTTTAAGCATCGACCGTGGAGTTCAGACAATGTGGAACTAGTCGATAGTCTTGATGGATTTGCGCTGAGATTAGCGTTGTTTCGATTGAGCAAATTACAACCGTTGAATAATGCTAAGTTGTATAGCCCTAAAACATTGGCTTTGCATTTATTACGTCTTGTGACGCAAAAAAAATGGTCGCGGCATGGAGACCGATTAATTCGATTATTGTTGGTGTTTATCGAAGTGAACGAGAAAGGGATAAGTGACGAGACCATCGAAAAAATACTTCGCAATGATTCTGAGGACATAGCTTTTCAAAAGCTTTTTCTCTGGATATCACCGCAAGAGGGAAGCTCACAATTTCATTCCCTATCGGACTATATACAAGCAAATCGAAATCTGGCACAAAGCTTTTGGCAAGAGCGTGTTCCTGACGCTTTGCAGGATCCTGTATCTTGGCGCGTGACAATGGAAACACTATTCTGGGCAGATACCTATTCAGATCTTTGGTTGCACAAGGGCATTCCAAAAGAAAAGCTTTTTTGTCCAGGATCACCTGTTTTCGCGGATCAACTTGAAAATTTTTCCAATGGTAGCCGACGTCGAATATGGTAATTATGCCGTCATAAAAAATGACTAAATGCCTCAGTCGATAGGGCAAACAGTTTATTTCGCCGATTATCTATTTTGAATAGACCAAAAGGTAACTTTCCAAGTTTATCTTGTGCAATCAGATCATTTCTGGTGTCCACGCCTAATAAATTCATTAAATCATTTTCATCCAGTAGATAGCTTCGATTCAGAATGAAAAGCTTAAGTGAATCACTCATTGATTCTACGATGTCACTTGTAAAGTCAAAAGGCTTTTCACTGTTGATTTTACGCTGACAAACTAACCACAACGCTACCTCAGCACTCAACGCAAACTTGAGCTTCCGTGTCGGTAGATCCATAAGTGTCACTGGCACAGTATTGCGACAAGAAGCTTGGCGTAACGCTTCACTGGAGCTGTAACCAAGCGACTTCACTAGAACATCACCAGCCAACAAAGGGCCATGAATCGTGGTCATCACTCTAGAAAGCAGATCCTCGTTGTTTTCTACATCCGATAAATTGATCATTTTATAACCTAAAACCCTTTTGCAAAATTGCTATTACCCCTTAACCGGTTTGGGTGTTACCCCTGAGTAAAACCAGCAAGGTACTTTAGCCGGAACCATCAATTGAGGGCTCTGGCCAAGAGGGCGCAGTGGTTTTGCACAGGGGTAACACTGAATCCGGCAGAGCTGACGGGGAATTTTGCTAGGCTGACCGAATTGGTAGTGGGTAGTAATAAACGAGGGAAAATACTTTATGGGACGGAAGGAGATGGGCACATACTGCAGGGGCCACAGCTGCTGGCCGCTCAAAAGAAAAAAGGCCAACAAATGTCGACCTTTTAATAGACCGGCCGGGACCGTCTGCGGAACCATATTACAAATAACTTCAAACCTGCTAAATCTTAGGCGAGCGAATTAGGATTCAAGTCACATCTCGTTCTTGACACCAAAGATGGCCTGCTTTTGTTGTAACTGTACAACGATTCACATTGAAGCGTTTTTACTTCAGTAACCTATTAAGTAAGCCAGTACAATCTCGAAACAACTTATTCTCTAGCTGCAGTACACAACATGTGGTTATGAATAGCTTTTTCATTCACCCTTAGAGTCAGACGATTAGTATTTAGATTACTAACTTACCTACAGCGGAACAAATTGATTTAATACGGGTTTAACTGCTTAACAATCCCCAATGCGCTGGCAAATCATCTTGCAAAACTTATCGCATGAAATACTTAGCATCACTCTTTATTTTATGCATAGATCATCCAAAAACTCAGAACCCGGTTCAGCACATGTAATCACTAGGCGGTCGCGTGCGCGAGTGCAAGCAACGTAAAGCAAGTGCCTTTCAGATTCGTAAGCTTCTTGAAGTTCTACCGGGTCATCTGCAACCAGATTTAAACGCTCAGCCAACGGGACGATACCTTCATCGCAAGCCATAACCACCACAGCTTTAAACTCAAGCCCTTTGGCAAAGTGCATGGTGCTGAGTGCGACGCTGTTTACCAAGCTTTCCATCCGATAATTCAAGACATTTACTGAAAGGCTTGCCTTTTCAACAGCCGCACGCCCCCTGTCGATTTCGTTTTCTGAGCGCACAAATACGCCAATCTCATGAGGCTCAATCCCATCCTCGACGAATTGGTTCAGGTGCCTGGCCACGACATCCGCTTCGGAAGTTACATCCTCTGCAATTTCCAATGTGGGGTTGGGGCCGTTGAATACGGATATAGTGCCTTTCCTGTTTTCGGTATTCCCATCTCCATCCGTAATTTCCGTATTGAGCAGCAGATCGGCTTGTTGGCGAATTTGGTGAGAGGTTCTGTAATTGATGCGCAAGGTGGTAGATCGGCCTCGAATATCGATACCGAGTTGCTTCCATGAAAATGACTGCTGGAAGATGCGCTGACCTAAATCACCTGCAAAAAATAAACTGTCTGGCCGGTTCTTGCCAATACTGGCAATGAATTGCAGCTGAGGAATTGAAAGGTCTTGAGCCTCATCGATCACCACGTAATCGAAAATCGTCCGGTTTGTCCCGGAAAATTTTGCGGCTAACTGAGCATACATTTCAGATTCAGTGATCATTCCCTCATTGCTAAGCTGCTCTTCCAACTGGTGAAAAATCGCCCAAATCTCTTGGCGCTTTTCTTCATTTAGGCGTGTTTTCCGTCCTAGCCTTTTAACATCCCGGTAAGCCTCCCAATCCTTGATCTGCCAAGCGTCAACAACGTGGAACCACTCATTGAAGAGAAAGCGTTGGCTAAAATTGGAATTTTGCTCGTCAGACGCCGACTTTAAAATCTCTTTAATCTGATCCGCACTCGCTAAAACAGGCTTGCCAAAATTCGCGGCGTATTGCCGAATCGCAATCTCTTTAAGGGAATAGACTTCAAGTCGTTCCCCAAGCCGTAATTCTTTGCTTAGTAGGTGCTTAAGCTTGTCTCGAAGTGAATTAGCCAGAATGCTCGAGAAGGTCGCCAACAAAACTCGCGAATCTGGGTTACTGCGAGCCAAATGTCTCGCTCTGTGCATGGCGACTACAGTTTTTCCAGTGCCCGCAGAACCGGTGACTCTCGCCGGACCGCTGAATTGCTTTTCAACCAACTCCTGTTGATCTGGGTGTAGAAAAATTGCCCATTTTTCCCAAGGGTACTCTAGTGCAAGCTCGAGTTCCTCCACATTGTGCATAACGCGGAAGCGACGTTTTGCGTCTGGATGGTCGAAAGGGTTGGCACCAGACTGCAAAATTGGAGGAATGCGCGGCGTTCCCCCACAAGCTATTGCAAGCAAAGCATCTGCGGCTTCATCCGGGAGATATCCCGCAATATCAAGAATCGAATCTTCGTCAGCAGCTTTAACGTCTCCAAGCCAGTCTTGAGGCACGCCGTAAGAGAGCAGAGATTCCTCTGCTATACCTGCAAATAATTTGGGTTTGGCCTGCGGGTATAAGGCTGGAGCAATTTCCTGCTCTTTGTAAACTGGTACTGTTATTTCTTTTACGGTTTCCCGTATTTCAACTAATTGGGCAGCACCCGTTGTTGGGTGCGTTTCCAGCTTGCGTCGGCTTGCCCATTCGTAGGCTTTATCGTGATGGTCAACGTAGCAAAGCAATAAACTCTGATCGGTCTTATGGACGATTAAGCGAATGTCCATATTGACGCTGACAGACCAAAAATTTTCATCCTTGGCTTTTTCCAGCTTGTGAAAGCGCAGCCCAGGATTTGCTGGATTCATCTGTAAATCAAAGGCAGTGGTTTTAACTGCTTTCTGCTCTTGCCCTGTGAGTTTGGCAAGGCTGTCTGTAAATGTATCTGCAATCCGAAATAACATACTCAATCACTCATTGGCAGCCGTAAATTAACCGTCGTTCCTGTGGTGCTTTTATACCGAATAGACCTTCATTACTTCATCGCCCAAATGATTGATCACCTTAACTGCAATGCGCCCGGAGCTGGGCTTTTCGAAGGGGCGGGAGGTGTCGCTGTTTAGGCTTTCCCAGGCTTCTTCGTTGATTTCGGCTTTTAAGGTGTTTTTGAGGGCTTTGTAGGGGTCGTTGGCGCCGAGGAAGTAGGCTTGGCGAACGAAGAAGCTTTCTTCGTTGTAGTCGGTATCCACGAACCAACAGGCGATGCCATCGGCATTGTCACTGCGTACTTCGCCGGTATTAGGATGGAACACGTCAACGCCGTTGATGCGCACCTGAATTTGGTCGTCGTCAGCGGGAAGAATCTCAATATCGGGTTCACCGAAGATCACGAACAGGTTGGCTTTGTCGGTGTTTTTTAACTCATCCGCCATATGTAGATCGGCATTCATGCGGGCCTTGAGCACGTTTATTCGACCGAGTTTATTAAGGTCACTGGCATGGCCTTCGTAACTAAATGCGCAAGCAATGAGTACATCGAAGTCGGCGTCACCTGCTTCGCGAGCGGCGGCAACTAAATCCTGGCGAGAAACAGTGCCGAATTCCGGACCTATGAAAATGCCCGCACGCCTTTCTATTCCGGTTTCTTCGTCACCCTCCAGGTAACGCCCCTCAGCGCAGATAAAGTGACCTGGCCAAGGCGTAATACTGCTAAAACGGATTTTGTCTTCTTTATGGGCTTGCTGCACGCCCGCTACTCGCAGATTTTCCAAAATTATTTGGGTGAAATCCTGAACGTCACTGTACTCATCACCTTTGTCCGCCATGGGGTCGATTAACTCGTCATTTTCATCCAGCCCTAAAACACGATGAGGGGAAAGACTTTCAACAGTGAATGGCCCGGCTACGCGAACTTTCTTTTTATCTTCATAGGGCTTGTCGTACAGATACTCTTGATCCGCTTTAGCGGCGATAGAAGCATCAATTTCCTGCTGCCGGGTCATGCGCAATTGCCACCATTGTTGGTGTAATTCGATGGCATTTTCATCATCCCAGAGATCGAAAGGCTCTTTGGGCAAATCCTCCAGTGTGTATTTGCGCTTTAGCGCGGTGTTGAGTTTCACCAACGCGGCTTGCTGCTTTTTATTGGTATCTGCGGACAGGACTGCGACGTGAAGTTTTGTGTTCTTGTCTGACCAAGGTGTACCTGGTTGGCGGGGAATCTCCCATTCTTCGAAATTTGTACCAAGTTGATTATTAAGGGCGCCTCGCAACTCTTCTAGTTGAGGCTGGAACTTATCCCAAATAACATCTATTTCAGCATTATTGGCAATACTCTTTAGTGTTATGTGAGATACCCGCTCGTAAACAAAACCTTGAGAGATTCTTCCGTATGTAGTGTTGGATGAGGTGGAAGTACGAGTGATTTCTGATTCTTTAATTTGACCGTCTTTACTGTCAGTCAGCAAAAAATATGGATATCGAGCCCCCATAATTCGTGATCTAGCTAGAGCCAACGAAACTCTTGAAGTATCAATTGTGATCCAGCGACGCCCCCATTGTTCAGCCACATAAGCTGTAGTTCCAGAACCACACGTCGGATCGAGGACTAAATCACCTGGATCTGATGCCATTAAAATACACCGTTCAACAACCTTACTGCTGGTTTGGACAACATAAACTTTTTCATCTGTAAAATTGCCAGTGGCAGTATCCGACCATGTATTTGTTCTCAGCTTTAAGCCAAAATCTGTCGCGTATCGAACGTAACGCAAACTGTTCTTAGCCTGATGAATTCGATTGCTTTTTATCAGCCGTGAGCGGCCTTCAGAGGCTGTCTTCCAATGTTGGTTGGCAGGAATAATATATTCTTTACCTTGAAAACAAACTGGCTCTGGTTTCGATGAAGCACCTTGAGACGTCATTGATGTAGGTTGATACAAATTTTCAACATGCGGGGGAACGGAAAAACCATCTTTTTCGGCTTTGCTTAGGCCACGAGAAAAACCTAGTCGATCTGTAATCCATTGATAATTTCCGTTAGATGGGGTTCGATCAAGAACTTCGAAGCTAGGCCGAAATTTTACGAATGCTCGATTCTTTGCGTACATCAGGATGTAATCCACTGTATTAGGTATCGACCCAGAATTGAATCCTCCCGTCTTTTGCGTAGAAATTTGACTGAGGAAATTTTCTTCTCCGAACACTTCATCCAAAAGTGAGCGAAGGCGATGCACATTTTCATCCCCGATTTGTACGAAGATTGCGCCTGAGTCTGAAAGCAAATCTCGCGATACAGCTAAGCGATCTCGTATATATGTCAAATACGAGTGAATACCATCTCGCCAAGTATCACGAAATGCCTTGACCTGTTCTGGCTCTCTCGTAATATGAGCGGTGTTTCCATCTTTTACATCCCTGCTAGTCGTCGACCACTGAAAATTTGAATTAAATTTAATCCCATAAGGTGGATCAAAATAAATACACTGCACCTTGCCTCGCAAGCCCTCTCGCTCTGCAAGTGAAGCCATAACCTGAAGACTATCTCCCAATATCATTCGGTTCGACCAGTTCTGATCGTGTTGGTAAAACTCGGTTTTCGCGTCTTCACTGGGTACGCCATTAAAATCGGCAAAAAGGTCTGGTTGTTCCGCTTCGTCAAGATCGGCTTCCGCTTTTTCCGTTTGCCGCTTAAGGTCATCGATAAGCACCTTGGGGTGAACTTTTTCCTGGATATAAAGTGGTGGCGCGTTTACGACCAGATCCGACCAATCTTGCTCGTCTTTGCCTCGCCAGACCAATTGTGGGTCTAGATCTCGGTTGCGGCGTTCGTAAGCGATGCGGATGGGGCTTTGGAGTTCTTTCTCCATCACAGACTGAAATTCAGCCGTAGGAATATTGCGGCGGGTGGCCTCGCCATGGGTTAAGGCTTCAACGCTTTTTTTATTATCCATATTCTTCTTCATGATTGAGGACTACTATCTATTGAGGCGTGATACATGTTGCAACCTATGTGTGCAATATCCAAATCCTCACCACTAGAATGTTTATGACAAGAAAGGAATGACCATTTTAAAATATGGTCTTGAGTTGTTCCTTTTTGTTGGCATGGCAACTGATCATCCATAGCCTCCCTAATTTTTTTCACCAACCCTACTATGTCTTTCTTTTTAAAATATTCGAGAATAATCCCACGCGTTTCCTGTCCGGTTGTATATCTGCCCAACAGCTGATTGAGCCCTTCAATGTGGTATGCGGGACCATCATAAATTTTTGCTTCTATTAGCTTTATTCGCAACGGAAACGAATGATCCACGGTAACCATGATATCTACGTGTCCATTTGAACTAGGCTCCCGCTGAACATTTAAGCCTGGCATTTGTAACGCTTGGGCTAGAACTGAAGACAAACCATTTTCGTTGAGAGCCGAATAGTCTTTACAATTCTGCTGAAGTCCAACGATGGCTTTTTCTAACAATTTATCGAATGCCACTTCAAATGACTCATTATTCTCCGAACAAAATAAATCCAAAAGCTCAGGAGCCTTTTTCTCTAATAGATTTATATATTCCACCGCACTATTTTTATTAGGCATTGGCTTTTTGTCCCGTGTTCAGCTTCCAGGTGATTTCCACTTGAGACGCCCACTCATTCCATTTTTTCTGGCCTGCCTCAGGGTTTTTCCTCCACTCTTTAAGCCGGTCAGAAAACTCTGATAACGGTATCAACCTGTATGGGGAGATAAATTTCTGTCGAATTTGCATTTTAAGAAAGGACTCTTCACCACTTAACAATGAGACAATCTTCAAGAATTCCCACGAAGTAGCACCGCATTGCTCAGACTTTGCCTCGATATCGCTCAGGCCGAATTCATGCTGCTCATCAAGTATGCTGAATATTTCAGCATGAATTCTTGCGTGAACCCCGTTGCTCCCTAGATTTTTTTCCATAAAGTCGAAGGCCCTTTTTTCAATTTCACGGGACTTTAAATTTTTTATTTCACTGAATGAATAAATTACTTGCTCAAACTTTTCAGTCACAAGGGCTTCGAAATTGTCTTGCATCTCAAAAACATCACCAAATTCAACAAAGGCCCAGCGGCCGTATTTTTTAAGGTGATTAACACCAGGGATCCAGTAGATATCCATCGTGTTTTTCTTTTCTTTAGCGTCTTCCCGTCGGTAGCCCTTAATTTCTACAATTAGGTGCAATAGATCATTTTCGCCGCGCCCATCGTCTACCAATACAATGAAATCTGGGCGGTAGATACGTCGGTTAGAACCCATTTGGTACGGCACTTCCAAACCCAGGTTGTGATTTTTCACATAGGCCTTTACTTGTGGGTGAGCTTCCGCCACGCGACAGAATTCTGCCTCCCAGTCGCTGTCCAGAATCACCCAGTTAATTTGACTCTTTCGTGGGTCGGTTTCCCAGCGCTCGGTTTTGGACGTGCTAAAACTGACATGCTTGGTGGAACCGATGGGGTTGTAAGCATCCAGCACTGCTTTAATGGGACGGCTCTTTTCTTTTTCTGCATCGGTAATGGCTGCGGTGATTTTATTACAAGCCAAATCAGCCAGTTCCAAGTACATAAGCTGCGCAGGGTAGGTGCCGCCTTTACACTCCAAGTAGTTATCCAGCCACTGTTTTACAATCTTCTTAACCGGGCCAAAAAGGTTCGTGCGTGGTGGCTGGCCCTGTTCGCGCCACTTCTTGTAGATAAGGTGAGTGGCCAAATAAAACACCAGCGAAGAGCGCCTCAAATCGCCCAAATGCTCGACAGTAAGATCCACTCGCTCACCGATAATGCCGGACTGCTGTACCCGAGAGGGGCCGGTGAGATCAGGCGTAAGGATGAGTGAGGAATCCACATTGAACTTGGCTTCAATTTTGTCTTCAGGCAATTCAACACGATAACCTTCCACGCGAGGGAAGCGAATTTCCAGGTGATCACGCTCGGGACGAATGGCCTTCACCTGAATGGTTTCTCTAGGTTTTTGCGGTGGTGCCACCACCGGTTTGGCAGTGAAGTCGAAGGGAATGCCTAATATATCCGCGTATTCGACATTGAATTTATCTTCTTCATTGAGTGTGTAAGACTGCCGCCGTAGCGCACGGCCGATCACTTGTTCACACAGCAATTGAGTGCCAAACGCGCGAACGCCCAATACGTGGGTGACTGTATTGGTGTCCCAGCCCTCGGTAAGCATGGAAACAGACACAACGCAGCGGACGGTTTCGCCCAGTCGCCCCTCTTTGCCGACTGTATTCATGACTTCCCGTAGGAGGTCTTGGTCGGTAATAGATTCGGCTTGTTTGATATCGCCTGTGCGCTCAATGATTTCCTTGCGGTAGCGGTCTATTTCATCGGCCGCCATATCCCTAAAGTTTTTATCCAGTGCTTCACCAGATTCCAGTTGCTCGCTATCGATTAGCAATGTTCTTGGGCGAGGATAGCGCTCGCCATTCGCATCGAAGTTACGAAACAGTTCCAAGCGGCCGTCAACCAACTGAGTGGTGCCGTCAGCATCGGTTTGAAAAAAGCCCGAAATGTAGTCGTAGACTAGTTTCGACGTAGCTGTGTTGTTGCAAACTACGATAAAGCAGGGTGGTACTTTAATGCCGGAAGATTGCCAGAGCTCGAAGGTCTTTTTGTAGTGACCGTAAAGGGCTTCCATAGCGTTGATTAAGTCCAATGGAAGTTTTAATGGGTCAATATCCTGTGCTTGCCCCCGCCCTTTCTTGGGCATCTTGGTGCGAATATGCTCCCATAGGTTGCGAAAGCGCGGCATTTCCTGGCCGGGGATGTTTTCTGCAATGGGCACGCGCGGAAGTTTGACGATGCCGCATTCAATGGCGTCCATTAATGAGAAATCGCTCATGGTCCACGGGAATAGCGTGCCTTCGGCGTAGCCTGAACCCTGAAGAAAAAAGGGCGTTGCTGACAGGTCCATTACCCGGATGACGCCAGGTTCACCCTCTTTGCCGATTTTCTTACTGGCTGCTTCGATACCGGTAATCCATAAACGTGCAGCTTCGCGGTTCTTTTCGGCTTCTGCCTTTTCATCACCCTTTAATTCTTCGTCTTCTTCACGGTTTGGCCTCTCGCGATAGCAGTGGTGGGCCTCATCATTGATAACCATGATGTTTTTCAAACCCATTAGGGACGGCATAACCCTTTGTAGCATTTGACCTTCGGTCTCAAGGGTTTGCAGCTCTTGCCCCCTGCCTTGGAGTAGAGAGCGGCCGCCTTTGGAAATCTCGATACGCTCGCGCAGCTTAAAAGCGTGGTAATTAGTAATGACAATTTTGGCCCGCTCCAGATCTGGGAGCATGTCGTGAGGCACCAGCTCACGATTGGCGTAATAACTATCCAAATCGTTAGGTAACAGCACGCGCAAGCGGTCGCGAATGGTTAGGCCTGGCGCGACGATCAGAAAGCCCCGAGTAAAACGTTTGCTGTTAGGGTGGCGCGTGGCATTAATGGTCTGCCAAGCAATGAGCATGGCCATAACAGTGGTTTTACCCGCACCAGTTGCCAGCTTGAGCGCTAGACGCATTAGGCCGGGGTTGGAATCTTCGTTGGCGTTCTCAAGGTGGTCGAGAAACACCTTAGCTTTGTTGCCGAGCTTCGGCGCTACTTCGGTTAACCAAATAGCAACCTCAACGGCTTCGACCTGACAAAAGAAGGGGCGAATATCGCTGAATTTATGATGTCGCCAATGCTGGAGTAACCGCGCAGTTTCGGGGGTAACGCCCCAGGAGTTCGGGTCTTTCAGTTTGCGCCAATCGTCGACCTGACTGCGTAGCTGATTGATTATAGGGGTTGGATCATAGCGCTGAGTATCCCCATCCGAACCAATCGTAGTACCGAGATCCATTTGGGTTTGCTCGGTTGGTTCTTTGCGCTTGCGTGGGCGAGGAATAGGAGTAATAAATTCTGCTTTTCTTCGAGACTGAGCGGGAGGGCCATCAATGGGCTGGCCAGATTCGTCTAATCGCCAATGTTGACTGGGGTACTCGTATGGTGAATTGAGTATGGGCTTTTCGAAAAACTGATCTGACACCTAATAAACCCTTAAGATTAAATTTATTATTTTTGCAAAAATAAGTGACGAACAATATTTATTCGCTACTACCCATTTTATTCATCTGTAATGCAATCCATTTTTCTAAGTCGCTACGCTTAAAGCGCCAGCTACCGCCGACCTTAAAACCTGGCAACTTTCCTTCAGATGCTAACCGGTAAGCCGTCTTTTTGGCCAGCTTGAGATAAACCGCCACTTCATCAATGGTCAATATTTCATCACTCATAGTCTGAGCACTCTGAGAAAAATTAAACAATATGAGAATATTAGGGAAAATTCAAGTAAACACCGTAAATAGCTGAATCCAGCAGAGCTGGCATGAGGCGTTTTGTCTGGCTGTCTACAGGCTGTGGTAACAACAAGCATAAATATTTTTTTGGGACGAAAGGATAAAGGCTTGCACAGCAGGAGCCACAACTGCGGCCCGCTAAAAGAAAAAGGCCGACAAATGTCGACCTCTTCAATAGACTGGCCGGAACCGCCTGCGGGACTATGCTCCAAACCAGACGGGCGACCATTTATTACGTTGTGAGCGAAAAGCTCAATTTAGTTACTTTATTCATTCATGCTTAAATATTCCACACAAAACCCATGATTGCATCGAAAATTGCTCTATCTTATCGAGGTTTGTAATTGACAGGTTCTTTGATGACCCCTAGCATAAAGTCGTTGCCCAAGAGGCCTTCATAGTATTTTCCCCCTCCTTCGAGGACTTGAAAGCCCAACCTAAAAGTCGGGCTTTCTTCGTTTTAGAGGAGCGTGCCGACATTCCAGTCCAGCGCCTGAAAATTCGCTGCTCCCCAAGGCTATATTTCTCAGAGGATTCCAGTTATATCGGTCTCAGGATAGGACGTGGACAGGGCTAATTAAGAATTAACAAGCATTAGTTTGCTCGCCTATCAAGTATTGGCTGAGATTTGTTTAATTAGTATACTTAACACGTTGGCGCGGACCGGAACCCGAAAGGGGGCGTCAATGTCGGGTTATAAGGCCCCCTAGCCAGTGAGCAGGATAATCGGAGATGTCCGATAAAGAGTAGGCCGGATTTTATTTCCTCTGGTTAATCAGAGACTAAAAAGCGCTTCGTGCGCTTTTTCTGTTTGTGATGTGTTCATTTGCACCCATCTACCCCATTCTACACATTCACATCAAACTGATCAGCTTTACGCCACTCTCAGCACGAAGCGTAAAGAGTAGTGCTTTAACGAAGAAGCCTCAGTCATCCATTAGTATTTTCATCATTTCCTGATGATTATTAAGAAAGTCCCTTGTGACCGCATAATGCTCAGTATCCTCATAAGCGATTTCTTCTATTCCATTAGAAGAGAAGGAGTAAATTTTGGATCTGGGATACGCTAAAAGAATTGGTGAGTGCGTTGCGATAATAAATTGTGAGTTTTCTTCTACCAATTGGTGAATGGCAGAAACTGCTGCCATTTGCCGTGATGGAGAAAGAGCCGCTTCAGGTTCGTCCATAATATATAAACCATTGCCCTGTAGTTTATTCAGCAAGGTGGCCATAAATGATTCGCCATGTGACTGCTGATGCAATGATTTACCACCATACATTGTCAAATAACCTGTTTCATCCATGAGCGTTGCAAGATTATAAAAACTTTCAGCACGCAGAAAGTATCCATCTTTTGGATACTTAAAACTTTTGATGGTTTTTAAATAATTGTGCAGTGCCGAATGCGTTCGGCTTGTTGAAAAAGTGGATTGTTTTGTCCCACCTTCAGCGTTAAATCCCATAGCAACTGCAATAGCTTCAATTAGAGTCGACTTTCCTGAGCCATTTTCTCCAACAAAGAAAGTAACATCCGGGTGGAAATCCAAAGATTCCAAACCTTTAATTGCCGGGATATTAAATGGGTATGAAGAGCGATCAAAAGATTGATCGTTCTTCATTTTTATTTCCTGTAAATATGGCTTTTCCGAAAGATTCATAGATTAGAGTTTTCAATATTCCATTTATCAGGGCATCCAGCTCTCTTTAATCTTCGGACCATTATACTCCGCATATTTGGCCACATATCTTCCAAATATTCTTTGGCATGAGTTGAACCAAGCTGCTCGGATTGGTGAATCAAGCCTTCAATGATAGCTATCAACACACTCACATCATTATTTGGCAAATCACCCAGAATAAGCTGAGCCAAATCAAAACCAGCGTCTGGATCACGAGTAAGCAGACGCTGCATACAATCTTTCAGAATTACATGATCAATATCTTCACTCATTTTGGACACTCATCCTTATTGCAATCTTGTATGCATTCAATATGAATTCGTTGTACTTCACTCATACACTGTCTAAACCTGTTGCTATCATAACCTCGCATGGCAGCGTCAGCTTTACACATGGCTCTATTTCTATCCCACTCCAAATCACATTGCGCTTCACAATCGGAATTGTCATTTGGCGCTGGAGGATTGCTTGGAACGGGTTGAGCATCATCGTCATCAGGACAAACCCACTGTGCCATCGCGTGACCTGTAGCACCACCAACACCAGCACCAGCCGCCGCACCGATTGCTGCACCAGGTATCGCACCAACACCATAGCCCGCTAGACCAATTGTACCGCCTATACCAGAACCCCATTGACCACCAATTGCTGCACCGGCAACCGTATATTGAAGCACGCAACCTGGCTTAGGTGCCAAGCCAAGTGGATCAGAATATCTTAGTGGATTATTTAATGCGTAAGCGTAGGTATTAATCCCACCGTTTAGACCAATCGGATCACTCTCAATATACCTCCCAATGGACGGGTCATAATCCCGAAAATAGTTGTAAAACGATCCACCTGCGTCCAGTTCGTAGTGATAACAGCTCACAGCCCAGCATCCTCGCGGCTTTCAGAGGAGCAGAGCCTAACATTCCCCTTCCTTTTTTGTACACAGACCCCAAGGCGGTTTTTCATCCGGATTTGCTTTTTTATGAGGTGTGTCACCTGTGAGTGACAGGATGAGCAGCGTAAGCAATAACCATAGTAGCCATTTTTTCATGTGTATATCTCGTTGAATGCCTGGCTACATTTTGCAGGCTAACAAGATGCAGGCCCTCGCCCAGGCGCGCCATTAATGAGCACACCAAGGATTTTTTATTTACATTATTTTTTGTAGCCGCCGAAGGCGCGTGCAGCTTGCTGCACGTGACTGAGGTGGCCACGCGCGGCGGTGGGACTTGATGGAGAGGTGGACGTGTTCCGCGCGTAGTGCACGGTGTTTCTACAACGTGCACACGGTAAAGAGTTGTTGCGGCTTGCCGCCGCCTTAAAACAACGGCGGCATTTAACATAGCGTAAATTATGCGGCGCGTAAGCGCGGACAGTGGCTTGGTTGGCGTTGCCGTTTTTTGGCAACGCGAACCAAACACTGCGCATAATTCCCACGTTATGTTAAGTGGTGCTGTTGTGGTGTAGCCCCAGGATTGGGGCGCGTGCTGTAAGGAGGAACGACTGGAAGCGCGGGGGACGATAAACCAACAACGCCGCTAAACACATGACTGATTGGCGCACTGTTTGCGCCGTTGCTTTTTGCAAACAGTGTGACAAGCAGTGATGTGTGTGCAGCAGCTTTATTTCTTTTTACTCACTATCCGCGTCATCTTCACTTTCTATCTGTAATTGCAGTAGCAGCGCGTTTCGATCTTCCAGTTTTGCCGGGTGTGTCGCGGCGTGTATCTCGCGTAATTTTTCAATGCTCACTTGCGTATAGATTTGTGTGCTGCTGATATCCGCATGACCGAGCATTGCCTGGATAAAACGAATGTCCGCACCGTTATCCAGCATGTGCGTAGCCATCGCGTGGCGGAACAAGTGACATGCACCTGGCTTGTCGATACCGGCGTGATACAAATATTTTTTTACCATCCCGGATAAACGATTTTTCACCCAGGGTTCGCCATAATCTGTCAGGAACAGGTGTGACTCATCAATACGGGTCAGCAGTTGATCGCGTGCGCGGTAGCAATAATTTTTTAACCAATGCAGTGCACGCTCACCAATCGGCAACCAGCGATCTTTTCTTCCTTTGCCTTCGCGCACCAATAACGCCGCACGCGGTAAATCAATATCGTGTAGCGCAAGGTTAATTAATTCCAGTCGCCGGATGCCGGTGCTGTAGAGTAATTCCAGCATGGCCCTATCGCGCACACCATAAGGTGTTGCTGTGTCCACCAGCGTGATTATTTTTTCTATTTCATCCGGGCTTAAAATCACTTTGGGCAGGCCACGCACTGCACGCGGTAATTCCAGTTCAGTAGCGGGATTGAATGCAACATAGCGTTCTTTGGCGAGCCATTTACAGAACGCCGTCAACGGGAACAGCAACGTTTTTTGCGTGTTGATCGTGAGGGGTTCGCCATTGGTTTTACGGTGGTGATGCAAGTGCCGCTGATAGGCTTCCAGTACATTGCGGGTAATCGCTGCCGGTTCGTTGATGCTGCGTTCATCGCACCACACAATAAAGCGCCGGATACTGCGCTCACGCACGCTATTGGTTTGTTCACTCCGCCCGGTAACATTTCCCCATGCAATAAAACGCATCAGGTACGGCGTAATGCCGTTATGGTCGATGCTCTGGTCGCGCGGTGGTTTTTGATTGGACGATAACGTGTTGGCTTTGGCAGCGTTGCGCCGTGATTCGGTTTTGCGGTGTAGCCCGCGCCTTTCTTTCGGGTTGTACGCCATGTGTATGATCTCCCTGGTTAATTATTTTTTCACACTGCCAGATACGCGTTTTCCACCCAGTCTTTTTGTAATTCCGGCAATGCCTTGTCGTTAGTGGATTGCAACGATTTTTTATTCTCCAACTTGGCACCAACCTGAGGCCAACTTGCTACCAACTTTTGATCTTTTAACCCCAACTTCTTTTTGTCGTACTGTAATTTTTCTGCATCTACCAAGCCCATTAGATGTTGTTGCTGCTCTTCAACATTACCGCTGTACAACAACTCGTATTCCATCAACAGGCCACGACCACCGCGATGCACTAACAGATATTCCATTTCCTCTAATCGCTTGCAGTGGATTTTTAATTGGTTATCGCTCCACTGGATATGCTCGCGTATTTGCTTGCGACTAAAACGAAAGTCACGCTGCTCGATGCCGTCCACCTTGCAACACTGCGTCACCCAGCCCTGGATTTCCTTTAGCAGCTTGCGGGTTTGTGGCGGCAACTCATCCAGGGTCTTTCCTAACACTTCATGCGCGAGTTGGTTAGCCAGGGCAATATCACTGGCCGTTACTTCAATGTATTCCAATGTGCCCA
>CBFGOY010000040.1:0-34842 GCA_965650515.1 uncultured Cellvibrionaceae bacterium | reverse complement strand
AATTACCGGAAAATTCTGCCCCTTATACATCCACCATTGTATTTTTGGTTCGCAAAGGCAACCCCAAAAATATTAAGGATTGGGATGACCTGGCCAAAAAAGGTGTGGAGGTAATCACCCCTAATCCAAAAACATCCGGCGGTGCGCGCTGGAATTACCTGGCAGCCTGGGCCTTTGCTGAAAAGAAACAAGGCAAGGATCAATCCGCCGCCAAGGAATTTGTCCGCGCGCTCTATAAAAACGTTCCAGTCCTGGACACCGGCGCCCGTGGTTCAACCACCACTTTCGTGCAACGCGGCATCGGGGATGTCCTGATTACCTGGGAAAACGAAGCTTTCCTCGCTGTGAATGAATTGGGCGAGGATGAATTGGAAATCATAGTTCCAAGCATTTCAATTCTTGCTGAACCATCGGTAGCGGTGGTTGATGAAAATGCAAAAGCCAAGGGTACGGTGGAAGTCGCTAAAGCCTATTTGCAATATCTGTACACCAAGGAAGGCCAGAACATTGCGGCAAAAAATTATTATCGCCCTCGCGATCCACAAGTTGCGGAAGCTTATGCAAAGACTTTCCCGAAACTGGAGTTGGTAACTATTGATAATTTCGGCGGTTGGGAAAAAGCACAACCACAACATTTTGGTGACGGTGGCATTTTCGATCAGATTTATCAGTAACTTTCCTGATCCCCTTCCAGTATTCCTTTATGCAGGGAATGCCGGGAGGGGATTAAAAGCAGTTTCCTGACTACAGGTACTAAAAAGAGATGGATATGGGTGAACTTTCCTCCAGGGTGTTGGCAACAATATCGCCTTTTCCCGGGGCTGAAAAAAAACGCTGGATAAAAAAATCGGTACTGCCCGGCTTTGGTTTATCACTTGGGCTCGCCGCACTTTACGCCAGTTTGATTGTGTTTATTCCACTTGCGGGGCTTGTACTGAAAGCACTGGAACTAAGCTGGCCCGATCTTTGGGCTGCCATCAGTGATCCGCGCGCAATTGCCAGTTATAAACTTACTTTCGGTACTGCAATTGCCGCCGCTGGAATTAATTTATTTTTTGGGATGATCGTCGCATGGGTGTTGGTACGTTATGATTTTTTTGGCAAACGCGTGATTGATGCGCTGGTCGATTTACCTTTTGCATTGCCGACGGCAGTGGCCGGTATCGCACTCACTGCACTTTACACGACCAAGGGATGGGTGGGCCAATGGTTTTGGTTAGCTGATATAAAAATTGCCTATACATGGTTCGGAGTTACTGTCGCACTTACGTTTATCGGCTTGCCCTTTGTCGTGCGCACGGTACAACCGGTGTTGGCCGATCTGGAAACCGAAGTGGAAGAAGCTGCGGCCAGTTTAGGCGCATCGCGTTGGCAAACCTTTAGCCGGGTGTTGTTACCTGCCCTTTTACCTTCATTACTTACCGGCTTTGCACTGGCGTTTGCCCGCGCTGTGGGCGAATACGGCTCGGTGGTTTTTATCAGCGGCAACATGCCCTATAAAACAGAAATAACACCATTGTTAATCATGACAAAACTGGAACAATTCGATTACGCCGGCGCTGCGGCGCTGGGTACAGTCATGTTGGTATTTTCGTTTGTGTTATTGCTGCTTATCAATCTGCTCCAGCATTGGAGCCATAAGCGCACAGGGGGTTAAATCATGGCTGGCACAGTTTCATCTTTAAATAGCCGCAAAACGGGAATCGCCCATGCCGCAACCAGTGAACCGGCTTGGGTACGCATTACGCTAATCAGTATTGCCTTAACATTCCTGGCGCTCTTTTTATTTTTGCCGCTAGTGATTGTTTTCAAAGAGGCGTTTGCCAAGGGCCTGGATGTGTATATGGCATCCATTAGCGAACCCGCGGCAGCCCACGCCATAAAACTCACATTGATTGCCGCTGCTATCGCAGTGCCATGTAATGTTGTTTTTGGTTTGGCCGCCGCATGGGCAATTGCAAAATTTGATTTTCGCGGCAAACAATTTGTTATTACCCTCATTGATTTGCCATTTGCGGTATCACCTGTTATCGCCGGTTTAATTTACATGCTGCTATTCGGCCGGCAGGGATTTTTCGGGCCTTGGTTAGGCGAACAGGATATTCAAATTATGTTTGCAGTTCCCGGCATTGTACTCGCCACTGTATTCATTACCTTTCCGTTTGTTGCACGTGAATTAATTCCCCTTATGCAAGAGCAAGGTAAAGAACAGGAAGAAGCGGCAATTACACTGGGTGCGAATGGTTGGAAAATGTTTTGGCGGGTGACCTTGCCTTCGGTTAAGTGGGCGCTGCTCTACGGCATGATTTTATGTAACGCCCGCGCCATGGGCGAATTCGGCGCAGTGAGTGTGGTGTCGGGGAAAATCCGCGAACAAACCAACACCTTGCCATTGCACATTGAGATCCTTTACAACGAATATCAATTTGCCGCTGCATTTGCTGTTGCATCGCTCTTAGCGTTGCTGGCGTTGGTCACATTGGTGTTGAAAAGCCTGTTGGAGTGGAAAGCCGCGCGCGAACACGAACTGGCTGTTCGCGCCGCCAACGCGCAATAAATATTCAGCATATATGAATTGTCCGGTCTATTCAGGCTGATAATCGATTTTGGAGAAAACCGCATGAGCATCCAAGTCCGTAACTTGCATAAAAATTTCGGTAACTTTACCGCATTGAATAATGTCTCCCTGGATTTTCCCGCCGGTGAACTGGTGGCATTACTGGGTCCATCCGGCTGTGGCAAAACCACTTTATTACGCATCATCGCCGGCTTGGAAAACCCCGACGCCGGCAATGTACTTTTCCATGGCGAAGATGCCACCAATGTGCATGTGCGTGAGCGAAATGTGGGTTTCGTATTCCAGCATTACGCCCTCTTCCGCCATATGACGGTTTTTGACAATGTTGCCTTTGGGTTAACCGTTCGCCCAAAGGAAACCCGTCCCACAAAAGATTTTATCAACAAGCGCGTGCATGAATTATTGGAATTGGTACAGTTGGATTGGCTGGCGGATCGTTACCCTCACCAGCTCTCCGGCGGGCAACGGCAGCGCATTGCATTGGCACGTGCGCTCGCGGTAGAACCGCGGGTTTTATTATTGGATGAACCCTTCGGCGCACTGGATGCAAAAGTGCGAAAAGATTTACGCCGCTGGTTGCGCCGCTTGCACGACGAATTGCATATCACCTCGATCTTTGTCACCCATGACCAGGAAGAAGCCATGGAGGTTGCCGATAAAATTGTGGTGCTGAATAAAGGCCGCATTGAACAAATAGGCACACCGGATGATATCTATAACAACCCTGCCAGCCCTTTCGTATACGATTTTATCGGGCAGGTAAATTTATTCCATAGTCGCGTTAACCATGGTTGGGCACATATCGGTGACTACAAATTACCCGCACCGGAACATGACCAGGTGCACGACCAGGCCGCGGTAGCCTACGTTCGCCCACATGACATTGAATTAAGTGAGCAACCCAGCGAGGGAGCGATAGCGGCACGGGTGACGCATGTAAGTACAGCGGGCTCAGTGTTGCGAATTGAATTGCAGCATCAACTCAATAATGATGTATTGCATGTTGAGTTACCGCGTGCCCAGGAGCGATCATTGAATTTGCAAATCGGGGCGCATGTATTCGCACGGCCGACCAATTCCAAAATATTTTTGCAAAAATAGAGCGCGGCCATAACCATTTCCCAGGTACTGGAAGGCGGTGACTAACCATCACCGCCTTTTATATTTATTAATAACATGGTTTTATTTCGCCCATCCCAATGTAAAGATGAACGCTAAAATCGCGTTTCCCGTTTAAATTTGTACACACCTTTTCAAATTAATTTTGTTATAAGTTTATAGATTTAAATTCCTTATTACCGTGCAATTTAACGCATAGAATGCTTACCAATTGTTAGCCAGTGAATATCACCTGGATTGGTTGACGCATCAAACAGAAAATCGGCACCGCACAAATTATTCAAACATAATTTTTTGAGGAATCATCGTGAGCCAGGAAATTAAACAACCGGTTCTTTTATCCCTGGAAGGCGGCAATGCGCAGCCCTTATCGGTGCGCGCAAAAGCCTTGGTATTTTCCGATCCAATTTCCGCGACACTGCTTGAATATATTGAGCGAATTGCGCCCAGCGAAGCACCGGTATTAATCGGTGGCGAGACAGGTACCGGAAAAGAATTGGTTGCCCGGCATATTCACCTCCTCAGCGGGCGTAAAGGTCCTTTCCTCGCGGTTAATTGCGGTGCAATCAGCGATCAATTAGCGGAAAGTGAATTGTTCGGCCATGATGCCGGTGCATTTACCGGCGCTGTAGGCAAACGCGAGGGCTGGTTTGAAGCCGCCAATGAAGGCACATTATTTCTAGACGAGATCGGCGATTTGCCGCTGCCCCTGCAAGTAAAATTGCTGCGTGTATTGCAAGAAAAAGAAGTGGTGCGCATAGGCTCGCGCAAATCCATATCCGTGAACGTACGTTTGGTTGCAGCAACCAACGTAGACCTGGATTACGCTGTATCCGCCGGGCACTTCCGTCGCGATTTACTTTATCGAATCAATATTGCCCAGGTGAAATTACCGCCACTGCGTGAACGTCCTGGAGATGTTGTGCCCTTAGCCGACTATTTTTTAAAAACCTACGCACAAAAAATGGGGCATCGCCTGCCACAGTTCTCGCCGGCGGCGATTGAGCTTTTATTGCACTATTCCTGGCCCGGTAATATTCGCGAACTGGAAAATGTTGTGCACTTCGCCTTGTTGGTAGCCAGCGGCGAAAAAATAGAGCCCGGGCATTTGAAGGTGACCGGTGGTTGGAATACCGGTGATCATTTCCAACAAATTCCGCAACCGGTGCATGCGCCGCAAATTGCGATTACACCCCATGCCGCGCAACAGAATGGCGGATACCCTTTACCCCATACCAGCCATTATTCCAATGGCTATGGACAACCGCCGGCACCGGCTAATGGCGCTGGAGATGGCGATGATCCACTGACTGCCATCGCTAAACAATTGCGTCGTTTATTTAGTGAAGAAGGAAATGGCAACCATTTTGATAACCTTGAAAGCTTAATCGTGCACGAGGCCTTTGCCCACGTGCGATCAAACCAGGTTCATGCCTCCGCATTATTAGGGATTTCACGCAATGTGATGCGCACCCTATTGAAACGCCATGGATTGTTAGCAGATCACGGCTACAAGCAGGGCGAAAGCACCCCATTTGACCAGGATTCACATTTGACCAGCCTGGATACCAGCCTCGCCGGGTGACAGCGAAATCAGTGTTAGGGGAATAAATGGTTGGCTGTGGAAGGTTCAATTGTAAATTTCCAGTGCGCAGGGTTTAAATTCCGCCGCTAAACCGCTACCATTCACTTGTTTTGTTATGACCTCTACAAGATATGAAATGGTTATTACTTATTCTTTCCCTGCCCACCCAAAATGCGACAGCCCGTATGCGGGTATGGCGGGCCATTAAAGCGTCTGGTGCCGCCGTGTTAAGGGATGGGGTCTATTTACTTCCTCTTCGAACGGATCATTTTCAATTAATGTCCGGTATTGCGCAGGACGTGCAATCCAACCAAGGCAGCGCATACGTTTTAACGACAGAAACCGAAGAAGACACACCCGATCCCTCCAGCCAATCTTCCCAATTCATTCCCTTATTTGATCGTTCGGCAGACTTTCAGGGCTTCACGGTGGAGCTGAAACTGTTACAGCAACAACTAGCGCAGCAACCGGTGGTAGATTCGATTAAGCAACTACGCAAATTGCGAAAAAATTTTGCTTCCATCGTAGCAATAGATTTTTTCCCCGGAGATATGCAAAGCAAAACACAGGACGCGTTGCAATCGATCGAAAAAGAGCTGAATCAGCGTCTGTCATCCGATGAACCACAGGAAGATTCCGGTGAGATTACCCAACTCACCATTGCCGATTTCCAACGCCGCCGTTGGGCAACGCGCAAACGCCCTTGGGTAGACCGGCTTGCCTGTGCCTGGTTAATCCAGCGGTTTATTGACCCTCAAGCAACTTTTTTATGGCTGGATTCCCCCCGGGATTGCCCCGCGGACGCATTGGGTTTTGATTTTGATGGCGCTCGCTTTACGCATACCAATACCCTTGTTTCCTATGAAGTATTGCTCACCAGTTTTTCGTTAAACCATCCCGGGTTAAAGCGATTGGCAACAATTGTCCACTATTTAGACGCGGGCGGCTTTCAACCACAGGAAGCCAGTGGCGTTGAACAAATTTTATGGGGATTACGTGAAACCATTCACAACGACGATCATCTTTTGCACGCAGCAGCCTCTGTATTTGATGCCCTTTTTTCAGCATTCAATAATAAGGAACAGTCATGAGCGAAAACGCATCGGCCATTAATGATACCCCGCAACCTGTCAGTTTTTGGCAGGCGTTTTTATTTTGGTTAAAACTTGGCTTTATCAGTTTTGGCGGCCCCGCGGGGCAGATCGCCATCATGCACCAGGAATTAGTGGAACGTCGTCGCTGGATCAGTGAAAAACGCTTTTTACACGCATTGAATTATTGCATGGTACTGCCCGGCCCCGAAGCGCAGCAGCTCGCCACTTATATAGGCTGGTTAATGCATAAAACCCGGGGCGGTATTGTTGCAGGTGTTTTATTTGTGCTGCCATCGCTGTTTATTTTAATCGCACTGTCGTGGATTTATATTGCTTACGGTGATGTGACCTGGGTTGCCGGTTTATTCTACGGAATCAAGCCGGCTGTCACGGCTATTGTGATACAAGCCGCGCATCGCATAGGTTCGCGCGCATTAAAAAATAATTGGATGTGGGCAATTGCAGCCGCCGCATTTGTCGCTATTTTCGCAGTGAATGTGCCTTTCCCTTACATAGTGATTGCCGCCGCGCTGATTGGTTATTTAGGGGGGAAATATAAACCGGATTATTTTAAAGCCGGTGGCGGCCATGGTAAGGCGGATAAACATTTCGGCGCAGCGTTAATTGATGACCACACTGCTACTCCCACCCATGCGTTATTCAGTTGGTCACGTTTATTATTGGTAATTGTCAGCGGTTTATTATTGTGGGCCGTTCCGCTGCTGCTGCTTTGGAGCAATTTCGGTTGGGAACATACACTTACACAAATGGCCTGGTTTTTTACTACCGCCGCATTATTAACGTTTGGTGGCGCCTACGCAGTTTTACCTTATGTATACCAGGGCGCGGTTGGGCATTACGGGTGGTTAACGCCTACCCAGATGATTGACGGTTTGGCGTTGGGCGAAACCACACCCGGCCCGCTCATTATGGTGGTAGCCTTTGTTGGCTTTGTGGGCGGTTATGTCAAGGCGGTATTTGGACCCGACATGCTTCTTATTGCCGGTGCGACTGCGGCAGCAATAGTCACCTGGTTTACCTTTTTGCCAAGTTTTATTTTTATCTTTGCCGGCGCCCCGCTAATTGAAACCACCCATAACGATTTAAAATTCACCGCGCCTTTAACCGCTATCACTGCCGCTGTAGTGGGTGTTATTTTGAATCTCGCATTATTTTTTGGTTACCATGTGTTATGGCCAAATGGGTTTTCCGGGCATTTCGAATGGTTCTCCGCCGCCATAACCCTGGCAGCAATGATTGCGCTGTTTCGCTACAAGATGGGTGTTATTAAAGTATTGTTGAGTTGCGCGTTACTGGGCCTGGTAAAAACATTCGCAATGTAATAAAAAATAACACAGTAAAAAAGATAACATGCCGAAAAAACAGCAATGGAAAATTCAGTGTTTAGTTTTCTAAAATAAAAAAAGCCCCGAATTGTGGCGTAATTCGGGGCTTTTTTATTTTCAGGTTAAGCTCAGCCACCTCGCTCGGTAACCACTGAAAGCCTCTCAATACCTGCCTTTTCAATCAGCACCATAACCCTGGCCACCGTTCCGTAATTAACGGCTTCATCTGCATTTAAGTTCAGGCGTAATTGCGGATCAGATGCTTTTCGCCCCTCCAGTTCCTGCTGGAGAACCTCCAATGCATATTCGTCCTTGTCCAGATAAATTTTTCCCTGCGCATCAATACTTAACACAATTGGTTTTTTGGGTTCCTCAATTTGTACGGTGGTTTCAGTATCAGGTAAATTAACATTGATCGCGTTGGTCATTAACGGCGCGGTAATAATAAACACCACCAGCAGCACCAGCATTACATCTACCATTGGGGTAATGTTAATCTCGCTTAAAACTTCATCGCTATCGCTCCCATTGGAAATAGCCATTATGCAAAGACTCCTTTAGCGTTTTCGGTTTTACTCAATTCACTACCGCTATCACGTTCCGGTTGAATCTGCGCCGCTTTTACTACCGGTGCGGAAGTGTTGATACGGAATCCCGCTTTCTGAACCAGGCTAACAAAATCCGTAGCAAAGTCATCCAGATCCGCAGCAATTAATTTCACCCGGCGTAAAAAGAAGTTGTAAGCCAACACCGAAGGGACAGCAACGGCAATACCGATTCCCGTTGCGATCAGGGCTTCACCAATTGGACCGGCAACCACTTCAATGCTGGCCGATTTGGTTGCGGTAATTTGTGTGAGTGCCTGGATAATTCCAAACACAGTGCCAAACAACCCCACGAACGGAGCCGTGTTACCGATGGACGCAAGAATAGCCAAACCATTTTCCAACGAGCGTCGCTCTTTTTGGATTTGTTGACGCAAGTGCCGCTCCAATAAATCCTGGCGATCCCAACTATGTTCCAGGTCGGTTGCGGTACTGGAACCAACATTGCGCAAGGTTTGAAAACCCGCAGCAGCCACGCGCGCAGTAGCGCCAATGTATTTTTCGAAGGAAGCAGCCGCATGTAAATCCGCCGCCGACCAAAAGGTTTTGGTAAAGCGGCGGTTTTGGCGCGACAAGGTAAAATGCTGGATACCTTTAACTAAAATAAGCGTCCATGTAATGACGGAAAATGCAATCAAGGCCCATAAGGTCCACTCAACGATAAGTTGGTACATCTCAGACATAATCTTTATTCCTGGTTAAAAATATAATTTCATGTTCAATTGGCGTTTTATTTCAACGATGTTAAAAGCGGTTGCGTTATGAATTCGATAATTTGAAATCAATCGGTACCTCCACCCAGGAATCCACCGGGGTGTCCCCTTGTTTAGCCGGTACGAATGACCAACGCCTTACGGTTTGGAGTGCGGCGTTATCCAACACATTACGCCCGCTGGAAGTTTTGACCTCCACCGATGAGGGCTTGCCATTACCCAGTACATGCACATTTAAAATTACTGTTCCTTCCCAACCGCGCTCTACCGCTAATTCAGGGTATTCGGGCGCCGGGTTGCGCAAATAGCCCGGGTTAGCCGTAGCAGGTGTGAGCGGTTGTGGTGGAGATGCAACCGGTGGCGTTTCCACTTCTTTTTGCGCAACCGGTTCAGGCTTCGGCTCAACAGGCCTGGGCTTCGGTTTCTCTATGGGTTTAGGTTTTTCGACGTTGGGTGGAGGTGGTGGGGGCACTTCTTCGGGAATTACCGGAGCTGGCGACTGTTCCAGCGGCGGACGATAAAGCTCCACCGTCATCGGAGGAATTTCCGCCTTGGTGATGGGAGCTTCAGGTTTAAAGTAAAAATACGCAAACACCATGAAATGCAAACCGATGATCAGCGCTAACGCGACAACACCCGAAACACCTTTATATTTCGGATAAACCAATTCAATTTGTTTTTCACGGCTATATTCGCGCGGAATTAATTTAACAATTTCCGCTGCTTTACGAGGAACCACTATCGGTTGGGGATTGCGCAATTGGTGGCGCACATGGCGACGATCATAGCTGTAGGGTTCAGAGTATGCATGGGCACTCATAAAAATTTCTCCCGCCCGGCGATGGGCTCAACCGAAATCGCTTATGGCGATAACCAGAACAATAATTCACGAATGCCTTACCACCATTTTGTGCTGGCATAACCATTCGCAGCTCACTTGAATTTTGCAGCAAATGTGCCAAAGGAAATATTTTCCGGCTACAATCCTATAAACCCTTGATAAAGCGGCGATTTGCGGGACGTATTAAATATTTGACCGGAAAATAGCGAACCTTGTTACATGAACCAGAGTGGATTATTGTTGGGTTATAAGCAGGGGAAATGCTTGATAGGCAACAGGCTGCTTAAAAGGGGCATAGTAAAAAAACAGCAATAAATTGACGGACAGTAAAATGGAATGAAAGGACCAGCTTATAAATGAGTGTTAAAAGCGTATTAATAGAATTACTGCATATTTCTCCAAAAAAAAGGCGCACAATTGGCGCCCATATTTTTCACTTTTGGTATCACAGCAAACTACCTGCGTGGGTCCGGTGTGAGCCGTAAATACGGCCTCACTGCCCTGAAACCTCTAGGAAAGCGCCGGGCTATTTCCTCCGGATCCTGCAAAGAAGGAACAATTACTACATCTTCACCTGGTTTCCAATTTCCCGGTGTCGCCACTTTGTGATGTTCCGTTAACTGCAATGAATCAATTACGCGCAAGATTTCATCAAAGTTACGCCCGGTGCTCGCGGGATAGGTAATAATTAAACGGATTTTTTTCGCGGGATCAATAATGAACAGCGAACGCACAGTCAGCGTGGCATTTGCGTTGGGATGAATCATGTCATAAAGGGCTGACACCTTATGATCAGCATCAGCAATGATCGGAAAATTTACCTGGCATACCTGCGTTTCGTTAATGTCATTAATCCATTTGCGATGTGAATCCACCGGATCAACGCTCAGCGCAATTGCCTTCACGTTACGCTTGGCAAATTCGTCTTTAAGTTTTGCAGTAAGGCCCAACTCAGTGGTACAGACGGGGGTGAAGTCCGCCGGGTGTGAAAACAAAACGCCCCAACTGTCACCTAACCATTGATGAAAACTGATTTGGCCCTCGGTGGACTCCTGAACGAAATCCGGCGCTTCGTCACCTAAATGTAAACCCATTTTCGCCTCCTTCGGCGTTGCCACACGATTAATAAAAACATGCTTTTCTGAATTGCGTTAATGGTAGGCGGCCGGTTCAAAATGAAAAAGATTATTTTGGAATTTGCTTAGAACCAACTACACCCTTTGGAAAGTTAAAAGCACATTTGGGAACCTGGAGAAAAACTATTTTCCAGGCTTGCTATACCGGGTGATTTTGTCGCTACATCCGGAGGTGGTGGCTGGGCCCGGTAGTAACAATTATCCTTGCCGGCAGCTACCGCACAACTGGTGGAGCCGCCAATCCATATATCTCGTAAGCCTCAAATCCTGATAACTCCAAATCCTCGAACTCCCGAACATAGGTGGTGATACTTTGTCACCACTTCCGCGCGCTTCTACCGATGAGACTGTGGGATAATGCCGGCCATTGGATTGATTGGAACAGGTATCCGTAATTTGCCAAGCTTGCGGTAAATAGGCAGTACAGCAAACAAATTGACCTTAAATCCTTTTGGAATCAACTAATTAAAAGAATCGTTGCAATGACCTCAATGCAAAACTGCATGAAAATAACAGCAATACCCACACCTGGTTCAGCTTGCGACTCAACAGCACTCAGGCATGCAATCAGTCTTACCGTGAATGAGGCGAATATTGTTTGCCCACATTGCGGTGAGTATCAGACTTTCGGGCAATCGCTAGAGGAAGTCTATGTATGTTGCCCTGCATCCGGTGATTTGGCTTTGTGGGAGGCAATTCCCGAACTAATGGTGATGCTGCCAGAAGAGCGGGATGCACTTTTTACGGAAGCGATTTTGCAGGATTTGCAACCCCAACCTTTTAACGCGATGATGAAATCAATTAAAAGAGAATGAATAAAGTTACGGTGATGCCAGACATACACAGCGAGTTTTATCACAGTACACCCAAGCGCTTACCAGACTCATTGCAAATCCGCACACCACATTACTAGAAGCTTCTGGCCTTCACTGCAAGGTCTTGTAGTGCATGGGTGTAGTCGTGGAGTTGGCCAGTGATTACGTGAACTACTGGAGTGGCAACATATTCTGTCGCGATTTCTACAGTACCTTTTATTAATAGCAACTTTGAGGTGAGTAGTATTTTTCGGTAGGTCTCTTGTGTGCCTTTCCACACGATCACATTGATATTGCCCGTTTCATCTTCCAGTGTAAGAAACAAAGTGCCATTAGCAGTGCCGGGGCGTTGGTGGCCGGTGACTAAACCGGCTACCCGTACAAAACCTTTGTGGCGTAGATTCACGGTAACCATCCAATCAACCCCACATTTCCACGGTAGCCGTTAATCATTAGTCTACTCATTTTTCACAAAGAGGAATGATGATGGCCAGACTAACGCAAGCGCAATGGCGAACCCTCATTGAAGAGCACGCCGCCTCAGGACAGGCCGCCATGGCATTTTGTGCCGAACGCGGGATTGATCATAAATATTTCAGCACAAGGAAGTCGCAGCTCCCTAAACCTTCAAGCACAAGGGGCTTTGTTGCAGTAACGACCAAGCCCACAGACAATCAAAACATTCAACTCATCACAGGCGCCGCTCAATTGCGTATCCCGACCAGTGTGTCTGCGCAGTGGTTGGCGGATTTTATCAAGGCGCTGCTGTGATGTGCTGTTTTGTCGATCCACCCGCAATTTTCCTGTACAAGGGTGCAATCGGCTTTCGGAAATCCATCAATGGGCTTGTGGTGGTGATAGAGCAGGAACTGGGGCGCTCTGCGTTTGACCCGGCGCTGTATGTGTTTTGCAATCGCACCCGCGATAAGCTAAAAATTCTCTATTGGGACAGCACCGGTTTTGTACTGTGGTACAAGCGGTTGGAAAAGGCCTGTTTTAAGTGGCCGGCTCACCTCAACAGCGCAACACTCTTGCTCGACGAGCAGCAATTGCAGTGGTTAACGGCTATGACGTGATTGGTCATCAGCCGGTATTTTTTTCAGCGCGCGAGTTGAATCACTTTTAGATGGCCGTGATAAAATTCGGCCATGCAAAACCCTCATGAATTACTTGTCGAAATTGATTCGCTAAAAGAGTGCAATAAAATTCTGGAACAAGAAAATAATTTTCTGCGCGAGCAATTCAAACTGGCAAAACCCCGGCAGTTTGGCGCTTCTTCCGAAAAGTCCCCCAACCAACTCGACTGGCTATTTAACGAAGCCGAGACGATAGAGGATGCTGAAAAAAATAGAAGTACAAGAAGATATTGTCACTGATGCTGCTGTAACAGAGCCAGCACTCGCTAACAATAAAAAGGAAAGCGGCCGCAAGCCATTACCAAAATACCTACCGCGCGAAACCCACATTATTGATGTGGCGGAAGCCGATAAAGTGTGCCCTTACTGCAAGGGGGATTTACACCGCATCGGCGAAGAAAAAAGTGAGCAGCTGGAATATATTCCCGCCAGTCTCAACGTGATTGAAACCCTGCGCCCGAAATACGCCTGTCGCCAGTGCGAAAAAATAATGCCGCAACGCCCATTATTATCGCACCCGTACCCGCAAGCCCCATCCCGAAAAGTATGGCCACATCCAGCTTGCTCGGGCATATTATTGACAACAAATACCAATTCGCGTTGCCGTTCTATCGCCAGGAAATGGTGTTCAAGCAATTGAACATCGATCTTAATCGCAAGGCCCTGCCCAATTGGATGATACGCAGCGCCGCTGTGCTGGAGCCACTGCTATGGCGATTAAAAACACAACAACTGGCGCAGCAGGTGCTTCACGCTGATGAAACACCGGTCGCTGTTATTGCCGATGACAAGCAGACAAGTTACATGCGGGTCTACTGTAGTGGAGGAAATTCCCCTGATCCCGATAGCACCCTTAAAAACATCGTGATTTACGACTATCAACCCAGTCGCGCGTCAGCGTGTCCGAAAGAATACCTGAATGATTATGCAGGCTATTTTGCAGATTGATGGCTATGCTGCTTATGAAAGTACCGGAGCAACACTTGCGGGCTGCATGGCGCATGTACGACGAAAATTTATGGATGCGCAAAAGGTACAAGTTAAGGGCAAAGTCGGTCGCGCCGATTGGGCTGTGGCGCATATTCAAAAACTCTATCGCATCGAAGCGCAGCTTGCAGGCAAGACGACTGAAGAGAAATACACACTGCGACAACAATATACCGTGCCCGTGCCGTTACGCAATGAATTTAAAATCTGGCTTGATAAATCTGCACAGCAGGTTGCTCCTAAAACCGCTTTGGGTATGGCAGTCGCTTACACCTTGCGGCAATGGGAAAAACTCATCACCTACACAAAGCACGGTCAGCTCAGTATCGACAACAATCGCGCGGAGCGCGCCATAAACCCTTTGTGATTGGTCGCAAAAAACTCTTGTGACCTTTGGCAAATTTTTAAGTAAATCCAGCCCTGGGAGTACTATTATACCCTCACCTGATCGCCACTCGTTCTCGTATTCCAGCTGCTCGAATTGATTGACGGTACTGGTCTTTTTTTTTGGAGCAGATTCGTCAATCGATTCGAGCAGCCAACAAGCGAAGCGCGTTAGTCATTTACAGCTCGGTTCAGGTGACGACCTTGAGAACCTGATGCATTGGGTTGTGAAGTTGGGTGTGGATGATTAGACGTTTACGCATCATCCGCGTAGCGAATAATAAGAACGTCTCCGTGTGCTTTTGTTTACGCCACTGGTGACTCCATAAATCAAACGCGTAATGCAAGTAGATGTTGGCCAACAATGGCGAGATAACCGCCCCTTGTGGGACGCCACGTTCAGCGGGCACTCGCTGCCCTTGATCATCGACTATACCTACTTTGATCAAGCGTTTAATCAGTGTGATGAGGCGGTTATCTTGTACACGATGCTGGATCATGCAAATTAGCCATTCATGTTCTACGAAGAACTTTTGCAAATCTAAATCCAGCACCCAGTTCACTTTGCGCTTGCTAATACCGTAGGTCAGCGCATCCAGTGCGTCGTGTTGACTTCGGTTTGGCCTGAACCCGTACGAAAACCCCACGAAGTCGACTTCGTAAATTTGATTGAGCAAGTCCACTACCGCGTGTTGCGCGATCTTGTCATCTAGACACTGAATACTTAATGGTCATTGTGTACCATCCGATTTCGGTATCCATACACGCCGCGTTGGTCTTGGTATCTAGCGACCACTGTGAATTCTTGAATGCAAATTGACGATTTTGTTGTCGAGATTTTTCTTGGTAATCCTGCCAACTAATTGCTGCTTGTCGCTTTAGCTGGAAGTAACTCGGCTTTAGCGGTTCTGGTGTTACATGATGTAGTAGCGGTGAGTGCCTTATCGCGTGATGCCTGTTTACGCACACGAGAAAACCCCAACATTGTCATGCTCCCACTCTGCGTTGGGTGACTGTTGAATTCACTCGTGTTCCTCTTAGTCAAGCCCCTCTCCTCCAGTAACTCTGCCGCACCTATGAGCATTTTGTTCGCTACCTTCTTTGGTACTACGATCTTGTCCGACTTCCCGTGGGTGACGATGGATTGCCTTGCTCATTATCTGATTCACAATCCATTCTCAGTTGTTTATTTTCCGAGGCGCCCTTAGGGATCTCTCAGGTTCCGCACATTGAATGTACTTGTATGCATAAGGTCTACGACCCCGCCGAGTAGAACCATGACCTTACCTTAGCTGCCATTACCTTGTTGCCTTCCGCTCCGCTTAACAGCGTCGGCACTCGGGATTAGACGCTTACACTCAACCAACTAAATGATAAGTTCAAATTCATCTGACGAACACTCAGGCTCTATCGCTATGCGAAACAACTCCTCCACCAAATGCCTCCTACTGCAACTTTGAAGACTATCGTAATCAATAGTATTATCGAGTTTGCGCGGTATTGACTCAAGAAGAACGAAATCTACAGCATAAGAAAAATCAGGGATTTCATTCTTAATAAGCTGCTCCACAGAAGTTAAAAATGCGCCTTCTTCAAACAAATTTCCGCAATAACGCAACCGCAATTGTTGCAAATAATTCAGTGCATTATATGCGGCATCAGAATCGATCCAGTCAATCAAACAGGCTAGTTCATCCACACCAACATCCTTTAAAGCATTTACAACTTTTGATGCGGATTCAGGGGTACCAATCAGCGAGGCAGATTTTAAGTAACGCTGAAAGGCGAATTCAGCCATCGCAGCCAAATCTTCCTTATCCAAACTATCAACTGGCACGTTGGATTTATCAAAAAGTGCCAGGATTAGCGAAATATGCCCTTCCATATATTTAAGAAAATATGGCCTCGCATAATCAATAGTTTCCTCTAATTTTTCCCCAATAAAAGTATGAATCATCACAGTCACTTTACCTGATTTTGGATTGTGACCATTTTCAACCAACGCCCTTTTATACAGTTGTATTTTTTCAGCCAATTGCTCAATTGTTTGATCTAACAAATGAGTTAATACATTTGCGCCCAATCTTCCTGCCTCGACAAATGTTGCAGGATTATTGGCAGCGGTAATCCAGAGTGGCAACTGCTTTTGTAGCGGTTTGGGAAAAATTTGAACATCAACATCGCCATTTCTGCCATCTTTGCGAATGATAGATTTACCTTTCCATAACTCATTTAGCGTTTCGATGCTATTAAACATAACATCTTTGCGTGAGGAGAAATTTTCAGGCGCCAGAACAAAGTCACGCACATGCCAACCGCTCGCAATGGCAACACCCACACGGCCATTTGAAATATTATCAACAACCGACCATTCCTCAGCAACGCGCAAACAATCATGAAGCGGCAAAACTATGCTACCTGCACGCAATTGGATTCGGCTTGTTATCGCCGCCAACGCAGCGCTTAAAATAGATGGGTTTGGATAAAGTCCGCCTACAGGATCAAAATGACGTTCCGGGGTCCAAATAGCTTCAAAATTATATTTATCGGCAAGCTTGCCGGCATTCAAATAAAAATCATATTTGTTTGTGGTTGAATCTGGTTCAGCACCAAAATAGAAAAGGCTGAAAGCGATTCCTTTAGCCACGCCGTCATCCTGGTTCAAAACAGGAGAAGAATCTGCAACAACATATACAGTGAAATAAGAATCTGATTCGCCTAAGGGATGTTCCAACACAATTACATCCTTGACGCGCTCCTGTGCAGTCAATATTTTTTTAATATCAATAATTATATGTTCAGATGAGTTTTTGATTTTTTCCTGTTGCAGATTACTGTATATCTCCGCAGCAAGTGTTTTAATTGATGGAATTAATGATTGATGAAAGCCCTGCTTTTTTCCATATACCACCAAGTCATTTTTATCGATTCCGAATCCAAGCCCCATGCTTTTAAATTCATCAATTACATCAGATGACGACTTCATATTATCTCCAAATCAACTTATTCCTTCACACATTTGACCTGTAATACTAAACGGATCCATATTTATCTATATGCACTAAACACAAAGACTTCACAAGTCACATAGCTACAGGCATTAACCAGCAGTAGAAAAATGAGCGTAGCAAACTTTATTATTTAGCCCGCTCACCAAAAATTATCAGCGGATTTAGTGAGCCGGAATTATATAGCTGAGAAGATATACGGTAAGACCGAGTTACCGTATATCACAAATGCTAATTGTCGTTACGTAATGCGGAAATTACCGGTTTACTGATGACTGACCAAACTGACAATAACGAAGTGGCAGCAGTCAGGGCCAAAATCAATAACACAGGAATAATCCAACCCGACATACTTACCTGCAGCGTAAAGCTGCTTTGCTGAACCCACAACCACAATCCGATAAGCACAAACAGAGCAACCATTAAACCAAGTAAAACCGGAATTAAATTATCCTTTAATATTTGGTTAAATATTGTTCCCGGGTGCGCACCAATAGCCATTCGAATTCCTAATTCATAACGTCGCAACTGAACGCTGTAACTCAATACACCATAAATACCTATTGCTGCCAGACCAAGAGCCAATATGGCCAAACCAGCTGTAACCCCCGCCGCCAGTTTATCTTGCGCTACAATTAATCCATGGGCATCGTTAAGGCTCAATATACTTGAAACTTTATACTGGCTATTCACGCTCGCCATCACATCGTTTAATTCAACATTAGACAATTCCTGGCCTGGTCTCACTTTCAAAAGCCATTTGGAATATTCCACGCTGGCTTGGGGTATAAACATACGTGGCTCTTCTGCACGACCAGGAAGACTAATATCTTTAACTATACCGATGATTTCATAGGGTACCCTGCCCTTGTAACTGTTAAGCCAATAGAAGCGTTGATTTAACACATCCCCGTCAGCTTGCAATTTACGGGCAAAGGTTTCGTTAACTATTATTAACGAAGCATCAGAATGAAATTCTCCTGCATCAAAATTACGCCCAGCTACCAACTGCAGGTTGAGAAGACCCAAATAATTTTCATCTACCAAAGTACAAAGCGCTTGTTTTTGCTCCCTAAAATCCACCTCAGTTGAAAGGTAGCTGTACCAGATTGCGGTATCAAAATTCATTGGAAAATCGCTAACAAGGCTAACGTTATCCACCTTGGGATGAGCTATCAACTGATCCCTGATAGCCAGGAGATTTCTTTTGCGCTCCTCCGGTGGCTGGTCTCGTTGTGAACCATTGTTGAGTGACACCTGATATAAATCATCAGTTGCAAACCCTAGCGGGTGGTCAATATTGCGCCACGATTGCAAAAGAATTTGTAGACTTGATGCCAGCAAAATACCCGTTAATGTTACTTGGCTCAAAATCAACAATTGGCGCACACGCGCGGAAATTTGGATACCGGCACCCTTGCCGCTACTTTGCAGCATATTACTGAGCGAACGGTAATTAATTTGGTGACTGATAAGGAAGGCAAATAATAATGAGAGAATTAATGTACCAATCAATCCGAACAACAAACTCTCCCAACTTAAATCAAGCTCAGCAAGGCGCGGCAAATGTTCATGCGCGACCCTCTTCAATATTTCAATCCCACCTACTGACACCGCTATGGATAATAGAAACGCCCAACCCATTAGCAACAGAATTTCAGCAAGTACCGCATTAAAGAGATGAAATTTTTGCGCTCCCAACGCGGCCTGGATTGCCATGCTACGCTGCTGGTTTGCAGCCCGGGAAAGAATAAGGTTGGTAATATTGGCTGCTGCAATCAAGAGGAGAACTAACGCTCCAGCTAATAATAGTAACGCTCGCCCCTTGGTATCGCCCAAAATTGCTTGCTGGTATGAAATTAATTGAAAAACAAGTTCACGTTCTTTATATGATGGAAAGCCTGCGGTTTCCTCCTTAAAGCGGGCATTAATACTTGTAGTAAGCTCATGCTCTACCTGTTTTGCTTGCGCATCTAATTTGAGCTTACCAACGAGATAAAGATTGGGGTTAAATCCTCGCCAGGAGTTACGCCAAGCTTCAATAGCCAAATTGTAATCCCAAGATAACCAAACCTGTGTCAACCGGCCAGGACGTGCAAGTTGTGGCTCCGCAAAATTTGCCGCGGTAACACCGACCACTTTGAAATCCACTTCACCAAAACGTATAGTTTTACCCAGCACTTCTGAATCACCATTAAAGAATTGCTGCCACGTAGCGTAACTGATAACAGCAACCGGAGAGTTGGTATTTAATCCCTCGTCGGTATTGAAAAGTCTTCCTAAAGCAACTGGTGCCTGCAATAACTGCAGGTACTCTGGAGTAATGTAAGTGGTATTTACCTGAGGTGCCTCAATAAGGCTACGAATGACATCGAACCCAAAATATACCAATCCCTTTTGTTCAAAATAACCGTTATCCCCTTTATATGCCTCGATAGCTGCGGGATAAGGATACATATTCCCTAAATCCACTCGTCCGCTTGTGAATAAATCCCCTTTCAAAATATGTAATCTTTCATGATCCGGATAGGGCAGAGGAGATGCAAGAAGTTTGTAATTCAGATTAAACATTGTGACAAGGGCGCCTAGTGTCACACCGATAGTCACAATGATAGTGGCCATATACCCTTTGACTTTAGCAAGCGAATAAAATGCTGCACTGAGATCCCTGATGGTTATCATACAGCCACCTGCAGGGGCACCTGAGCATCAATGATTTTTCCATCTAATAAATGCAATGTACGACTGGCCATGTCTGCATAACGTGGATCATGAGTTACCATGCAAATGGTTGTGCCACTGTCATTTAACTGCTGCAACATTTCCATCACAGCATCACCATTACGCGAATCCAAGTTACCAGTAGGTTCATCTACCAGAAGCAAGGCTGGATTGCCTACCAATGCACGAGCAATCGCAATACGTTGCTGTTGTCCACCGGATAGCTGATTGGGTCTATGCTGGGCACGATGAGTCATATCCACTATACGTAAACACTCAGTCACCTTTTGATCTATCTCACTCTCGCTAATTTTGTTGCGGCGATAACGTAATGGTAAAGCAACATTATCAAATACTGATAACTCATCAATTAGATTGAACGATTGGAAAATAAAGCCAATTTTTTCATTACGGATATAGGCTGCTTCACCCAATGCCAGACGACTGACATCCGCGTCCTCAATAAAATACTGACCGCTAGTTGGTGTATCCAACAGCCCGAGCAACGACAGCAATGTTGATTTACCGCAGCCCGATGGACCACAAATAGATACAAAATCACCCTTATAAATAGTCAAATCAATACCATTAAGTGCGTATGTTTCCATATCTTCTGTACTAAAAACTTTAGTGATTCCAGTCATTTTAAGAGTAACTTCGGGCATGATGCCTCCCAGGCTAGTATTTTATTAACAAGATAATTTTTATTGAACGATACGAATTTGTTCTACGTCGCGAAAGCCGCTCATGTCGGACAAAATCAAACGATCACTTTCCTTTGCACCACTTAATATTTGGATGAAACGCCCTGAATCTGCACCAAAACTAACTTGTTGAAGGTCGGCGATTTTATTATTGGCGTCGGTCATGAATAACCTACTCTTACTGTGGCTCTGCACATTCATCGGGCGTTCAACGTATAACGTATTAGTCAACCTGGATGTGTAAATGACCGCATCAACATTGAGTTCAGGTCTGGCAGATGCAGGAACCCCATCTTTAAATGCAACCTCAACCTCAATAGTTCCATCGCGCACTTCGGGCGTGACCCTGGTCACCACCCCAGCAACCCGTTCACGGCGAGTGTTGATTTGAGCAGACTGGCCAATTTGAAGCTGCTCGGCCTTGGCTTGTGAAACACGAATAAGCGCCTTTAAATCCTTATCAGTGCCTACAAGCGCCAGCTCCTGTCCGGCGAGAACGCTTTGCCCCAATTCAACAGGTAACCGCTGCAATACCCCTTTCATACCGGCACGAACAATTAAACGTTCCGCCTGATTTTGCATAACTTGAAAATGCGCTTCTACTTGTTTGATTTGTTGATCCTGGATTAGCTCAGCTTCACCTATAACCTTTCTTAATTGCGCTATACGTTTTTTCTGAAACTGAACACGCTCAATCGATTGCCGCTGCTGAAGCAGCGTAGTTTGAAAATTTACCTTAGGTACAATGCCCTTTATAACCAATCCCTCTTCGGCCTCGCGGCGTAAAGTTAATCCTTCGACTGTAGCAGTCAACTCAAGCAAAGCAGATTGTTCATTAAGTAACTCACGCTCATTCGTCAACTTTATTCGACGCAAATTGGCTTGCTCTTGTACAAGAGCAATTCTGGCGGCTTCCACTTCCTGCAACAATGCTGGATTATCCAAACGTAATATGACGCTGTCGTCCTCAACTTGCGCGCCCGGACGCAATTTAACTTCAGCAACCGTTGCAGGTGTTAATGCGGTAATCAGTGTCTGTTTATCTGAGCGCAATATGCCATAGCCATCTACAGTCACTTGCAAGTCACCTCGCTGCACCGCGCCCAACAACAACTTATTGAGTTCAACTTTAGGTTGTACCTTGGCTTGCAAAAAAACGCTCAGTAGTAGTACCAGCACCACTGCAATTGCACCGCCGATTAAAACACGGCGATTGACTCGATTTTGCTGTTTAGGTTTTGCGATATCCATAAAATTTAGCTTTTTAAATGAGGGAGCAAACCTTAAAGCACATAGTATGCCAAATAAAAACCCGTTGATTTCAAAGGCTTTTTAATAAATATGTGAGAAAAACAATCATCCAATGTCCGATATCGGATACTAATTTTTCAATAGTGGACTTTCCCCCTCCGTTAACCGAGGCAAACGTATATGTGCGCAGGCGCCATGACCCTGCACCCTATTACTCAAACTTAAATATCCACCCATTTGTTCGATTATGTGACGACTCAGGCTTAGACCTATCCCTTGACCGTGAGGCTTGGTACTGTAAAAAGGGACAAATAAATTATCTGGATTCGCAATGCCCTGCCCCGTATCAAGAATCTGGATCTCACTATGAAATTCACTCTGGCTAAAAATGATTTCAATAACTCCTGTTGTACCGCCAGCTTCAATAGCATTTTTAATCAGGTTAATGAGCACTTGTTGGAGCAATGCAGCATCCACCCAAAGGTGCAACTGCAGCCCCCTGGGACGCAAAACAATATTAGGGAATAGTCCTGCAACCTGCTCAAAAAGCAGTTGCGCTTTTAACTGCTTTGGTGCGAGGTGCAAAGGTTTGTGTAAATCCGAGTAACGACTGACAAAATCCTGTAAATGTTTACAGCGTTCGCCAATCACCTCCAATGCTTTTTGTGTGCGAGAGCAGGTAGTTTTTGAGTGGAGATTTTGCGTCAAAGCAGCAACAGGCGTCAAAGAATTACGAATTTCATGGCTTAGCACCCTGATAAGCTTTTGCCAAGCTTCTACCTGACTTTCCCGTAGTGCAGTTTGTATATCGATGAATACCAGCAGTTGATGACTTTTTCCTTGCTCCAGAAAAGAACTATGGCGAATTTGCCACTTTTGAGCTTTAGTGTTATCCATAAATTCCCATTTGTTCTTTTTTATCAAACCCAATAATGCTGGTGACGAATAGCGCAAAGTCTGCCAGGGCTGATTAAAGAGTTCTATAAATGCCAAATTTGCATAGTTCAACTGAACTTTTTGATTAAACACTAAAATAGGTGTGTTCAATTGATCAATAAGCCGATATAAAACAATCAATTGCTGATCATTATTACTTTTGTATTGCCGCAGCGATTCGCCAAAAACTCTTACCTGCTGATGAAACTCCGCTACTTTACCTTTGGAAAAAACAGGTTTTGAAAAATAACTATAATCCTCATTTTGCGAAGCTTCTATTTGTAAACTTGTACGACGAAACACTGCCATTAACTGGTTAGACAAACCTCTCAATAGAAAAGCTATGAGAATACAATTGCCCAACCCCAACAGAATTACCTGCCAAAGAGGCAAAACGGTTAACAAAAAAATGCAACAACCTATTTGAAAAGACAAAAACAAAAAAAATATTATTTTTAATCTGGCTTCCAATGAATCAGTTTGCCAGATCATACTTTTCTATCCGTCTATACAGGGATGACTTGGTGATACCAAGCAAACTGGCCGCTTTTTGTTTATTTCCTTCGCATTCAGCCAAGGCTTGGCGAATTAATTGTAGTTCTGCCGCGTCAAGCGCCATAAGCGGTAATTTTTCCGGAGCAGTCGCCGGACTCAGGTTCAATTCGGATGATGTCAGCTCATCATGCTGAGCCAATAATACGGCACGTTCCATAACATGACTAAGTTCACGAATGTTTCCTGGCCAAGAATAAGCCTGCAATGATTTAAAAGCTGAATTGGATAACTTGAGTTCGGGCTTGCGATAACGGTGTCCATGCTTTTCAACGAAAAAGCGCGCGAGCACTGGAATATCCGCAGGCCTTTCACGTAGTGGCGGCACTCTAAATTCCAGGGTATTGAGGCGATAATACAAATCCTGTCGAAACGTGCCCTCAGCAATCAATTTGGCAAAATCGCAATTGCTCGCGCTGATAATACGCGCATCCGTACGTTGCGTCTGACTGGAACCGACCATTTCAAATTCACCAGACTCCAATACCCTGAGCAATTTAGTTTGTTGCGCCAATGGGATGGTACCAATTTCGTCCATGAATAGGGTCCCGCATCCGGCCAATTCAAAACGCCCAATGCGTTGTTCCTTGGCATCGGTAAAAGCACCTCGTTTATGGCCAAACATATCACTTTCAAATAATAACTCGGGGATCGCCCCCATGTTGACCGAAATAATGGGTTCTCGCGCTCGAAGCGAATTTAGGTGTATCCAATGAGCAAATTGGCTTTTGCCTGTGCCATTTTCACCCGTTAACAGAATGTTGGCGTCGGTGGGCGCCACTACCGAGAGTTGTTGCACCAACTTGTCCATTACCTCACTGTCCCATATCAGTACAGGAAGTGTACATTCAAGGCGCTGGTGTAATGCGAGATTATCCTTGTGCAAAGTGTGTAACTTCAGGGTTTGCTGCAAAACCTGGTTAAGGCGATTGTTGTCCCATGGTTTTTCAATAAAATCATTGGCGCCCATGCGCATAGCCTTTACAACTAACTCGGTATTGGACCAAGCTGTCATTGCCACAACTGGTATGTCCAATCCTTTTTGCCTCAACCATTTTAAAAAATTCAGCCCCTCTTTCCCCGATGTAGTATCGAGGCCGAAGTTCATGTCCAGCAAAATTAAATCGGCTTTATTACGCATGAGCCAATCACTTGCATGAGAGGGACTCTCTACTTCATCTACCAGAAAACCAAAATCTTCCAAGATAAAACGAGCAGAAAGACGAATTTCGCGATTGTCTTCAATTACTAGTACTAACAGTTTATTAGTATACATAAAAATCCATGAAGTTTATTCATCAACGTATGGCAGTTTAAACTGACGGTTGATTGTACAGACCTTCGATTTGCCATTGAACAAAATTCACTATTTTTAAAAAATAGCCTTTTGCTCGCAATAGGTTTAGCGATATGCGCAGCCACCATAGATTTAGTGGCCGACCAAACCAATGCAAAGAAATTATTTACCTTCCTTGCTATAAAGCAATTCGCGCTATTCAACTCTAGCCTGGCGACGACGCGCGGCAGCAGCTTTCTGTTTATCAATACGATTTGAAACTTCCTCTAACGCTGTATCTACCTGGTTATTTTGTTGCGCATTTATATGATCCACAAGCCTTTGAATTGTTGGGTGGTTATATAACTCGACGATTGCAATATTGTTATTAAACAGTGACTGAACTTTTTTATGTATTTGCATCAGCAGGAGCGAATCGCCGCCCAACTCAAAAAAATCATCCTGAATTCCAACTTGTTCGTAACCTAGCATTTGTTGCCAGACATCAGCTAATTGCTGTTGTTGTGGTGTTCTGGGCGTAACATATTCCACGCTTATCTTAGGCCTGGATCTCACTTGTTGTGCAGCCATATGTTGCGCACTAAATAATCCCATATCACCTTGATCTGCATTTGCATGACGCTTGGCAAAGTCCGAGGCAGCAACCAATGGCAGAGAATGTGCAGAGCGTACTATCTGCTCCAATGCTTGCAGCCCGGATTCACTGGTTATACCTTGGGACATAAGGCGGAATTGATGTACAAAGTCAGGAATAGGTAATGTTCGACCTGCTAAATTTGCGGATGCAAAATCAGCTTCTATCCGTCGCATGGTAAATTGATGAATTTCTGCAAGTAGTTCACCACTACAGGAAACTAATTGAATATCAAAACTCATAACACCGAGCTGCTTATCCAATGCTGAGGTGAGACAAACATGGCTATAAAACTCAGCAGGCAGCGGCTTATATTGCACCATAATGTGATAGCTGATAGGAATGTATACACCACCATCCAAAAACGCCCTTAAAAAAGACAAAGCACAATCGAGCATAGATGGGTGCAACAGCATTTTTGCCATCTCGCCATGAAATTGCGGGGGTAATTGCAACCTCGCCAAGCCACTTTGTGAGCCTAACCAAACCTCTTGTACCACCGCCCAGCGCTCGCCATATTTCATTAGGGCGTCTTGTTGTTCTTTAGAAAGGGAGACGCCCATGGCCAGCACTCCCAGATGAGCAGCGCCTTGAATTTCGTTAATATAACGATCTGTATATTTTGTTTTAAGATCCGTCAGGGATAGCGCAAGACTAGATTTTCCAGGCGGAACGGCACTGATTTGCCCACGCGCATGTAATTGCCACCGCTGGTGCTGCCGATGATAACTACCCACTTCAAAGTGGTAGGAGTCACCCTCCTTAACAAGCTTCGTATATACATCCGCACTTTCATCCAACGCTAACGACAATGGTGCGAGAAAGTAGATATCACTGAAATATTTTTCATCCAGACCTGTTTGCCGAGTGTATGCAGCGCCAATCATTTCCAGATAGGTAGTGCCAGCAATCGTAGGTACCCCCATCACCCAGTGCTCATCAAGAGCCCAACAAGAGTGCACATTTATCTCTTGCCGATAAATACTGACTGCGTCATTTTTACTTAACAAATCACCAACAAAAGGATGCTCTGTCCGCTCCAGAATATTTAATTTTCCATTTAGCGCGTCCAACGCCATACCCGCCTCACGCCATGCATCCCAACGAATGCTATAAACCTGACGTAAACCTTTAGTGCGAGCGGATTCTACAACAGCATCCAGACCGGCATTGGCAGCACAATAGTCAATCTGCCCAAGACCACCAAGAATCCCGGTAACCGAAGAGAAAAATACCAGCAAATCCAGCGAATGCTTCTCCGTCAGGTCCACCATGCGGGTAGCAGTTGCAAGTTTGGTAGCAATAACATCGATTGCAGTTTCCAGACGATGGCGCTGGATCATCGTTTCGCCAGGTGCACCAGCTGTATGGATAATACCATTTATTGCACCAAAATGACTAAATGTACTATCCACAAGATCATCTATTACTTGTGCATTACGCGTATCTGCCTCTATTGCTACAGCACGCCCACCCAAAGAATCTATCTCAGCTAACAATGGATGATCGCGACGATCCTGCCGACTACACAACACCAATCGGGCTTTATATTCGCGGGCGAGATAACGGGCCAATTCAGCGCCCAAGCCACCGAAGCCACCAGTTATCAGATACACTCCTTCCCGACGGAATCCTTCTCCTGTCGTCTTGGCCTGCCAATTTTCCCCTAATGCAGTAAATTCACGCCGCCACGCGAGATCACCACGCAGGGCGGTAACAAGAGGCAACTCCGCACTGCAAATTGCACTGACCAGGGATCCAGCCTGGACTATCAAACTACCCGGCTTGATCTCCAAAAGATGGCAGCGAATATGTGGATATTCCTGGCCAATAACTCTGATTGGACCATATACCAACGCCGAATCCGGATTTAATTGTTCATCACCATTTACCCGGTAGGCACCTTCGGCTACCGCATATACGGACATGGCGTTGCTAAAACCCAATTGATTAAAAGCCTGAGTTAGCAATAGCAGGCCACTAAAAGGCCGATACCGGAGCGCAGCTGACCTTGCTTGCCATAACTGAATAACTTTTACAGGCAGTGCGGTTGCACGTGCCAGTTCCTGTCCCAACAGTAGATAATCCTCTACTACATCAGGACGCAATTGATACTGGCCGGGGGCAAGCCGCTTAAAAGATTCACCTACCCTAACCTCAATTAATTGAAAACCTTTCTCCATCAACCCCCGAATTAAGACCTCCTCGTCGGGTGAGCCATCACGAAGTAGCAGTAGCGTATTTTCAGTTGCATTGACTTCCTGCTCGTTCCACTCGGCAGTTTCAAACCCTACCCAATGCTGCTGGTAAAACCCTTCTGGGGATATCGACGATAAACCTGGGCCAAAACCTTTGAATTTAGATAAATATGTCTGCCGATCAAATGCATATGGCGGCAATGAACACAATTTTCCGGCTGTCGCGTTGCATAACCGCCAATCTATAGCCAAACCTTCAGCGTAAAGTTCAGCGACGGCTCGCCGGATACTCAATGCGTCAGGTTCAGTTTCCCGCGCGCTCCGTAAACTATTGAGTGCCAGTTGCATGGGCCCGCGCGCCGGATGTTGGCGAGCAAAAGACGTCAATGTCTTGCCTGGCCCTATCTCAAGTAAAACGGCTTGTTCATCTTGTAATAGTCGCGTAAGCCCTTTGTGAAAAACGACAGTTTCACGTAAATGAGAAACCCAGTAATCAACGGTTGCCATAACATCTGGTTCAACCCAATCGCCACTTACGTTGGATATGATCGGTAGCTTTGGACGATTGATATTTATTGACCGTAACGCATTGGAAAACTCAGCAAGAATGGGATCCATCAACGCTGAATGAAAGGCATGCGAAGTTCGTAAGGGTGTAACCCCAACGCCTTGAGTATTCATGTGATCAGCAAGCGCACTAATTTGAAACTCTGTACCAGCGACTACAAAATCCTGCTCCGTATTCACTGCGGCAATGGAAAGCCCTGGCCATTGAGTCGCATCAAAAGAAGCAACATTTTGATGTACGGCCAGCATTGCCCCCGGCTCGGTTTTGGCCATTAACCTGGCTCGTGCCAATACCAGCTTGAGCGCATCAGGCAATGAAAAAACACCGGCCAGACAGGCAGCGACATATTCACCCAGACTATGGCCAATACAACCTTTTGGTTGCCCCCCCCAAGTGAGCAATAATTGGCTTAATGCATATTCCACGGTAAACAATGTTAATTGGGTAGCATCTGTCCTACGCAAGCGTAGCTCTGCCTCATCAGAGGTGTCGGCGCCCAGGATTAAATCATGGATATCCGGCCCTCCCATTTCATGAATTAGGGCCAGACATTGATTAACAGCACTCTTGTACGCTGGTTCGCTCTCATACAAGCCCTTACCCATTTGCAGGTATTGAGTTCCCTGACCACTGAACATCCAATAAATGTTGGGTGTTGCTTTACGTTGCCCGACGGCGGATGCAAAGACTATCCCCCCTTTATCATTGGCGATAATTCCTTGGCGAACATCAAACATGGTCCGTCTTTCTGCCAAGGTATAGGCCACATCGGAAATTGACTGTGCGCTGGGAAGCCACTGGCTCAACTGCAATTTGTATGAGAGTAAAGAAGTTTCTGTTTTTGCGGACAACGGCAGCACTGACCAAGCTGGAGCCAGGTTGTTTGCAGACAAAGGTGGAATATATTCTTCAACAATTACATGTGCATTTGTTCCCCCAATACCGAAAGAACTGACAGCAGCGCGCAAAGGTTTATCACTCTGCCAATCACGATTGGTGCTTGCAATTTGCAGCTGGGTAGTGCTGAGATCACACTTGCTGTTCAATTGAGCGAAATGCAAAGTCGCGGGAATTTTAGCGTTTTTTACTGTCAAAACCGTTTTGATCAACCCTGCTATTCCGGCAGCCGTATCGAGATGGCCGAGATTACTTTTAACTGAGCCTAAATAGCAGGGGTTGTATTGAAATCCATCGTAGGCTTGCAACAACGCCTGCATCTCAATCGGGTCGCCCAAATTAGTGCCCGTACCATGTGCCTCAATATATCCGACACTGCCCGCATCGACACCGGCAATATTTAATGCAGCTTCTACTACTTCGCGCTGCCCGGTGACACTGGGCGCGGTATAACCTATTTTTTTATTACCATCGTTATTGATTGCTGAACCTTTGATGGTTGCGTAAATATGATCACCATCGTCAATAGCCTCCTGCAGCCGCTTCAATACTACAAAGCCCACACCGTCACTCAACACAGTCCCTTGTGCATCTTGATCGAACGGACGGCAATGACCATCTGGCGATAAAATCATCCCTTCCTGATACCGATATCCTTGCTGTTCGGGTGCGGATAAAGCCGGATTAAGAGAAAGGGAAACAGCACCTGCCAATGCAATATCAGAATCACCGCTCAACAAACTCTGACAGGCTTGGTGAACAGCAACCAGCGCGGTTGAACAAGCAGTTTGCACTGTAACTGCCGGCCCTTTTAGGTCAAGTTTATAAGCAAGACGACTGTTGAAAAAATCTCTGCTAATTACATTGATTATCTCGTAGGCAGCTGCCCCACCCTGCTCGGCAACCAGGGCGTATTGTGCCGTCCACAACGCATTCGCTGATGCGCCACCAAATACACCTATTAGTTCATTTCCGCCCTTCCTGGTATAACCGGAGTCTTCCAAAGCATGCCATGCGCATTCGTGATACAAGCGTAATTGAGGATCCATTAACACGGCCTCGCGATCACTGTAATTAAAAAATGCCGCATCAAAATCGTTACAATCGCGAATAATGCCTTTAGCTTTCACATAAGTCGGATCCTGCAACAGCTCTTCAGACACGCCAACTGCCACCAGTTCTTCATCAGTAAAAAAACGGATGCCCTCACGCTGCAAACAAAGATTTTGCCAAAACTCATCGATTGAATCGGCTCCGGGGAATCGAGCCGCCATACCAATAATGGCAATCTCAGACCCGTGATAGGGGTAGTTAGACTTCATCTAATAGTTTCCTTGCATTTAATCTATTGTTTAAACGTGATTTGCCAGCTTGGGCAGCTTCCTGGCGTTTCATCTTGTGAAGCAGTGATTGCTCAGAGGATTTCCCCTGAATAAATTTAACCAGAGCCTGAATTGACGGATGAGCAAACATATCAATCACCGATAACGTTAACCCCAACTCCCTATTCAAACGTGTTGCCATATCCATGACATCAATAGAGCTTGCTCCTACATCGAAAAAATTATCGCCAGGTGTCAAACGGGAGATGTGCAGATGGGCTTTCACCATACCGAGCAAAGTCAGCGTAAGCTCATCATGATTTTGGGATATTTGAACCGATTCTTCATCAACGTTAAATTCAGGCTCAGGCAAGGCGTTAAGATCTGTTTTACCACTGGGTGTGCGCGGGAATTTATCGACCCTTATATACACCGAGGGCAACATATAGGACGGCAAATCTACAGCCAGTGCCGCCTTCAACTCCAACTCATTAATATCGCCATGGCATTGGTAATAAGCACAGAGTGTTTGGCGACCACCTGCCAAGGTTTTTATAAGCACTGCGTTATCAATAATATTGGATTGACGACTTAGCACTCCCTCGATCTCGCCCAGTTCAATCCGGTAACCATTCATTTTGATTTGATGATCAGCGCGGCCCTGAAACTCAAACTCACCGTTAGGTAATAATCGGGCGATATCTCCGGTTTGATACCAGCGTTGGCCCAGAACATTTGTAAAACGTTCTTCGGTAAGCTCAGGCCGAAACAAGTAACCCTCCGCAAGACCTTTTCCGCCAATGCACAGCATTCCAAATACACCCATAGGTAGCGGCCTGTTATGCGCATCCATAATCAGCATTTGCGTATTCGCAATCGGTTTTCCAATACTGTTGATTTCCATGGGCAGACGCACCTGGCTACAGCTAGACCAGATTGTTGTTTCAGTCGGCCCATACATATTCCAAAGCGATTTAACCTTTGGTACCAAATTACCAGCCAAATGTATCGGTAAGGCTTCACCACCAGCCAACGCAGTGAGATTGGGCGAGCCTTTCCATCCTGCGCCGAGTAGAATTTTCCAGGCACTCGGTGTCATCTGTAGCATAGATATGGATTGCGTATCCAAATCCTGGATAAAGCCCTGAACATCATGTGTCAACGCGGTGTGGAATAAACGTACGCTTCCGCCACTAAGAAGCGGTAAAAGTAATTCCAAAATTGAAATATCAAAACTGAATGGGGTTACCGCAAGTAAACAATCATCAGGCCCAAAGCCGGGTTTAACTTTCATGGATTGCAAGAAATTGCTAAGTGCGCGCTGGGAAACCATTACCCCCTTCGGTTTACCAGTTGAACCGGAGGTATAAATTACATAAGCCAATTGCTGAGGTGCCGCCGCGTTACTGAATAAACGATGTAATTGTCGATCAGTTGTTCGAGTTGCACAGTCATCGACAGTTAGAATGTCAATTCCCAAGACATTGGCCAGCTCTGAAAAATGACTAGTGGTTAAGAGGAGCCGACATTTGCTGTCTTCAACCATAAAACCCAGTCGCCCGGTTGGATAAGACGGGTCAAGTGGCAAATAAGCAGCGCCCAATTTATGTAATGCCAGGATCGCAATGACCATCTCCGGACGCCGATCCAGTAGGAGCCCAACCAAATGACCAGTCCCAATACCTATATGGCCCAGCTTATCGGCCAGAGCAGCAGCCTGTTGGTTAAGTTGCCGATAACTGAATGTTTCAGTTCTCCAGCTCAGTGCCAATTTATCTGGTTGCGCAACAACTTGCTCTTCAAAAAGCTGGATAAAAGGAACTTCTTCCTTAATTACATCAACAACATCTGGCGCAGGCCAAATAAATTCCTTTTCTTCTCTGGAAATTAAATCCAAAGAGCCAATTTTCACGTCAGGATTTTGTGCTATTTGCAAAAGCAACCACTGCAGTCGGGCACCAATAAGGTTAATTTCCTCAGCGTTGAAATGTTGCAAACTAAAATCAATTTGAAGCTGCAGCGGCTCGGCTTCACCATTACTCCACACTGTCAAATTAAAAGGTGTTGTCTGGTAATTATTTTCCACATAACAAATTTTTGCAGTGGTATCACCGTATATAAACTTATTGTCCAGTTTTAAATAATTAACACCTATTTCAAACAGACCCGCTCTTGCCGCAGGTCCGAGATCACGTACCATATGGCCGATAGGATATTTTTGATGGCGATATACCTTAGCTTGTTCCTGTTTGATTTTCTCAACAAGATCAACAAAAGACCATTGGTCCTGCACCTCTATTTGCACAGGACTCATGCTAGTAAATAGACCTATGAACCTTTTATTTTCTGCACCTTTACGGTTATGGACAGGCACCCCAATATTGATAATACCGCGCTGAGTTATACGACTAAAATAGGCCGCAACAAGTGCAAAAAAAAGACTATGCTCATTTCTTCTTAAAATATCTGATGAGGCTAGAACCGCATTATACAATCCGGTATCAACATCAAAGCAGAGCCTTTGGCTACAACTCTCACCCACCTTCACAGAACGGTTTGCAGAAAAATTTCGCGTCGTGTGATTGTTTAAATAATCGCTCCAAAAGTTCTTATCGTTTAGATACCGCTCACTTTGCAGATAAGAAAAATCCTGTGTGTAATATGTTAAAAAATGGGCTTCAGATTCTACTTCCGGGGTATTATTTGAATAATAATCGCCAAGCTGCCTGGCCCAATTTGCAAACCCCCATCCATCGATCACCAAATGATGGGCAATGCCTACATAAAAATATTCAGAATTAGAAATCTTTAATAGAAAAGCAAAAAATAACTTTTCACTATACAAATCAAAAGGTCGGCTAAAAATAGTGTCAATCCACTTCGATGCCGAGATATGGGGATCCTTCTCAGCCGACATATCAATAACTTGCAAATACGTATCAATATCCGGACTCAGGCAAACGAAAACACCATCCAGATCATTAACTAAACGCATTCTAAACATACGATTGTTCGTCAACACCAATGTATGCGCTTGCTTGATTTTTTCTTCATCTATTCCATTCAAATGAACGTAGCCACCAATATTATATTTTGGACTATCAATTGAATGCAGCTGGTCATAAAAAACATCTTGTTGCACGAGCGACAAGCTTAACCTTTCTGAAAGTGCATTATTCATTCCTGTTTGTTCCATGTAATTTCCTTGACAGCGGTAATACACCTGCAGCACAAAGAAGGGCTGATTATTTTATAACTCGTTGCCACAACGACAACATAAAAATCCCGATGGTGAAAATACTGTTCGGAAGATCAAAACTACCACATGAAATATGTGACTTTGTTTACTAGAGGCAATCTATTAATAATGACTTGGCAGGCTCTACAAAACGCATTTTACTTACGTGATGAGCAACAATGGCATTTAACTCTCTGATAACCACCACATTATTTTCATGAATAAAAAAATGCCCCCCATCAAACCAATAGGATCCGAATCTCAACTTAAACACTTCTTCCCATGCCTCAATATCTACTGTTTCAATATCATCTTTTTTGCCGGCAAAGATACTAACCTGCGTAGGTATCTTCATCTTCGATGGATTTAAATAGGTTTCAACAATTTTAAAATCGGCACGCAACACCGGCAACATGAGCTGCATTAGCTCGTGATTATTCAGCACTTCCTCGGGAGTGCCATTTAACTCACGCAAACGATCTAAAAATTCTGCATCCGGAAGATGATAAGTAGGATTTTTTTTTGACTTTACAAAAGGTGCCGAGCTACCTGATGCGATAAAATGCACAGGCAATACATTTTCGTGCCTATAAAGCATTAGTGCCACTTCATAGGCTATGCGAGCCCCCATGCTGTGACCAAAAAAAATAAACGGTTTGGATAGAATATCCACCAGCGCGGTATAAATATCTTTTACTACTTCATCCATACGCGTATAAAGAGTATCTGCAATTCTCACTCCTCTGCCAGGCAATTGAATCAGCACCACCTCAACCTCAGGATGTAAACTACTTATCCATGAAGAATAGGCTGCAGCACTTCCGCCCGCATAGGGAAAACATATCAACCGAAATTTCGCATTGGGTCTTTTTTGCGGTACAAATAAAATCGAATTCATATTTCAAAATCACATTCAGGATTATGTTTATCAACTTGTAATATCAGGAAAAAGAAAACAAGGATGCTGCAGATAGATTTTCTTTGGCAGGTTCATTCTTATTTTCAACAAGTTTACCCTCATCCATAACCAAAACCCTATCTGCAACATGGAAATATCTATCGTCGTGAGAAATGGCAACTACAGATTTCCCTCTTGCCTTTAAATTTGGCAATATATCCAGATAAAATATTTTTTTGAAATGTGGGTCTTGATCAGCGGCCCACTCATCGAAAACAT
>CBFGOY010000039.1:0-35682 GCA_965650515.1 uncultured Cellvibrionaceae bacterium | reverse complement strand
GTGGGTGGATTGGATTAACGAAATATTTTCCCGCCTGGTTGTCGCTGGCTCAGCAACTAAAAACGTAAAAGGCGATAAAGTAGGGTTCCTGAATCGTGCGTTTGCTTATTTATATCAAGTACGCATTGTCGGAAAAAAAATCAAAGCCTTTAACAAAACGCTGTATTACATTTTGCAATACAGTTTGTATCTGGGATTGATCTACTGGCTTTTCTTTTAACCGATACGAATCACAGCGACAAATAAAAAGGGTGGCCGATTCCAGGCCACCCTTTTTTATGTCACTGGCTTTGATTGGATTTTTTCTGCTATCCCGGTTGGAACCCCATCCAGGCTTAGCTGATTTTTCTCCAGCCAATATTCGCGAATCCCTTCATCACCTTTCTTAACTGCCCACTGGTTGAGCTGCTCACGTTCTTCAACGTAATCAAAAAACGGAACAGCCATACCGCAAGAGGTTTGCACCAAGTCTACCGCCAGGTCAAAAATTTGCCGGGCACCGGGGTTAACGGGAAAATGGGTGTAAAGTTCATTCCAATCTGCGTCGCCAACATGAACCGCTTTGGCTGTACCATACAAACGCAGGATCATAGGGGCGCCTTCGAACGCGGCAAACATAACCGTCATGCGCGGATGGGTTTGTATATGCGTAGCGGTTTCATTACCGCTTCCGGTTACATTCAGCCAAATCACGCGATTGGCATCTAACACACGTAAAGAATCCATTCCTTTAGGAGAAATATTTACCCGACTGGTATCTGTTGCCGTGCCGACAAAAAATATTTTTTGCCGGGCGATAAATTCCTGCAACGGTTGGGAAATTTCGCTATAACGCCTGCCCATTTAACTATTCCTTTTTTATTACGCATAAGGATTTATTTACCAATAATGCCAATAACCTGCGGGAATTTAATGATTATTCCCAGCGCGATCAAATCATAAACCCCGTGCCAGGTAATTACCATCAGTAAACTACCCGTTAGATAATATCCAATACCGAACGCAATGCTCATTAAAACTGCGCAGATAAAATAAGCGTGGGAAAGGTAATGCAAGGCAGCAAACACCAGTGACACCAGCAGGATGGCCCAACTAATGGCAAGGTAGTTATTAATCCAGGCTTGGAAAAACCCGCGAAATAACAACTCTTCACCTAATCCCGCCAAGGTGGCGACGCAAATAATTCTCCACCAGGAATATCCGCTGAATAAGCCCCCTACCCGCTGGAGATCATCCTGTAATGTTTGTGCAAATCGACCGCCAACTCGATATAAGCCGAAAAAAATCCCGAAGGTAATGACAGCCAATAGAACACCCGAAATAGATGCCGCAATCCAATTGATATGCGCTGCCGGCGGTGACACATCCGACAGCCAAATACCCGCAGCCCCGATTGCGACAATGATGAGCTGGCTACCCCATACAAGCCCGTGTGCAGGATTTTTTTGGTTATTATTCATAACTGGTTTCCTTTTGCGTGAAACTCCACCGGATATACTTCATTTATTTTTATGCACAATATTGATTTACTGTTATTGGAACCAGCAATAATCATTGGCGTTTACGCAAACGTAATATGGCTTTTTCCTGATCAATGACAAAATCAAATCGCCCCAAAATATCCACTCCCAACAAGCCATCAAAACTATCAAAATTATCCATGGGCAATCGCGCCAGCATATGCTTATTAAAAGTTAATTCGGCAATTTGCAATGAATCCACGACAAACAAAAAGCTGTCCACAGTGCCACTGGCGGTGTTGAGCTGGATGGGTTTCGGGGATTTTACGAAGCTGTAATTGCGGTTAAGAAAACTTGAGGTTAACCCACTGATAGAAGCCCCGGTATCCAGCAACAGTTTTACTTTTTTATCTTCCACCGCGACCGGGACAAGAAACTGCGAGCCAAAGCGAATGAGCTGCACACGGATTTCATGGTCAGCGGTTTGCGCTGCGATAGTCGCATCCGCCATTTTCGCCATAAACTCTTCGGCACGTACGCGGGTGTTATCCTGGTTCGCGGCCATTAACGCATGGTATTGCGCCTGCTCCTGGTCTGCCGCTTTCATATGCATATCAGCCAATTGCAAATGCAATTCACCATTATCGGGTGTGAGCTTGATAAGGTCGTTTAACTGCGTCATTAACCATTCGCGACTTGCGCCAAAAATGCCGGGGTTATTTACCAAACGAATTAAATAGCGCGATAAATAGGTTAGCGCTTCCTCAATTTTCCTTGCGTCTATTTCCAGGTTTAAATAGCGAAACCAGGCGGCAACAGCCTGTTCATGTTGGCCCTGCTTTTCCAATACCCGAGCAAGCAACAGTAGCGCTTCGGTATTGCCCGGCTCCTTTTGCAACACCTGGTTTAATAAACTCACCGCAGCCGGAAATTCGTTATTAGCGATTAACTGCCGCACGCGTTCCAATGACGACAATTCGGGAAAGGCGGCAGTCGCTCGCGATTGCACCTGAGTTACCGAGCTTTGCGAATAATTATTCGGCCCAGTCCTCGCCAAGCTATGCGACGAAACGGCTGGCACCACAGGTGTTGTGGTAATTGCGGGTAATTCTTGCTGTTGGTTTTGGCTATGGCGATATTCACTGGCATAAAACCCCAGGCCAAATGCAGCAATCGGGATGAAAATATATTTTTTAAAGCTCATCGTTATTCTGGTAATAAATTACAAGCGACCAAGGCCCGTATATTGTGGCGTAACCCAATTGACAGGTGGTAACTGCAAGCATCAGCTTGCCCACGTAGTGAGACAGGTTTTGCTGCGCGCCGTTCAGTCGCCCGGTGGAGATGAAATAAAAAGGCTCATGTATACACCGTGTGGAAAACCACGCGGGACATACCGATGAGCCCAGACTGCCCGCAGTCGCGGGTTAAATCAATAATTTTTTACAGTGCCGGTCGCTTTTTATATTTCGGGTGCCGTTACCAGCGCCTCGTTTTAATATTCGGCAGCGGGCTTATCCAGGGTTTTGATCCGGATATTGCGGTAGAAAACTTCCGCACCTTCCGACTGGATTTGCAATTTGCCGCCTGTTAACGGGACATATTTCCCGTTTTCCTGCTGACGCGAATTGAACCCGCGAAATACCTCATGACCATTGACCTTATGGATCAGGGTCTTGCCGTCGCTGATCACTTCCATCGTATCCCATTCCCCCTGTGGCTTTTCATAGAGGCCGCGCTTGAGCACCCGCGCAGCAATATCCTTGCGCAGCGGCGCGCTGGGGTCGTAGGCATAGAATTTCCAATCCCCTTCATTGGCGTCTACAGCGTGGACATTGATGATGACACCATCAAGGCTATGGTAATCACCACTATCACCTTCCTGCACCTGGAATTCGTGGCTGCGCATCCAATGGGAACTCTGCGCCCCGTGGGGGCCAACCGCAAAATAGAGAATGCCGCTATCACGACGGGCATCCAGACGTGGGGCCCATTTTTTTTCACCCCATTTAACATCGAATTTCAAATGAAAATTTTCAAATTCTTCCAGGGTGGTAATTCCACCCCATTCTTCACCCGATACGCGCAACATGCCATCCACTACCGAGAACACTTTTTTAGGATCTTTGTTCACACCGCGCGGTTTATGTTTGGAGACCAGGTTATAGTCGTTGGTTTCCGGCTGGAAACTGACATAGGTTTCCCAACCGGAAAGATCTTTCCCGTTAAAAAGGTTTTTCCAATCACCCGCCCAGACGGGAGCGCAGGCCATCAGGCCGCACAAACATAAACCCAGCAATCTCATAGTGAATCCTCGTTTAACGCCAATAAATAGGAAGGGTATGCGGTTGATTTTCCAATAATTATTATAAGGGCGGCAGCCTAGGCGTTTGGCGGATTGCCGTCCAGAAATTCGCTGTGGAATTACAGTCCTTTACCCAGTGATTCGGCCAGCCGAAACCCTGCTCCCCAAATGAATCCCTGCACGCGGCAGTGGCAACGCGATCAATAAAACCCTCTGTTAGAAACGAATAGTGCTCAACTGATAAATTTTGTCGCGCATTAACTCAGCATTATCCGTATCGCCTTTGCGCTCGTATATGCCGGCGGCGAGGCGATAGAAACGTTGTTCATCTTTTTCCTTTTTTATCGCTTTTTTTAACAAGGCCAAGGCTCTGGTGTCATCCCCGGCAGCCACCAGCTCTTCAGCTCGCTTATACATGTAATAAGGATTGGCATTGCGGTGCTGGCGTACGCGTTGTTGGTATTCCTTATATTTCTCCGTATTTCCCAACTCCAGGTAAAGCCCCGCCAGGTTATGCATGATGGTGTAATCACGCGGGTTGATGGCCAAGCCATGCAGATAAACAGCCTCCGCTTCCGGATAAAACTTAAGCCGCCGATAAAAGCTGCCAAAGTTACTCCAGATGTAACTGGGCTTATCGGTCATTAACAGCGCCTTGCGCAGGTGGAAAAAAGCCTCCGCAGGCTTGCCTTCAGCGGCCAGTTCCATTCCCCGATTCGAATAGAATTGAGCGGCCACCAATTCCTTGCTGATAATTTTTTGCTTGTAGTGCGGGCGGAAACGGCGCATTTCCAGGTCCACGACTATATCGCCCACATCGGCCGTTTCCATTTGCCTCACCCAAGGCAGGGTACGTTTGCGCGGCATAAATACCTTGGCATTCACATGCCGCATAAAAAGGTAGGTATCGCCATCGCGCATATCCCAGGTCGGGGGCAATATCACTTCATTTACCTCGGCATTAAGCCCGAGGTGCCTCGCCATGGCAACATAGAGCAGCGTGTAGCTCAGGCAATTAGCCTGGCGCTGCTCGAACGCCTCTATTCCTGTGTTAGTGTTGTAAGCGCTGTAGGTAATACCCCGCCCGCCGGAATTAACCGAGGTCATAAGCGCTTGGTGCAGGGCTTCCGCCTTGGAGTCCTTTAGTTTTGCATGCGCCGTCACTGCCTCTGCAAATGCCCGCATGTCGGGAGTGAGGCCAAATACCTCGACATCGGGCAATTCTTCGCTCCGGTAGCCGCGGCCCAATATTAATTCCCCGGACAAGGCTGTGGCTAAAGGGCCTTTATCTACCGCAAACGGCGCTTTTTGCACCACCGGGGAACAGGCACTCAGTGTTAAAAGGATAAACATTATCACCACCACGGGTAATTTCATGGAGTTTTCCCGACAAGGAGATTTTTTGTGAAAACAAGTATAGGCCGGTCCAAACCAACCTGCGCACCACCTGTGTTACGCCAAGCTATAGATCTATAAGGTTATTTTTCCTCGCAACCAAAATGGCCAACCTCCTGGTCTACCGGGTTGGGTAAACCATTTTTTCCTTAAAAAAAATATTGCGCGAAAAAAGTGCGCCTTTTTCCCGCGCCGGTAGCATTCGGCGCACACCGACGCGAAATATTCCAGCACCATAAAACAGCAATCAATTTATTGGTGTATCGACAAAGTGCAAACCTTATTCAAAACCGTTTTACAACCCAAAAATAGCTGCGCCATAAAAGTGCGTCACTTAACTTGGCATAGTGTTTGAATAATTACCTTTGTGTCGATCGAATTAAATTCTAAAAATTGCTGATTTTTTTGTGTGAAGAAATTTCAGTGAGCAATGAAAATTAATTAAAGCACTACCAAAGCCAGGAGCCAGAAATGAAATTGTCCGCCATTAAAATGACAAAAATTTCCGCACTACTAAAACCATTCGCAACGCTAACATGTGTAATCACCGCAAGTATTTCGTTAATTACTGCCGCGCAAGCCGCGACTGGCCCGGCAGAAAAAACCGATTTGAAATTTGGTTTTATAAAGCTGACAGACATGGCGGACTTGGCAGTCGCTTATGAAAATGGTTATTTTGACGATGAAGGTTTAACCGTTGAACTGGAAGCACAAGCCAACTGGAAAGTTGTGTTGGATCGGGTCATTTCCGGCGAGCTGGATGGATCACATATGTTGCTGGCACAACCCGTCGCCGCCAATATCAATTACGGTACTCCGGCTGAATTGGTCTTTCCGTTTACGATGACCAACAACACTTATGCAATTACTGTTTCCAACGACATTTGGAAAAAAATGAAGAAAAATATCCCAGTGGGTGCAGATGGAAAATTAATCCATCCTGTTAGCGCCGCTGCACTTAAGCCTGTTGTTGAAGCCATGAAAGATGCCGGGAAAACTATCAACATGGGTGTGGTATTTCCGGTTTCGACCCACAATATGGGATTGCGTTACTGGCTCGCAGCAGGGGGAATAAACCCTGGCCTTTATGCGCCGCATAAAGGCGATACACTGGGACAAATTAATGCCGATGTATTGCTGTCTGTAACACCGCCACCGCAAATGCCGGCAACAATGGAAGCCGGAACTATCCAGGGATATGCCGTGGGCGAACCCTGGAACCAGCAAGCCGTATTTCGCGGCATAGGTGTCCCGGTAATCACCGTGTATAACAACATCGGCGATAAAGTTTTTGGTATGCGCAAGGATTTTATTGAAAAAAATCCAAATACCAGTGTGCGTATTGTTAAAGCCCTGATTCGCGCGGCCAAGTGGCTGGATGAAAGCAATAACGCGAACCGCAAGGAAGCCGCGAAAATAATTTCTGCCTCCCATTATGTGGGAGCGGACTATAAGGTTATCGCCAACTCCATGACCGGTGTTTTTGAATATGAACGCAAAGATATTCGACCAGCCCCGGATTTCAATACTTTTTTCCGCTACAACGCCTCCTACCCCCATGTTTCCGATGCGGTCTGGTACCTGACGCAAATGCGCCGCTGGGGGCAAATTCCCGAAGCAAAACCCGATGGATGGTATATGGAGATGGCGAAAAAAGCCGTCGCACCGGAAATTTATCAAAAAGCCGCAGCCGATCTAATTGAAGAAAATAAAATAGCGGCCAGCGATTTTCCCGATTTCAAAACCTTTAACGGCATCCGCAAAGTTGACGAAACAGTGTGGATTGACGGTGTGCAATTTGACGCAACCAAACCCAACGAATACCTGACCAAATTTAAAATTGGTATGAAAGGCGACGAAAAAATCTAATCCTGATAAAGCGCTTACTGCCCGCCAATTGGCCAGAACATACACCTGCCAGGTTATGGCCCGGCGGGCACAACGGAGGAAAATTATTATGCCCGGCAAACTCGCCACATTAAAATTCGAACAATTCAAAGCCATTAAATGGCGCGAACTTATTATCGGCGTCAGTATGCCGACCCTGGGCATATGCGTGTTCCTCGCGATATGGCATAGCCTCGCGCCGAATATAAAAACCTCCCTGGGCGAATTCCCCCAACCCAAACAGGTTTTTGAACAATGGGGTAATTTGGTGGATGAATACGAATCCGAAAAGGAGCGCGCCGAAAAGTTTTACGAGCGCCAGGAAAAACGCAACGCGGAATTATTAGCGAAAGATCCCGCCGCAAAACCGGATACGCGTGAATTCAGCGGCAGGCCGACTTTCTTTGACAAAATCAAAACCAGTTTGGTAACGGTTCTTTCCGGCTTTTTAATGGCGACACTTATCGCCATCCCGGTGGGAATAGTCATCGGTTTAAGCCAACCGCTCTATGGCGCAATCAATCCGCTGATCCAATTGTTCAAGCCCGTGTCACCACTGGCATGGCTTCCCCTGGTAACCCTGGTGGTCAGTGCGGTATATGTTTCCGAATCGCCGGCGTTTTCCAAGTCCTACATTATTTCGTTATTCACCGTCAGCCTTTGTTCACTTTGGCCCACCATGATCAACACCGCTGTGGGCGTCGCCGGCGTCAGTAAAGATTTGATTAATGTGAGCCGTGTGCTGCGATTGGGATGGTTCACCCATGTAGTAAAAATTGTATTGCCCTCGGCAATTCCAATGATGTTCACCGGGTTGCGAATTTCGCTTGGTATTGCCTGGATGGTATTGATTGCCGCAGAAATGTTGTCGCAAAACCCCGGCCTTGGAAAATTTGTATGGGACGAATTTCAAAACGGATCATCCGAATCACTCAGCCGCATTTGCCTGGCTATTTTGGTCATTGGTTTGATTGGTTTCCTGTTGGACCGCGCCATCCTCATGCTGCAAACCTACGTGAACTGGGACAAAAGCGCAGTTGTCCGTTAACCGGATTACAGACCGGATTTTTCGGTAACGCTAAAAATTTTTGACCAGGTATCAGTTAAACAACATTAAACAGAGGAACTACCATGAGCCAGATCCATCTGGAACTAACAAAGGTTGGAATTGAATTCCCCACCCCCAAAGGCCCGTTTTGTGCGTTGCGTGATGTGGATTTGAAAATAAAAAAAGGCGAATTTGTTTCGTTGATCGGCCACTCGGGTTGCGGTAAATCGACCGTGTTGAATATTGTCGCGGGCCTATACCAGGCCACCATCGGTGGCGTTGTGCTTAATGGTCGCGAAGTGAATGAGCCCGGGCCCGAGCGCGCCGTCGTATTCCAAAACCATTCACTGCTTCCCTGGTTGACCGCGTATGAAAATGTAGAACTGGGAGTGAAGCGCGTATTCAAGGGCAAGAAAACCAGGGCGGAAATGCGCGAGTGGATTGAACATAACCTGGAACTGGTCCATATGACCCACGCTATGCATAAACGTCCGGATGAGATATCAGGTGGAATGAAACAGCGCGTCGGGATTGCCCGGGCGCTGGCCATGGAGCCGCAGGTTCTATTAATGGATGAGCCCTTCGGTGCGCTGGATGCGTTGACCCGCGCCCATTTACAGGATTCATTAATGGAGATCCAGGCCGAGTTGGGAAATACCGTGGTCATGATTACCCATGACGTGGACGAAGCTGTGCTCCTGTCGGATCGCATTGTCATGATGACCAACGGACCGGCGGCAACTGTCGGGGAAATACTTGAGGTAAAACTACCGCGCCCGCGCAATCGCCTGGAGCTGGCTGACAACGCTGAATACAACGGTTATCGCTCCGCGGTGTTGCGCTTCCTTTATGATAAGCAAAAAAAAATTGAACCCATTGCCGCCAAACGTGTGGAAAAAATGGCTGGCAAACATATGTCCGCCCAAACCAAAAGTGTTGCCTGACTTACCTATCCTGCTCGCGCTGCACTTAATCAGGGCTTGCGCGAACCGGATATAGGATGTGTGTAGAAGTCTCCTGCGTTTTCCTCCTCGTGCCCCGCTTACCGGGGCTTTTTTATACCTTTAAAATCCCGCTTTGCAGTTCTTTAACACCTTTGCGACATAAAAGATCAATATTTATACGATTCGATCATTATATGATTGGCACATTTTTCATCATTGGTATATATTGTGCTGCATATTTAAAACCTATCAACCGTGATGGACCACTCACTTTTGCAACAAGGTGTGAAGTCCATGTTACAGCTCGTCAATCTTCCTTATTTGGCCCCAGAGTTAACTCCCGACCCGGCGGAGCAACAACAGCCGCAAATCACCACCACTTACGCCGATTTGATTGTCGATTACCTCGCGCAAATGGGTATAGACACAGTATTCGGTGTGCCCGGTGGGGCCATCGAACCCTTGCTCAATTCCCTGGCCCGTAGCGAACGCCATGGTGGCCCTCGCCTGGTCGTTGCTCGCCATGAATGCGGTGCCGCTTTTATGGCGGACGGCTACACGCGCGAAACCGGCAAAATGGGCGTGGTTTGCGCGACGACCGGCCCCGGGGCAACCAACCTGATTACCGGTGTCGCCTCCGCGCTGGCGGATGAAGTTCCGATGTTGGTGATCACTGCCCAGACACCGCTGCCCAAGTTCGGCAAACGCGCATTGCAGGAATCCAGTTGCACGGCCATCGATACGGTAGGGATGTTCCGTTACGTTACCCAGTTCAATACCCTTATTTCGCACCATGAGCAATTGGAGAGCAAGCTCGTGTCCGCCATCATGGCGGCCCACCGCAAACCGAATGGCCCGGTTCATATCAGTGTTCCCGCAGATATCTTGCGTTCGCCCGCCACGATTAAGGCCCATATCCACAGCGATTTGCTGGTACACGATTTCGCCATGGCTGACGACTCGGCTATCGCCCGCCTGTGCGAAAAGTTGGGCAAGGTGGATAACCTGGTGATGTACATCGGCAATGGGGTCGGCAAAGCCAGCAAACAGATTATGGAATTTATCGAACTGACCGGGGCCGCTTTTGTAACCGGCCCCATGGGCAAAACCTGGGTGGATGAACACCATCCGTTATACCGCGGTGTCTATGGCTTTGCCGGCCACGAAAGCGCGCGGGAATTGTTCCAGAGTAAGGAAGTTAACCTGATCCTGGCGGTAGGTACTGATTTGGGTGAGTTGGGCACCAGCGGCTGGAAAGATGACCTGCTCAATACCAAACTCGTACACATTGACTCATCCATCGAGCACTTCACCCGCTCCCCCATGGCCAATCTCCATGTGTTCGGCAATATCGATGTGATTTTTACCCGCCTGGTAGAGAAGGTACGCGAAATCCGTAAATGGGGCCGTAAATGGCAGACCTTGCCGGGTAACAATCCGCATAAGAATGCAAATGGCGGGTACTTCAGCCTGGCGGAAGAAACCAAATGCTACTCCGATGCAAGCCCGGTAAAACCGCAACGCCTGATGACCCACCTCTCCCGCGCCCTGCCGGAAGATACCCGTATTTTTGTCGATGCCGGTAACGGCTGGTCCTGGGCAACACATTACCTGAGCCGCAGCAACAGCGAAGGGCTATACCGTATTGCCATGGGTTACGGCTCCATGGCCTGGTCCATAGGTGCGGCCATAGGATCGGCAATCGGCAATCGCGTGGCACCCACCTTGTGTATCGTGGGGGACGGTTCCTACCTGATGAGCGCCCAGGAAATTACCGTGGCCGCCCAGCAGCAATTGCCGGTGGTGTTCCTGGTGCTTAACGATTCGGCGATGGGCATGGTGATGCATGGCCAGCGCCTGGGCCAGCAAGAATCGATTGGTTGGGAATTAAATACGGTTAACTATGCGCAGATGGCCCAGGCCATGGGGGTGGACGGCATTGTTATCGATTGCCCAACCCAGTTGGACCAATTGGATTATCCTGCGCTTTTCAGCAAAAAAGGGCCTACACTTCTTGATGTTCGCATAGACCGTAATGAGGTTCCCCCGATGGGTGACAGAATTAAAGGCCTGGCAGTCAATGGCTCCGCGACACCGGGCGGCTAACGCCCGGTATTGTTGCAAGGGTAACCGGCAAACCTTTTCGTTATGAAAAGATAGCAATGGTTTGGTTTATGCTAGGCTAAAAGGATATTAAACCGGAGACTTATGCGTGTTACCCCATAACACCGGCAATCAACCTGATTCGCCTATTAACATCCTTATCGTTAATAACGAGCCCAACGCGCTGACAATCATCAATGCCAGCGTGCAATCGCTTGCGCAGGTCACGACAACCTGCGTGGATTCCGCCCAAAAAGCCCTGCGTTTATTGCGCCAGCAAACCATCGATTTATTAATCCTGGATGTCGATATCCCCGATCTGGACGGTTGGCGATTATCGCGCCTGGTACGCAGCGGCATCCTGCTATGCCGGGCTGATTTACCTATCGTTATTACCGCCCAGACCTGGTGTGAGCGTATCGCGGAAGTAACCGCGCGCGAATACGGCATCAACCAGTTACTACCGCTGGACCATATTGAACAATTACCCGCGCTGGTTAAAAAATTAACCCGCAAGGAACAACCGGCAACCTCCAAACCCCGCTTGCTGGTCGTGGAAGACGAACCGGATACCGCTGATTTGATTCGCCGTATTCTCTCCTCTTCATTCGATATTGAGTTTGCTTACGAAGGTGATACCGGGTTGCGCACCTGGATCGAAGGCCGGCATGATTTGGTGTTATTGGATGTAATGCTGCCGAAATTATCCGGTCGCGATATTTTGATCGAAATCCACAACATCAACCCGAACCAGCCGATAGTCATCATGACGGCACACACCACTATCGACCAGGCCGAAGAATTAATGCTGCTGGGTGCGGTGGATTTCCTGCCCAAACCGTTTCGTGCTGAACAATTGCGCAAAGTCTGCGACATCGCCATCCATCGCGACGATTATTTGGTTAGCAACGCGCAATTTGCGGCCCATGTTAAAACAGTGCAGGAACGGGAGCGCGAATATCGCGCGCTCTATGAAAGCCACCATCAATTATTAAATGATTTGCAATCGGTGGTAATGGAGCTGGATGCCGATTTCAAGATCCAGTATCTAAACCAGGCATGGGAAACCATGATGGGATTCCCGGTAGCGGAATGCCTGGGGAAATCACTGGAAACGTTTATTTCCGCCGACGACTTCCCGCAATATTCGTTGTTTAAAAATAAAATCCGCAAAGCGCTGCAAAATCGCAGCCCTTGCCCTGAATTTGAACTCTGCCTGAGCAATGCTCGCGGCCAAAAATTGTGGGGACAACTCAAGGTTAGCCGCTCCAGCAAATTGCAGGATGCAGGAAACCTGACGGTTTGCCTTGATAACATTACCGAGCGACGCGAATCCCAGGAACAATTGAAATACCTGGCAATGCACGACTCGTTAACCGGGCTGTACAATCGCCATTATTTTGAATCCACGTTGTCGCAACTCACCGCTGATTCGGTGCGCAACAATCGCCAACATGCGCTGGTTTACCTGGATCTGGATCATTTCAAAGTTATCAACGACACCTTCGGCCACCAAAAAGGCGATGAGGTGCTGCGCGAAATGTCGCATTTACTGAGCAAGCGCATTCGCAGTACCGACATTTTATGCCGCTTGGGCGGTGATGAATTCGCAATTTTGTTGCGTGACATTAAAGCCCACGAAGCCTTTGAATTCGCGCGCAATATCCAGCAAATAATCGCGGAGTTTACCTTTCAATTGCAGGAGCAGCGTGTAAGCCTGGGCAGCAGTATCGGGTTAACGCTGATCGATGGCAGCACCAATAATGCGGAAGAGCATTTAATGCGGGCCGATATCGCCCTGTATGTGGCCAAAGGGCGCGGGCGTAATTTAATCCACCAATATGATCCGTTGGACAATGAAAGCGACGAGTTGCGCCATTCCATCAATACCTCGCAAAAAATTCGCAAGGCAATTACCGAAGATCGCATGGTGCTTTACTTCCAGCCGATCTTCGATGTCAAAAACAATCGCATTTCCTATTACGAAGCCCTGGTGCGCCTGAGGGAAGCCGATGGCCGTATTGTGGGCCCGGACACATTTATTCCCGCATTGGAATCCGCCGGGGAAATGCATTTGCTGGATCGCTGGATCATCAAGCTGGCCATACACGCATTGAATGCCCATCCCGAACTAAACCACATTGCTATCAATTTGTCCGCACAAGCATTTAAAGATGCCAACCTGGTACCCACGATTTTGGAAAACCTGAACTTCACCGGTGTGGATCCCAAGCGTATTACCTTTGAATTAACGGAGAGTGCCAGCCTGTTCAATTTACACATCACCCAAAAAGTCATTGCGGATTTACACAACCTGGGTTGCAGTTTCTCGGTGGATGATTTTGGTTCGGGTTTCAGCAGTTTTGCCTATTTAAAAGATTTACCGGCGGATTACATCAAGTTGGACGGCTCCTTTATCCAGAACCTCCACCACGACCAAATTGATCAGACGCTGGTGAAATCCATGATCCAGGTTATCCAGGCGCTGGGCAAAAAAGCGGTTGCAGAGTACGTGGAAAACGAAGCAATTCTGGAAATATTGAAGGGAATGGGCGTTGATTTTGTGCAGGGTTACCACATCGGCCATCCGCTGCCGGTGGAAAAATTATTAGCGCAACATAATAAACCAGAGCCATCACAGGCCCAGGTTTAAATTGCCGGTTTGTCGCCTGATTGGATGATCAGCCAGGCTCGGGAACGCTTCGTGGCGCGGGCCCCTGGTAATCAATGTCATCGCACCGTAACGGCAAAAATGTATCCGGCGGACGGCGATAGGTATCCAGGTAACACGCCGTCACACCACTCGCAACCATTGCTGCAAACATCTGGTAAACCTCTTCCGGTGTAAATCCCTGGTCCGATAAAAAGGCCGACATATAACCATTGATGTTCATGCCCTCGTCGAACTCACGCAGCAATACTTTTTCAATGTCGTAGGCAAGCATTAAATGCGGTCCAATCGTAAAGCCCAGTTTTTTTGCGTAACGCTCCATGGCTTCCAGGCGTTCATCGCCTTTGGCAATCGGGCGAATGTAACCGACTATGTAAGGTTTGCCGCGATTGGCCGCCGTAATGCGGCGCACAATTTCTTCGGCATCGGCCCCGGCCAAATGCTGCGCCCGGGCATCCTGTATAAAGCGCAAGCCATCCAGCAATGTATACGGGCCATAGGAGCGCGAATCGGCCGCGAGCGAACCCAGGGTTGTAGCGGCAACCACCGAAGTACGTGCCGCGCCAGCCAGCGCGCCAATCTGGTTGCACCAAATGCGCGGATCGGGCCAACTGAGGCAACCATAAATAGCTTCAACCCAATCCGCCAATTCCTTGCCTACCAATTTACCGGTCGCGTTTAAAATTAAAATCTGGAAATAGGATTTCTCCCCCACCAATTCTTCCAGCATTGAATAACCGTGGGAAAATACCCCTTTACCCGGAAACCAACCGCCGGTATTGCTAATAATTTTTCCGCGTTGCTGGTTCAGATAATCGATAACCGCGGAATCGCTGTTAGACGATGAAAGTGAAGGGTTCCTAGCGTTCGATAACATAATTATCATCACTCACAAACGGCATGGCCGTAATAGGTTTATTCGCAAGTTCCAGCCCATGGGCAACCAGGCCTGGTGCGCCCAGAAGCTGGAACAGGCAACCCCCGGCGCGCGGCTGGAATCCCAGGTCGGCAAATACAGCGGCGGCGACTCCGGTTATGGACCATCCAGCCCCTTGGGGTTGCAAACTTGTCGCCAGGGCATGGCCCCATCGCAACGCATCACCAGCCCCCGCTAATGCCAGCAACTGCTCAGCCAGGGAATGGGTTAATAAATCGATGCCGCCGTGGCGTTGGCCGAAACCATAGATGCCATGGCTGGATAGTTGTTCTGGCACACCGCCGGCCGCCAGCCATTGTTGCAATGTTCCCTGGGGCGATGCGGATTGGTGTTTGCGCAAAAAACGCATCGCATTTTCGATGTCACCTCCCCCCAGATACTCCCCGCCAAGAACGGCGCTGGCGATCGGTAAAATGTGCAGCGCATTGGTTTTACCGACACCCGCATTCATCGCCGCACGGGTGGCTGGGTGGCGCGGCCCCGGATTGATCAACCCGATCATCAAGGCTTCGAAGAGGCGACCCTCCTCGTTTGAAGGTAACTCACCGCGAAACAATAAATAAAACACGTCCGCAAAAGAGCGCTTGTCCATTAACTCGAACAAGTCGTAACCGTAACAGGAGGCGGTGGCGGCAATATACGGATTATCCGGGCTAGGTGTTTCATGCCATATCCGCGTTGCTGTCCTGGTGACAAAAGGTTCGTTGCGGCTGCGCACCCGGTCGTGCTTCGGCTCGTCCATTCAAATCACCCAATGAAAATTTAATTAAATTGATAACTCAATTGTAACCAGAGGCTACGGGATTCGAGCGGATAATCATCGGCAATTTCACCGCTGCTGGGCTCGCGGGCATCAACGTTCGCCAAATTTTTAATAACCAGTGATGCGTCCAATTGCGGGAGTAAGTTTTCACGTTTAATAGCGACATCCACTAAAGCGTAATCATCGATTGCCGGGCGCACATCGCCATAACGCCGCTCGCGGTCAGCAATAAAAATTAACTGGCTATTGAGCGACCACGCGGGAGAAAACTCCCAATTCATATTCATTTTTGTTTGTTGCCCCGGTGCGTCGGCAACCGGTTGGTTGGACGCAATGTCTTTTGCATCCTGATAGGAATAGCTACCGGAAAACAGTAATGTTGGCGCAGGCTTCCAGTTAAATTCCAATTCAAAACCCTCACCATCCTGATCGCGTACGTTTTGCGCAGTTTTAATATTTACAACGCTATCGGACACAAATTCAATCATGTCGCGCGCCTTGTAATGGAATAGCGTAAGGGAAGTTTGCAAGTCCGGTGTTACGAGATAATTGAAAGAGAGCTCAAAAGTATCTATTTTTTCAGGGTCCAAATCCGGATTACCTAACAAAACCGGATTATTCTTTGACCCTTGCTCCATAAAAGATGGCGCACGGAACGCACTGCCATACAGTATTTTGGTGGTGAGCTGTTCCGTTGCGGACCATACCAATGCAATACGAGGATTGGTTGTGCCACCAAAATCCGAATAATCGTCGTAACGGACACCGCTGGTTAACTCCAGCGCAGAGGTAATTTGCCATTCATCCTGTAGCGAAAGATAACCGATGGTGCGCGAACTTTTTGGTAAGAACACATAATCTGTATCGCTTACATCAACGGGTACGCCGGAAATTACCGGAATGCTGCCATCAATAACGCCAGGGCCAAAATTTTTATATTCCCGCGCTTCCAATGTTTGATGTTTGGAGCCGGTAGCAATCCTGAATCGATGCGATTCCCAACCGGAATAAATGGAAATAAGGTCGATCTGGCTATCCGCCGACTCTTGTCCCGGTTGCCCCACCAAACCATCGGGGAACGACACTATACCTGCGGGTTCAATTGCATTGACGTTGCCATCGCTACCGATGGGTATCAACGCGCCTGCGGGGAATAACGAAAAGCGCGTTTGCAAATCGTAATAGAGATAACTCAAGCGAATGCTGTTGTCCCATTGGCCACCCGCATCATCAAAGTGGTGTGTAGCATCAATTAAAAATAAATTACTTTCATCATTCCCTTTAAAATCCAGCGCCTGGGCACCCCCCGCACCTATGCCGGCATCATTGGAAATCCAGCTCCACAGGTTAATTTGGGAGCGCTCATTGGTTAATGCCACATGCGAGTCCAATATTTGGTAACGTGTTGACAAAGCGCCCGGAGCAAGGGAAGCACGGGTCCCAAGGAATGCATCCAATGATGATTGGAGGTCTGTTGCTACTACACGATTATTGTCCCCGTTACTTTCCTGATAACTGAGGCTCAGCGAGACGCCCCAGCTTTTCCATTCGCTCGCCGTGGTCAGCCACAAATCCCGCCCGCCAAACGAACCGGCACCGCCGCCCGCCTGGTTAGCTTCAATTACCGAAGCATCCTTGGTAATTACATTAATAACCCCGGCGTAAGCATCAGCACCATACACTGCGGAACCAGGGCCGCGGATAATTTCGACACGATCAATACTGGTGGTTGGGACACGCAATAACGATGGGCGCCCTCCCTGCAAGCTGGATTGCACAGGAACACCATTCATCATCAATAATACTTGCGGATTAAACCCGGTATGTATTCCGCGAATGGAATAAACCGAATCAAGGCGACTCAAGCTGGACAAGCCCACATGTAATCCCGGTACCGTTTCCAGGACTTCGTTTAAATTGCGTGCGCCCAATGCCTGGATTTCACTGGCCGTAATAACCGTCGTGGCTGCCGGCGCGCGATCCAGTGGAGTGCTGTTACCCGTCGCAATGGAAATTTCAACTTGTCCCAATTCAGCGAGTGACAAATTGTAAAAATCTTCAGGGGAAGAAGCAGAATCAGTCGCGGCTCGCGCTGCAAAAGTGATAACGGCGGGAAACAATGCCAGCGAAAATTTTGCCGCATATGACAAGCGCATAATGACAACCTATTAAAAAAGGGTTTGCGTCATTCCGCTGACTGAACCACTCAAATCTATAGACCCAACTAACCAATAAGCCGCGATACTGCACACCGCTCCTGTTATTTATAGACAAGCAGCGAATAAGCCTTTTGCACTCAAGAAAAATAAGACTAGTTTAACTTTGCATGAAAGCAAAGTCCTGTTAAGCAATGTCCCGTTGCGTTAAGTTTTATGCGGCGCCATACGCTGGATGGCCAATTTCAAGGTCTCACGCTTTACCGGTTTGGTTAAATATTCTTCCGGTAATTGGCGATTGAAACGCTTGCGCTCTTCAATCATGGAAACCACGATTACCGGGATATCCCGCACATCCGGATCTTCTTTTATACGCTCAAATAAAATCCAGCCGTGCTGGTCCGGCAATAACAAATCCAGGGTAATCACATCGGGCTTAACCGATTGGATTAAACGCCAACCATTTTCCGCATCACTGGCGGTATGGACTTCGTAACCTTCGGCGCGGATGGTTCGTGCCATAATATCCAGGAACGCGGGATCATCATCAATCATCACAACTTGCTCGCCTGGTTTCGCAGGGATATTGGATGATTGCACCGAATCAACATCGTCCGCATCATTTTTCCTGGGCGCAGTCGGAGCGGGGTTAATCGGCAAGGGTAACTCCACAATAAATTTGGCACCCGCTCCCAATTCACTTTCCACGCGAATACTGCCGCCCATCAACTCGCATAACTGGCGGGTGATAGACAATCCCAGCCCACTGCCCTGGAATTTGCGCGTCGTGCTGGAATCGGCCTGTTTAAATGGGTCAAAGATAGAGGCTTGTTGCTCGGCGGAAATGCCGATACCGGTATCCGCCACACTGATATAGATACGCTTGGGCTGATGGTAAGCCTTGATACGAACCTGGCCATTGGGAGCGAATTTAATTGCATTGCCCAACAGGTTAATCAGTATATGCAGCAACTTTTCCGGATCAGCCTTGGGCAGGAATTCACCGTCATCCACATCCATATGCAAACGAATCGAGTTTTGCTCCAGGAGCGGCGCAACGGTACCCAAGGCCTCATCGACCAGGCTGGATAATTTTACTTCGGTCAAATCCAGGTCCATTCGACCCGATTCAATTTTGGCGAGGTCCAGCACGCTATTGATTAATTTCAACAAGCGCTCACTGTTGGTAATTACCCGTGTTAAATCCTTTACGTGGTGTTCGTCATCCGCCAGTTTTAATTCTTCGATCACTACCTCGGTATAACCGATAATGGCTTGCAAGGGAGTACGTAACTCATGGCTCATGAGTGAAAGGAATTCGCTCTTGGCCTGGCTGGCGTCCTCCGCCTTGCGCTTGGCTATTGCCAAACGGTCGCGCGCCATTTGCAAATCCTGGCTATGTGCGGCGAGGCGCTTGTTATCGCGCCGTTTTATCGTGTACGCAATGAATACCGTAATAATCAGCAAGCCCCCCAGGATGACCGAGCCCCACAAATAACGCAGCGCAACTTTTTGCGAGTACACCAGCTCATCCAGGTTCACAATCGCATCCTTTTGCTTAAGGATAATATTTTCTTGCGATTGGATAGTGCTATTAAGGTAAGTCAGGCGTTTTTCGCGGCTGTCAATTTCTTTCAGGATGCTATTGAGGTGCTGTTGTTGTTCATCCAGCTCCTTCGTCCGCTGGGCGACTTCCTGTAATAAATGCTCGCGCTCCCGAATGCTGTTTTCAATTTGGGCTTGCTGGCTTTGTAACTGGATTTTTTGTTCGGAAATCAACGCATCACTCTTTTGAATATTTTGGTTGAGTGACGCCATTTGCACTTGCAGTTGCTCATTTGTTGCCTGTTGCTTTTGAATCGATGCGGTTAATTCATTCAATACCTTTTCACGACCTTGCAATTGCTTTTGCAAGGCGACCAGGGATGCCTGGCCCTCGCGATACAGTTTTGCAACATCAATTTCCGTACCGCCATTTAAAATCAATTCGGGTAACGGCTTTAAACCATGGTTGATAATGTTGGATTTGTTAACTTCAAATTTAAGGCGGTCATCCGCCGTGGGGATCAGGTTAATCATGACCAATTGCTTATTATCATAAGCATGGGTGACCAACAATATCGGCTTGCCTTCAAGCGCATCGTAAATAGTATTTATCGTGCTGGCGCTTGCCTGTTCCACATAGACCAAATGATATTTACCCAAGGCATCCACGCGATTGACATGAGTGACATTGATCGGCAAGTCACGCAGTTTGACCCGTTGCTTAAGCACCATTAACTCATCCATCAACGCCGGATCGTAGGTACCGTAAACACCGATATCAAACGAGGCCATGGACGATTGGTTGGGCCATTCAATATTTTTTGCAAAGTTATATAGATAGGAGACCGTGATTTTTTGTTTATCCAGCGCGTAGGCAAAATTGGAAATGAACCCCAAGGCTGTCACCAAAAACAACATAAAAAACATTACATGCAAGAAGGCTGACGCACTTCGCCAGCCAATAACTACTGATGGCAACCGGGTTAATGTCAACATGTTTGGTCTATTAGGAATGAGCGTATTACCAAATTTCTGGGCTGAGAATAAATTTATCAGGCACGAAAATTATCGCTTGGGGAAGCATAGCTTGTTATAGCCAGTTTGGATATATGCTCGGCCGCGTTTCATTTCGAATGCTACAAATCGTTACTACAGATCGCGATTACAAATGGTGTGATTAATTTAAAACCTACTATGGAAGGTTAATTGATGTAATGCGATTCGCTTGCTGCCCGATGTAATGCTGCCTTGGCCGCGCGCAATGGGATGGATGTGCAGCGCTATACAAGATAGCACTGCAAATGGAGTGACGGGTGAATCAACTTTTATAGGGCATAACGCCAAGGTAATCTTTTTTGCCCAAATCAACACCGTTGTGTCGAAGGATTGAATAGGCAGTGGTGACGTGGAAATAAATATTTGGAATGGCGTGCTGGATTGCGAACTCATTACCGGTCAGGTATTTGCCCTCCCAACGCGGCTGGCTGATATGGCGCTCGGCGGCGCCTGCAAAATCTGCCGGTGTAAAACTCGCAAGGTAATCCAGCACCGATTGGATGCGGGCTTTTAATTCCGGCAGGCTGGCCTCTGTGTCCGGGTGAACGGGGGCAGACTCCGCCTTACCGGTTAAACGCGCCACACCCAACTTGGCGGTATCGCAAGCAATCTGTACCTGGCGAATCAAATTAAATTGGTCGGGAGCCAGGCGCGAATTGAGTAATACGCTAACATCAAATTTTTTGGCTTCTGCATAAGCAGCGCCCTTATCCAGGAAATTGTTGAGGTTATTTAACATTTTGCTGAATTGCACAACGGTAAGATCATAAAGCATGGTTTGTCCTCATAAATTTTACGCAAATTTACAATTTGCGATGAATGGTCCGAAATTCCCGAAAGCTTCGCGGTTCATGCGATTTGGGGTTCGCTTCATGGGGATTCAATGGCATAAACAAAAAATCTGCAAGTTGCATGTAGTTATTTTGTCCATTTATAGTCTAGCCTCGCCCTCACGAAGATAATGCCATGCCTCACAACATCAGTTTGATCACTACTATCGCCGCCGGCCTGGGGCTGGCTATGATCCTCGGATTCCTGGCCACGCGCCTGCGTATGCCGCCGTTGGTTGGTTATTTGATCGCGGGCATCATTGTCGGGCCACACACACCGGGTTTTGTTGCCGATATGGAATTGACCGCGCAACTTGCTGAAATCGGGGTAATGTTGTTGATGTTTGGCGTCGGCCTGCATTTTTCTATTGATGATTTGCTCGCGGTAAAACGTATCGCCATTCCCGGCGCAATTGTGCAAATTACTGTCGCCACTGTATTGGGTGTTGGCGCAGGTATGTGGTGGGGATGGAGCTTTGGCGAAGCCCTGGTATTCGGATTGGCATTGTCAGTTGCGAGCACCGTTGTATTACTTAAAGCGCTGGAAGCACGCGGTGTGATTGAAAGTATCAACGGAAAAATCGCGGTGGGCTGGTTGGTAGTTGAAGACCTGGTGATGGTGTTGGTTTTGGTGCTGTTGCCGCCGTTTGCCGTGTTGCTCGGCGGTAACAATGACGCAACAAGCCAGGGTGCCGCCGATGACGATATTGCGCTCACGATTGCGCTCACCATCGGTAAAGTAGTTGCGTTTATTGCTTTTATGTTAATTGTGGGCAAGCGTTTGTTACCGAAACTTTTATGGTGGGTGGCGGGTACGGGTTCGCGCGAACTTTTCAGTTTGTGTGTTATTGCAACAGCCGTCGGTGTCGCATACGGCTCTGCGGCATTGTTTGATGTCTCTTTTGCGTTGGGTGCTTTTTTTGCCGGCATGATGTTGCGCGAATCTGAATTCAGTCATCGCGCTGCGGATGATTCACTGCCACTGCGTGACGCTTTTGCCGTATTGTTTTTTGTATCCGTGGGAATGCTGTTCGATTTCCACATCCTGGTTAATGAGCCACTCAAAGTGTTGGTGGTGGTGGCAATTATTATGTTTGGTAAGACCATTGTGGCAGTCGCACTCGTACTGATGTTCCGCTACCCGCTGAATACCGCGCTCACCGTGGGTGCGAGCCTTGCCCAAATTGGCGAGTTTTCATTTATCCTCGCAGGCGTCAGTATGAGCCTGGGATTAATGGACACCACCGGGCAAAATTTAATCCTGGCCGGCGCATTGGTGTCGATTGCACTCAACTCATTGATGTTTGCGAGCCTGGAACCTTTCCAACACTGGGCCAGGCACCACTCGGCATTTGCACGCAAGCTCGAAGCGAATAATGATCCCCTCGCGGTATTACCCATGAATACCGACGAAGCCTTCCTTTCCGGCCAGGTTGTATTGGTAGGATATGGCCGGGTGGGAAAACGTATTGCGCAAATACTGGATTCCAGCAATATCCCCTACGTGATTGCCGACACTAACCGCGAAACCGTCGAGCAATTACGCGCGCAAAATATCCCTGCTGTGTGTGGGGATGCATCCGATCCAAATGTATTGATACAAGCCCACATCGCTCGCGCGGGGATGCTGGTCGCGGCAACTTCAGACACATTTCACGTACGCAAAATGATCGATATCGCGCGCCAACTGAATCCTAAAATTGAAACGGTGATCCGCACACACAATGAGGAAGAAGCAGAACTGTGGGTTAAGGAAAATATCGGTAAGATATTCCTGAGTGAACAACAGCTTGCCAACGGCATGGCAGAGCATGTGTTGTTACGCATGGGGAAATTGGAACCGGCATCTTATTCGCATTGAAACCGTTAGCTAGATAAGTGAACAATCGACAGCAATAAAAGGGCGGTTTTTATCCGCCCTTTTTGATAAAGCCAACGGCGTATAAAGATTAAACTTCATCGCTCGCCCCTTCCCATTGTTCTTCATAACCAATGGAGCAAAGGTAACCGCTAATAATATTCATATTTCGTTCCATCCAAAATTGCAAATCCGATTCCCCGAGCACCTCAACACCATTGTCCCTGTCTTTGATTGATGCATCCACCATCTTCCAGAAAAAGCGGGAAAGCCTTAACGCTTGTTCCTTGTTGGTAACGGGGGCCTTTGCAGCTAATATATCGATCAGGTCTTCTGATCCAAGCTTATTTGCATAATGTAAGCAAACACTTTTTGCTTTTTCATCTCTTCCGCTGAAATCTAACATTGGCATCTCCTCTCTCATGTTAAATCTTTCATGATAGTCATCGCATGAGCGATAAGTTTTAAATTGGTCACCAGAGTCGAAATATGCATTTTTTCTGTTACTGATAAAAAATAATGATTGCTATTTTTTGAATCTTGAGTAAATGCCATTCCTTTTGGAATATTCCTGGTTTCCAAAATCCATGAGGCCACATTCGTAGGGCTGGGATTATTGTTTTTATTAGCGTGTTTTTTTAACATTTTCCAAGTGCTTTTCAAATGGCTAAAAGATTTGGAAAATGATAAACCAGCGGCAGGATCGGGTAATACCCATTCTAAAGTTTGGTCAAAAGTATAATCTCCAATCCGTACACCATGGATTAAAGTATAAGGCCCTTGGCTGCCTTCCACATAAGTGGTGACCGGATTTGGCGGAACAACCACCCGAAACAGAACACCTAATTTTTTCCCTTTGGCTGTACGATGTTCTTGAATGAGTTTTTCTATGGCCTGTTGTAATTCGCCAACAGTTTTAAATTGTGAAACATATTGATGGTTTTCCATAAACCATTTCCTTTGCGATTTAACATTCATAGGCTTCTGATGAAATGGCATTAGCCAACTTTACCGGATTGTTTTCATTAACAAGCAATGCGCATTGTTTTATCTCCGCAATTTCATCCTCAGTACCTTTTATACAGTCAACCTTATATTGTTCTGCGGTAACTTCATCTATACGAAGCCTAATATGGTCAGCACGGAGATATTCCTGTAGTACAGCGATAGCGCTTTCCGCTGTATTTGCAAATACGACTCCGGTTGCATAAACAGCATCTGAGCCATCCATATTCAAACTGGAGGAAACTCCCATTTCACCTTTAAACTTTATTAACCAAATCATACTCACATCCCTAATAGAACCAAAAAAGAAAAAGTATCATACGCAAGGAAAAAAAACTGTCTGAGACACAGTGCCTTTTTAGCGATAGATATCCGCCTTTAGCAAAGGAAGCGTTTAGCTTGCATACTCAAATACTATTCATCAACCGCTTTAACCGCACATCAATCTCGTCCGCTTTATCAACTATCATTTGCGCAAAACGCTCAATGCCTTCCAAGCAATCTGCATCCAAATCGTAGGCATAGCGGCGGAGCATCACACTGGTGGATTGGCAATAAAACGCACAATAATGTTGGAATTCACGATAGGAATCGTGAAGGTTAGCGAATTCGCGTTTGTAGTTTGGAAGGGAATTTTCGGTGGGTGGAGCATCCTGTAGCTCGTTCATAAATACCTCTTCGTACGTTGAAGTTAACGGCCTCCAGTTAGTAGCTGGAAGCCGGGTGTCAACTAGAGCCGTACGAAACGCTCCGGGCCTATTCCCCTTTCGGGTTTTGTATTACGCCTCTCCACCCGGCCAAATGGCGGGCGCCACTTTTCCTACGAATATGAAAATCGCAAAAAAAGCTAACGGTTGCGGGGACCGTTCGTACGTTCTAGTGGGGTGAACCTTAAAGGGTTGGAGGGAGGCTTGTCAAAGGGGAATTCAATTCGGATCGTCCGCCCTTTCTTTGTGTTCCGGTTGGACCTGTTGCGTTAACAGGTCGCCAGATTACGTATTTATTGTGCACTTTCCGCATCGATTGCATCATCCACTTCACCGGGCGATAAAATTTTCGGCGCAGGTGGCGCAAATGGGTCCGCACTTTTGATCAGGTTGTTGCTATTGATACCTCCGCCGCTTCCCAGGGCATCGGCCACTGCTTTTTTCAAAACAATGATGGCAATACGGCGATTTATCGGTTCATTGGGTTTATCAATCAATAATGGTGCAGCCGAACCCATACCTTGCACCGTGGCCACCTTGGCTTCCGGATAGGTTCCCTCATGCAAGGCGCGCCGCGCCGAATTGGCGCGATCTGCCGACAGCTCCCAATTGGTGTAGGTTGCACCGGCACCGTAGGGCGTTGCATCCGTGTGGCCAGTGATGCTGATTTTGTTTTGCACCTTATCCAAAATCGGGGCCAGTGCATGTAATACATCCGACGACCAGGGTTTTAAATTTGCGCTGCCCACATCAAACATGGGCCGTTGGTCCTTATCGACAATCTGGATACGCAAACCCAGGGCCGTAAAGTCAATCAGGATTTGGTCCTTGATTTGCTGGAAGACCGAATCGAGGCTGTTGATTTCAGTTTCCAGTTGTTTTTTTAATTCTTCCAGTTGCTGGGTTTCAATTTTTTCCATTTCTTTTTTGACCTGGTCCTCGGTCATTTCCTGTTCCTGGTCTTTGTGTGCTTCCTTATCGCTCGCCGTGTCGTCTTCCGGTTGGTCAGATTGCGATTGCTTTAGCGGTTGCTCCTGGTTGATTAAGCCCAAATCCGCGCCGCCTTCGCCCACTACATATTTACTGCCCGGGTCCTGGAAATAACCCGCAATGGCTTTTTTCTCTTCGCTTGACGTACTGCCGAGTAGCCACATCAACAAAAAGAAAGCCATCATCGCGGTCATAAAATCCGCGAGCGCCACCTTCCAGGATCCACCGTGGTGCCCGTGGCCATGCCCTCGTTTCTTTTTGATAATAATGGGTTGTTGGGTTGCGCCTTTTTCCATCGCTCAAGCCCCCTATTTCCTGCTTGCGCGATATTGCTCTTCCAACTCCACGAAGCTGGGGCGGGCATTGTGGAACAAGACCTTGCGTCCGAATTCAACGGCAACTTGCGGCGGTACACCATTCATGGAGGCGACCAGTACCGCCTTGATACATTCGTAAGCTCGCGTTTCATCGCGTAACTTGTGGTGAAGGTAGCTGGCAAAGGGGCCAATGATGCCGTAGGCAAGCAAAATCCCGAGTAAGGTACCCACCAGGGCCGCTGCCACCGAGTGGCCCAATTCAGAGGGAGGCCCACCAATCTTACCCATGGTGATGACCACTCCCAACACGGCGGCCACGATACCGAAACCGGGCAGGCCATCGGCGGCGTTCTGAATGGCGCCCGGAACCAGCGATCCCTCCTGGTGATGGCCTTCCAATTCTTGCTCCATTAGCGATTCGAGTTCGTGTGGCGCCATATTGCCCGCGACCATAATGCGCAGGTAATCGCAAATAAATTCAACAATGTGATGATCTTTCAGTATGTCCGGATAGTTACTAAAAATCGGGCTGGTCTCGGGCTCTTCGATGTCACCTTCAATAGCCATTAAACCTTCCCGACGGGTTTTATTGAGGATGTCATACAAGAGGGTCAGCATTTCCAGGTAAAACGTCTTATTGAATTTGGATGGCGTCATGAGTGCGCCTGCCGATTTCACAACTCCCAGGGTGACCGACAGCGGGTTGCCGACAATTAACCCGCCCAGCGAAGCGCCGCAAATAATCAAAATCTCGGCGGGCTGCCAAATTGCAAGCAGGTTGCCGCCGTGCAATACGTAGCCCCCGAGTATACAAGCGAAGAGGACAATGATCCCCAAGATAATATTCACGCAAACCCCCAGCGCAGGAACGCTTCGTAAAGCGGCAAAAATGTCTAAATATCAAGCAATGGAAACCTGGCCAGCCATCCGGCACGAATTGAGTATAGGCAGGATGAAATGAGGTTCAAGGCAAGTGGAAATTAAAGCCCGGTACGGTGAAGCCGGAGCCCGCGTCCAGGCCGCTGATATTTGACCCTGATCGGCCAATCATCGACACTGACCGACTTTCACAGCGAACACTGTAAACAATGGAGCCCCTATGAAACCCGAAGAGCTTTCCGCCGAACAACAACAAGCGCTTGAGGCCGCCACGTTCCGCCGCCTGCTCGCCCACCTGGACAGCCGCAAAGATGTGCAGAATATTGACTTGATGAACCTCGCCGGTTTTTGTCGCAATTGCCTGAGCAAGTGGTATGTGGCGGCGGCGGAAGAAGCGCAAATACCGCTGGATTATGAAGCGGTACGTACGCGTGTTTACGGCGAACCCTACACTGAATGGAAAGAGAAATACCAGCGGGAAGCCAGCAGCGCGCAGCTGCAAGCCTTCCAGCAAGTAATAAGCGAAAAAAACGATTAATGGCCTAGAGGTTTTCCGGCGCTATAGGACGTGAGGATTGTATTTCCAACTCCCGGTTGGCGATGAGTTGCTGCAAGTTGTTTTCCTGTAGCGGGTTTACACTGGCAACATCGCTCAACCGGCTGTTAAAACCAACCCAGCAATCGCGCCCGGCTTTCTTGGCGGCGTAAAGCGCCCGGTCTGCAATATTGACGACCTGCTCCCAACTCAACACATCCGGATCTTGCGGATAAAAAGGATAAATCGCGAATCCCACGGAGGCAGTTTTGTGCAAGCTCAAACCATCGCCCAAATCAAAGGCATGGCTGGCTACCGACTGGCGAATTCGCTCGGCCATTTCCGGTGCCTCCGCGCGCGAACAAAAACGCGCCACAATTAAAAATTCTTCACCGCCCCAGCGCACCAGATAATCTGAATCGCGCAGGACTTCTTCCAGCAATCGGCTTAATTGTTCCAATACCCTATCGCCGGCATTGTGGCCGTAGGTATCGTTGACTGTTTTAAAGTGATCGACATCCAGCAACAAAAAAATCAAATCATTGTCGCGGGGCGGCGGCCAGAAAATGGAATCTTCCGTGCGCCCACGGTTGGCATCGCTCCAGTCTTTGTACTCACGATCCACCAGTGAAATATCAACACCGATGGACTTACTGAGGAAGCGCCGGTTGTGCAAGCCCGTGAGTGGATCGGATAAGCTCGCCTCTTCCAACTTCCTGTAAGCGATTTGCAAATCCCTCTGCGCCTGGCGCAAGCCTTCATTTTTTTTGCGCAACTCTTCGGTGCGCTCGGCAACTTTTTTATCCAGGTATTGGGTTGCGCTGTATAACTGCAAATGCATATCCACGCGCGCCAGCAATTCTTCCTTTGCAATGGGCTTGGTCAAATAATCGTTCGCACCCACTTCAAACCCCATCACCAGGTCATTAGTTTGGTTGCGCGCCGTGAGGAAAATAATGGGCAATTCATAGGTGCGATAGGTTTGGCGCAAACGCTTGCAGGTTTCGTAACCGGACATTTTCGGCATCATGATATCGAGCAGCACCAGGTTTACATCGCCATGGTTTTCTATCAATGCAATGGCTTCTTCCCCACTTGATGCCTCGGTTACACGATAGTTGCGTAGGGACAAATGGTTCACCAATACCATGCGATTGACCGAATCGTCATCCACTACCAGGATGTGGCCCTGGTGGCTCTGGTTTTCCGGTTTTGGCGTATTTTCAATTTGCTCCAGCGCGACCACCTCCGCCACGCCCGCCGTTGCCGGATGTTGTTGATCGGGCGGCGATGCGGGAAGCTCCAGGGATATCGGCAAATAGACGCTGAAGACCGATCCCTGGTCGGGGGTGGACTCCACCGAAATACTTCCCCCGTGCAGTTCCACTAATTGCTTGGTGATGGAAAGCCCCAGGCCCGTACCACCAAATGCCCGCTCGGCGCGGCCATCTACCTGGTGGAACGCCTGGAAAATATCGGTGAGATGCTCCGTGGGAATACCTATTCCCGTATCGGCAATTTGTACGCGGATTTGGTCGCCGCTGGCCTCCGCGTAGACTTCTACCTTGCCTTCATGGGTAAATTTCACCGCGTTGCCGATCAGGTTATGCAATATTTGTAACAACCGATCTTCATCGGCATAGATCGCCGGCAGGTCGGCGGGCACTAAATTGTTGAGCTGGATATTTTTGTTGCCCACCAGGGGGCGTGACAAGGTAATTACCACATCCACCAACACGCGCAAGTCAATCGCTGTTTTATGCAGTGTGATGCCCTGGTTCTTGAGTTTGGAAAAATCGAGGATATCGTTGACCAATCCCGAGAGCCGCTGGCCGCTGGCGCTAATCAAACGCAAACTGTTCTGCGCTTGCGCCGGTAATTCCCCGCCGACGCCATCCAGCAAGGATTCAGCCAGCCCGATAATCCCGTTCAAGGGCGTGCGCAATTCGTGGGATGTGTTTGCTAAAAACTCATCTTTTAATTTATCAACTTGCTGCAAGCGCCGGACCAGTGAGCGTTCTTGCTCCACTTTCTGTTGCTCATATTGCAACCGCAAACGCTGGATGCGTAAAAACCAGAGCAGAAGCGCAACGGCCAGACTTGCATAGATAAGGTATGCCCACCAGGTCTTCCAAAAAGGCGGCTTGATGTGGATGCCCAGGCGCGCCATCCTGTCGCTCCACACACCATCGTTATTACTCGCTTTTACTTCAAAGATATAAGTGCCCGCATCCAGGTTGGTGTATGTGGCGGTGCGTTTGTTGCCGACATAGATCCAGTCGCGATCAAACCCCAGTAAACGATACGCGTATTGGTTTTCTTCGCTCATTTGGTAATTGAGCGCCGAAAATTCAAAGGTGAAGACCGAGTCCTTATGGGTAAGCTCAATCGACCCCGTATGGATAAGCGCTTGTTTAAGCGGTGAACCTTCGGCCCCGATTGCCACTGGTTTGTTGAGGATGAGCAAGTTCGTCAGTACCACGGGGGGCTGGTGCTGGTTGGTGGTAATCGCGGCGGGGTTGAACAGCACAAAGCCTTTACTGTTACCGAAAAATAATTCGCCCGAATCCAATTTCACCGGCGAATTGCGATTAAACAGGTTGTCATTCAAACCGTGGCGTTTTTCAAAATTGCGGAATTGTTTTTTAACGCTGTCAAAACGCGCCAAGCCTTTTTGCGTCCCCAGCCAAAGGAAGCCCTGGTTATCTTCAATGATGCCAGCAACCACATCGTCCGCTAATCCATCACGGCTGGTATAGGCGGTAAATTTCCCCGTGTTGCGATCCATTAAACTTACACCGCCACCGTCGGTGCCTACCCAAAAATTGCCGCGGCTATCCTCATAAAGCGCAAACACAAAATCAGCACTCATACTGGTGCTATCGCCATCTACATGGTGATAGCGGGTAAAAGTTTCACTGACCGGGTCAAATAAATAAAGCCCGCTCAGGCCACCCACCCAGACGCGGTCCTGCTTATCGACATAAACCACGCGCGCGTACAATACCTTGTCACCGCCCAGTTGTTCCTCGGTGGGGATGAAGTAGCGAAACGAATCGGTTGCCGCGTCATAGCGATTCAAACCCTCTTCGGTAGCGACCCACAAATACCCCTTGCTATCACGTGCCAATGACCAGGGCTCGCGGCCACGGATAGCCGCGGGATTAGCGGGATCAGGCAGGTAGTGTTTGAACTTCCCGGTGGCGAGGTCCAGGCGGTTCAGTCCGCCGGCCCATATACCCAACCATAATTCTTGCGCGGGTTCATTGAGTACCAATGACAATACGGTGTTGCCACTCATACCGTCGGGAACCCTGGGGTCGTGCTTATAGCGCGTAAATTTTTGCCGGGCGGGCTCAAAATAATTCAGGCCATAACCGGCGCCTATCCACAAATTGCCGTACTTGTCTTTGACCGCCGACAGCACCCCACCCTCGGTTACCGAATTGGGATCGACGGCACTGTAGCGATAGTTGTTAAAAATAGAGGCCTGGCGATCCACCACATCCACTCCCGATGGGAAATAGCCCAACCAGATGTCGCCGGCGTTGTCCTGGAATAATTCATTGACAACATAGTTGCCGGGCGAGGCGGGTTTGGTGTCGTCATTGCTAAAGCGGACAAATTGATCGCCGCCGGGCGCACGCACATAGACAGCGCTTCCATCACCCACCCACAGGTTCTTTTGCCGGTCCTCCAGCACCGACCAGACAATCGCACTTTTTTCCTGGTTGTCGTGTTTGACCGCTATGAATTTTTTGCGCGTTTGATCCAGCATAAACAAGCCCGCGCCATAGCTACCGGCCCAGAGGTTATTGGCTGAATCCACAAATAATTCGCGGATATCGGAGAAGCCAAGGCCCTCAGCCTTGCCATATTGACGCATGTCACCGGTTGCCGGATCAAACCTGATCACCCCCAGGCTTTGGTGTCCCAGCCACAAAATACCTTGCTGGTCTTTGACCAGGGCGTGGACCCATCCCATTTGCGAATCGGCAGCTATCGCGTATTTTCTGAAGTGCTTCGCCTCCGGATCAAAACTGAAAAAGCCACCGCGTGTAGCAAGCCAAAGGAGACCGTCACCGGTTTCCGCAATTGCCATGACATTTTCCGCTGCCAGGGCGTCGGTAGGGTCATCGGCAATATGGGTGACGAAGTTATCAGTGAGGCTTTGGTAACGGTTAAGCCCTTTTCGCGTAGCAATCCACAAATTGCCGTCCGAATCCAGGCGGATATCATTGATGTAGTTGTGGCTGATACTGTGGGGATCCGCGTCATCCTGGCGATAAATCCGCAAGCTATAACCATCAAAGCGGGCTAGTCCATTGGCGCCGCCAAACCACATAAAGCCTTCGCGATCCTGGGCCAAGGCATTGATGTAACCTATGGCCGCGACCTGGTCGGGAAGAATATGGCTAAACGAATAATGGGGAACTGCCCTGCTACCTGATGGCGCGGACGATTGGGCAAACGCCTGCGCAGCTAACACATACACAAGCAAGTACAAAAACAGATGGATGCGACTCATCCAACGAGTATAAACAATCACGCGAATTTCCTGTCAGCGGCAACATCGTTTGGCGCGCAAGGCCGATGCATAGTTTCTTTATTCAATACAGGTTAGCTTAACCTAAAGCTGCTGGCTGCACATAAAATGATGAAACGCTATTTTAATAAGATAAAAAAAACGCGCAGGATAATGCTAACCTGCGCGCCTTTGGTCTGATAATTTAGCCGAAGCTGGCCCACCGGGCTACTCCAGTTGATATGAGGTGACAGTGTTCTTGAAAAAGTTAGGGACAAACAGGTTCCTGGATTTTGGATCGTAACCTATATCCGCCGTATTAATTTTTTCCGCCTGTGAATCAATTAGCAATTCAATCTTGCTGTCGCCGTATACGTAATAAACCAGGCCCGGCCAGCATGACACAATAAACTCTCCACGTTTCACCATTTCAATTCCATCAATTCCCTGGGCGAAACCTTTCGCTAATGTCAGCGGTTTTTTATCCGCCCCGAACAACAACAATTCCGGCCCTGCTCCCACCACCAGGTTGGAACCTATAGCTTTCAAACCGTTGGCATTGCTCACGTTACTTAAATAAAGGCTCGGCTGATCTTTTTCGATGCGGTGTACTTTATTGGTCCGCGTATCAGAAACAAAAACAATACCGGATGAATTGGCAGTCACGTCATTTAAAAACACCGCGCCTTCAACAGGAATTTTTTTTACGATTTTCTGTTTTTTTATATTGATCACCACAACTTCGGTAAGGTCTGCCACATATAAAAAATCTTTGGTCATTGCCATGCCCTTGGGTGCGTTAAGGCCGCTAATCCAATCTTTTTCAATGATCGCGCCGTCCACGCCCAATTTTGCGATGCCGCCTTTACCATCAGCCGCCGCACCTTCGCCATCAATGAGCGAAACCAATAAATAAGGTGATTTTTTATGGGGAACAAAAAGCACGGATTCGGGCGTCGGTAAATCCGCAGTTTTCCACAAGGGTGTCAATTTATGTTGCGCCTGGAGTGACGCACAAAAAAAAGTTGATAGCAGTATGAGCAATGTCGGTAGTGTTTTCATTGGGTACCTCTTTATTGTTGTAGTAAAAACTTGCGGGTTAACGGTGGCGATAGGTCACCTGCTCTTGGGGTGCGCCAGATTTTATGGTGCCATTGCGCTTTTCCCCACCGCAAAAGACTTTACAAAACCTTGCGCTGGGGTTGATCAACGGAATCGACCGGGAAATCGTTGCGCTGGCAACGGCTAAGCTCTACCCTAAGCACCATTCAAGTTTAGCCAATAGGCTGCGCGGATATCCGCTTATGCCATAAAAATCCTTCAACCTGACCGAAGCAGCCCAAGAATGATAAAGAACAGTGTCGATAAGCACGCCCCTAAAGCCAAGGCCACCATTAAAGATGTCGCCAAGCTTGCCGGAGTTTCCTTTAAAACCGTTTCCCGCGTAATCAATAAAGAGGGCACCGTAGGCCAGGAACTGCAAGGTAAAGTCATGCAGGCCGTAAAAGCCCTGAATTACCAACCTAACCTCTCTGCGCGCTTGCTGCGCGGTGCCGCTTCATCAATCGGTTTTATTTACGATAATCCCAACAGCAATTATGTAATTGACATGCAAAAGGGAATTTTAGGTGAATGCCGTCGGCAGGGTTACGAATTGGTTATCCACCCTTGCGATTCCAAGGCGGAAGATATTATCGATGAAGTATTGAATATGGTGGACCGCAGCCAGGTGGGCGGGCTCGTGCTGACCCCCCCCATGTCTGAAATGCCGGACGTTTTGGCAGCCCTTAATAAACGCAAAATTCCCTTCGTACGGATTCTTTCCGGCTCGCAACCGCCGGATAAAAAAAGCCCCTGCATTTTTATTGACGACCGCACCGCCGCGTACAAAATTACCCAATACCTGATCGACCTGGGCCACAAAGCCATTGCATTCCTGGGTGGTGAGGAAGCGCACAAATCCAGCGGCGAACGCCTGGAGGGTTACAAAGCCGCACTGAAGGCCAATAAAATTGCGATTGATAAAAAATTGATTTTACCGGGTGAATATTCATTTGAATCCGGCGTTAAGCGCACGCGGCAGTTACTCGCATCCAATTTAAAACCCACAGCGGTTTTTGCGTGTAACGACGAAATCGCCGCAGGCACTTTATTTGCGGCGCGTATCCAGGGTGTGGATGTTCCCCAGCAATTATCCATAGTCGGCTTTGAAGACAGCCCCTTTTCCCGCCAGGCCTGGCCTAATTTAACCACCGCCCAACAACCCAACACCACCATCGCCGAACGCGCCACCAGTTTGCTGATTGAAACTATTCGTGCGCATCGCGCGGTGGAAAGCGAAGGGTTTTATCCGCAATTAATTGTGCGGGATTCCACCTGTCCGGCGCCTTCGAAGCGTTAAAATCGATGCGCTAATTAAGCACCCCACAAAACTACCCTGATAAAAGCAAAAGGCCAGCAAACTGAACTGCTGGCCTTTTGTTTTACAGCACTAAGGGGACAAATCAATTACACCCAAGGCGATCCAGCAATTTCTGGTTTTCAATTTCGATATGCTTGTAGAAATCCATATCGGCCAACTGCGAGGCAGCGGCTTCATCAATGACCAGCACAACCTGCTCATGCAACTGCAATGCGGATGCAGGGCACGCCGCTGTTAATGGACCCTCCACCGTTGCCTTGATAGCCTCTGCTTTATTTTCACCCGTTGCCAATAGCACTACCTTTTTCGATTCGAGGATAGTGCCAATCCCCATGGTGATGGATAAATGCGGTTGATATTCATCAGGCGCAAAAAAGCGTGCGTTATCCTCAATAGTTGCGCGCGTCAGGGTTTTTACCCGAGTACGGGATTTGAGTGATGATGAGGGTTCGTTAAAACCTATATGGCCGTTGCGACCAATACCCAACAATTGAATATCAATGCCCCCTTTTTGCTTGATGCTTTTTTCGTAAAGCTCGCACGCCGCAAACGGATCTTCCGCATCGCCGGGTGGTACAGCGGTTTGCGCCTTATCGATATCAATATGATCAAATAATTGTTGATTCATAAAATAGCGATAACTCTGCGGATGCGCCCCGCCTAGCCCCAAATACTCATCCAGATTGAAGCTGCTAACTTGTTTGAAAGACACATGATTCCTTTGGTAAGCCGCGATTAATTCCTTATACAAGGCAACCGGCGTGGAGCCCGTTGCCAGACCCAAAACCGAATCCGGTTTACGGTTGATGTGTTTAATAAAAATATCGGCACCGTATTTGGCAACAGCGGCAGCATCTTTCAGGATTACAACTTTCATTAAGCACTCCGGTCAGCGGATTGGAATTACAGCGCAAAAAATTGCAGGGTGTGTTGCCTGCTGATCACAATAGACAACACATCGGTTCTCTATAGGTGCCGCCGCGCATCGCCAGCAACCCAGGTACAGGTCACTTTAAAATCCTCAGTAAAGTGAACCAAATCAGCGCGATAATGTTCGCGAATGCGGCCAAGGTAATGATCGACCCGCATAAATTCCGCGGGATAAAGCGATGCCATACGCAAACTTTCCGCGAGTTCAACGCCCACCCAATTGGTATTCAAACGCACCGCATCAATCATCCCGATTGCACTCCCCGCCAAGCGCCCTTCCGCGTTCACCAGGCAGCCCTCCTTTTCGTAAATGGTTTCACCGTAAATCCGGAAAGATTTTTCCGGTGAACCCACCGTGGACATAGCGTCCGTCACCAAATACATTTTGCCTTTGGGTTTTGCTGCATAGGCAAT
>CBFGOY010000038.1:0-36347 GCA_965650515.1 uncultured Cellvibrionaceae bacterium | reverse complement strand
GTTGGCAGGTATTTTCTTGCGTTTGATTGACATCCTCGTCATTTTCCGCCCAGACCGCCGCTGCATCCATGACCATATAGCCAAAACCAAAGTCATCGATCTGCGTATTCCGGTCGCGCGGCCAGATGCGTCGGGCAATAGCCTGATCGTTTAACGGAGGGTTCCTATGTTTACCGGGATCATTGAAGCTATTGGTGAAGTCGTTGCCTTGCAACCCAGGAATGGCGACCTGCGTTTGCGGATCAAAACCAACAACCTGGATTTATCCGATGTCCGCCTGGGGGATTCCATTGCCACCAACGGCGTCTGCCTGACTGTTGTGGAACTGCCGGGGGATGGTTACTGGGCGGATGTTTCGCGCGAGACCCTGGATAATACCAGCCTGCCCGATTGGAAGCCCGGCCAGCGCGTTAACCTGGAAAAAGCCCTGACTCCCCAAACCCGCCTTGGGGGCCATATTGTCAGCGGCCATGTGGACGGCGTCGGCGAGGTTGTCAGCCGTCACCCCGATGCCCGTTCCGAGCGTTTCCGTATCCGTGCGCCCGGGTCGTTGGCCAAATACATCGCCCATAAAGGCTCAATTACCGTAGATGGGACTAGTCTTACGGTAAACAAAGTGGACGGTGCCGAGTTTGAGCTGAATATCGTTCCCCATACCTTGCGCATGACTATCATGGATTCCTATCGCACCGGTACCCGCATCAACCTGGAAGTGGATGTGCTCGCGCGCTACCTGGAACGCTTGATGCTCGGTGACAAGGCCGCCGAAGGTGAAGGGCAGGGCATCACCCTGGAATTCCTGGCGAAGAACGGTTTTGCCTGATCGATTGCTAACCCTGGATTAACTATGCAACTCAATACCATTGAAGAACTGATCGAAGACCTGCGTCACGGCAAGATGGTTATCCTGATGGATGATGAAGACCGTGAAAACGAAGGTGACCTGATTATGGTTGCCGAACAGGTGCGTCCCGAAGATATTAATTTCATGGCTACCCATGCGCGCGGTTTGATCTGCCTGACGCTCACTGCCGAGCGTTGCAAGCAACTGGAATTGCCGCTGATGGTGAGTGATAACAAATCCCAACACACCACCAACTTCACCGTTTCTATTGAAGCGGCGGAAGGTGTAAGTACTGGTATTTCCGCCGCTGATCGCGCGCTCACCGTGCGCGCTGCGGTTAAAGCCAATGCCAGGCCGACGGACCTGGTACAACCGGGCCATATTTTTCCACTGATGGCTCAACCTGGTGGCGTGATGAGTCGCGCTGGCCACACCGAAGCCGGTTGCGACCTGGCGCGCCTGGCCGGTTTCGAGCCGGCAGCGGTGATCGTGGAAGTCATGAATCCCGATGGCACCATGGCGCGTCGCGCGGACCTTGAGCGATTTGCCGAGCAACATCATTTGAAAATCGGTACCATTGCCGACCTGATCCATTATCGCGCCACCAAGGAAAAAACGGTTGAGTGTATTAACCGCCGAAAAGTGGAAACGCTCTACGGTGAATTCGATTTACACACCTATCGCGACCTGGCCCGCGGCGACTTGCATTTTGTGATGACCAAGGGCGAAATCACCGCGGAGCCCACGCTGGTACGTGTGCATGTAATGGATATCGCCCGCGATGTGCTGAGTTTGAAGCGTACTTCTGTGGCGGGCGGTAAAAGCTGGACCTATCAAGATGCGTTGCGCAAGGTCAGTGAAGAAGGTAAGGGCGTGGTATTGCTGATTTGCCACGATGAATCCACCAAGGAAGTAGAAGACAGTATCGACTGGTTAATTTCCGGCAAGCAGCTGCGCCGCAGCTCCGAAGTCTTGTACAAGCAAGTGGGCACCGGCTCGCAAATCCTGCGGGATTTGGGGGTGCGTAAAATGCGGGTGATGTCGGCCCCTATGCGCTACTCGGCACTCTCGGGCTTTGATTTGGAAGTTGTCGATTACATCTGTCCCGAAGCCGAGTAGGCGAATAAGATTCCGGTTATTTTTGAGAAGAAATTATGAGCAATATTAAAGTCGTTGAAGGTGATTTTTCCGCATCCGCCGGCAAATACGCGCTGATCGTTAGCCGTTGGAACAGCTTTGTGGTGGAAAGCTTGAAAGAGGGCGCGCTGGATACCCTGCGCCGCCACGGTATCAAAGATGAAAACATTACCATCTATTACGCGCCTGGCGCGTTTGAATTTCCGCTGACAGCGCAAAAAATCGCGGCCAAAAAAGAATTCGACGCAATTATTGCGTTGGGCGCTGTCATTCGCGGCGGGACTCCTCACTTTGATTATGTTGCGGGTGAATGCACCAAAGGGCTTGCCCAGGTTTCATTGCAATACGGCATCCCGGTGACATTTGGTGTGCTGACAGTAGATTCCATTGAACAAGCCATTGAGCGTTCAGGCACCAAAGCGGGTAACAAAGGTGTTGAAGCCGCATCCACCGCACTGGAAATGGTTTCGTTGTTCGGAAAAATTTAGAAAATTAATCCTGTTGCAGGGTTAATTCGAGAATAGATGCGGGGATAAAACCTGCGGTAACTGCCCGGCTGGTTTTATCCCCCGTTTTTTTGCTATTGAGTTTATATAAATCCAATAGTGCGATGTGTTCTTTACCAGGTAATAGCTCATGAGTACTCCATCAGGTCCACAAAAAGGCCACACTGCTGCCACCCGCCGGATGGCCCGTCATTACGCAATGCAGGCGCTGTACCAATGGCATATGGCGGGTTCCGGCATCAATGCGATTGAAGCCGAATTTCGCACCGATAACGACATGAGCAAGGTAGACGTGGAATATTTCCACGAAATCCTCCACGGTGTACCCGAGCATCTAAGTGAATTGGAAGAATTATTTTCACCCTATCTGGTTGAGCGCTCCCCGGATGAGCTGGATGCAATTACCCGCGCGTTGCTGCGCCTGGCCGCATACGAATTTAAATTTCGTATCGATGTTCCCTACAAAGTCGTAATTAACGAAGCTGTTGCCCTGGCAAAAAAATTTGGTGCCGAAGACAGCCATAAATTTATCAACGGTGTCCTCGACAAAACCGCCGCAGTTGTACGCGCGCCGGAGTTCAATGCCGAGCGCAACCAACGCTAATCTACCCTGTCCAACCAGTGTTTAACGTGCCCGGCGAATTCCAGTTAATCCAGCAATTCTTTCAACGTGAGCAGGTCGAGCAACCTGCTGAGGGCGTATTGCTGGGGATTGGTGATGACTGCGCGCTCCTGCAAATACCGGAAGGAAAGCAATTGGCGGTATCGGTGGATACTTTAGTGGCAGGCGTACATTTCCCGGCCGATGCTGATGCGGAACTCATTGCAGAACGCGCATTGCGCACCAACCTGAGCGACCTTGCGGCGATGGGGGCAGACCCGCTCTGGTTTACCCTCGCATTGACATTGCCGGATGCAAATGAAGGTTGGTTGCGCAGTTTTAGCCGGGGATTATTTTCCTGCGCGCGCGAATACGGCATTGCGTTAATCGGCGGTGATACGACTTCTGGCCCGTTAACCGTTACCATCCAGGTAATGGGGGCTGTTGTGCCGGGCGCAGCGATGCGGCGCGATGGGGCCAATATCGGTGATTTTGTCCTGGTTACCCATAGCCTGGGTGATGGCGCAGCGGCACTCGCGTTAATAGAAAGCCGTATTCAATGTGATGAATCATCAGCTAAATATTTGCATGAGCGTTTTTACCGGCCTGTGCCGCGCCTGCGGGAATCTGCATTGATCCGCGCGTATGCCAGTGCCGCAGTGGATATTTCCGATGGGTTAGTGGCGGATTTGCAGCATATCTGCGCTGCAAGCGATGTAGGCGCGGTAATTGATGTGGAAAATCTACCCTTGTCCGCCGCTGTGCAAACATTGAATAATCCAGCGCAAGCAGTGGAATGGGCGCTCGGCGGCGGTGATGATTACGAATTATGTTTTACCGTTGCACCGGAAAAGATGGCGGATATCGCCATGCTGATTGCCCAAGGCAAATTAAACGCAACGGTTGTCGGGGAAATTGTCCCCGGTACCAAAGTCATTTGTGAATACGAAGGTGAGCCATTTGCGCTCGCCAAAACGGGATACCAGCACTTTTAATGGTGCGGAAAATAATGAATACACCCAGCCTTAAACAAGTTTTTACCAATCCATACCATTTATTTGCTTTTGGATTCGGTAGTGGCCTTGCCCCCAAAGCACCGGGGACCTTCGGTACTTTGGCCGCGATACCCATCTTTTTATTGATCCAGGGCTTGCCTCTGCATTTATACACATCCTGGCTGGTAGTAACGTTTGCATTGGGTGTATTTTGGTGTGACCGATCTTCCCGGCAATTGGGTGTGCACGATCACGGCGGCATAGTCTGGGATGAGTTTGTCGGTTTCTGGATGACCATGTTTATGGCGCCTGCGGGATTGATTTGGGTGCTGGTCGGTTTCGTTTTATTCCGTCTTTTCGATATTCTCAAACCCTGGCCAATTAGCTGGCTGGATAAAAAAGTGCATGGCGGTTTCGGCATTATGATCGATGATTTCCTGGCTGGTGTTTATGCCTTTATCGCACTCCAGTTGATTGCATATCTTGTGAGGTTGGTGTGACTGTTCGCTTTGTTGAATCTTCCAAACTGCCTACGCCCTGGGGCATGTTTACGATGCACGGTTTCAGTGATGACGAAACCGATAAAGAACATGTGGTGCTCACCATGGGCGATATCAGCGGCGACGAGCCATTGCTGGCGCGCGTCCATTCCGAATGCCTGACCGGTGATGCGCTGTTCAGTATGCGCTGTGATTGCGGCCCGCAATTGCAGGCGGCCATGCATAAAATTTCGGTGGTCGGGCGCGGTGTGATTTTCTATTTGCGCCAGGAGGGCCGGGGTATTGGCCTGCTGAATAAAATCAAAGCCTATCATTTGCAGGACCAGGGCGCGGATACAGTCGAGGCAAATGAGCAGTTGGGTTTTGGTGCGGATATGCGCGATTACTCCATCCTCAAACCCATGCTCGAACACTTGGATATCAAAACCCTGAAATTGCTGACTAATAATCCGCGCAAGGTAAAGGCGCTGCAAGATATGGGTATTGATGTTGTTGAGCGTATGCCGCATGAAACCGGCCGCAATCCACACAACGCCAAATACTTGGAAACTAAAAAAGGCAAATTGGGCCATTTATTTAACGACGACAATTTGTTTAGCGCCGACCACGAATAATTTCAGGATTAGACCATGACTCGAATTGCAATTGCCGGCGCTGCTGGCCGTATGGGAAAAGCGCTGATTGAATCCACGCACAAAAACCCCGAAACCGCGTTGGGTGCCGCTATTGTGCGCCCTGGCAGTTCATTAATCGGCGTTGATGCGGGCGAATTGGGTAACGTCGGCAAACTGGGTGTTGCGGTAAGTTCGTCCGTGGCGGCAGTGATTGATCAATTTGATGTAGTGATTGATTTCAGTTCACCTGCTGCAACATTGGACAACGTAAAAATTTGCGCTGCGAATAATAAACCGATTGTTATTGGCACCACCGGTTTTAGTGCGGCGGAAAAAGAAGAACTGTTAAGTTACCAAACCAAAATTCCATTGTTGTTGTCAGCGAATTTCTCTACCGGTGTAAACCTGTGCTTTAAATTGCTGGATCTTGCCGCGCGTGTTTTGGGCGAAGGTTACGATGTGGAAGTCTACGAGGCCCATCATCGCCATAAAGTGGATTCCCCCTCAGGCACCGCGGTACGAATGGGCGAGGTATTGGCAAACGCGCTGGAACGCAACCTGGAAAAAGTTGCCGTATATGGTCGTGAAGGCCAAATCGGCCCACGTCCGCGCGACACCATCGGTTTTGCGACTGTGCGCGGTGGGGACGTGGTGGGCGATCATACCGTTATGTTCATGGCCGACGGCGAGCGCGTGGAAATTACCCACAAAGCATCAAGCCGCCTGGCATTTTCCAACGGCGCTGTACGTGCGGCGATTTGGTTGCAACAACAAAAATCCGGTTTGTTTGATATGCAGGACGTATTGGGCTTGCGCTAGTTTTTGCGTAGGTTGGGCAGCCATGCCCAACTATCATGTTTGTTAATGTGAATCTGTTGGGCATTGCTGCCCAACCTACACGACAGGATGTGTTATGGCCGGTTCCAGTTTATTGATGTTGCTCGACGATATCGCCACCGTTCTCGATGACGTGGCGGTTATGACCAAAGTGGCGGCCAAGAAAACAGCGGGTGTCCTGGGGGATGACCTGGCCCTGAACGCGCAGCAAGTACAAGGCATTCGCGCCGAGCGTGAGTTGCCTGTGGTGTGGGCGGTAGCAAAGGGCTCGGCGCTTAATAAAGCGATATTGGTTCCTGCCGCGTTGGTAATCAGCGCATTTGTGCCCTGGTTGATTGTTCCCCTGCTAATGGTCGGCGGTGCCTATTTGTGTTTTGAAGGCTTTGAAAAGCTTGCGCACAAATTTTTGCACTCCAAACAGGAAGATAAAGAACACCACAAGGAATTAATCGAAGCGGTGGCCAATCCGGACGTGGATATGGTGGCTTTCGAACAAGAGAAAATCAAAGGCGCGGTGCGCACGGATTTTATCCTCTCGGCGGAAATTATCGTCATTGCCCTGGGGACTGTTGCCGCTGCGACCTTTGCCAGGCAAGCGGCGGTGGTTGTCAGTATCGCCATACTCATGACAATCGGGGTGTATGGTTTTGTGGCGTTAATTGTGAAGCTGGATGATATGGGTGCCCACTTGTGCAAAAGGCAGGGCGCGGTTGCGCAGTTTTTCGGGAATATCCTGCTCGCCGCTGCGCCGAAACTCATGAAATTCTTATCTGTGCTCGGTACCGCCGCCATGTTTATGGTGGGCGGCGGCATAGTGACCCACAGCATCGGCCCGATTCACCATGGTATCGAACACGCGGCGCATGTCACTGAGCCGGTGGGTTGGTTGACCTCATCGGTATTAAATGGCCTGGCAGGCGTGATTATCGGTGCCTTGGTGCTTGCGGTAGTAAGCCTGGTTGGAAAACCCTTCCGCAAACACTGACCCGAATCAGGGCAGATTCCCGTGGACAGCAAGCCGCCAGTCCCGTAGAATTCGCAGCCAGATTGCGCCAGGCCAAAAAACCGGGCCGCAAAAAATACAAAATGGTTCGCACAAGAACATAAAAGGCGAGATGAGATTTGGGTTTCATCTCGCTTTTTTACAACCAAACGTTTTACAGTCAGATTAAATTTGCCTTTATATACAACGACTTATCGCGCTGATTACCCTAAACAGGACAATGCGACTGATTTGTTGAGCCCAAAGAAAGTGAATTCGAACCGGGTACCAAACATAGAAGTCTGAACATAGAAGTTTGATAGAGAAAACAAAAGTCTGACCAAAAGCCGCTTGTTCAAGCCAAAACCCAGCCAGCCCAGGAGGTTGTTTTGACTACTCAGGAATCCCTTCCTGCCCCGAAGAAGGCCATTCTGGTCCTTGCCGACGGTAGTGTGTTTCGTGGTACCACTATTGGTGCCGAGGGTTTATCTGTTGGTGAGGTAGTGTTCAATACCGCTATCACCGGTTACCAGGAAATCCTTACCGATCCTTCCTATGCCCAGCAAATCGTTACCCTGACTTACCCCCATATCGGAAATACCGGTACCAATTCCGAAGACGAAGAGTGCCAGCGAATCTGGGCGACCGGCCTGGTGATTCGCGATCTGCCGCTGCTGGCAAGTAATTTTCGCAACCAGGAGAACCTCTCCGATTACCTGAAAGCGCACAACGTAATCGGTATTGCCGATATAGATACTCGCCGCCTGACCCGCTTGTTGCGCGACAAGGGTGCGCAAAATGGTTGCCTGATGGCGGGTGAAGACCTCGACGAAGCCAAGGCCCTTGCCACTGCCAGGGCCTTCGGCGGTTTAAAAGGTCTGGATTTGGCTAAAGAAGTGACCGTCAGCAAAGCCTACCCATGGCATGAAAGTAGCTGGAGCCTGGGTGAAGGCCACAAAGTCCTGGATGGGCAGAAGAAGTTCAAGGTTGTTGCCTACGATTACGGTGTCAAGCGCAATATCCTGCGTATGCTGGCGGATCGCGGCTGCGACCTGACAGTCGTTCCGGCCAAGACAACGGCGGCTGAAGTATTGGCGATGAATCCGGACGGTATTTTCCTCTCCAACGGCCCTGGCGATCCGGAGCCATGTACCTATGCCATCGAAGCGATCAAAGAATTCCTCGAAACCGATATCCCGATATTTGGTATTTGCCTTGGGCACCAACTCCTGGCGCTGGCATCGGGAGCAAAAACCATCAAAATGAAATTCGGCCACCACGGCGGTAACCACCCGGTACAGGACCTGGACACCAAGCGGGTGATGATCACCGCCCAGAACCATGGTTTTGCGGTAGAGGAAAGCAGTTTACCTGCGAACCTGCGCGCGACCCACAAATCCTTGTTTGACGGTTCCTTGCAGGGTATCCACCGCACCGATAAGCCGGCCTTCAGCTTCCAGGGACACCCCGAAGCCAGCCCCGGTCCGCACGAAGCCGATACTTTGTTCGACCACTTTATTGAACTGATGCAAGCCCGCAAGTCCTAACCGGAGCCGACATGCCAAAACGTACCGATATAAACAGTATTTTGATTCTCGGCGCTGGCCCGATTGTTATCGGCCAGGCCTGTGAGTTCGACTACTCTGGCGCCCAAGCCTGTAAGGCCCTGCGTGAAGAGGGTTACCGCGTAATCCTGGTGAACTCCAATCCGGCTACGATCATGACTGATCCGGCTATGGCCGACGCAACCTATATTGAGCCGATTGAATGGCAAACCGTTGCCAGGATCATCGAAAAAGAGCGTCCCGATGTAATCCTGCCCACCATGGGTGGCCAGACTGCATTGAACTGCGCATTGGCACTGGCAAAAAACGGCGTGCTGGAAAAATACAATGTGGAATTGATCGGTGCGAAAGAAGAGGCTATTAACAAAGCCGAAGATCGTCACTTGTTCGACCTGGCGATGAAACGCATCGGTTTGGAATGCGCCCGCGCCCGCATCGTCCACAGTATGGAAGAGGCCAAGGAAGTTCCGAAGGAATTTGGTTTCCCTTGCATTATCCGTCCCTCATTCACCATGGGTGGTTCCGGTGGCGGCATCGCCTACAACTGGGAAGAATTCGAAGAAATTTGCACGCGCGGCCTGGATTTGTCGCCCACCAATGAATTGTTGATCGATGAATCCCTGCTCGGCTGGAAAGAGTATGAGATGGAAGTAGTGCGCGATAAAAACGATAACTGCATTATCGTGTGCTCCATCGAGAATTTTGACCCCATGGGCGTCCATACCGGTGACTCCATTACCGTAGCACCGGCGCAGACGCTGACTGATAAGGAATACCAGATCATGCGTAATGCATCGATTGCGGTATTGCGTGAAATCGGGGTGGAAACCGGCGGTTCCAACGTGCAATTCGCGGTAAACCCGGTCGATGGCCGTATGGTAGTTATTGAAATGAACCCGCGTGTATCGCGCTCATCCGCGCTGGCTTCAAAAGCAACCGGTTTTCCGATTGCAAAAGTTGCGGCAAAACTTGCCGTGGGTTACACCCTGGATGAACTGCAAAACGAAATTACCGGCGGTGCTACACCGGCATCGTTCGAGCCTTCAATTGATTACGTAGTTACCAAGGTGCCGCGCTTCACATTCGAAAAATTTGGCGAAGCGGATGCGCGCTTAACAACGCAAATGAAATCCGTCGGTGAAGTAATGGCGATTGGCCGTACTTTCCAGGAATCCTTGCAAAAAGCATTGCGCGGTTTGGAAGTCGGCTCTGCCGGTTTTGAATCCAAGGTGGATTTTGCCAGTGAAGAGGGCCAGGCGCGTATCCGCCGCGAATTGGCGACACCGGGTGCCGAGCGCATTTGGTATGTGGGCGATGCATTCCGTATGGGAATGGGGGTTAGCGATGTGTTTAACCTCTCCAAAATTGATCCATGGTTCCTGGTACAAATCAAAGAATTGATGGATATCGAGCAATCGTTGCGCGGTAAATCGCTCAGCCAGCTCGACGCCGACCAGTTGTTCCGCCTGAAACGCAAAGGATTCTCCGACAAGCGTCTGGCGCTGTTACTTGGCAGCACTGAAAAAGCGGTGCGTCATTATCGCCAGGGTTTAAATATTCGCCCGGTATACAAACGTGTGGATACCTGTGCGGCTGAATTCTCCACCTCAACGGCTTACATGTACTCAACCTATGAAGAAGAGTGTGAAGCGAATCCGAGTGACAAGAAGAAAATCCTGGTAATTGGCGGCGGTCCGAACCGCATCGGCCAGGGTATTGAATTCGATTATTGCTGTGTGCATGCGGCGCTGGCAATGCGCGAAGACGGTTACGAAACCATTATGGTGAACTGTAACCCTGAAACGGTTTCCACCGATTACGATACGTCCGACCGTTTGTTCTTCGAGCCGGTAACACTGGAAGATGTTCTGGAAATTGTTAACAAGGAAAAACCGGTTGGTGTGATCGTCCAGTTTGGTGGGCAAACTCCGCTGAAACTGGCGCGCGCACTGGAAGCCGAAGGTGTACCAATTATCGGTACCAGTCCGGATGCTATCGATAAAGCGGAAGATCGCGAACGCTTCCAGCAGATGATTGAAAAACTTGGCTTGCTGCAACCGCCCAATGCCATTGTGCGCTCGTTGGAAGAGGCTTTATTGGCGGCTGATAAAGTAGGTTATCCACTGGTTGTTCGGCCTTCCTACGTGTTGGGTGGCCGCGCGATGGAAATCGTGTACAAAGAAGATGAACTGCGCACTTATATGCGTACCGCAGTACAGGTTTCTGAAGATGCGCCGGTGTTGCTCGATCACTTCCTGAATAATGCGATTGAAGTGGATATCGATTCTGTCTCCGACGGCAAGCAAGTGGTGATCGGCGGCATCATGCAGCACATCGAGCAATGCGGTGTCCACTCCGGTGATTCGGCTTGTTCATTGCCGCCCTATTCATTGCCTGCCGATGTGCAGGACGATATGCGTGAAATCGTTAAAAAAATGGCGATCGAGTTAGGCGTAATTGGCCTGATGAATACCCAGCTCGCCTACCAGGATGGAAAAATCTACGTCATCGAAGTGAACCCGCGTGCATCGCGCACTGTACCCTTCGTTTCGAAATGTATCGGGGTATCGCTCGCAAAAGTTGCAGCACGTTGCCAGGCGGGTGTGTCATTGGAAGCCCAAGGCTTTACCAGGGAAATTATTCCTGATTACTATAGCGTGAAAGAGGCGGTATTCCCGTTCAATAAATTCCCGGCGGTAGACCCGATCCTCGGCCCGGAAATGAAATCCACCGGTGAAGTAATGGGGGTGGGTAATAGCTTCGGTGAGGCATACGGTAAATCGCAATTAGGTGCAAACAACCGCATTCCAACGTCCGGTACTGCTTTTATTAGCGTGCGGGATATGGATAAAGATGGAATTGTCAGTGTTGGTAAGGATCTCGCCGAGCTTGGCTTCAAGTTGGTGGCAACCCGCGGTACTGCCGAGGTATTGCAAAAAGCCGGTTTAACTGTCCAGGTGGTAAATAAAGTACAGGAAGGTCGCCCGCATATTGTGGATATGATCAAAAACGATGAAATCGACTTGATCATCAACACAGTGGAAGGCCGCCAGGCAACCCGCGATTCATCTTCCATTCGTCGCAGTGCCGAAAACCATCGTGTGTATTACAACACTACACTGGCGGCCGGTTTTGCGGTATGTATGTCACTCAAAGAAGTGAAAGATATTGAAGTGCGTCGTTTGCAAGATTTGCACACACGAATTAAATAAGGGAAATAAGCATGAGCACAAAATTTCCGATGACTGAACAGGGCGCAGAAAAACTGCGCCTTGAGTTGGAAGACCTGAAAAAAGTACAGCGTCCACGCATTGTGCAAGCGATTGCCGAGGCGCGTGAACACGGTGATTTGAAAGAAAACGCCGAGTATTCCGCAGCGCGTGAGCAACAAAGCTTCTGCGAAGGCCGCATCAACGAAATTGAAGCCAAACTCAGCAATGCCCAGATTATCGACGTTACCAAAATCCCCCATACCGGCAAGGTATTGTTCGGCACTACGGTAACTATTATCAACCTGGACACAGACCTGGCAATGAAGTACCAAATCGTCGGTGATGACGAAGCGGATGTGAAATCCAATAAAATTTCGGTGAACTCACCCATTGCGCGCGCATTGATAGGTAAAGAAGAAGGCGATGTTGTGGTGGTAAAGGCGCCGGGCGGTGATGTGGATTATGAGATTGACAAGGTAGAGCATATCTAAACCTTGTTTACATATAAAAAAACCGCCGGCTGGCGGTTTTTTTATATGGCCGATGTAGCTTAGCGATGCAAATTTGACAGCTTGGGATTGGCTTTTTTATTGTGGCGATAGAGCAAAACTACTTTGCCAATTTCCTGAATCAATTCAACATTCGGCAGGGCTTCAAGTTCAGCAACAACTTCCTTGCGGTCTTCGCGCTCGGCAATGGCTAGTTTTACTTTGATCAGCTCGTGGTCATCCAGGGCGCGATTGAGTTCTGCAAGTACGCCATCGCTCAAACCATTGCCGGCAATGGTCACAATGGGATTAAGCCTGTGGCCAATAGTACGAAATTGTTTTTTGCGCTCGGGGCTAATAGGCATAAACTTACCTTAAATATGAGTATTAAAAAATGTGTTGCATTCTACTCTATTCCAGTATTGTTTAGCCGTGGTTTATCCCTCATGAGGCGATGTTTTCGCACGAATATGAAACTTGGCAGAACTTGTAATGTCAGTGTATGTCCCCAATATGAGTGAAAACCCCGTACTGGCGCCTTATTTGGTTTCAAAAGGCGTTAAGCTGTGAAAAATTCGACGATTTCAGTCGGCAAATATGCCAATATCTGCTGTCCTGCTGTTGATGCTTGAACAATTCACTGGCCGTCAATCCATTGATGTAACTGTGAGGAATCATCCTTGAACGATATAACCAAGAATCTGGTGCTTTGGCTCGTTATTGCCGTAGTCCTCTTTAGTGTTTTTGAGGGCTTTAACAAGCAATCAGCTAATAACACCTTGAATTACTCCGATTTCATCGCCAGTGTGCGGGATGACCGGGTACAGGAAGTCACCATTGACGGCTTGGTCATCGAAGGCATCTATAAAGATAACTCGACATTCAAGACCATCCGCCCACAAGTACAAGATCCGAAGTTGATCGATGATCTTTACAACCATAACGTGGTTATCAGGGGACGCGAGGTTGAACAACCGAGCCTGCTAAACCAATTGCTGGTGGCCAGTTTCCCCATTTTGATCATCATTGCCGTGTTCTGGTTCTTTATGCGGCAAATGCAAGGTGGTGCAGGTGGAAAAGGCGGCCCTATGAGCTTTGGTAAAAGCAAGGCGCGTCTGTTGGGTGAAGACCAAATCAAAACTACATTTGCCGATGTTGCCGGTGTTGATGAGGCCAAAGAGGAAGTCCAGGAGTTGGTGCAATACCTGCGGGACCCTTCCAAATTCCAACGCTTGGGCGGCCAGATCCCACGTGGCGTATTAATGGTTGGCCCGCCGGGTACCGGTAAGACTTTGCTGGCCAAGGCGATCGCGGGGGAAGCCAAGGTTCCATTCTTTTCGATTTCCGGTTCAGATTTCGTGGAAATGTTTGTAGGTGTGGGTGCGAGTCGTGTGCGTGACATGTTCGAGCAAGCCAAGAAACAGGCCCCCTGTATTATTTTCATTGACGAGATTGACGCCGTAGGTCGACACCGTGGTGGCGGCCACGGCGGCGGTCATGACGAACGTGAGCAAACCCTCAACCAGTTATTGGTCGAAATGGACGGTTTTGAAGGTAATGACGGCGTGATTATTATTGCTGCGACCAATCGTGCCGATGTGCTCGATAAAGCCTTGTTGCGCCCCGGTCGCTTTGATCGCCAGGTCTATGTTGGCTTGCCCGATATTCGCGGTCGTGAGCAAATCCTTAAAGTACATATGCGCAAAGTACCATTGGATGAGCGTATCAGTGCCTCCGTGATTGCCCGCGGTACGCCCGGATTCTCTGGTGCGGAATTGGCGAACCTGGTTAATGAAGCTGCATTGATGGCTGCGCGCGCCAATAAGCGTTTGGTCACTATGGAAGATTTCGAAAAAGCTCGCGATAAAATCATGATGGGTGCTGAGCGTCGCACCATGGTAATGAGTGAGAAAGAAAAGGAAAATACCGCTTACCATGAGGCAGGTCACGCTATCGTCGGGCGCCTGGTTCCTGAACATGATCCTGTACATAAAGTGACGATCATCCCCCGCGGCCGCGCTTTGGGGGTTACCCAGTTCTTACCCGAGGCGGATAAATACAGCTTGAGCCGCCGCGCGCTTGAATCCAGTATTTGTACGTTATTTGGAGGCCGTATCGCAGAGCAAATGACATTGGGTGACGAGGGCATTACTACCGGGGCATCCAATGATATTGAGCGGGCAACGGCAATTGCGCGCAACATGGTAACCAAGTGGGGTTTATCCGCGAAGCTGGGTCCGCTTCATTACGGTGAGGAGGAGGGAATGTACCCCGGCATGGCAACCCAACAGTATTCGGATGATACCTCCAAGCGAATTGATGAAGAGGTTCGTCGTATTATCGAAGAGTGCTATGCGCGCGCTCAGAAAATCCTTGAGGATAATCGCGATATCCTTGAGGCGATGAAGGATGCGTTAATGGAGTACGAAACTATTGATGCGGAGCAGGTTGATGATCTTATGGCGCGCCGCAAGGTGCGTCCGCCGCGTGAGTGGAACGACGATGATTTCAATAATCATTTGCGCGATAAAGATGCCGGTGAATCACCTGCGGGTCCCATCGGTGGTCCAGCCAATACCCATTAGTTTATTGTGACTTCCTTAAAAGAACCCCGGGCTTGCTCGGGGTTCTTTGCTTTTACCAGCTTGTAGCGCGAGGCTAAAATGCAGCTACCCTATCACTCGTCCGTGCTTGTATGCGGGAAACATCGGCTCGATATATCGCGGCCAATTGTTATGGGAATATTGAACACCACTCCTGATTCATTTTCCGATGGCGGTAACAGCTATATAGGACAACAATTGTCCATTGACCTTGCCTTGCGCAGGGCTGAGCAAATGCTGGCGGACGGGGCTGGAATTATTGATGTGGGGGGCGAGTCTACCCGCCCTGGTGCTGCCAGGGTTTCTGAGCAGGAAGAGCTGGATCGTGTGGTGCCGGTCGTGGAAGCACTGGTCAATAAGCTTGATGCTGTAGTCTCGGTTGATACAAGTACCGCCAGGGTTATAAGCGAATCTGCCAGCAAAGGTGCGAGCCTGATTAATGATGTCCGTGCGCTGGGTAGAGACGGGGCAATCGAAGCGGCCGCAGCGACAAACTTGCCGGTCTGCTTAATGCATATGCTCGGGCAGCCAACAAATATGCAGGTAAACCCGGTATACAAAGATGTTATTGCTGATGTGCGCCATTTCCTAATGGAGCGGGTTGACGCTTGCCTGGCCAAAGGCATTTCAATGGATCGAATTATCCTTGATCCCGGGTTTGGCTTTGGTAAAACACTCGCGCATAATCTCGCGCTTTTACGGCACTTGTCCGGGTTTAGTGAGTTAGGCTTTCCCTTAATGGTTGGTATGTCCCGTAAATCCATGCTTGCGCAATTATTAAATCGCACTGTTGATGAACGGCTTCCAGGTAGCCTTGCATTGGCAATGTTAGCCGCACAGCGAGGTGCGGTAATTATTCGGGTACATGATGTGGCCGCAACAGTTGACGTATTAAAAGTACTCGCTGCAGTGGCGAATGAAAATTATTAAATATTTATTGGAGTTAGGAGCATATGGCTCGCAAATATTTTGGCACTGATGGTATTCGCGGTTTAGTGGGCGAGTTTCCTATCACTCCGGATTTTATGTTAAAGCTGGGTTGGGCTGCGGGTTGCGTACTTAAAGACCGTTTCGATGGACAGAACGTAATTCTGATTGGTAAAGATACACGGATTTCAGGCTATATGTTTGAGTCTGCCTTGCAAGCGGGCTTGATCAATGCCGGGGTTGATGTGGGCCTATTAGGGCCGATGCCAACACCCGGGGTAGCTTATTTAACCCGTACTTTCAAAGCGCAGGCAGGCATTGTCATCAGTGCTTCACATAATAGTTATGTTGATAATGGAATTAAATTTTTCGGCGGTAATGGCAGTAAATTACCGGATGAATTGGAAAACTTAATCGAGCAACAACTCGAACAGCAGATGTCAACGGCGGAAAAATTGGGTAAGGCCCGGCGTATTGCGGACGCTTCCGGTCGTTATATCGAATTTTGCAAAGGCACTATGCCTTGGGGATTTAACCTCAAAGGAATGCACATAGTGCTGGATTGCGCGAACGGTGCAACTTACAACATTGCACCCGATGTGTTTACCGAACTGGGTGCGCATGTTACCTCACTGTTTGTTGAACCTAACGGTACCAATATCAACCGCAGTTGCGGTTCTACCAAGCCCGAAGCGTTACAGGAAAAGGTTATTGAATTGGGGGCTGACCTCGGTATCGCGTTTGATGGCGATGGTGATCGGGTGGTGTTTGTTGACCACAAAGGTGAATTGGTAGATGGCGATGAATTGCTCTATATCATTGCAGCATACCAACAGGAATATGCCGGTGGTTGCGATGGTGTTGTTGGGACATTAATGAGCAATTTCGGTTTTGAGCTCGGTTTGAAAAAATTAAATATTCCCTTTGCGCGCGCCAAAGTCGGTGATCGTTATGTCATTGAACTGATGCGTGAAAAAGGCTGGCGGTTAGGTGGGGAAAATTCTGGCCACATCGTTTGTAGCAATGTAACTACAACGGGTGATGGTATTATTTCCGCGCTTCAGGTCCTTTTAGCGATAACTACCATCGGTGATTCCTTACACCGTATAAAAAAGGCAATGACCAAGTTGCCCCAGGTTATGATCAATGTTCACATATCGAAACGTGTTGACCTCAACGGTAATGAAACCATCCAGGCTGCAGTTAAACTAACTGAAGAAAAACTCGCTGGCACCGGCCGAGTGCTCTTGCGTCCGTCAGGTACCGAACCGGTGGTGCGGGTAATGGTGGAGGGAGAAGATAAAAAACAAGTTAAGGAGCTGGCCCAGGAATTGGCGGCGGTGGTTGAATCTGCCCTTTCCTAGTTGCTCTGCGATTGATTAGCGAAACTATTGAAATACCTGACAATTTTTCATGATTCGTTGATTCCACGCCTAAAAATCGGTCAAGGCGCGGGTTTTGTATTCAGGCATTTGGTGGTACTCAGGGCTTTTCAATCAAAGCGCCAAAAAACACAGAAAAAATCAGGGCCTCCAGCAAGATTTTGTTGTATGTTCAAATCATCTTGGCTACCATTAGCGCCCGCTTTGGGGGAGGTATTGCTGTTGACTAAAGCAAGTAACACCAAGCGTCGCCAACTGGTAGTTGGCAACTGGAAAATGAATGGAAATTTGCATGAAAATGCAAATCTGCTTACTGCGATAACCCAAGGGTGGCAAGGTGAGCGAGGCGCAGATGTAGTAATCTGCCCACCGTTTCCTTATTTATTGCAAGTTCAAGCTTTTTTGCAAAACTCTCCGATAATTTTGGGAGCGCAAACGGTAAATGAACAAGATAAGGGCGCTTATACCGGGGAAGTTTCTGCGTTAATGCTCGCAGATTTGGATTGCAAATTTGTGATAATTGGTCACAATGAGCGCCGCCGGATGCAGCAGGAATCTGATTTGCAAGTTGCGCAAAAATTTGTCGCGGTACAAAAGGCCGGTCTGGTTCCGATTTTATGTGTAGGCGAATCTTTGCAGGATCGTGAGCAGGGAAGGCATTTGGAAACTATTAGCAGGCAATTAAATGCTGTATTTTCATATGCTGGTAAGGATGGCTTTGATAAAGCGGTACTGGCCTATGAACCTGTCTGGGCGGTAGGTACCGGAAAAACTGCAACACCTGAACAGGCGGAAGAAGTGCATAAATTTATGCGTTCGCAGCTGGGTGTAATGGCAGAAGAAATAAGAATTTTGTATGGTGGAAGTGTTAAAGCGCACAATGCAAAACAATTATTTGCGTTGCATGATATAGATGGCGCCCTGCTCGGTGGAGCATCTTTGGATGCCGATGAGTTTCTCGCAATATGTAAGGCCGCTGAATAATTTCCAGTCGGGCCGCAATATAAAAACGCTCACAAGAGAGTTTTGTAATGGAAAAATTGGTATTAATTATTCATTCCCTGGCTGCACTGGTCATTATTGGCTTGGTATTGTTGCAGCAGGGTAAGGGTGCAGCAGCAGGTGCTTCTTTTGGTGCTGGTGCTTCACAAACTGTATTTGGTAGTGAGGGTAGCGGTAATTTCTTTACTCGCGCAACCTGGACCATCGCATTTATATTTTTTGCTACCAGCTTTGGTTTGGCTGTTATTGCCAAGAATCAGTCACAAGTTGCAACCCGGGGATTAGTCGTTCCCGCTGTACAACAGGTTCCTGTATCCGATGTTCCAGCAACTTCAGCGGCGCCGGTAGAATCAGATGTTCCTGCTGCCGCTCCAACGACAACAACGGATGTTCCATCTGTGGAAAATCAGGCAGCACCTGCTGATGCTGCCAAGCCTGAAGAGGCTAAGGAAGAGTAATTAGTTTTTTTGCCCCGGTGGTGGAATTGGTAGACACGCTATCTTGAGGTGGTAGTGGCGAATGCCGTGCCGGTTCGAGTCCGGCCCAGGGCACCAAAAGAAAGTTTGATGACTTTTCAAAACATCCTAAAAGCCCCGTTAATCGGGGCTTTTTGCTATCTGGAATTAATAATCTTTATTTCTTAACGCAATAAATGATTTTGGTAGGGAAAATCATTTTCTGTTTTCACTACAGCATCGTTAAATAACGCATGAAACATATCGTTGTCGGAAGGTAGCACTTTGCAAGGTGTGCTGCTTCACTTGTCGGGTTGGCAAGGTGAAGTTAACCAGCTGTTAATCCAACATACACTTCATGTACGTCATCATCATTATCAATGGCAGCAAGGAATGATTCGACTTCTTCCAATGCTTCACCGCTCAGGCTCACCGGATTTTTTGGACGATAACCCAATTTTGCAGAAACAACGGTAAAACCCTGGCCGGGTAAGGCTTTTGAAACCAGATCAAGGTCGGTTAAGTCGGTGTAAAAAGTTGCACTGCCATCTTCTTCAAGTTCGAAATCTTGCGCGCCAGCTTCAATAGCGGCCATTTCAATATCTGCATCTTTATTTGCTGGCGTTGCTTCAATAATGCCCAGATGATCAAAATCCCAGGATACTGAACCGGAAGACCCTAACTGGCCTTTGCGGAAAAGCACACGCATTGAGGAAATGGTGCGGTTTACATTGTCGGTTAGACATTCAACAATCACCGGAACCTGATGTGGAGCGAACCCTTCGTAAGTGACTTTTTCATAACTGATATTGCCATCAAGTTGTCCTGATCCCTTTTTAATTGCGCGCTCCAAAGTCTCGCGCGTCATTGAGGCTTTCTTTGCCGCTTCCACGGCGAGGCGCAAACGCGGATTCATATCCGGATCTGCGCCATTGCGCGCGGCGACCATGATTTCTTTGGTCAGTTTGGTAAATAATTTGCCTTTGGCGTTAGCCGCTTCTTCACGGTGTTTGGCTTTCCACTGTGCGCCCATATCATCGCCCCTATTCGCACAACGATTTGTGCATGGTTAATTGGTAGGGCGCGATAATTGCGCCCGGTTTCTGAATGCAATCAATCAGTACAACACATCACATTCGATAAATTAATTCTTGTGCAGTGCGGTATTTAATTGCAGGGCACTTTTGTTAGTAACGACTTCAACACGACCAGTAACGGAATTACGGCGGAAAACCAGATCCGAAACCCCTGCCAGTTCGCGTGCTTTTACTGTCTTTACTTCGTTGCCTGTATCATCCAATACAACAACTTTGGTTCCTGCGGTTACATACAAGCCGGATTCTACTTTGCAGCGATCCCCGAGTGGAATACCTATACCGGCATTAGCGCCAATAAGCGATTCTTTACCCACAGAAATTATGATATTCCCACCACCCGAGAGCGTGCCCATGGTTGAGCTGCCGCCTCCCAGGTCTGAACCCGCACCTACAAACACACCGGCAGAAATCCGGCCTTCAATCATCGCGGGGCCTTCAGTGCCGGCATTAAAATTTACGAAACCTTCATGCATGATTGTTGTGCCTTCACCCAGGTAAGCCCCCAGGCGTACTCGTGCAGTATGTGCAACACGGACACCCTTGGGTACTACATAATTGGTCATTTTGGGAAACTTATCGACGCAGGAAACTTCCAGTTCTTCGCCGCTCAGGCGCGCTTGCAATTGGCGAGCGGGCAACTCGTTTACATCTATTGCACCTTGGTTGGTCCAGGCAACATTAGGTAATACTCCAAAAATTCCAGCGAGCACGGTGCCGTGTGGTTTAACTAAACGGTGGGATAGCAGATGTAACTTTAAATAAGCTTCAGGCACAGAGGTGGGGTTGGTATCCGTTGCGAGTAACGTTGCAACCAGGGGGCGCTTGCTACTGGTAAGTGCTTTAGCAATTTCCGCTTGGGCTGTATCACCGGCGATAGTTAATGCCTGGGCAATTTCGCTGGCTTGGTTAGTACTGATGGTTATTGCCTGGTTGCCCTCGCTGTAACCTGCAATAGTAGCGATTGCGCGCGCGCTGTTTTCGGACGGGTTGAGTATCGGTTGTGCGTAAAATACTTCAAGCCATTCGCCTTTAGCGTTTTGAGTACCTATGCCCAAACCGAGTGCATAAAATTTTGTCATGATAGTTCCTGCTCTTTTCAAAAAAAAATTAAAAAATTCGGGCGTATTCAGCGTCTTTAAAACCGATAAACTTTTTATTGCCGGTCTCCAATAATGGACGTTTAATCAGTGTTGGATTCGCAGTGATTACCTGTACGGCATTTTCATTAAATTTATTTTTGGTTTCCTCGTCCAATTCCTTCCAGGTAGTGCTGCGTTTATTCACCAGAGCTTCCAGTCCCAATTCATTAATCCATTTATTGACCTGGATTTCACTTAAGCCATCTGTACGGAAATCATGAAATGTGTATTCAATATGATTGGTTTCCAGCCATGCACGGGCTTTTTTTACGGTGTCGCAATTTTTAATGCCATACAATATGTTCATGTTTTTCTCGTTTAAATAAATTTTCCTAACGCTTCGCTTAACAAGATGCGTTCAGGTTGCTCCATTTAAGGAGGCGAGGAAATAGTCAGGCTTTTAAAGTCAGCTTCGGCTTTTTTCGATTGGGGTAACAGGTTTTGCAAATAGGGCAGGTGGTGCCATCGCAGCCGCGCGCCGAGCAATACTCCCGGCCATAATAAATTATTTGCAGGTGCAGGGCATTCCAGCTTGATTGCGGAAAAAGTCGCTTTAAATCCTTTTCAGTTTGTACAACATTTTTGCCATTGGTTAATCCCCAGCGTTGCGCCAGGCGATGGATGTGAGTATCCACAGGGAATGCCGGGTGTCCAAATCCCTGGCTCATAACTACGCTGGCGGTTTTATGACCGACCCCTGGCAAGCTTTCCAATGCTTCCCAATCCTCCGGCACCTGCCCGTTATATTGGTTTACCAGTATTTGTGACAATAATGAAATTGCTTTGGATTTTTGGGGTGATAAACCACAGGGGCGGATAATTTCCTGGATTTTTTCGACAGGCAGTTTCGCCATGTCATAAGGATTATCGGCCAGTGCAAATAGGCCCGGAGTAACAGTGTTTACCCGCTCGTCAGTGCATTGGGCTGACAGCAACACCGCAATTAATAAGGTATATGGGTCCTTATGTTGCAATGGAATGGGTGGTTGGGGATAGAGATCCTGCAAGGTTTGCGAGATGTATGCCACGCGCTCCATTTTGGTTAAATTTTTTATGCCGTTCATAATCAAAGTGATTGCATAAATTGTTTGATACGTTGTGCGGCTTCGATACACTCCCCCAAGGGAGCCACTAACGCCATGCGTATGTAGTCTTCGCCTGGGTTAACCCCGTTTGTTGCTCGCGCTAAAAAACTTCCTGGCAATACAGTTACTTTTTGCCGGGCAAATAATTGTTGCGCGAAACGCTCGCTGGTAACGGGTGTTCTAGCCCATAAATAAAAACTGGCGTCAGGCTTGGTCACAGGTAATACGCCCGCGAGCACATCCAGCACAGCATCGAACTTCTGGCGATAGGCGTTACGATTTTCAATTACATGCTTTTCGTCTTGCCAGGCGGCAATGCTGGCCAATTGGGTAGGTACCGGCATGGCGCAGCCGTGGTAAGTACGGTAGAGCAAAAATTTCTCAAGGATCCTCGCATCACCACCCACAAACCCGGAGCGTAGGCCAGGCAAATTGGATCGCTTGGATAGGCTATGGAAAACCACACAGCGGGCGAAGTCATCGCGGCCCAATTCCGCACAAGCTTGCAGCAAGCCTGCGGGTGGATTGGATTCGTCAAAATACAATTCTGAATAGCATTCATCTGACGCGATAACGAAATTATATTTATCGGCGAGGGCAATTAAGTCTTTCAGTTGCGCGGTGCTCATAACCGCTCCGGTTGGATTGCCGGGCGAGCAGATAAACAATAATTGGCAGCGCTGCCAGACGTCTTCCGGCACTTTGGCAAAATCCGGGATAAAATTATTTTCCGGGGTACAGTTTAGAAAATAAGGTTGGGCGCCGGATAAAATCGCAGCGCCTTCATAAATTTGGTAGAACGGGTTGGGCGAAACAATCAGTGCATTTTGTTCGCTGCGATCAATAATAGCCTGGGCGAACGCAAACAGGGCCTCGCGGGTGCCATTTACTGGCAATACATGTTTATCCGCAGTGAAGGTGCCTGCGTTTAATTTAAAGCGCTTGGTTGCCCAGGTTGCAATAGATTCACGCAGCTCAGGCAAACCTTTTGTGGTGGGGTAATGGGAAAGTTTGTCTAAGCTTTTTACCAGGGTTTCCAAAACGAATGCCGGAGGTTCATGCTTTGGCTCACCGATAGACAACATTATGTCCGTCAAGTGCATGGGTGCGCTAACCGCTGCTTTGAGCGCAGCCAGTTTCTCAAAAGGATAAGGATGTAAGAGGTTTAAATCCGGATTCATGGAATTGCTTGGCTCGTTTAAAGTTTATCGACGCGTTTATCCAATTGCTCGCGAATCTCCTGCTGTAATCTTTCGCAGGTGGCGGCATCACTGAGGGGCTTTCCTTCGCTGTCGGCAATAAAGAAAATATCTTCCACCCGCTCGCCCAGTGTGGAAATTTTAGCGTTTAGCAGGTGTATATCGAAATCCATAAAAATACGGCCGATACAGGCGAGCAGGCCGGGGCGGTCAGGGCTGATGACTTCCAGCACGCTACAGTTGCGAATAGTGTCGGTACTGAGCGATGTACGCGTGGGTGACGCAAAATATTTCAAACGGCGCGGTGTGCGGCGGCCGATGACTTCCCGGTAGTTGTCAACAAGGCTCAACTCATCTTCCAATGCCTTTTGGATTTGTTTCAGTAAGGTTGCGTTATTGCCCAGCGGCTTTCCATCTTCATTGAGTACAAAGAATGTATCAATGGTATAACCGGATTTGGAACTGTAAATCTTGGCGTCCTGAATGCTCAGGTTTATTTGGCTAAGTGCCGTTGCCGCAGCGACAAATACATTTTTTTGATTTTTACTGTAAACAAAAATTTGTGTGGCGCCCGCCAACTCTTTGCTCGTGGTTTTTTTTATGAGTACTAGTGGCTTATCACCGGTACGGGCCGCAATAGCTTCCGTATGCCATGCGATATCAACAAAGTTTTCGCGCAGGAAGTAATCATCGCCCATGTCTCCCCACAGTGCGAGGACTTGTTCTTTGCTTAATCCCTTGCGGGCGAGCTTGCGAATGGCGGCTTGTTGGGTTTCTTCAATTAAATCGTGTTTATCGACAGTATTTTCCAGGCCGCGACGCAGGGCGCGACGAGTATCCAAATATAGTTGGCGCAACAGGCTGGCGCGCCAGGTATTCCATAATTCCTTGTTGGTGCCGTTAATGTCGGCCACGGTAAGGCAATACAAATAATCCAGATGCAGCTGGTCGCCTACAGTCAGTGCAAAATTATGAATAACTTCAGGATCGGAAATATCTTGTTTTTGTGATACTTGGGACATCAATAAATGTTTTTCAACCAGCCAACATACGAGGCGGGTTTCGCGTGGCGAAATACCGTGACGGGTACAAAACTCTTCCGCGTCTACCGCCCCCAATGTCGAGTGATCACCGCCGCGCCCTTTTCCAATATCATGATACAGGCCGGAAATATAGAGTAATTCCAATTTCGGTAGGCGCGTCATTATGAGTGCTGCAACCGGGAAATCTTCCTTTGCCGATGGCAACAAGAAATTACACATGTTTTGCACCACTTTTAAGGTGTGCGCATCCACTGTGTAAATATGGAATAAGTCGTGTTGCATCTGACCTGTGACCTGGCCAAATTCCGGCAGGTATAGACCCAGGATTCCATAACGCGACATACGCCTTAACTGTTCAACCAACCCGGCAGGTTGCTGGAGCAGTTTTATAAAAAGCTGGGTGTTTTTGGGATTGTGGCGAAAACTGTCGTCTATTAAATGACGGCTCTCGCGAATCCAACGAATCGTTGAGGCGCGCACACCTTCGATTTGCGGGTCCTGCGCCATAAGCACAAACATTTCCAGCAGCGCGGAAGGATTTTCTTCAAAAACATAGGTGTGGGTTGCTTCGATAAAATTATCGCGCAATTGAAAGCGTTCATTGATGGACACCACACTTTTGGTTTTGCCTTTTTGTAAAATTGCTTCCGACAAAAATTGCAGTACCACATCATTTAATTCACGCAAGGCCAATACGGTACGATAGTACTTATGCATAAACTGTTCGACCGCCAAGCCTTCATGGTTATCGGTGTAACCGAATAATTTGGCAATTTCACGCTGGTAATCAAATAACAACCGTTCTTCGGCGCGTTTGGCGACCATGTGCAAGGCGTAACGAACTCGCCACAAATATTCTTCGCCGGAATTAAGCAGCGAAAATTCCTCGTCGGTGAAAAAACCCTTGCCTTCCAATTGTTTCAGGGTGCGTACACCGAAATAACGCTTGATAACCCAGCTAATTGTCTGGATATCACGCAGACCGCCGGGTGCATTTTTAATGTTGGGCTCAAGGTTGTATTCGGTATCGTTATATTTTTTGTGGCGCTCTTGTTGCTCCTGGTATTTGGCCCGAAAAAATTCTTCGGCGGACCAGATTTTGTCAGGCGCGGATTCCTTAACGAGTTCAGTGCGCAACGAAGGGTCGCCTACCAGCGTACGCGATTCCATAATGTTGGTTGCGACAGTGATATCAGCGCGCGCAATTTCAATGGTTTGTTTGACTGTGCGTACACTGCTGCCGATTTCCAGGCCTATATCCCATAGCAGCGTGAGGAATTTTTCAATATCGTCCTTGCAGGTTTCAAACACGTCCGGACGATGAAGGATCAGTAGATCTATATCGGACCCCGGGTGCAATTCGCCGCGTCCGTAACCTCCTACTGCCTCCAGGCTGATACCGTCTGGCCACGCAAATTGGTGCCAGGCGTAATGCAATACGCAATCGACAAAAAGTGCGCGTTCATACACCAACGCGCGGATATCCTCACCTTCCAGGAAACGGCGATTGGATTGGGTGCTGGCGGCGTTGATGGCGTCTTTGAATACGGTGATTATGGGATTTTCAGCAAGTGCGCGACGGAATCGGCTTTGATCAAAGAAAAATAAGGGCCGCTCAAAATAGGGGACAGAAGACATCGGCATGGGACTGCCGGATTCCCGGATCGGTTGCAACTCGGTTGCGGGTTGTTCGGTGCGCTTTCCGAGTACCCGCGCAATCCAGTCGTTAATGGCCATTAATTAAAGACTTCACCAGTGCGGGCAGTTAATACTTCCACGCCATCCCGGGTTACCACCATGGTGTGTTCCCATTGGGCGGACAGGCGGCCGTCTTTGGTTTCTACCGTCCAGCCGTCACTTTTTAATTTGGTGTGTGGTTTGCCCGCGTTAATCATCGGTTCAATGGTAAAGCACATGCCCTCTTTTAATTCCATGCCGGTGCCGGGGCGGCCATAGTGCAGGATTTGCGGCTCCTCGTGAAAAACCTTGCCGATGCCATGGCCGCAATATTCGCGTACCACAGAGTAATAATTTGCTTCGGCGTATTCCTGGATTACGTGGCCAATATCGCCGAGGCGACATCCAGGCTTTACCAGTTTAATGGCTTTGTACATGCAATCCTGGGTAACTTTAACCAGGCGTTCAGCGTGTGGGGCGGGTGGACCAACAAAATACATAGCGCTGGTATCGCCATGGTAGCCTTCGTAAATAACGGTGACATCAATATTGATAATGTCGCCTGATTTAAGCACTTTTTTGTCGGAGGGAATACCGTGGCATACCACTTGGTTAACCGAGGTACAAATTGATTTCGGGAAGCCCCGATAACCCAGGCACGCGGGGATTGCTTTTTGCACATTTACAATATGATCGTGGCAGATTTTATCCAGTTCGGCGGTAGTAACCCCGGGTTGGACGTGGGGGCCAATCATTTCCAGTACTTCGGCGGCCATTCGGCCGGCGATGCGCATTTTTGCAATTTCTTCCGGAGTTTTGATAGTAACTGACATGAATTCGGGCAAGCTCGACAGTAATTTAACGTATGCGGCATTCTAAACGATTCCTGCCGGGTTTGCCCAAATCAATCCTTATCAGGCGGTGCGGTGGCGTAAACGGGTGAGTGCATGTATAACGCCGCGCAGTTCGGCCAGGCCTTTCATCCGGCCCGCGTAGGAGTATCCGGGGTTGATGCCGGGCTTGCCGATTTCCTCGCCCATCAAATGGCCGTGATCTGGGCGCATGGCGATGGGTGGTAGGTTAACCCCGGCTTTCTTGCGGCGATCTTCTTCATCCAGTAATGCCTCGATCAAACCCACCATGTCGTTGTCGCCGTCCAAATGGTCGGACTCAAAGAAGGACCCATCCTCTTCCCGCTTGATATTGCGCAGGTGTACGAAATAGATGCGGTCGCCAAATTCACGCGCCATAGCAACCAAATCATTGTCACAGCGTGCGCCGTAGGAACCGGCGCAAAGGGTCAGGCCATTGGCGGGACTAGGGACTGCATTGAGCAAAGCGCGGGCATCATCGGCTGTTGAAACGACGCGCGGTAAACCAAACAGGGAAAATGGCGGGTCATCCGGATGGATGCACATGCGTACCCCGGCTTCCTCCGCGACCGGAATGACTTCACGGAGGAAGGCAAAGAGGTTTGCCCGCATACCTTCATCACCCATTTTGATGAAGAGATCGATAGCGGCGCGAATGCCCTCGCGGTCGTAGGAACCTTCCCCGCCGGGCAGGCCGGCAATGATATTTTTTTCCAACAGGACTTTTTCTTCATCGCCCATGGCATCCAGTCGTGCCTTGGCTTTGGCTAATACATCGGGGCGATAGGATTGCTCGGCACCAGGGCGTTGCAATAGGTAAACATCGTACGCAGCGAAGTCGCTCATCTCAAAACGCAGTGCGCGGGCGTTATTGGGCAAGGTGTAATTCAGGTTGGTACGGGTCCAGTCAACGACCGGCATAAAGTTGTAGCAGACGTCCTTGATGCCTGCATTGCCCACATTGCGTAAGGATTCCTTGTAATTATCTATGTACTGCTGGAAGTTGCCAGTACGGGTTTTGATATCGTTGTGCAGTGGGATACTTTCGATCACGGTCCACTCAAGTCCATGATCCTCAATGAGTTTCTTGCGTTCCAGGATGTCCGCCATGGGCCAGGCGGCACCGGTGGGAATGTGGTGGAGCGAGGTGACTATGCCGGTGGCTCCGGCTTGGGCAATGTTTTGCAGGCTGACGGTATCTTTAGGGCCAAACCAGCGCCAGGTTTCTTTCATGATTGGGTCTCTGGAGTTTTGTTGGTTGATTTCACTAGTGTACAAGTTGGACGGGGTCCAGCCTAGGGGCAATGCAGTTCCCTATGTTTGGTGAATGGGGGAAAATGGCGGGACTGGACAGGGTTTTTTGTTTATCCGGGGAATTTTTTGTGGTATAAAACGCGCCTCTTTTTTCCGGGCTGGGTTAATCCCGCCTGAAATCGAGAAAATCCATTTATTTATTAACAATCGTCACACATACATCGACACGTGAAACCTGGGTGCCGAATGTTTGCTTCTACCTTGAGTAGAGCCACTGCAAACATGCTGGTTGGTGAGCGGGGTGTATGGAGGCCTAACCCAGTAGGAATACTAAAATGCCACAAGTAAGCATGCGCGACATGTTGTCTGCCGGTGTCCACTTCGGTCACCAAACCCGTTACTGGAACCCCAAGATGGGCAAGTACATCTTCGGTGCACGTAACAAGATCCACATCATTAACCTTGAGCACACTGTTCCAGCCTTCAATGAAGCCCTGGCATTGATTACCCAAATGGCTGCTCAAAAGAAAAAGATTCTGTTTGTTGGTACCAAGCGCGCTGCGCAAAAAACCATCAAAGAACAAGCTGAACGCGCTGGCCAACCTTATGTTAGCCATCGCTGGTTGGGCGGTATGCTCACCAACTATAAAACCATCCGCGCTTCTATCCGTCGTTTATCTGAACTGACTACCCAAAGCCAGGACGGTACTTTCACCAAGCTGACCAAGAAAGAAGCCCTGATGCGCACTCGTGATATGGAGAAGCTGGAGCGCTCTATCGGCGGTATCAAGAACATCGCTGGTTTGCCGGATGCAATGTTCGTTATTGATGTTGATCATGAGCGTATTGCGATCCAGGAAGCTAACAAATTGGGTATCCCTGTAATCGGTATCGTTGATACCAATAGCAACCCTGAAGGTGTTGACTACGTAATTCCTGGTAACGATGACGCTATCCGTGCAATCAAGCTCTACGTAACTGCTATCGCCGATGCGTGCCTTGAAGGTTCCAAGTCTGCCTCTGCTGTACCCAACAAAGATGAGTATGTTGCTGCTGAAGGTGCTGCCGAGTAATTTAGCAACCACAGTCATTAAACGACCATAAAGCCCTGTTAGCTTCACGCCCAGGGTTGTCGGAAGAGGGGGGCTTGGCCCCCTTTTTGTACTGAATTTGAACACTTTTATTTGAGGAATTAACCATGAGCGCTGTTACTCCTGCACTGGTAAAAGAATTGCGTGAACGCACTGGCCTGGGAATGATGGAATGTAAGAAAGCCCTGGGTGAAGCCAATGGCGACATCGAACTGGCGATTGAAAACCTGCGCAAAGTGTCTGGCCTGAAAGCCGCTAAAAAAGAAGGTCGCACTGCGGCTGATGGCGTTGTCGCAGTTAAAGTGGCTGCAGATAACAGCTACGGTGTTGCTATTGAAGTTAACTCTGAAACTGACTTCGTTGCGCGCGATGCGGGCTTCCTTGCGTTTGTAAACAGCGTATTGGAAAAAGCATTCGCTACCAGGCAAACCGATGTTGCTGCCGTTATGGCCGGTGAGTTGGAAAATGCACGTGAAGCATTGGTTCAGAAAATCGGTGAAAAAATCAGTGTGCGTCGTATCAGCCTGGTTGAAGGCGGTGTGGTAGGCGGTTACCTGCACTTGAATAACCGTATCGCGGTGCTGGTGCAGTTGGAAGGTGGTAGCGAAGAAATCGCTAAAGACGTTGCTATGCACGTAGCTGCGGTTAATCCACAGGTGGTTAGCTCTGACCAAATGCCAGCCGATGTCGTGGAGAAAGAAAAAGAAATCATTCGCGCTCAACCGGACATGGCTGGCAAGCCCGCTGAAATCGTTGAGAAGATGATTGTTGGCCGTATCAGCAAGTTCCTGAAAGAAGCTAGCCTGGTTGACCAGCCTTTCGTTAAGAATCCAGAGCAAACTGTTGCCCAATTCGCCAAAGCCGGTGGTGCGACTGTGAAAAGCTTTGTGCGCCTGGAAGTAGGCGAAGGCATCGAAGTAGCTGTTGTGGACTTTGCTGCTGAAGTTGCTGCACAAGTGGCTGCGGCTAAAGCTTAATCCGGTTTAATAAGAAATAAAAAACCCGCGTAATTTTATGTTGCGCGGGTTTTTTTATTCAGGCGCTTACTCAGGATGGTTCCGGTCCATGGAAACTTCTCGCTATAAGGTTTCCTCGGCCGCTACACAGCGGTTCCGCCCTTGTTGCTTGGCTTTATAAAGCGCATTGTCAGCGCGCTTGAAACATGTGGCAAAATCTTCATCGGGCAACCGTTCGCTCACGCCGAAGCTGGCGCTCAGGCGAACCTCTTCGTTCAGATCAAACCTGTTGCTCGCCACTGCTTCGCGAATCAGTTCAGCCATGGCCATTGCACTTTTCCCGTTTGCTCCCGGCATAATCATGACGAATTCTTCCCCGCCCCACCGGCCAACAAAATCACCGGCACGCATGTTTTCCTGGATGATTTTGGCAACATGCTGGAGCACCTGGTCACCGGTATCGTGACCATATTGATCATTAATTCGTTTGAAATAATCAATATCGGCAACAAGCAATGAATATTTGGGGTTGTCAGACGCACTCAAGTAACCTTTACCTGACAGGCTTGCAATTATCTGGTCGATACCGAAACGGTTATAAAGCTGTGTTAGCGGATCAACTGTGGACAGCCGACGGAACTTGTTGGTCTCTTCCTTCAATTGTTCGTTAGTGCTGCTGAGTTGGGTGATGACCTCGATGTCATGCTTGGTTTGGGCATTTAATTCAATGAGCCTTTTGATGGCGAAGATGAAAATCCCGAGCATCCAGGCGCTGAGTACGAGTAGGTACCAGTGCTCTACCTTGATCCACTTGCCTTGCAATTCCAGTTTTTCTACAAAAAACGAATGCGTACCCGCCTTTTCCGGTTCCCCGAAATCCACAGTGATGGCCAGTGCATTGCTGACCTCCGCTGCGGCATCGGAGAGTGGAATGTTGTATTGGGTGAGCCACCAGTCAGCCGCGGCAAATGCAGTTAATGCAATGCGGTTCTCCTTGTTAAGCTCTTTGGTATGGAGCTGTACGGCGTTGAACTTGCTGCTATTCCTGTCGTTGGTGTTGGAGTACGCCGAATTGTAGTTACGGATAGCAATGCGAACCTTATTGGCGGGGCCACTGTAATTCAAATGAATAACCAGGTCTTCATACCGTGACAGGTTCATACCGTGTACCGGCGAGGTGGCCAGGTCGACGGTCCAGGAGCAGGGGAAATAATTTTTCGGGTAATTCTCCGGGTAATTGCATTTCCAGGCGGTGTGGTCGCCGTTGGTCCATTCGGATGACACAGTCCCATCCGGGAGCTTTTCAGTTTGCAGATAAATTGGCTTTCCCCCATACGGAATAAGGACAAGCCGTTTGTCGGGGAGAAAGTGCACGCCGGCAACCAATATTGCGGTGACTAAGATGGCGGCGAGTAAAATCGAATTAAAGTGTTTATCGTTCATTATCGGGCTATGACCTTGCACAGTTTGATTCCAAAGTATTGCCTACTGGAGACGAATTTCAATGTCATTTTGACAATTAGGCCATTTCCTTTCCTGAACAGTTCACGTCTTGGCTAACCCCATTCAACTTGCGCCACCCGCCGTATGGATTTCTGTTACACTGCACCGATTTTTTCAGCCCCCCGGTTGAGGCGGGCATTGCGGCTAACTCATTGTTTTGGAGAGCATTATGTCCAGCCCAAGAGATAAGAAGTACAAGCGTATCCTGTTGAAATTGAGTGGCGAGGAATTGATGGGTGCGGAGGGGTTTGGCATCGACCCCAAGGTTCTCGACAAGATGGCCCTGGAAATTGGTCAATTGGTAGGCATAGGGGTACAGGTGGGGCTGGTTATTGGGGGAGGAAACCTTTTTCGTGGCGCCGCCCTGAGTGCGGCCGGGCTTGATCGGGTAACCGGCGATCATATGGGGATGCTCGCCACTGTGATGAACGCGTTGGCAATGCGCGATGCGCTTGAGCGTTCCAATATATCTTCGCGCGTAATGTCAGCCATTCCCATGAGTGGCGTGGTTGAGCATTATGATCGCCGTCGCGCTATTCGTTTTTTAAATTCCGGTGAAGTCGTTATCTTTTCGGCGGGTACGGGTAATCCATTTTTTACAACGGATTCCGCGGCTTGCTTGCGCGGTATCGAAGTGGAAGCAGATATAGTACTCAAGGCAACCAAAGTGGATGGTGTTTATACTGCAGACCCGAAAAAAGATCCTGCCGCAACCAAGTATGATCGCCTTTCGTATGATGAGGTGTTGAATAAAAAATTGGGTGTAATGGATTTAACCGCCATATGTCTGTGTCGCGAACACGACATGCCAGTGCGTGTATTCCGTATGAATAAAACCGGTGCGTTATTAAATATTGTGGTGGGTGGTAATGAAGGCACCCTGATTGAAGAGGAAAAAAATTATGATTAATGACATCAAAAAAGATGCCGAAGCGCGTATGAAAAAGGCTATCGAAGCCTTGGGCAACAACTTCAATAAAATCCGTACCGGGCGTGCCCATCCCAGTTTGCTGGATGGCGTCAAGGTAAATTATTACGGTACTGAAACCCCGCTAAGCCAAGTGGCAAATATCAACATTGAAGACGCGCGTACCTTGTCGGTGAGCCCCTGGGAGCGCAACCTGGTCCCTGAGATCGAAAAAGCGATTATGAAGTCCGACTTGGGTTTGAATCCTTCCACCAACAACGGGTTGATTCGTATCCCCCTGCCGATGCTAACTGAGGAAACACGCAAAAACTTTATCAAACAAGCCCGCGCGGAAGCAGAAAACGCCCGTGTTGCTGTGCGAAATGTCCGGCGCGATGTGTTGGGTGATGTCAAAGCCTTATTAAAAGACAAGGCGATCAGTGAAGACGACGAACGTCGTGCACAGGATGAAATCCAGAAAATTACGGATAAATATGTTGCCGAGGTTGATAAAGCCCTGGCTGCCAAAGAAACAGATTTGATGACCGTTTAATCTGTGTCCTTTTGTCGGGCCCGGTTAGTCGGGCCTGAAAAACCGTTAAAAATCACTGCAAAAAAATAAAAACAGCAATTTGCTTGCTTTGATATAGCTGTCGTTGGGAGATTCGCGTGACTGACAATTGCCTTCGCCACGTGGCGATCATTATGGACGGAAACAACCGCTGGGCCAAACGGCGCGGAATGGCAGGAGTTTCCGGTCATAAAGTGGGGGTGGAGCGCATCCGCGATGTAATGGCGGCGTGTCAGGAGTTAGGGGTTGATGTATTAACTGTGTTTGCATTTAGCAGTGAAAATTGGCGGCGTCCCCCGCTGGAAGTAGAGGCATTAATGTCGCTATTCCTGTTGTACCTGAAAAATGAAGCCAAAGCGCTTAAGAAAAAAGATGTAGCCTTGCGCGTAATTGGTAACCGCGAACGTTTCAGCCCTTCCATACAAAAAGCCATAGCGGACGCGGAACAGTTGACTGCGGGTGGCAAAACAACATTGGTCATTGCGGCCGATTACGGCGGCCGTTGGGATATAGCCCAAGCTGCGCAAAAAGTGGCCAGGCAAGCGGTTGAGGGAAAACTGGATATTGCAGAAATCAATGAAGATGTTTTGCATCAACAAACCTGCCTTGCCGATCTTCCACCGTTGGATCTATTGATTCGCACCGGTGGTGAAGTGCGCATCAGCAATTTTTTGTTGTGGCAATGCGCATACGCCGAGTTATTTTTTAGCGATAAACTCTGGCCTGATTTTGACGGGGAAGAATTGAAGAAAGCGGCGGGTAGCTTTTATGAGCGCCAGCGGCGCTTCGGTATGACGGGTGATCAGATAGAGGCAGGTGCAGGTAATGCTTAAGCAGCGTGTAATCACTGCATTTGTGCTGGCCGCTATTTTCCTGGCGGCGCTGTTTGGCCTTCCGGCTGGCTATTTTTCATTTTTTGTTGGGGTGGTGGTGCTCATCGGGGCTTGGGAGTGGTCCAACCTTTCCGGTTTTGCGCTTCGCTGGCAGCGAAGTATTTATGCTTTTTCAATTCTGGTTTTATTGATAGCGGCCTCGGTTTATTTCGGGTTCGAGGGTGAGGCAAGCCCTCGCTTAAAAGAAGGTGCCATTCGCGATCTGTTGCTTATCGGTTGCGGTTGGTGGGCGTTAGCCTTGTTATTGGTCCAGGGCTATCCATCCAGCAGCCTGTTATGGGGCAACAGGTGGTTGCGTTTGCTTATGGGGCTGGTGGTGTTAGTCCCCACCTGGGTAGCCTTGGTGTATGTCCGCCAGCAAGCGAATGGAGCCTGGCTGGTATTGATGCTGATATTGATTGTCGCGGTCGCAGACAGTGGTGGTTATTTTGCCGGGCGCAAGTTTGGCCGGCACAAACTGGCACCCGCGGTTAGCCCCGGCAAAACCTGGGAGGGATTTGCGGGTGGTTTCTTTGCTAATTGCCTGCTTGCGCTCCTGCTGGGTTATTTATTGGATGCCGAATGGCTGTTGATGTTGGCGCTGGTGGTTCCTACCAGTCTGGTTTCGGTATTGGGTGATTTGTTGGAGAGCATGGTCAAGCGCCATGCCGGCGTTAAGGATAGTGGGCATATATTGCCCGGCCATGGTGGTATCCTGGATCGCGTGGATGGTATTACTGCGGCGGCGCCGGTGTTTGCCATGGCATTGATGGCTACACATATTTTTAGTTCAAGCACGGGTTTTTAACCATGTCGGCAAGTCTCCAATCCATCACCGTGCTGGGCGCAACGGGATCCATCGGTGTAAGCACCCTGGATGTGGTTGCTCGCCACCCCGATCGCTACAAGGTATTTGCTTTAACAGCGGACCGGCGCTGGCAACTTTTGGCGACCCAATGCCTCGCACACAAACCCCGTTATGCGGTATTAAGAGATCCGCAGGCAGCCAGGGAACTCGAAACTGAACTGCGTCGGCAGGGCTGCCAAACGGAAGTGTTGCAAGGTGACCATGCTTTTGAGTGGGTGTCTGCGCACGACGAAGTAGACACCATTATGGCTGCGATTGTTGGCGCAGCCGGCCTTTTGCCCACCTTGGCCGCAGTAAAAGCTGGCAAGAAAGTATTGCTTGCCAATAAGGAAGCCCTGGTAATGGCTGGCGGATTGTTCACCCGCGCGGTGGCCGAACATGGCGCAAAGTTGCTGCCCATTGATAGCGAGCACAACGCTATATTCCAGTGTTTACCTAACCATCGCACAAATTATTTACAGGACGGTTTGCAATCCAGTTGGGTGCGCAAGATTTTATTGACGGCATCCGGCGGTCCTTTTCGCAATACACCTGTCAGCGATTTGGCCAAGGTAACCCCGGAGCAAGCCTGTGCCCATCCAAATTGGAGTATGGGGCAGAAAATCTCGGTTGATTCCGCCACCATGCTTAATAAAGGCCTTGAGCTAATCGAAGCCTGTTGGCTGTTTAACACGCGTCCGCAGCAAGTCCAGGTTGTGGTGCATCCACAAAGCGTCATCCATTCGATGGTGGAATATATTGACGGATCAGTACTGGCGCAATTGGGAAATCCCGATATGCGTACCCCTATAGCACACGCCCTGGCTTGGCCGGAACGGATTGAGTCGGGTGTCGCAAGCCTGGATTTGATTGCCACCGCGCGCCTGGATTTTAGTGCGCCGGATTATGCGCGTTTTCCGTGCCTGCGTTTAGCCCAGGCGGCTGCCGGGGAATCGGGTACAGCGCCCGCGATTTTAAACGCTGCCAATGAAATCGCCGTTGCCGCGTTTTTGCAGCGGCGAATCCGTTTTGACCAGATTGCTGTAGTGATTGATCAGGTATTATCTCGCCTGAAGTCCTGCGAACCCGAGGACCTCGCGCAGGTCCAGGCCGCCGATGCCGAGGCCAGGGCGTTGGCGCAGCAGTTAATCGCCAGTTGGTAAGCGTCCCCCCGAGGTTAGATTCATGGCAATACTCCAGACGATTTTATCTTTCCTGGTTGCACTCCTTATTCTCGTTTCTATCCACGAGTTCGGTCATTTTTATGTGGCCCGACGTTGCGGGGTAAAAGTCCACCGTTTCTCGATTGGCTTTGGCAAGGTGTTATGGTCATGGCGTGACCGTCACGGCACTGAATTTGCCTTTGCTGCACTGCCCCTGGGTGGTTACGTAAAGATGTTGGATGAACGTGAGGGGCCTGTAGCGCCGGAAGAACGCCACTTGGCTTTTAACCATAAATCGGTGTGGCAGCGTATTGCGATTGTAGCAGCGGGCCCCGCTGCTAATTTTATCCTGGCAATCCTTTTATTTTGGGGATTGTTGCTTCAAGGTGAGCGCGGGTTGGTTCCTATTATTGAAAGCGTG
>CBFGOY010000037.1:0-39369 GCA_965650515.1 uncultured Cellvibrionaceae bacterium | reverse complement strand
CGAGGCAAAGCCCAGGCCATAGATCAGCGCCTTGGGTTGCAAGCGGGTATAAATGGCGACGCCATTGTAATGTTTGGTGCCTGAATCGAAAAAATAGGCGTGATAGCCCTTGAGTTCGAATTCGGGTTTTCCCAGTTCGCGCTCCAACGCACGTAAATCCTGCAGACAAATGAAGTCTGCATCCTGATTGGCGAGCCACGTATAAAGGCCGCGTTGCGCCGCCTGAAAAATACCATCGACGCTAAGACTGATAACTCTCATGTTAGCCCCTTGATTACGGACTGTGTATCATACCCGAGCTTTGTGTGATTGTGTTACCGTCACCGCCAGGTTTTTTATGGTAGGCGTTACTTTTTTTCACATCCTTAACATTTGGATGGCAGCTGTGGCCCAAATGCGGGTCCAGCTCATGGGCTGGATCTCGTTGTATTTATTCTGTCATCTAAAACTTAGTTCATAGTCGGATACTTTGCATGGAAAAATACCAATTTGACTTCATTCAGCTTGCGCTTAAGCATCAGGCGTTATGCTTTGGTGAATTCGTTCTCAAATCCGGTCGTACCAGCCCTTATTTTTTTAACGCGGGGCGCTTCCAGACGGGAAGTGCATTGGCGGATCTGGGGCGTTTTTATGCGGCGGCTATCACTGCATCCGGCATAGATTTCGATATAGTGTTTGGTCCGGCCTATAAAGGTATTCCCTTGGCGGCTACTACCGCCGTGGCCCTGGCAGACCATTACCGGCGCGATTTACCCTATTGTTACAACCGCAAGGAAGCCAAGGACCATGGTGAAGGCGGCACCCTGGTTGGGGCGCCGTTGCAAGGGAAGGTCCTGATTGTGGATGATGTGATTACCGCGGGTACCGCGGTGCGCGAAGTAATGGCCATGATCGGTAATGCCGGCGCAACGCCCGCTGCTGTGCTGATTGGGTTAAACCGCATGGAAAAGGGGCAGGGGCAAGTATCGGCGATACAGGAAGTGGAGCAAACTTTCGGTATTCCGGTGATTAGTATCATTAATTTGAATCACATCATTTCTTACCTGGAAACCCAGGCCGGCCAGGAGGCAATGGTGGAGAAAATCAAACAATACCGTGCAACCTACGGGGTAGATTTGTAACTTTTTTTAATGAGGCAAACAATCTCAATGCGCACTCTGTTTTGTATCGCAATTACCTGTTGTTCCCTGCTGCTGGGTAGTGTTGTCGCAGCACAACAGGCCAAGAGCACAGTGATTTATCGCTATAAAAACAAAGATGGCGTTACTGTGATGGATAGCAAAATACCGCCGGAATATGTCAGTAACGGTTATGAGATTGTCTCGCGCTCGGGCAAGGTTATTAAGGTTGTCCCGCCGGTGGCGCAGGGGCCCGAAGCAGAGCGCTTGCACCAGGAAAAGCTGCAACGCCAGGAGCAGGCGAAAGATGACCTGCAACTGCGCCGTAGTTACAGCAATGTTGCAGATATTGATGCGGCAAAGACGCGTAATTTGGAAAGCCTGCGCGGGAACATCAGTATCCTGCAAGCGAACCTGGCTTCAGCGCGCAAGCGTTTGCAAGATTATCAATCACAAGCGGCGGCGGTTGAACGCAGCGGTCGCCCACTATCGGACGACTTGCTAAAGAATATTAATAACCTTACCCAGGACGAAAAGGATATTCAGATGCAAATCAAACAGCGTGAGCAGGAATATAAGGAAGTGGAAGAGAAATTTGATCAGGATAAAAAGCGATTTATTGAAATCAGCAAACCATCTGAATAAAAAAGCCGACGTCATGTCGGCTTTTTTGTGTGATAAATTTGCTCAGGATAATTCCGCGGTAGCAGGTACGAGGAACCCTTGCGCCAACAACTGCCATTGCTCTTGCCAATGGATTGTAGGCGGCCTGCGAAATTCGCTACGCACAAACTCCGCAATGCGGCCATTGATCAGCGCGATTAATAAATTAGCCGCGGCGGCGATTGGTAATTGTGGATGCAAGCCCTCACGTAACCCTGCTTCGCGCAAAATTTGTTTAAATTGGGTTTCAACCCGGTCAAAAAATTGTGCAATGCGAATACGCAAGCGCTCAGTTTCACCCGTGAGCGCATCACCGGTTAACAACCGCGTGATACCGGGATTGCGTTCCGCAAAATTGAGCAGCAAGCCAATAATTTTTTCACAGCGTTTTAAGGTCGCGTTTTCTTCGGCGAGAATAATCGTTATGCGTGTGAAAATGCTCTCTTCAATAAACTCAATCAAACCCTCAAACATCTTGGATTTGCTGGGAAAATGGCGATAGAGCGCCGCTTCGGACACGCCGACTTCTCGGGCGAGGGCGGAAGTGGTTATCCGCTCACCAGGGCTCGCCTCCAGCATCCGCGCCAGGCATTCAAGGATTTGCTGTTTGCGCGATGTTTTTTGAGTTTTCATGCCGCCTCCATTCGAGTTGCCACAACTTTGCAAAAGCGCTGCCGTAGCATTGTAAATTAAGCGTTGCGTGGTTTGTTGGTGATTAATGTACCTACACCCGCGTCGGTAAAAATTTCCAGCAAGACAGCGTGGTCCACTCGCCCATCTATAATATGGGCGCTGGTGACACCGCCTTTTACGGCATCCAGCGCACACGCGATTTTCGGTAACATGCCGCCGTAAATGGTGCCGTCAGCAATCAAGCCATCCACTTGCGTAGTGCTTAAACCGGTTAACACATTGCCTTGTTTATCTTGCAAACCGGACACATTGGTGAGCAGCATCAGTTTTTCCGCACGCAGGAATTCGGCAATTTTCCCTGCAACCAAATCAGCGTTGATGTTGTAGGATGCCCCGTCTTCACCCACACCAATCGGCGCAATCACCGGAATAAAATCGCTGTTGATCAACATATCAATCACCGAAGTATTTACGCTTTCCACTTCACCTACATGACCGATATCAAGGATTTCCGGTGCGAGCATTTCCGGTGTTTTATGGGTAACCGTTAATTTTTTTGCACGGATTAACTGGCCGTCTTTACCGGTTAAACCTATAGCCTGGCCGCCATTGCGGTTAATGAGGCTGACGATTTGTTTATTGACAGTGCCGCCGAGCACCATCTCGACCACATCCATGGTGGCGCTGTCGGTGACGCGCATACCGTTGATAAATTCCGATTTAATATTTAATTTTTCCAGCAGGCTACCGATTTGTGGGCCGCCACCGTGAACCACCACCGGATTCATTCCCACCAGCTTCATTAATACAATGTCACGTGCAAAACTGTTTTGCAGTGCTTCACCTTCCATCGCATTGCCGCCGAATTTTACAACGATGGTTTTGCCGGTGAAACGCTGGATATAGGGCAGGGCCTCGGTGAGTACATTGGCAATATTCATTGCCGATTCGCGATTTAATGACATAACAATAATCCTGTGTCGATAAAATTAGAAAGGAATTGCCAAGGTATTGTTCGCCTTTAGCAATTCACGTTTGAAAATTTGCTGGATTTTTTCCAGCGCTTCCCGGGATTCGGCTTCAAAGCGCAGCGTGAGTGCGGGTGAGGTATTTGAGGCGCGCACCAAGCCCCAGCCTTTAGTGTAATCCACACGTAAACCATCAATTGTAGTGACAGCCCCATTAGCAAAATCACCTGACTGTACCAATTTATGGATCAAACCAAACTTGTCTTGATCGGAAACGTTGATTTTTAATTCCGGTGTTGAAATCAATTGCGGGAAAGCAGCAAAAATATCATCAATTTTTTGGTCGCGCAGCGTAATAATTTCGAGCAGGCGCGCCATGGCGTAAATGCCATCGTCGAAACCGTACCAGCGGTCTTTTATAAAAATATGGCCGGAGTATTCACCGCCAATTAATGCCTGGGTTTCTTCCATTTTGGCTTTCATGGGCGAATGGCCGGTTTTCCACATAATTGGACGGCCACCGTAGCTGCTGATTACCTGGTTCAGCTGGCGCGAGCATTTCACATCAAATAGCACATCGGCTCCGGGGTTGCGCGCGAGTACATCCTTGGCGAATAACATTAATAAACGATCAGGCCAAATAATGTCGCCTTTGGGCGTAACGACTACCAAACGGTCACCGTCGCCATCAAAGGCAACACCTATGTCAGCATTGGTTTCTTGTACTTTTCCAATGAGCGCGGCGAGATTTTTTTCGTTGGTTGGGTCTGGATCATGGTTGGGAAACTCTCCATCCAAATCGCAAAATAACGGGATAACATCACAACCCAATTCTTCAAATAATTGTGGGGCTACCACACCGGGCACAGCGTTGCCCGCATCGACCACCAGTGTCACATTACCCGCAAGTGCGACGTCCGAAAAAATTCGATCAATATAATCGGGAATGATAGTGCGCGGAATTTCTTCGCCGAGGCCCTGGTAAAAACGCTGGTTAATAATTCGCACACGCAATTCGGTTACCGCATCATCAGCTAGTGCGCGATTATTGATTACGATTTTGAAACCGTTATATTCCTTGGGGTTGTGGCTGGCGGTGACCATGACACCGCTATTGGTATCATCGAAGTGAAAGGTGGAAAAATATAAAACGGGCGTAGGTACTACACCGATATTAATGACATTACAACCGGTGCGCACTATGCCTTTGATCAGCGCCCGGGTCAAGGCTTCACTATGGGTGCGGCCATCGCGCGCGACCACTATGTTGCGTTCGCCTTGGTCTATAGCTTCACTGCCGATAGCCTGGCCAATTAATTGCGCAAGTTCAGGTGTGATCTGGCTCTCTGCCAGGCCGCGAATATCATAGGAGCGAAAAATTTCCGCCGGCACATCCGCTTCGTTAATTTTGGTGCGCGGATTATGGGTGGATTTTTTACCAGACGCTTGATCCAAACCCAGAATATTTTCATCTTCATCGATAACCGCAATATCGAGGATATCCTGGTTTTGGAATAGCGGATTAGCGACATCATGTTCATCCTCAACGGCTTGCTTGCCCGTTTTTACTGCCTCGGCCAGGGGTTGAGTTGTATCTGTAGTGCCTATTTCCTTGCGCACCAATACTTTGCTGAGGAACCATACCAATGCGAGGCTCGCTGCGCCGATAAGGCTGACCACGATTAACCAGAGCGTGGGCAGCTCTTGTGCCGTATCCAGCAGCGCGTCAGATGGAGTGAACCTAACGTGTAAATGGCTGCCGGCGACATTTGCCTGTTTGCTTGCGCCTGCGGAACCTGTGCCGATTTTCTTTAATAGCTGTGGCGGGCTGTCATTGAATTGTTGTTGCAGGATATATTCACCCGATACTGAATCACCCGCGGTAAAAATTTTGAAAAGATCGTCCGTGCTCAGGGTAATCATGAGTGTGCCCAGCGGATCGGTTTGCGTGTCGATCGGGATAGCGCGGACCCAATAGAGAAAGTGACGCTCTCCCACCGTGGCCAACTCCGGCAATGCGGGTTTGCGTTGCTCTGCACGTCGGATTAAATCCAGTTCCGCAAAGCGCAAGGGAAACTCGGCTTCGCGTTCCAATTCGGCGGTACCCAGCGGGATCAGGCGAACTTTCAATGCCGATGGAATTTTTTCCTGCCATTGCATTTCGGTTTGCTGGCGCAATTCCGGTGTTGCCGAGGGATCAAGGGCGGCTGCAATGTCCGCTGAAGCGGCGATTTGATTGACTAATTTTTCCTGTTCGGAAAGGTAGCGCTCCACTATCGACTTTCGTTCATCCACTTTTTCTTGCGTAAGCTGGACCAGGTTATTTTGTTCCTGTTTGATAACCATGTATTGATACAGCAAATAACCGACGATTACATTCATGGCCAGCGCAACTGCCAACAAAATTAACAGTATTTTTTGTTGCATGGCTGCTTTGCGTTTGGCAGCTTCCAGCGCCCGCTGGGCACTGCGTGACAGTTGCGTTCCTGCTTCCGGTTTTGTGATGAGCGGATCTTTAGGGTTCACTCGTTTACCTTCCCATTATTTTCTGTGGCTAGCTTATTGTTGTGTTGTCAGTTTTTGTGCAAAACAGGCGATCAGTTCGCGTGCGATCTGTTGTTTGCTGCGCTGGCTGATTTCCAGCGTTGAATTTTTATCGATCAGGGTAACCGCATTATCATCGCTATTAAAACCTATGTGGCTTTCACTGATATTGTTGGCGATTACCATATCCAGGTTTTTGCGCTCCAGTTTTGCACGGGCGTAATCAAGCAACTGTTCGGATTCCGCCGCAAAACCTACTGTGAATGGCTTGCGCGGAAGGGCGGCGACGCTGGCAACTATGTCCGGGTTTTTCACCAGCGTCAGGGTGATGCTATCGCTTTCATTTTTCTTCATTTTTTGCGTAGCCACGGTTGCCGGGCGGTAATCAGCTACAGCAGCGGCGGCGATAAATAAGTCGCAATCCTGCACTTCCCGCATGCTTGCACTGAACATTTCCCCGGCGGTAACAACATCGATACATTGGGCGCGCGCCGGTTTTGCAAGCTGGGTGGGGCCACTAATCAAAACAGTTTGCGCACCGGCCTCAATCGCCGCCTGGGCCAAGGCATAACCCATTTTCCCTGAGCTGTGGTTGCTAATGTAGCGTACCGGGTCAATGGCTTCGCGGGTGGGGCCGGCAGTGATGACGACTTTTTTACCCGCGAGGCTGCCGGTGCTGAACAGGCGGGATGCCATATCAATAATTTGCAAGGGTTCCAGCATGCGTCCCGGCCCGACATCGCCACACGCCTGGCCACCATCGGCGGGGCCAAAGATATGGACCTTGCGATCAATCAATGTATCGAGGTTGCTTTGGGTTGCCGCATTGCGCCACATGCCCTGGTTCATTGCCGGTGCCAGGGCAATGGGCGCCGCCGTGGCCAGGCAGATGCTGGTCAATAAATCATTGCCAACACCCTGCGCGAGGCGGGCCATAAAATCCGCAGTGGCGGGAGCGATCAACACCAGGTCAGCCCAGCGCGCGAGCTGGATATGACCCATTCCGGCTTCGGCTTCCGGGTCGAGTAATTGGGTGTGCACCGGGTGACCGGAAAGCGCTTGCATTGTTAATGGCGTAATAAATTCCCGGGCTGCGGGCGTCATCACAACCTGTACGCTGGCTCCCGCATCTTGCAGGCGACGCACCAGGTCGGCGCTTTTATAAGCGGCGATACCGCCGGTGACGCCGAGCAGAATTTGTTTATTTGCAAGTGAACTCATAAAGGAGGCGGCCCCGGGGAATAAAAAGAGGACAGTCAGTGATCAACCTTAGCGCTAAACAGTGTAATTGGCCACTAACGGCGTCCGCCCTGCGCGGCGTGACACCGACCCTGCGCGAGGACTTGACGAACGGGCGTTAAGATACCATTCTTGCAGCCGCTTTCGCATCTGCCTGCGCCATACCCGCCAAAGGGTCCAGGGATAAATTAATCGAGTTGTTAATAAAAGGAGTTTGTTATGTCTATTGCCAATTGGCCGGAAGCCGAACGCCCCCGCGAAAAATTGCTTGCCCGGGGCCCGCGCGCCCTCTCTGATGCTGAACTACTTGCGATCTTCCTGCGTATCGGATGCGCAGGTAAATCAGCCGTGGATCTTGCGCGTGAGCTGTTGCAGCAATACGGTGGTTTGCGACCTTTACTGGAATCTTCACACACGGAATTTTGCAAGGGGCTCGGGTTAGGCGACGCAAAATACGCACAATTACAGGCCGTGCTGGAAATGGGGCGTCGCCATCTCTCGGCAACGATGAAAGCGGGCGACCTCCTGGCCAGTCCCGATCTGGTGCGCCGCTACCTGAGTGCCCAGTTGCGCCATCAGCCGAATGAAGTCTTTGCCGTGCTCTTCCTCGATAACCAGAATCGCCTGATTGCTTATGAAGAGTTGTTTTTCGGCACCATCGATGGGGCTTCGGTATACCCGCGGGAAGTCGTAAGGCGGGCCATAAACCATAACGCCGCTTCGTTAATATTGGCCCATAACCACCCCAGTGGTGTCGCGGAACCCAGCCAGGCTGACCAGCGTATCACCGGCCGATTACAAGCGGCGCTGGAATTGATCGATGTGCGGGTACTGGACCATATGGTGGTAGGGGATACCGAGGTTGTCTCCTTTGCCGAGCGCGGCCTGATCTAGGTAACCCGGGATCAAAAAATAACCTTTTCGTTGCTATTGGCCCCGGCTTTTGGTATAAAGCGCGGCTCTTTGCGGCAGTGTCGAATTTTCCCGCCGCGTTTAGGAAAGAATAGGCTGATTACAAGGCGCATTTGCTGGTTGTTAGTCTGTTTCACGGTTCTAGCCCAGCGCCTCCAGCAGAGCGCAATGATTTTGAATGAGGCAATAAAATGTCCAGAGTATGTCAAGTTACCGGCAAGCGTCCTGTTACCGGTCACAATGTTTCCCACGCAAAAAACCACACCAAGCGTCGTTTTTTGCCCAACCTGCAATCCCACCGTTTTTGGGTAGAAGCTGAGAAGCGTTTCGTAACTCTGCGCCTGACTCCAAAAGGTATGCGTATCATCGACAAGCGCGGCATCGAAGCTGTGTTGGCTGATGTTCGTGCCAACGGCCACAAAGTGTAATTAGGAGCTATCGTCATGCGCGAAAAAATTCGTCTGAACTCTTCTGCTGGTACTGGTCACTTCTACACCACTGACAAGAACAAGCGCACCATGCCGGAAAAGATGGAAATCAAAAAGTACGACCCCGTAGTGCGCAAGCATGTGGTCTACAAAGAAGGCAAAATCAAGTAAGTTGGTTTGCTCGAAAAAACCCGGTCTTGTACCGGGTTTTTTATTGCCTGAAATCAGGGTAAAGCCTTTTGATAGAAAATTTTTCCCGGGTGCCCGCATCCCAAATGCAAATTCAGCGACCTGGTCTACACTCAAGCCGATACGAATAAAAACCAGGAACATAGGCTTCGATCACTGCTATGTTTTGCTAACACGGGTTCCCCTCTATGACAGATATTCGCGGGCTTGAGGCATGGATGGATACCCTTGCCGAACAGGAGTTGCCTACGCTGGATGCGGTGGTGCGGGAAATCTGCGAGTTAAGTGAAAACGAAAAATGCCGTGCAGAGGACCTGACAAAAATAATTTTGCGCGATGCCGACCTAACGTCCAAAGTGTTGCGCATCGCTAACTCGGTACACTACAACTCTTCTTTCGTTCCCATCAAAACAGTATCGCGCGCGATTGTGCATTTGGGTTTTGACAACCTGCGCAATATCACCCTGGCGACAACGCTGATTGATAACTTCCTTAAAGGTAAACCCAAGGCATTGCTGATCCAGAGTTTGGCGCGATCTTTTCATGCCGCTGTACAAGCCAAGGCCATGGTTCCGTTTTTGGATGGCGATAAAAAAGAACAGGTTTTTATCGCGGCGCTGTTGCGCAATATCAGCGAACTCGCGCTGATTTCCACCGGCCGCAAGGTGGTGGAGGATTTTATCGAAGCGCGTGACCAAACCCCGCACGCGGAACACAGCCTGGCGCTGGATTATCTCGGTGTTGATACCAGTTTGCTCTCTCGCTATCTGATAAAGGATTGGGCGCTGGGAGATCTATTAAGTGAAGCCTGCGAAAACCATGTGCATTCCAGCGCGGCAGCGCGCGCCGTTAATTTGGGCAACGAAATCAGCATCTACATCCAGCGCGGAATTAAAAGCCCGGAAATGCAAAAATTGTGTCAGCAGATTGCAGGCTTATGCAAGATTTCCCTGGAGGACGCGAAAAAACAAGTGTTGTGCATGGCCGATGAAGCCTCGGTGATTGCGACAATTTATGGTGTTGATATCCTCATCAGCGCGCTACCCGATCCGCATCAAATCGAAGAGAAAAATATTGCCATTGAAAAACCGGATTATTTATTCCAGCAGCAATTAAACCAAATCCATAAAGCGATGCTCGCTGGCGATGAACTCCCTAAAGTCACCCAGCTATCACTCGCGGCGTTACATGAAGGCGCGGACATTGCGCGCCTGGCGATCCTGAATGTCGATCATAAAAACAAAATGCTGGATGTACGCTATGTTGCAGGAAAAGGAACGCACCTGTGGCGCCAGCAAATCAAAATCAGTTTGGAAAAATTGCATAAGGGCGAGTTGCTGCATGAATTATTACGCACCCAGCAACCCTTCCATTATCGGGAAGAAGGCGAGCGCAAAGATGTGGGGGCGTTGCAGGCAATGGCGGCCAGGGGCGATATTTTTGTTGCGGCGTTACATTTAAATAAACGCTTGATGGCTATCGCCTATGCGGATGCTGAAATGGGTAAATTGTCAGCGCGCCAGTTCGAAGAGTTTCAATTAATTGTTAACCAATTGAATCTAATGATGCGCTTAAGTGCGGCGCAGCACCTGTGAGCGAAATAGGTTGGTGCTGTAGCTCCAACGCCAATACAATTGCGGTCTTCCCATTCCTGATCGTTCCAGGACACCTATGCCAGAATTACCCGAAGTCGAAACCACCTTGCGCGGCATTAGCCCGCATATCCTCGGCCGTAAACTGACCGGGCTTGTCATTCGCCAGCCGCGGTTGCGCTGGCCCATTCCCGATGACCTGGCGACATTATTGGCAGGCAAGGTGCTGCTCGGTGCGCGGCGGCGCGGCAAATACTTGCTATTGGATTTTGGCCATGGCCATGCACTGATCCATCTGGGTATGTCCGGCAGCCTGCGCATAGTGGCGCAGCAGGAGCCGCCCTTGTTCCACGATCACTTTGACATGGTTTTCGGTAACCAGGTGTTGCGTTATTGCGACCCGCGCCGTTTTGGTTGCCTGTTGTGGGTGGAGGGTGTCCCTGAAACCCATGGGTTGCTGGCGGAACTGGGGCCGGAGCCGCTCACCGATGCGTTTACCGCGGACTATTTATTTGCGCGCAGCCGCAAACGTAGCCAGGCGGTCAAGCAATTCATCATGGACAGCAAGGTTGTGGTGGGTGTGGGGAATATTTATGCCAATGAATCGCTGTTTATGGCGGGCATAAAACCGATTCGCAAGGCGGGTTCCCTGACCCGCAAGAATTGCGCGGACCTGGTGCGCGATATTCGTTTTGTATTGCAGCGCTCAATTGAACAGGGTGGAACCACGCTACGCGATTTTGTCGGGGGCGATGGCAAACCGGGCTATTTCAAACAGGAGCTGCTGGTTTATGGCCGGGGTGGGGAACCCTGTACCCGTTGCAAGAAATTGCTCAAGGAGGTGCGAATGAATGATCGCACCACCGTGTATTGCGTGGATTGCCAGAAATAACCTATTTGCCGAACTTGCGCTGCAACGCGGCTTCTACCGGGCCGGCAACGAATTTGCTCACATCACCGCCCAGGAAGGCGATTTCCCGCACAATCGATGATGAAATATAGGAAAGGTGTTCAGCCGGGGTCAGGAAAATACTTTCCATATCGGGTGCCAGTGCCCGGTTCATATTCGCCAACTGGAATTCATATTCAAAATCAGACACCGCCCGCAGGCCGCGCAATACCGCCTGGGCCTTTTGCTGGCGAACAAAATCCACCAGCAAAATGTCAAAACCACACACAGTAACATTGGGCAGATGGGCCAATGTTTCCTGTGCCAGCACAACCCGCTCATCCAGGGTAAACAGGGGGTTTTTCCGCGTGCTTGCCGCAATCGCTACAGTCACCTTATCAAACAGGTGGCAGGCGCGTTCCACCAGGTCGATGTGGCCGTTGGTGATAGGATCAAAAGTACCTGGGTAGACCACTGTGCGCATGGGATCCTCCATTGCAGATGCCTGTCGGCGGGGCGGGCATGGTACAAAATTCGTAATGAGCTGACCAGCAAACTACAAATCGCAATTTGGTCTATGGGTGAAACACCAAGTTGTTTTGGCCTGAACTAGACTCAGCTAGGATGAATTTGCAGTTCAGTATGGCGCAAAAGCAAGCAGGTAAATGTATTTGGAGGTAGCTTATGGCCAAGAACAAAAATATGAAGGCGACGCGGTTAGGGGACATACTGGTAGAAAAGGGAATAATTAGCAGCAACCAACTGAAAATTGCAATTGACGAACAAAAACGCCTGCGTGCGACTATCGATCCCGGTGATAAAGGGGCGATGGAAGTTACCTCCATCGGTGAGGTGCTGGTCAAATTAGGTTACATCAACCACCAACAATTGAAGCGCGGCCTGGGCTGGCAAATGTCCTTGCGGCGCATGACCTTTGCCATGGCGTTGTTTGCACCGCTTATGAGTTTGAGTGGCGGGGCCGCTGCCCAGGTAACTACGTCTTCCTCCAGCAGTAAAAGCAGTACCACTACCAGTTTGCCGTTAACCATCCAGGCAGAAAATTTTACGTCAATGTCCGGAGTCCAGACCGAAACCACCACAGATACCGGTGGTGGCCTGAATGTCGGTTATTTCCACGATGGCGACTGGATGTTGTATTCCGATACCCAATTTACCGCTCCGTTAACAGGCAGTTATAAAGTGACCTATCGTGTAGCCAGCAATGGCGGCGGCGGCAGCTTTGCATTACATGAAGCCGACAAGAGCGTGCAATACGATGTAGTGAATGTCCCTAATACGGGAGGGGTACAGAAATGGATTGACCTGGAGCGCACCATCAAACTGACTGCCGGTATCCACAGTTTGGGTATAACCGCGATTACCCGTGGCTCGGGTTTTAACCTCAACTGGTTCAAAGTGGAATTTAAAGGGTTGTCGCTGCCCGCCACTATCCAGGCGGAGGATTATTCAGCGATGAGCGGTATCCAGACTGAACCTACCTCTGATACTGGCGGTGGCCTGAATGTCGGGTATTTCCATGAGAACGACTGGCTTTCCTACACCGATAAAGTGGTGGATATACCCACTACCGGCACCTACAAAGTGACCTTTCGTGTGGCAAGCCAGGGTGGGGGTGGAAGTTTTGCTTTCCATGAAGCAGACGGCAGTAAGCAATATGGCACTGTATCGGTACCCAAAACGGGCGGTAGCCAGAAATGGGTTGATCTGGTACAAACGGTCAATTTAACCGCGGGTTCGCACAAATTCGGATTAACCACGCTCACCCGGGGTACCTATGGGTTCAACCTTAACTGGTTTAAAATCGAAGCAGCCGCGCCTGCGTCCTCCTCTGTGCAATCCAGCTCAAGCAGTTCCGCTGGAGTCACCCAGTCGAGTTCCAGCAGCTCGGCAGCGGCTGTTGTGAGCAGTTCCAGTTCTTCATCGGCACCGTCCAACGCGATTACTTCATCCAGCAGTTCCAGTGTCCCCAGCGAAATTACCCGTGGCGAAGCTTACTTCAAATGGACACCGCCAACAGCGCGCGCCAATGGCGACCTGCTGAACGCGGAGGATTTGGGGGGCTACGAAATTCGTTACAAATTAGCGGGCGATACGAAATATACCTACGTCACTTCCAACATCGGGCCATGGGACAACAGCTTTACCCTAACGGGTTTGACCAACGGCACCTATGTTTTTGAAATTGCCGCCTTTGATAAAAACGGTTTATACAGCGACTTCGTCAACATCCGTTCACTCTAATTCGGCATTACGATAAAACAACCGGTAGCGAAGGTTACCCGCTGTTTTATCGCGGTGCAGCTCCCAACCCGGCGGTACCTGGTATTCATCCCCCCGTCCCGATTCCACATAAATGGCGCAACCGTCCGCCAGCAGCCCGTGTTGCTCAAGTAAATCGATACTCCCTTGCCAGAGGTCCAGTTGGAAGGGTGGATCGATAAACACCACATCAAACGGTACCTGGCCATTGCAACTCGCCAGGTACACCATCGCATCGGTATTGATTACGCGCGCGCTTTGGGCATTGAGCAATGCCAGGTTTTGCGCGAGCGACCGGGCTGCGAGCGGATGTTTTTCCACCAGTACACTTTCGCCCGCGCCACGCGACAAGGCTTCCAACCCCAGGGCGCCTGAACCGGCAAATAAATCCAGGCAACGCGCGCCCTGGATATGCGGCGCCAGCCAATTGAACAATGTCTCGCGGATGCGGTCACCGGTAGGGCGCAGACCGTCCACATCGGGAAAGCCCAGCTTTCGACCGCGCCAGCTACCGCCGATAATGCGCAGCTGATTGCTACCTTTAGTGGATTTTGCGGGGGATTTGGCAGGGTTGGCACCGGGTCTGGACAAGGTCTTCTCTCGCAGGTGTAAACATAAGTGGTAGGATAGCGCCTTTATCGCCCCGGCTGAACGATTAGGCCAGGCAGATTCTTTCCTGAAATCCCCAGATCACGACTATGTTTTTCAATCTGTTTAAAAAATCTGAAAAGCCGGGCAGCGAAAAGGTTGCTGAAACCACTTCTGGTCAACCGGCAGGGCTCCCGCCGGATTCCGATGCCTTGACGCCTCCAACGGAGGTGCCACCCGCCAATAAAGATGCAATCCCGGCGCCGATTGCAACGGAAGCGGCGCCAGCAAAGCCGGGCTTCTTCGCGCGCATCAAACAAGGGTTAAGTCGTACTTCCAGCCACTTTACCGAAGGTTTGGGCAACCTCTTCCTCGGGCGCAAAACGATCGACGATGAATTGTTTGAGGAATTGGAAACCCAATTATTGCTGGCCGACGTAGGTATGGACGCCACCAGCGAGATCATCGACAACCTGACTGCCCGCGTCGCGCGTAAACAACTGAACGACACCGATGCCCTCTATAAGGCATTACGCGAGCAACTGGCCGATCTATTACGCCCGGTCGAGCAACCGCTGGTAATTGATACCGCCCGGGCGCCCTATGTCATTTTGGTCGTGGGCGTTAACGGCGTTGGCAAAACCACCACCATCGGCAAGCTTGCCAAACGCCTGCAAAACGACGGTAAAAAAGTCATGCTGGCGGCGGGGGATACTTTCCGCGCTGCGGCGGTCGAACAGCTGCAAGTCTGGGGTGAGCGCAACAATGTCGCGGTCATTGCCCAACACACGGGCGCTGACTCCGCCTCGGTTATCTACGATGCGTTAAATGCTGCCAAAGCCCGTGGCATTGATGTGGTGATTGCCGATACCGCCGGTCGCTTGCACAACAAAAACCACCTGATGGAAGAACTGGCCAAGGTCAAGCGGGTAATGGCCAAGCTGGATATCACCGCGCCGCACGAAGTCCTGTTGGTGCTGGATGCCGGTACCGGCCAAAACGCGGTCAACCAGGCGGAACAGTTCCGCGATGCCGCCGGCGTCACCGGCCTGGTGCTGACCAAACTGGATGGCACGGCAAAAGGCGGGGTTATCTTCGCCCTGAGCAAGAAGTTTGGGTTGCCGGTGCGCTTCATTGGGGTAGGTGAAGCCATTGATGACCTGCAACCCTTTGCCGCCGAACCATTTATCAAAGCCTTATTCAACCAGGCGGATGCTAATTAACACAGGATTGGTTGTGATTCGATTCGACAATGTAAGCAAACGCTATGAAACAGGCTATGAAGCCCTGGCGCGCGTTGATTTTGAAGTGGAAGCGGGCGAGATGGTATTCCTGACCGGTCACTCGGGCGCCGGTAAAAGTACCCTGATGAAGATGATTTTGTTGATGGAACAACCTTCCAACGGCAATGTGTTTGTGGATGGGCACCATCTGGCGCATATGCCGAGGGGCCAATTGCCATACTTTCGCCGCAATATCGGTGTGGTGTTCCAGAACCATCAACTGCTGTTCGACCGTAGTGTCTACGATAACGTCGCATTGCCCTTGCAAGTCGCCGGTTATCCCCACCAGGAAATCGGCAAGCGGGTGCGCGCTGCGCTGGACAAGGTTGACCTGCTCGATAAGGAACGCAGCAACCCCATTATGTTGTCCGGCGGCGAACAGCAGCGGGTGGGCATTGCCCGCGCTGTGGTTAACAAGCCCAGCTTGTTACTGGCGGATGAGCCGACCGGTAACCTTGACCCCGAGTTGTCGAACGAAATCATGACCCTGTTCCGCCAATTCAACGAAGTGGGCACCACCGTTATGATCGCAACCCACGATGTGGAACTGCTGAAGCGAATGAACAAACGCGTGCTCGGGCTGGTTCAGGGCAAGCTGGTACACGACGGAGTACTCTGGTGAAACCGCAACGACCCAAACCCCAACGCCGTCCGAACCGCATGGGCGCCTCAATGAACCCTGGTGAGCGCGCGGTACGCGAACCTGCGCGCCCGGAACCACGTGTTGCGCGGGCGCAAGGTGCGGTGCAAAGCAAAACCTCCTGGCGCGACCAATTGGATGCCTGGAGTGCCCATCACAGCAACTCGGCTATCGAGAGCCTGCTGCGCCTGTTGGATACCCCGTTGCAAAGCCTGATGACCTGGCTGGTAATCGCCATAGCCGTCGCCTTGCCCGCCGCACTTTTTGTAGTGTTTAACAACGTGCAGCAAATCGGCCAGACCTGGCAGGATTCCAGCCAGATATCGGTATTCCTCAAACAGGACGCTACCGCTACCCAAGCCCAAAACCTGCGCAGCCGTTGGGCGCAGCGGCCCGATGTAGCCCAGGCAACCTATGTTTCCCCGGAGCAGGCGTTAGAGGAATTTAAACAGGGCTCAGGGTTGGGGGAATTAGCCAGCCACCTGGAGGAAAACCCCTTGCCGGCGGTGATCCTGGTCAAGCCTGAAATCGGTGGCAACGCACCGGATGTACTCAACTTCCTCCAGCAGGCGCTCATTGCCGATCCGTTAGTCGCGGATGTCCGCCTGGATATGCTGTGGGTTAAACGGCTGCATCAATTCATCACTATCGCTGAACGGTTTGTCATGGGCCTGGCCGGTTTGCTTGCGTTAGGTGTACTACTGGTAATCGGTAACACCATCCGTATGGCCATCGAAAACCGTCGCGACGAAATCCTGGTGGTCAAATTGGTCGGTGCAACAGACGCCTATGTGCGCCGTCCTTTCCTCTATACCGGCTTATGGTATGGCGTCGGTGGGGGAATCCTGGCGGCGCTGTTACTGGCAGTCGGTTTTTGGTGGCTGTCAGCGCCGGTGGCGCAATTGGCTGACCTGTATCAAAGCAGTTTCCGCTTGCAAGGGTTGGATTTCATTGAGAGCCTGCAATTAATCCTGCTCGCCGGCATAACCGGTTTAGCGGGTGCCTGGATCGCTGTCGCCCGCCACCTTTACCTGATACAACCGCGTTAGGGCAGGCTTGCTATAGCGGGTTGTGAAGGGCCGCAAAATCCCTGTCTACTGAACTTTTTCGGTGTTGGCGCAACCAAGTTTCAGATGATACACTCGGGCCACAAGTTACTGGAGGTAATTATGAGCACAAGCACAAGTCTGCAACCGATTGGCACCCTTGCCCCTGGTGCAAACCTGAATGCCTATGTTCAAGCCGTAAGCAGCTTCTCCATCCTCACTGTGGAAGAGGAGCAGGAACTGGCGCGTGACCTGCACCAAAACGGCAATCTCGATGCCGCACGTAAACTGGTGATGGCTCACTTGCGTTTCGTGGTGCATATCGCCCGCTCCTATAATGGCTATGGTTTGCCCTTGGGCGATTTGATTCAGGAAGGTAATGTCGGCCTGATGAAAGCGGTTAAGCGTTTCGATCCGGACAAAGGTGTGCGCCTGGTGTCGTTTGCCGTGCACTGGATTAAAGCGGAAATCCACGAATTTATCCTGCGCAACTGGCGTATCGTTAAAATCGCCACCACCAAAGCACAACGCAAGTTGTTTTTCAATTTGCGCGGTGCTAAAAAACGCCTGGCCTGGTTAAGCAACGATGAAGCCCAGGCGGTAGCCCGGGATTTGGGCGTGGACGTCAAACAGGTCCGCGAAATGGAAGGGCGCCTTGCTTCCTACGATGCCGGTTTTGATGCGGGCGAGGATGACGAGGACGACAATTACGTGGCGCCTGCACATTACCTGGAAGATAGCCGCTATGACCCTGCCTTGCGGTTGGAGGAATCCAACTGGGAGGAATCCAACGTAAATGGTTTGGAAAGGGCGTTGGAAAAGTTGGATGACCGCAGCCGCGTTATTTTGCAGCGCCGTTGGCTGAATGATGACAAGGCAACCCTGCACGATCTGGCTGCCGAATACGGTGTTTCTGCCGAGCGCATTCGCCAGTTGGAGAAAAACGCAATGAACAAAGTGAAAACCATGATGCTGGAAGCATAGATAACCAGTGGTTTTACCTCAAAAAAAGCCGCGCTACTCCGCGCGGCTTTTTTATTGCAACCAACTACCGCATCGGATTTAACGGGATGTCGTTATGGCTCGCCTCTTTTTCATAATTGCCGCAATCAGCGGCTTTTTATCGGTCGCTACGGGCGCATTTGCTGCCCATGGATTAAAAAGCATCCTTTCTCCGGCGATGCTCGATGTGGTGAAAACCGGCGCTCAATACCAGATGTATCATGCCTTGGCGCTCTTAACGGTAGCCATGCTTTTGATGCATAGACCTGCCATAACGGGGTTAAAAGCCAGCGGCTGGGCCTTTATACTGGGGAGCCTGATGTTCAGTGGCAGCCTTTACGCCCTGGCGATGGACGGCCCCCCCTGGCTGGGACCGGTAACTCCCCTGGGTGGATTGTGTTTCCTGATAGGATGGGTTCTGCTAGCCCTGGCGGGTTGGCAGATAAAATCCGCATCCTGATTTTCCTTTCTCTAGTGATTCCTATGTCTGAACTTCCTGAATTAACTCCTGACCACGAGGACAGTGGGGAAGGCTTTCTTATCAAGCCTGAATTTAAGCCCAAATCCATCCGCAGTTTTGTTATCCGTGCCGGACGCATCACCGTCGGGCAGAAAAATGCCTTTGATAAATATTGGCCCTCCATGGGATTAAGTTTATTTGATGGCGCCATCAATCCGGAAAACGTGTTTGGTCGCCAGGCTCCACTGGTGCTCGAAATCGGTTTCGGTATGGGGGATTCGCTATTGGCAATGGCAGGTAATGAACCGGATAAAAACTTTATCGGTATCGAAGTGCACCCGCCGGGAGTGGGACGCTTGATCAGTATTGCCAGTCAGCAAGGGTTAAGTAATCTGCGGGTATATATGGCTGATGCTATGGATGTCCTGGAGGATTGCATCCCCGATGGCAGTATTGATCGGTTGCAGTTGTACTTCCCTGACCCATGGCATAAGAAAAAACACCATAAACGACGGATTGTCCAACCTGCGTTTATTCAAAAATTGCACCCGAAGTTAAAGCAAGGTGGGATTTTGCATATGGCGACAGATTGGCAACCCTATGCTGAGCACATGTTGGAAGTAATGAATGGTGTGACAGGTTTTGTGACAGATTTCGCAGAAACCGGATTCGCCCCTAGGCCTGATTACCGTCCGATTACTAAATTTGAAAAACGCGGTGAGCGGTTGGGTCATGGCGTTTGGGATTTACTGTTCAAAAAAACAACGTGAATTGGCATATATCGCTTTAATTTGCTAAGGTAAGCAACTGAAAATAATCATGAAATGGATTTCAGCAGGTGTAAGTTAAGAGATCGCTAACGATCGTTTTTGCGCAGTCCTGGTTGTTAATAACCGGATTGTCTTTTTGGAACCTCGCTATTTTAACGGAGAACGAAATGGCCACAAAACACACACAAGTATTAGCTTTGTCTGCTGCTATCGCTGCAATTTCCGCAGGTGCCAGCGCAGATAACCATAAATTTGAAGTTCATGCCGATGTCGGTCGCACCTTCTTTGAAGAGCCACTGGAAGATGCCACTACCTGGGGTTTGGGGTTTGGTTACGTACTGAACGAAAATTGGACCCTGGACGCGGTAGCCAGCCAATACAACACTGAAACACAATCAGGCGGTATTGATGCTGATGGTACCCAATACCGTTTGGATGCCTTGTACCACATCAACACTGAAAGCCTGTGGCGCCCCTATGTCGCCTTTGGTGTGGGTGACCAGGAAATTGAGTGGAACGATGATGAATCACATCGCGACACATTGCTGAACCTGGGTGCGGGTGTTAAACGCAAGCTGGGAGACAATTGGGAGTTCCGTACGGATGTTCGCGCATTTAACAGCCTGGACAATGAGTACACCGACCTCGCGCTCAATGCCGGTATCAGCTACCTGTTTGGTGGCAGCCCGGCACCCGTGAAAGCGGCGCCTGCCCCGGAACCAGAGAAAGATTCTGATGGCGATGGCGTATTGGATTCCCAGGACCAATGCCCGGACACCCCAAGAACCCATAAAGTGGATGCCGTTGGTTGCTCGCTCAAGTTAACCGAGACTGTAGCTATTCAATTGAACATCACTTTCGATACCGCCAAAGCGGTTATCAAGCCGGAATTTGAAAGCGAAGTCACCAAGCTGGCGACTTTTATGAACCAATACGCGGATACCGTTGTGACTGTTGAAGGCCACACCGACAGCCAGGGTTCTGATGCTTACAACCAAAAACTGTCACAAAGCCGCGCGGATTCTGTTAAAGCAGCGCTGATTACCAAACACGGTATTGATGCAGACCGCGTTAACGCTATCGGTTACGGTGAAGCCAAGCCCGTTGCGGATAACACCACTGCTGCCGGTCGCGAGCAAAACCGTCGTGTGGTAGGTCAGGTATCAACCAAAGTTACCACGACTGAAACCCGCAACTAATTGAACTTGTGTTCAATGAGTGAAAACCCGGCCTAAGTGCCGGGTTTTTTATTGTCCTGGCTATTACTGCTCAGCAGTTCCCTTGTCCCAGTAATTCACCATATCCGTCACGATAGCTTTGGTAGCGGAGTTGATAGCCGCTGGCGAGCATTAATTGGTTACACAATTTTTTATTGCCGCGCTCATTGCCTGCCCCGGCGGACAAAACATTGTTAATGCCCAATTTGCTTGCAATCCAGCCCACGACTTCAACCATCGGTGCAGGATGGGAATCGGTGGCGATATAAACCGGTGCCAATGGTTGTTGCAGTTCGATGAGGTGCGCGAGGAAACCGGCGCAATCATCCGCATGTATGCGATTGGTGTAATGTGGACTGGCGGAAGCCTGTCCCTGCTTGACCTGTTCAATAAGCCGGGTGCGGCCTGGCCCGTAGATCCCGCTGAACCTTACCAGGGTATAGGGAAAGCCGCTGTGGCTAATGATAGCTTCGGCCTCCATAAGGCGTTTGCCAGCGAAATGAAGGGGTTCGCAAGGTGATTTTTCGTCTACCCGGGAACCGTCATCCTGGGCGTAAACAGCGGTACTGGAAACAAAGATAATTAACGGATGCCGGTTCGTGTCGTGCAGGGCGCCCACCAGGGTCCGGCAGGTGTGTACATAAGCGCGTTCATAACCCTTATCGCTGCGTTCGCCCGGGGTCATAGTAATCACAATAACGTCAAAACCTTCAGCGACAATCATTTGGAGCGCGCCGGCCTCAGTGACATCACATTTCCGATATTGGATAGTGTCGGAATCCGGGGGGCAATTACGGCGAATACCGACAATTTGATAAAACCGGCGATCCAGTTGCCGCGCTAGCCGTTGGCCTATATCGCCGCAGCCGAGGATCAGGATTTTTTTTATCGATTGTGATTTTTGTGGAGTAGATAGGTTATTAGGCATTTGATAAATGTCTTTTATCTGATAGTTTTAGGCTATTCTTATGAGCCACTGTCCATCGTCCGTTACGTCCACCGGAGCTGCACACTATGACACTTACCGAACTGCGTTACATAGTTACCCTTGCCCAGGAACAACACTTTGGTCGCGCCGCTGATCGCTGCTATGTTAGCCAGCCAACCCTGAGTATCGCAGTAAAGAAGCTGGAGGACGAGTTGGGGGTGGCGCTGTTTGAACGCACCAAGTCCCGTGTGCAGCCGACTCCGTTGGGGGAGCAGATTGTGGCCCAGGCTAACCTGGTGTTGGAGCAAACCGCGGCCATCAAGGACCTGGCGGATGCCGGTAAGGACCAGCTCAGCAGCCCGCTGTCGGTAGGTGCGATCTTCACCATAGGTCCATACCTGTTGCCGAAGTTTATTCCCCATTTGCAGCAGAAGGCCAGCAAAATGCCGCTCTATGTGGAAGAAGGCTATACCCACAACCTGCGTAAGAAACTGCGTAACGGTGAGCTGGATGTGATTATCATTGCCTTGCCGTTTGAAGAGCCGGATGTGGTAACCCAGGTGCTCTACGAAGAACCCTTTGTAGTGCTCATGCCCAAGGATCATCCCCTGGCGGCCAAAGAGGCGGTAGACCCCAAGGATTTGAACAGCGAGCAGTTATTGCTGCTGGGCGAAGGCCATTGTTTCCGCGACCAGGTGCTAACCACTTGTCCCAACCTCCAACACCATGGTGAGCAATCCTCCAACAACGTGCGTACGGCGGCGGAAGGGAGTTCATTGGAAACCCTGCGCCATATGGTGGCTTCCGGCTTGGGGTTGACCATTTTGCCAGTATCGGCAGCGGACAGTTCATTGTATAGCTCCGATGTGCTTGTCACCCGCCCTTTTACCCAACCGTCACCCAGCCGTACCGTGGCATTAGCCTGGCGCGCCAGTTTCCCGCGCCACAAGGCGATAGATGCCTTGCGTGATGCGATCAAAACAGCGCGCCACTAGGTTAAACGCTGCCGATGAATGCCGAGGCCAGTGTTAAAACCCTGGAGCAGGTTCCCGTTACCGCGATCAAGGGTGTCGGCGCCAGCCTGGCCGCTAAATTGGCAAAAATAGGTTTATCCAGTGTGCAGGATGTGCTTTTGCACCTGCCGTTACGTTACCTGGATCGAACCCGTGTCAGCCCGATAGGGGCGCTCCAACCGAATATCAATGCGGTCATTGAAGCCGAAGTCAGGGCCTGCGACCTGGTATTCGGTAAGCGCCGCAGCCTGGTGTGTAAAGTGCAAGACGGCACCGGTACCATCGCCCTGCGTTTTTACCATTTCAATAACGCTCAGAAACAGCGCCTGGTTGCCGGAACCCGGCTGCGTATTTTCGGGGAAACCCGGCGCGGGGCCTCGGGCCTGGAGATGTACCATCCCGAGTACGAATACCTTGACGAGGCGGCGCCGCTGCCGCTGGCGCAATCCCTAACGCCCATCTACCCGGCTACCGAAGGCTTGACCCAGCCGCGTTTACGCGGGCTCACCCGCCAGGCGCTCACCTGGCTTGACCAGCATCCGTTGCGCGAACTACTGCCGGAACCGGTGCGTCGGAAGCTGAACCAGGTCCCGTTGGCAGATGCCCTGCGCTATCTCCACCAACCGCCTGCGGACGCCGATATCCAATTGTTGCTGGAGGGTGAGCATCCGTACCAGCAGCGGCTGGCATTCGAGGAGTTATTGGCCCATCACTTGAGTTTGCTGTTATTGCGGCGCGAAACCCAGGCCGATGGCGCCACCGGGTTACGTATCGACCCCGCAGTGGAAGCGCATTTTGTGCAGGGATTGGGGTTTTCACTGACGCGCGCGCAACGGCGGGTAGTGGACGAAATCATGGCGGATATTGCCAAACCGGTGCCCATGTTGCGCTTGGTCCAGGGCGATGTAGGTTCAGGCAAAACAGTGGTGGCGGCGCTGGCGGCGCTGGCGGCGGTATCCAGTGGCAAACAAGCGGCGATCATGGCGCCCACCGAAATCCTGGCTGAACAGCATCGCCGCAATTTCGGACGGTGGCTGGAGCCGCTGGGCATCACTATCGGTTGGCTTACGGGGCGACTTAAAGCCTCTGAACGCCGCAGCCAGTTAGCCGCAATTGCCGGGGGTGACGCCCAGGTAGTGATAGGTACCCATGCGTTGTTCCAGGAGGCCGTGGAATTTGCCGATTTGGGCATGATAGTGATTGATGAACAGCACCGGTTTGGGGTGCATCAACGGCTTTCGTTATCGGAGAAGGGCTCCGTCAGCCGTGAACACCAGCGGTCCGCCAGGTTGCGGCCCCACCAGTTAATCATGACCGCTACCCCTATTCCACGCACCCTGGCGATGAGCGCCTATGCCGACCTGGATTGTTCCGTCATCGACGAACTGCCTCCGGGGCGGACCCCGGTGACCACCGTGGTCATCAGCGACCAGCGCCGGGACGCGGTGATTGAACGTGTGCGCCTCGCCTGCGAGCAAGGGCGACAAGCTTACTGGGTGTGTACCCTGATTGAAGAATCCGAGACCCTGGAAGCTCAGGCGGCAGAAGCCACAGCGGCGAGTTTGGCCGAATCCCTGCCGCAATTGCGCATCGGGTTGATCCATGGGCGCCTGAAACCGGCGGACAAGGAACTGGTGATGGCGACGTTCAAGGCGGGGCACCTGGATTTGCTGGTAGCGACCACCGTAATTGAGGTGGGGGTGGATGTCCCCAATGCCAGCCTGATGATTATCGAAAACCCCGAACGCCTGGGTTTGGCCCAGTTGCACCAGTTGCGCGGGCGGGTGGGGCGCGGCTCGGCGGCCAGCCATTGTGTGCTGCTCTACGCTTCACCCTTGTCGCAAAACAGCCGCGAGCGCCTGCGGGTTATGCGCGAGAGCAGCGATGGTTTTTATATTGCCGAACAGGATTTGCTCCTGCGCGGGCCGGGTGAAGTATTGGGCACGCGCCAAACCGGCGAAATGCAATTCCGCATCGCCGATTTACAGCGCGACAGCCATTTGCTGCCGGAAGTAAAGGAAGCCGCTTTGTTACTGATGGCCGACTACCCCTCATTGTGCGGACAACTGGTGACGCGCTGGCTGGGACACAACCACCGCTATTTGCAGGTTTGAACAGCAAAACGGCGTTTTTTCCCCTGCTTATATGAGAACTGATCCGATTTTTGATTGAGATTAAGTGCCATGTTCCCGCAAATGCCGCAGTGCGTGCCTAAATCTCTACTATGCTTGGAGTGTTTGGTTATCCGGTGACCGGGCCTGGGGTATTTGTGTAAGGCAACTATATGATAATTGCTTGCAGTGCATTACACTCACCCGCAACTACAGGCAGGTGTCACCTAATCCTATGAATATCAATCGGTTATATCCAACAAGAGGAGTAGGCTGTGTCAGTCCCTACCAGTGTTCAATCCTTGCTCAACAAGCAAAATGTGAATTACCAGGTGGCTGAGATGCCTGTGTCTGACAATGAGCGGGCGATTTGGCATGACCAGCACCTGCGCAGCATGGGTGCGGCCAAATCCGTAATACTGCAAGACAGTAAAGGGCGGGTTCAGGTCATCCACGCGGCCGACCGCCTGTTGGACCTTAAAGCCGTGAACCGCCAGTTAGGGCGGGAACTCCATGCCGCCAGCCCGGCGGATATCCATAAATTCTGCATCTCCCATAAGCTCCAATCGATTCCTGCATTGCCCAAGCTGGCGGGTTTATTAACACTGATTGATCGCAACCTGGTTGAACGCCATGAGTTATTGGCCGACTCCGGCGATGAAAAACAACTGCTGAAGTTCAGCCAGGAAGAGTTCAGGCAAATAATGGACGACGCCACTATTTGTGATATTGCCGTTCCGCTGGAGCCCCTGGAAGCGAATGACCTGGCCACTAATGATGCCGACCTGATCATGGGTGCGGTGCGCAACTTTACCCAGTTGCGCGTTAAACAGCGCCTGGAAGAAACCCTGGAGTTGCCTCCCTTATCGGACACTGCCCAGCGCATTATCAAATTGCGGGTGAACCCTAACGCGGACATCAGCGACCTCGCGCAAATTGTTGAAACCGATCCGAGCCTGGCGGCGCAGGTAGTGAGTTGGGCGGCATCGCCCTATTACTCGGCACCGGGCAAAATCAAATCCATCCACGATGCCATAGTGCGTGTGCTCGGTTTCGATATGGTGCTGAACCTGGCGCTGGGCTTGTCACTCGGTAAAGCCCTGACCATCCCCAAGGAAGGCCCCCATGGTTCCTTGCCCTACTGGCAGCAGGCCGTTTATATGGCGGCTACCATTGAGGGACTGGTTACCGCCATCCCGCGCGACCATCGCCCCAGTTTTGGCATGGCTTACCTGTGCGGATTGCTGCACAACTTCGGTTACCTGATTTTGGCCGAGGTATTTCCACCCTATTTCCATAACTATTGCGAACTGGCTGATGCCAATCCCCACGTCAATCACCAGGCGATTGAACGCCATTTGTTGGGGGTGACCCGCGAGCAACTGGCGGGGACGTTAATGTCGCTCTGGTCGATGCCCGAGGAAGTGGTGATTGGCCTGCGGTACCAAAATAACCCTGACTACCAGGGGCAGCACGCGACCTATGCCAAACTGATTTTCGTGGCCCAGCGCTTGTTGCAGCACCACAACATTGGCCGCGGCCCAAAATTGGCGATTCCCCTGGAGATATTCGAAGAGCTGCACCTGGACCCGGAGAAAGCCCAAACCACCGTGGCCAACATCATTGAATCCAGCGATGATCTGAAACATATTGCCCATGAATTATCGCCCCACCATTAATCCCGGCCATGGCTGTCACAAAAACCCCTTTTCCAAGGGGTTTTGCGTTTATGGTCCCGGCACCCAGGAAATATATGACGAGTTTGTTTGATGCCGCTGCCGCCGCGGCCATATTGGTAAAGCGCCGTCTGGACGGAACCCAGGGGGAGCGCCTGCAGGAGGCTTGCCGTCCGCAAGACCTTGAGCAGGCGCTGGCAATACAAGCGGCGGTCACCGAGCGCTGGTGCGCACACATGGATGACAGTGTCGGCGGATGGAAATGCCTGTTACCGCCTGAAAACAAATGGGTTGTCGGCCCGATTTATACCCGTACTATTGATTCGATCCCGCCCGTCAGCCTCTGGACCAAAAGCAGCGCGCAGGGTGAGCGCGCCCGCATCGAACCGGAACTGGCGTTTTTCTTCGGCCAGGATCTGCCGCCCCGCGCCCAGCCTTATACCCCGGCGGAGGTCGATGCCGCTATCGTCCGCACCCATATGGCGCTGGAGCTGATTAATAGCCGTTACGCTGATCCATCGATTTGCGAATTTCCGGAAATGCTGGCGGATGGCCTGGTGAACCAGGGGTTGTTTATCGGGCCGGAGGTGGATTCGGCAAGCGCCGCTGCGGCGAGCAGCTTTACCATTCACCTAAGGTGCGCGAATGGGGAAACCATTGAACGCCAGGGACAGCATCCCAATACCTATCCGCGCGCGCCACTTTACTGGCTGGCTGAGTTCCTGCGCAGTCGCGGCCAGGGCATAGTTGCCGGGCAAGCGGTGATTACCGGCTCTTATGCCGGTGTGCTGGAAGTGCCGGTGAATACCGAAATACAAATTGATTACGCTGGCCTGGGCAGTATGCGGGTCAGTTTTACCGCCAGGTAAGCGGTGCAATGGAGAGTGTATGAACGAAGCAAACCCGTTTTATTCCTGTGAAATCCCGGTGCGCTGGGGCGATATGGATGCCTATGGCCACGTCAATAACACCTTGTATTTCCGCTATTTTGAGGAGGCCCGGTTCCAATGGATGCTGGAGAAAGGCCTGCCGTTGAAAAGCGATACCCATCCGGTCGTGGTCACCATTGGCTGCACGTTCCTACGCCCGATTTTCCATCCCGAAACCTTGCGGATCGATGTATTCCTCAGCGAACCCGGACGCTCCAGCTTTATGGTCACGTACAAGGTCTACACCTTGTCACAACCCGAAACGCCGGCGGCGGAAGGCTACTCCAAGGTAGTTTGGGTCAGCTCGGCGGAGGGTAAATCAGTACCCCTGCCTGACCTGGTGCGGGCGTGGTTTCCCGCAACCTGACCGGGTTCGGTATGGCTGGCAGCAGGTAGTTACTCGCTGCCAGTACATCCAAGCCATCCAGCCGGCAAGTCAAAGCAGCTCAGGCGTATTGTCGCCTTGTCATTAAAGGGTAATCCTTTTCGTTGAAAAAGATGCCTCACGCCATCCAACCCAAGGAAACCCATGTATTTAACCCGTCGCCACTTTTTAAAGAATGCCAGCGCTGCCGCCATTGCGTTGGGCGGCTGGCGCAGCCTGGAACTGCACGCGCAGGCCTATACGCGCGACCCGGTGTACGGGATAGATAAGGTTGGCAAATTACTGGCAGACCCGGCGGGTATCCTTAACTTGCCACGCGGTTTCAGCTACAAAATTATCGCCCGCATCGGCGATCTCATGAGCGATGGCCTGCGCATGCCGGGCGCGCCCGATGGCATGGCGGCATTCCCACTGGCCGGCGATGCCGCCCAATGTGTTCTGGTGCGGAACCATGAACTGGCCTCGATCGGTAAGGAAGAGGGCGCCTACCAGGGCAATGCAACACTGGCCATGCGCGCCAAAGGTATCGCCTACGATTACTATGGTGGATTGCCCGTCAACGGGGGTACAACCACCCTGGTTTACAACCATCGCAGCCAGCAAATTGAACGCAGCCATTTGAGCCTGGTCGGTACAGCGCGCAACTGCGCTGGCGGCGCCACGCCCTGGGGGAGCTGGCTGACCTGCGAGGAAACCCTGGTGGGTAAACAACAGGGGTACGGGCGCGCACATGGGTTTGTCTTCGAGGTACCCGCCAGCGGCACCGGCCTGGTTGAAGCCATCCCGCTAAAGGACATGGGGCGTTTCATGCACGAAGCGGCGGCGGTGGATAGCACAACCGGGATCATTTACCTCTCGGAGGATGACGAGCGTGGGCTCTTCTACCGGTTCCTCCCGCACAAGCCGGGTGAGTTGTTGCAGGGTGGGCGCTTACAGGCATTGGCGATTCGCGGTTGGCCCAAGGCCGATACCCGTAACTGGCCGGAGGTTATCCAGGGTGCCCGTGCGCAACAAATTGCGGTCCGCCAGCGTTTTGAATGTGAATGGGTTGAGCTGGATGGGGTAACCGCGCCCGATGGCGACCTAAACCGGCGAGGCCATGCCAAAGGCGCAGCAATTTTCGCCCGCGGCGAAGGTTTGGCCTTTGCCCTGCGGCCGGACCGCACCCGCGAAATCATGCTGGCCGCAACCGGCGGCGGCGCGCTCAAAATCGGGCAGGTGTGGCGCTACCAGCCGAGCCTGTACGAGGGTACCGCGCGCGAAGCGGAACAACCCGGCACGATTGAGTTGCTCTACGAAACCCGCGACCGGGCGGTGCTGGAATCCTGCGATAACCTCGCGGTAGCGCCCTGGGGGGACCTGATCATCTGCGAAGACAGCTATTCAGATTTACCCGATACCGTGAATTACCTTCGCGGCCTCACGCCGGATGGCAGGATTTATACCTTGGCGATGAATGCCCATCCCGACAAAGGCGAATTTTGCGGCGCGTGCTTTTCACCGGATGGTTCGACGCTGTTCGTGAATATCCAGCGGCCGGGGTTAACGCTTGCGGTCACCGGCCCCTGGAAGCAATTGCGCAATCACGCCCAGGGTTTTGAATCCCGTTAGAAATAGCTGTTGCATTAAGTGCAAAATGGCACTAAATTAATTTTAGGTGCTATTATGCATTTACCGGGCCGCACGAGAGCAACCTTATGGAATCCCTTGTCCACAGCATCAAGCAACAATCAGCCAATGCTTTTACGCCACAGCACGCACGGGCAGCGCTGCAATGGTTCCACAAAATGAGTGGCGCTGGTTACTGGGACCTTGCGGTGGAGGAGCAGGCCGAACTCCTCGGCGGTATCCCCAAACGTACCTACCATGAGTGGAAACGGCGCGCCCTGGCGGGCGAGCCGGTAGAGTTATCGCGCGACACACTGGAGCGCCTGAGCCTGTTACTCGGGATAGCGAAGGCGTTGCAAATCATTGCCCCCGCAGAGCACTCCGATCTGGCCTACCGTTGGTTTATCACCCCCAACCAAAACCCGATGTTCCAGGGGCTGTCACCAAAAGACTATGCCATAGCGCGCGGCAGTATCGATGCGCTCTACACCTTGCGCCGTTATTACGACGCGGCGCGAGGCTAGCATGGAAGGTTATGGGCAAATCATTCCCGAGTGGAAACACTATCGCGTGATCCATTCGCGCTTTCCGCCGCGCAACCTGTTTGATGAGGACCCGGAAACCCAAAACCTGCTTGCCGAACTGGAGGGTGCCACCAGCGACCGGTTGTTTCGCTGGCGCGAGTGTGTAACAGAGGCGGATGCCCGTTTCGGTGAAGGCTGGGGCGCGGTAATGGCGTCGTTTTGCTATATCCGTCCCGGGCGCTTTAATACCGAAAGGTTTGGTGCCTACTATTGCGCCAACTCGCCGCGTACCGCTATTGCCGAATGGGGCTACCACGCCGCCAGGGTATGGCGTGACGCTGGTTTTGATGACCAGGCCAGCGCCGTCGTACGTACCTACGCAGGCACGTTTAAACAGCCCCTGATTGATATCCGCAACCAGCCGCAGTTCCACTTGGCTGATGATTACGCGCCGTCCCAACTTTTTGCGAAAACCGTGCGCGAGCAGGGCTGTTTCGGGGTTTTATACGACTCGGTACGCCAACCGGGCGGCTTGGCGGCGGGATTATTCCGCCCCCCCGCCACTTCACCGGTAAAACAAGGCGCACACTATTCGGTGCGCTGGGATGGGCAGCGCTTTGTCGAATTCGCCAAACTGAACGCCTATGAAAAACTCTAGGCGGCTTGGGTGAGGCCGGTTTGTAACTCCTGCCAGGCAAGCTTATCGCTGTGGTGTAACAAGCGCATCACGCCCTGGTGGTCTTCCACCAGCGCGGTACAGTTCTCGATCCAGTCACCGCAATTGGCATAGCGCAACCCCTGTTCCTCGCGCAATGCGGGGTAGTGGATATGCCCGCAAACCACGCCGTCATAGCCGCGTCGTTTGGCTTCGGCCAGCGCTTCCCGCTCATAGGTTTCAATAGCGGCCTTGGCGCCCTTGATATTGCTTTTGATCAAACCGGCCAGAGAAAAATAAGGCCGTCCCACCCGCTTGCGCAAACGATCCGACCAACGATTAATAAATAGCAGCAGTTCGTAACCATGGTCACCGATCATCCGCGTCAGCCAACTGTGGTTGATATAGGCATCCATCGCATCGCCGTGCATGATCAGCAGGCGTTTGCCGTCGGCGGTCACATATTCATGCTCATGGGCGATTTCTATCGGGCCAAATAATTGGCCGCAAAAATGGCGAATGGGATCGTCGTGGTTGCCCGGGACATACACCACCCGCACACCCCTGGCAGCCAGTTCATAAAACTTCAGCATCACCTGGTAATGCTTTTTGGGCCAACAGAAACGGCGTTTGAGCGACCATAAATCCACAATGTCGCCCACCAGGTACAGGGTGTCGCAATGGATTTTGTCGAGGAATTCAAGCAGGTAATCTACCTTGCAATCGCGGAATCCGAGGTGGATATCGGAAATCCACACAGTGCGCGCGTTGATAAGGTAGCTGGTTGGGCGCGGATTGGGTGATTCCCATCGCGCAACAGTGTTAACCAGCGGGGCGGCCAGGGGACAAGCGGAAGAATTCATAATGCGTTTCCGTGGCTGTTTCACTCAATCTTGCAGTGAAACTGTGACGAAAACGCAACATTTTGATGAATATTGAATGACAGGCTAGTGGCTGGCCCCGATAACCTGGTGCCTGGGGGTGCTGTGGTCCTGAACCAGCCAATCCAGGACCGCCTGGCGGCTTTCCAGCATTTCGCGATAGGTTTGGAGGATGACCGGGTTAGGGTTGGGTTGCTCATTCAACAGAGCAATACGCGACACCAAGAAACTGATATCGGCCTGCACCTTCGTAGCGATTTCGGTGCTGTTAAACGCTTCGGTACCTATATTAAGAGTTGTCATGGATTGACTGTCCTTGCTAATTTCGCCGCCAATCGGAGTGATGGTTTTACTACGGCATGCTGGGCAGTATTACCCATTGCCTGTTGTGAAAACAGTCGCAATTTGCTCAAAATTTTGTGAGATATGGCTTACATAGGTGCGTCAACCTTGTTGCTTTTTAAATAGCGTCAGGCAGAACATCAGGGTTGCCGACAAAACAATGGCGGGTCCCGCCGGGCTATCCCACCAATAGGAGGCGCCCAATCCGCAGGCTACCGCCAGGGCGCCAAGCAAGCTGGCAACTATGGCCATTTGCTCGGGAGTCGCGGTTAATCGGCGGCTGGCGGCGGCGGGAATAATCAATAAAGCGGTAATCAGCAAAACCCCGACAACCTTCATGGCAATGGCGATCACCAACGCCATCAGCAACATCAACGCCGTGCGCACACGCACTACCGGAACCCCCTCCACCTGCGCCAGCTCTTCATGGACAGTGATGGCTAGCAAAGGCTTCCACAACCAAGCCAGCGCGGCCAGGACGGCCAGTGCAATTATCCATATACCAATAACGTCGCTTGGACTGACGGCGAGGATATCGCCAAATAAATAGGCGAGCAGGTCAATACGGTTTTCGCTAAATACACTCACACATACCAAACCCAACGCCAGGGTGGAGTGGGAAAGAATCCCTAATAAGGTATCGGTAGCCAGGAAACGGTTGTGTTGCAGGCCGACGAGCAGCAGCGCCAGCAGCAGGCAGCCCAGAGCGATGGCAAGGTTAAGGTTAATATCCAGCAACAGCCCGAAGGTCACCCCCAGCAATGCTGAATGGGCGAGTGTGTCGCCAAAATACGCCATGCGCCGCCACACGGCGAAGGCACCCAGGGGCCCGGCAACCAGGGCCACGGCCATACCGGCGAGCAGTGCCAAAAGCAGGAAATCAACCATGGTGATGCTCGCAACCTTCGCCACAACCCGCGCTCTGGCGGTGCACCAACTTGTGCCTGCCGTCCTGGATCACATTGCCGTGGGTATCGTGCTGGTGATCGTGGTGGTGGGTATAGATCGCCACTTGAGGGACATTGGTGCTGCCGGTGATGTCGCCGAACAGCGCAAGGTAGGCGGGATCGTTGGTAACCTGTTCTGGATGTCCCTGGCAACAGATATGCTGGTTAAGGCAAACCACGGTATCGGTAGTTGCCATCACCAAATGTAAATCGTGGGACACCAACAGCACTCCGCAGTGCCGGTGATTCCGGATTTCGTTAATCAGTGCGTAAAGTGCCGATTGGCCGGTAACGTCCACCCCTTGTACCGGTTCATCCAGCACCAGCAATTGTGGATCGCGGAGCAAGGCGCGGGCAAGCAAGACACGCTGGGTCTCGCCGCCGGAGAGGGATTGCATGGGTTGGTTTACCAATGCGGCGATACCGGTAAGCTGCATCACTTCGTTTAAATCAATGCGCGGCTGGCCGCCCAATGCCAAAAACCGCGCCACGGTTAATGGCAGGCTGGCATCTATATGGAGTTTCTGCGGCATATAACCGATGCGCAGGTCGGCGGCCCTAACCACCTCGCCCTGGTCAACCCGGGTTAACCCGAGGACGGCCCGTACCAAGGTGGTCTTTCCTGCACCGTTGGGGCCAATCAAGGTTACAATTTTCCCGGCCCTCAACGTCAGGTCGGCATGTTGTAGAATTTGGCGGCCACTGCGTGTGACCCCCAATCCGCGTGCTTCAATGAGAACATCACTCATGCGTTGCTCCGGCACAGTTGGCACAAAGGCCGGAAACTTCCAGCGCCTGGGTTTCTACGGTGAACCCCGCATCGCTGGCTACTTGCAGGATTTGTTGCCCCAGGGCGGGTTCATCCAGCTCAATAGCGATACCGCAGGATTTGCAGATCAGAAAGTGACTTTGGTGTTTAGTGCCGGGTGAAGGGCAGCCGATAAAGGCATTGAGGACATTAATGCGGTGTATCAGCCCCTGTTCAAGCAGGAAATCCAGCGCCCGGTAAACCGTTGGCGGTGCTACCCGGCGGGTATTCGCCTTGGCCAGCATCTCCATCAAGGTATAAGCCCCCAGTGGTTTATGGTTTTGCCAGATCAATTCCAGCACCTGCAAACGCAAATCGGTCAGGCGAACCCCGCGGCCCAGGCAAAGTCTGCGTGCTGCTTCAAGCGCATCACTGATGCAATGGTCGTGATTGTGGTGACTACAGGCAATAGGGGTATGATCCATAAGTTCTACCGGAATAATCGCAAGGTGGCGAAACAGCGAATATGTTACTCTATAACCTTTTTTCTGGCATGTTTTTCCGTGGCCACTTTGTAGATGTAGGCGGGTGTATGCTCCATAAATCAGGTGTAGGTAACAAGCTAATTGCGGTTTTAGCCTTATTAATGCCGTGCTTGGCAGAAGCAAAACTGCAAATACTTGCCAGCATCAAGCCTTTGGCGTTAATTGCCAGGGAAGTGGCCGGTGAGAAGGCCGAGGTCGATACGCTGCTCCCTGTAACTGCCTCGCCCCATGATTACCCGCTCAAAATGTCTGACCACCGGCGCTTGCGTGAGGCTGGCCTGGTTATTTGGGTAGGCCCCGAACTGGAGAGTTTCCTTGCCCGTTCCCTGGCCAACCTATCCCATGAAAAAGTCATATCGGCTTACCATTTGGCGGGCATCCATTGGCCCGATCTATCCAACGTAACTGCCGGGCACCAGCATGCCAACCATCAACATAGGAATGGCGACCCCCACCTTTGGCTGGATCCGCGCAACGCTGAAGTGATTGCCCAGGCAGTCGCTGCGAAGTTAGCCGGTTTTGATCCGCAATCAGCAAGCGACTATCGAGCCAATGCCGCGCGTTTTGTCGCCAGGGTGCGCGAACTGGACCAACGATTGAATCGGGAATTGGGGGCAATCAGGTCGGAAGGTTTTGCGGTATACCACGAAGGATACAGCCATTTTGTCAGCCGCTATGGTTTGCATCAGGTAGGTTATGTGACCTATACCCCGGAGCGCCGCCCCGGTGCTAAACATTTGAAGGAGCTGCAAAACGTATTGGAGCAAGAAGGCAAGTGCCTGTTTGTTGAACCTTATTACCAGGTCGAGTCCATTGAAAATATGGCCCGCTCCCTGGGGTTGCATATCGGGGTGCTGGATCCTATCGGCGACCAACAGGTTTCCAGCTATCAATCGTTATTGGAAAAATTAGCGAGTAGCTTCCTAGCTTGCCTTGCGGATGCCGACCGCCACTGATCCGTTGGTTTGGCGAAGTTTCACATTACGTTCCGCCAAAGCTTCCAATTGGTGCTTATTTAATTCCTGGATAAAAGCATTGTAATAAAGGTGTATATCCTTATCAGGGGATGCGCCAGCCTCATTCAACAGCGATAACATCCCTTCCTGGGTTGCCATGCGATGACGTACCCCGGTTTTTTGGAAGACGCAACTTGCCAACTGCTGCATACGAAAAATCGCGGCTTGGGAAAAAATCAGGGTGTCCATGACAGCCTCCAGTTATTAACACAGGTCTCAATCGCAAAAACTCCCAGCAAGGCAATGTTTTACATCAGTTTTTGCGCAACCTCTCCGCAAAGAAAACCCGCTGACAGAGCTTGAGTCTAGGTTATTAAATGAACAGGTCGAGAGACTTGGGCGCCAGTTATGAAACAATTTGCAAATTTGTGATATGCACAAAAAAAGAGCCCCGCTGGATTATAACTTAAAGTTATATATCCGTTGGCGGGGCTAATACACGAGGAGAAAAATAAGGGAGATAGTCCAATAAAAACAAAAGCTTAAAGAAGCTCACCGCGCCAGTGACCAACTGGCGCCGCTACACTTAACGCTCAAAAGTTTGGGCCAGTTTGGCTTCCAGTTGCGCATCGAGCTTGTCGTTAGCTTGCTCATTCAACGCATCTGTCTTTTGATCCAGTTCTTCAGCAATGCGTGCTTCCACGTCTTCCTGGGTTTCCACCCAAGCTGTCTTAACACCGATATCGGCAGCAGCCAGGGCCAGAGCTTGATCGTTTGGTTCATCGGCATAAACGCCGGTGGCTAATAGAGTCGCTAACAAAAATGCAGTTTTTTTCATCGTGGGGTTCCTCCGTTCGATGTTTACAAATCCAGTTGCCTTGTGAGCAACCTTTCTGTTGTGTTGCTAAAAGGTTTGGGTTCACCAGTAACATTACATGGGTTTTGCTTTGTTACTGAATGTTACGCATAGTAACACATTTTTTTGTTGTGGCTAGGGGCTACTTAAAATTTATTGTTATAGATTGATAGAATTTGTGAATAAATACCGAAACTTAGCGATAAAACCTAAAAATTACTCCAAGATTGGCGTCTGGTAACACGGTTGCAAATCGGGTAACACTTTTAAGGGGCGAGCGACGAAGTTGTTTCCTGCGGCCTGGATGTGACCGGCCGAAAGCTTCCGGATAAGCCTTTGATGGTATCCTTCCCCCATTCCACAATAGAAAGATAGATACCGCTATGATCCAAACCGAAAGCCCGGCGCCGCTCGTACTTGTTGACGGCTCTTCTTACCTTTATCGCGCCTACCACGCCTTGCCTCCATTGACCAACTCCAAGGGGCAGCCGACGGGTGCGGTGAAAGGGGTAATCAATATGTTGCGCCGCTTGCACAAGGATTACCCTTCCAGCCAAATCGCCGTTGTTTTTGATGCAAAGGGAAAAACCTTCCGCGACGATATATTTGCCGCCTATAAAGCCAATCGCCCCCCCATGCCCGACGATTTGCGCCCACAGGTGCAGCCAATCCATGACATAGTCCATGCGATGGGTTTGCCTTTGTTTGTAATAGAAGGTGTTGAAGCGGACGATGTGATCGGCACACTCGCATTGCAGGCGAGCGAGAAAAAAATCCCGGTCATTATTTCCACCGGTGACAAGGACATGGCACAACTGGTCGATGAACATGTGACCCTGGTCAATACCATGACGGATACGGTGCTGGATATTCCCGGTATTCATGCGAAATACGGTTTTGGCCCCGAATTAATGATCGACTACCTCGCGCTCATGGGTGACAAAGTTGACAATATTCCCGGTGTGCCAGGTGTCGGTGAAAAAACAGCGCTGGGATTAATCCAGGGCATCGGCGGACTGGATGCAATTTATGCGGATCTGGAAAAGGTGCGCAGCTTATCTTTTCGCGGCGCTAAAACCATGCCGGAGAAATTAATTGAGCACCGCGAAATGGCCTACTTGTCGCATCGCCTTGCCACTATTAAAACCGATGTTGAATTGCCTTTCGGTCCGGCGGAAATAATTTGTGTACCTGCGGACAATCAACGGTTGCGCGAATTATTCGAAGAATTGGAATTTAAAGGTTGGGTTGCAGAATTAAACAATTTATCGGTATCCACTGATGAGGCGGCAACACGCGGATCGGTTGTTGACGAAAATAGAGTGCCGGTCATTGCACCCGTTGAAAAACATTACGACATCATCACCGATAAAAATATATTTTTTGAATGGCTGCTGCGCTTGCAAAACGCTGATGCATTTTCATTTGATACCGAAACTACCGCTTTGGAGATTATGGATGCAAAAATCGTCGGCCTGAGTTTTGCAATGGACCCTGGCGTAGCGGCCTATATTCCTTGCGGCCATGATTACATGGGCGCACCGGAACAATTGCCGCTGGCATGGGTGCTGGAGCAACTAAAGCCGATTTTGGAGGATGCCAATAAAATTAAAATCGGTCAAAATTTAAAATATGACCGCAGTGTGTTATTGAATTATGGAATTGAATTGCGCGGAATTGAATTCGATACCATGCTTGAGTCCTATGTATGGAATTCCATTGGCAGTCGCCACAACATGGATGACCTCGCGCAAAAATACCTGGATTACAAAACCGTTACCTTCGAGGAAATTGCGGGCAAGGGCGCAAAGCAACTCAGTTTTAATCAGTTGAAAATTGAAGACGCCGGTCATTACGCCGCTGAAGACGCGGATATCACGTTGCGTTTGCATCGCTATTTTTGGCCGCAACTGGAAAAAATCGCCACGCTCAGATCAGTTTTTGAAATTATCGAAATGCCATTGTTACCGGTACTATCGCGTATAGAGCGTAACGGGGCATTGGTCGATGCCAAATTATTAGGGCAACAAAGTGTTGAGTTGGGGGAGCGCATGACGCAACTGGAGCGCAAAGCCTACGATATTGCCGGCCAGGAATTTAATTTAAGTTCTCCCAAACAATTGGGCGTGATTTTATTTGAGCAACAGAAATTACCGATCATTAAAAAAACGCCCACCGGTACGCCATCCACTGCGGAAGATGTATTGCAGGAGTTAGCGCTCGATTACCCACTCCCGAAAGTACTCATGGAGTATCGCGGCCTCGCAAAATTGAAATCCACCTATACCGATAAATTGCCGCTGGAAATTAACAAGCGCACGGGGCGGATTCATACAAGTTACCATCAGGCTGTTGCAGCAACCGGACGGCTCTCGTCGCAAGATCCCAATTTGCAAAACATTCCGATAAAAACCGAAGAAGGGCGCCGCATCCGCCAGGCGTTTGTCGCGCCGACGGGTTACAAATTGATAGCTGCGGATTATTCGCAAATTGAATTACGTATCATGGCCCATTTATCGGGTGATACAGGGCTGCTCAATGCGTTCGAAAAGGGTCTGGATGTACATCGCGCGACAGCAGCTGAAGTTTTTGGCGTGGGATTGGATTCTGTTTCACCGGAGATGCGCCGGAGCGCCAAAGCGATCAATTTCGGATTGATTTATGGCATGTCGGCGTTTGGCCTTGCCAAGCAATTGCATGTGGGGCGCAACGAAGCCCAGCAATATATTGATCGCTATTTCGAGCGTTACCCGGGGGTCCAAGGCTATATGAATAATATCCGCGCCCTTGCCCACGAACAGGGATTTGTGGAAACCATTTTCGGCAGGCGCCTGTATTTGCCCGACATCAACGCCAAAAACAAAAACTTGCAAATGGCGGCGGAACGCACCGCCATTAACGCCCCTATGCAAGGCACGGCGGCTGACATTATCAAAACGGCCATGATTAAGGTGCAGGCCTGGTTGGATGAAGCCCAACTTGATGCAAAAATTATTATGCAGGTGCATGATGAATTGGTGCTTGAAGTTGCGGAGGCGCAGTTGGAAACCGTGCGCGAAGGATTAATCGAGCGAATGTCGTCGGCAGCGAGCCTGAAAGTACCTTTGCTGGTCGAAGCCGGCATCGGTAATAACTGGGACGAGGCCCACTAATGCCAATGCTATGCTGTTAAGGGTGTGCCTGGGTGCACATCCTGAAAAGGGGGGATTGCGCTATGAAACCAATAATAATTTGCGGCTTATGTTTACTGTTGCTGACACCCGTTGTTAAAGCGTCAACCCCATTTGTGGTCAGTCATAGGTCCCCCTATGCGCCTGGTGATAAACACCATGAATACAGCACAGCCCTGCTGCAACTGGTATTGGAGAAGACCCGCAGCGATTACGGGGATTTTCGCCTTAATCCCATACCGCCACGAAATTATGCGCGTGCGCTCAAGGCAGTAGTGGATGATGCCTATCCTAATCTGGTCATTGAAACCAGTTATGAGCAGGAACTGGCGCGCCATGCGAACCTCACCTTTATCAACTTTCCCATAGATCTTGGTGTTTTGGGGCATCGCGTGTGTTTTATAAGCCCACGGCTCAAAGCCTCCGGAGCCAAATTCAACTCATTGGATGATTTGCATGGGTACTCATTTGCCCATGGCGTTGGCTGGGCGGATACGACCATCTTTCGCCACAACGGTTTGAAGGTTAGGGAAATAGAAAACTATGACGGTATTTTTTTGATGGTCATTGGCGGTCGGGTGGACTTTTTTTGCCGGGGGGTGAATGAGATCCTGGGGGAAGTGGAGCAATTCAG
>CBFGOY010000036.1:0-40125 GCA_965650515.1 uncultured Cellvibrionaceae bacterium | reverse complement strand
TTCAGCCATCTCAACAATTTGTTGATTGATGACCAATTTATGCTGGTTTACCCCTTGCCGCGATTTTTTTACCTCAACGCTAAAAGCACCTGGGCCAGGGAACGCATCGAAACGGGACTGAAGAGGGCTTATGCCGATGGATCGCTTCAAACCTTATGGAAACAGCACTACCGCCCCAGCCTTGATTATGTGCATTTACCAGGGCGCAAAGTCATTCGGTTGGAAAATCCTCTGGTAAAAGACCTGCAGGTTTCGCTGGCGCCCGATTTTATGAACCTGTTGGATGATGCGCCGGTTGTTATAAAGAAAAAAGCGCCTGATAGGGGAGAGTAAATGTGATGGAAAGCAAATTTTACGCAAAACCCATTTTCATAACTTATTGATTTATAAGGAAACCTGAAAAGTAACAAAAAATTGTGCAAATTTTTTTGTAAAAAAGTTGAACTTATTTTGGCGACGTCCAGTCTTAGTTACGTGTGTTTTACGATCATGAGCTAACTCCTCCCCTTATGGCGCTTAAGCCAGCTGAGCGAAATCTCTGCTAAGCAACCCCGTTTAAAAACGGGGTTTTTTTTCGCCCGTGATTTATGCCGAATTGTGCAAAAAATATGGCAATTACAAATTTTACAATTTAGCGCGAACTTTTTTCAGTTTGCCCCGGTCAGAAAGTGCAGTTAATGCATTGCTCCCTGTTTTTTTGTCTTGTAGTTGTTCTGGTCGTAGACCTTAGCCCATCTGGCATCACCCCAAGGGTGCCAGCTTTTTCCGATGATTTATCCAAATCATCGGATTTTTTTATTGGGTTTCCGTCCCTTCAACCCCGGCCTTGGATGCTGGCGCTAGCCAGGTTTGGAGCTTGGTTTTGAGTTCATCAATGCCGGTATTTTTCAGCGCCGAAAAGCATTGCACGCTGGCAGATTTATCCAAACCCAAATGTTTCAATTCCTTTTTTACTGCAAATAGACTGTTCATTGCCTGGCTGCGGCTCAGTTTGTCCGCTTTGGTGAGCAGGATATGTACCGGCATATGGCCGCGTTTGGCCCAATCAAGCATGGTGGTGTCGAACTCCTGCATCGGGTGGCGGATGTCCATTAGTAACACCAGGCCCTGCAAGGTTTGGCGCCTTTGTAAGTACTCCGAAAGATCCCGCTGCCACTTTTCCTTCTGCTCACGCGAAACCTTGGCGTAACCATAGCCGGGCAGGTCAACGAGCCGTTGTGTGTCGCTCAGGTTAAAAAAGTTAATTAACTGGGTCCGACCGGGAGTTTTACTGGTGCGTGCCAGTTTGTGGTTGTTGGTCAACGCATTGATGGCACTGGATTTCCCTGCGTTTGAGCGCCCGGCAAACGCCACCTCAAAACCGATTTCTGGTGGGCATTCGCGAATACTGGGGGCGCTGGTAGAAAAATAAGCCTTGGTAAATACAATCTCGGTCAAGATAATAACCCTTCAAAATAGTGTGTTATTACCGCGTTGGTAATATAATGCCGCCGCTTTTACCGGCTGCGATACGCGCCAAACGGCGGAATACTGCGGAATAGGGGTGGATTGTAGCTTGTCGGCTTCTGATTAAGCGAATTTAAAACCCGGAGCCGCGATTCAAGACGCACGCATAACAATCAGATTCATCGATCAAATCGGGTTAGCCAATGAAACATATCGTACGAAATGCACTTTTATCGCTGGGTTTGGTCGCCGTGGCCCAGGGCACTATGGCGGCTGGGGATGCAGCGGCCGGTGCGACCAAAGCGGCAGTATGTGGCGCATGCCACGGTGCGGACGGCAACAGCATGGTTGGGACCTTTCCGAAATTGGCTGGCTTGGGTGAAAAATATTTAATTAAACAACTGGCGGATATCCAGGCATGGGATTTGGAAACTGACCCCGCCAAAAAAGCAGTAACGGGGCGCGAAGTCCCAGAAATGACCGGTTTGCTGGCCAAAATGACCGAGCAGGACCTGGAAGATCTGGCGGCGCATTTCGCCTCCCAGACAACCCAGTTATCGGGCGCCAAAAAAATCGAAGTCCAGGTTAACTCCGGCATTAAGGTAGACGGATTGGAACTGGGTGAGCGTATTTATCGCGCCGGTAATCCGGGTACCGGTGTGCCTGCCTGTACCGGCTGCCATGCGCCGGATGGCAAGGGCAATATCCCGGCAGGCTTCCCCCGTTTGAGTGGGCAACATCCTGAATATATTGAAAAGCAACTGCGCGCCTTCCGTAATGGTGACCGCACCAACGATGGTGACCAGGCGATTATGCGTTCAGTAGCAGAAAAAATGAACGATGCCGAAATTACCGCCCTGGCAAACTATATTGCCGGATTGAACTAGGTAGAAAGCGGCATTTTGATAGTAATAAAAGGCGACTTTGGTCGCCTTTTTTGTGTCTGCTCTTTACAGATTGGCCCAAGCGCTGGAGAATCCGGCCCCAATTGGGGAACTTGATGTGGAATTACAGGACTAATCCGGATTATTTCCCGTAACCTATCCCGCGAACACAATAAAGAATGAGGAGCGTTTATGCGTATTTTGGTTGCCCTGGTGGGTTTGGTGTTTTCCCTGACTGCTTGCGCCCAGGAAAAGCCGGGTGAATATCTGGAAGGCCAGCATTACGTGGTGCTGGAGCAACCGGTGCGTACGGCTGATCCAAGTAAGATTGAAGTCGCGGAGGTTTTTGCTTATTCCTGCCCGCATTGTTTCCACTTTGAGCCATTGTTGCAGGCATGGGAAAAGAAAATGCCGGCAGATGTATACCTGGTGCAAACCCACGCTATGTGGAACCCGCAAATGGAGCCGTTGATTCGCGGTTATTACACCTCGGTAACATTGAAGATTAAAGAGCAAACCCATATGGCAGTGTTCAACGCCCTGCACATGGAACAGAAAAACTTTGCCACAGCAGAACAATGGGCCGATTTTTTCGCTACTTATGGCGTCGATAAAGCCAAAGCTATGAGTACTTACAACTCCTTCGGCGTCACCAGCCAGATCAAACAGGCCGAAGCCCGCGCCCGTGGTTACAAGGTGACTGGTACCCCGGAAATGGTTGTTAACGGTAAGTACCGGGTAAGTTCACGTTTGACCGGTGGCCACGAAGAAATGCTGAAAGTGGTGGATTTCCTGGTCGCTAAAGAGCGTGCCGCCAAGCAATAAAATAACCTTTCCGGATTCCCGGCACAGTAAGCCCGCACCTCAAAAGGTACGGGCTTTTTTTTTGGCGGCTTTCCCTTGCCCGCTGCCCTGGACAACTCTGGCTATACTGGTCTTACTGTAATTGGCGTATAGGTCAGCTGGGATATGACAGGTGATAAGACTAACTGGCGGGAAAAATACCTGAATGCCCTGGATGAGCAGGAGCAGTTGGAGAAGAAACTTGCCCATCAACAGGAGTTACTGCGCCGGGCCCTGGTCAGGGTCAGTATTGCTGCGGATGGCCAGGACGAAACCCTGGATAACATCATGGCCCGGTTGCGCGAAAAGCTGCGCACCGGGATCAACGCTATTGAGATGGATAAGTTTTTGGAACAATTGGAAGCGGCGACACTTGCGTTTGAATCCCGTCGCGAACGGGAGGCCCAGGATGTCCGCGTTGCCCTGGGGGCCACAGTTAAGGCATTGGAGGCATTCAAATTATCCAAAAGTGTTAGCAAGGATATTGACGACTTTCTGGCGCAGTTACCCCAACGCAGTAAAAAAATCCGGTTATATCCCGCGTTATTACAACAACTGGGGAATATCCAACAACAAGCCCTGAGGGAAATAGAGCAGCCCAGGGTGGGATTGTTGGGAAAAATTCTTGGTACAGCCAAACCAGACGAACAGGCGTATGGGGAACCTGATGACAATCACATCCACCTGCCTGTTACCGCTGATGCCGGCACCGTGCAGATTGCCGGGCAACCGGCAAAGCTCGCGCACCTGGAGGCAATGGCCAGGGTCCTGAATGAATTCCTGCAAAACCTGGAAAATGATGTCGCGCTGAAACCCAGGGTCCAGGCACTGCGCAATCACCTCAATGCCGGTGTGACTGCGGATGGGCTGGTGCCTGCGCTTGAATCCGTACGCTCGCTGGTGATGGATGCCTACCTGGCGGCTAGCCATGCGTTCGCCAGCTATTTGAAAAATGTTAATGAGGAACTTGCCGATATTTATTCCTTGCTGGGCGGTGCGGTACAGCGGTCGAGGAATGAACACGCGGCATCGCGCAAATTGCAAGACGACATGATGCGTGAGATGGGCGCCCTGGAAACCTCTGCCGCCCAGGCTACCGACCTCAACCAACTCAAGGACAATGTGAAATCGCAGTTGGGTAATATCCGCCAGGTGATTGACCAGTACCAAAGCACGGAACAGGCGCAGCAGCATCTTGCCCGGCAATTGGAAACCCTCGGGGCGAAAATTAAAACCCTGGAAGTGGAAGCGGAAAAAAATCGTACTACGCTGGAAATCCAGCGCAAAAAAGCCTTGCAAGATGCACTAACTGAATTGCCGAATCGCGAAGCCTATAACGAGCGGGCGCAAGTGGAAGTGCAGCGCTGGCAACGTTACGGCAGGCCGTTAAGTGTTGCGGTTTTTGATATAGACCATTTCAAGCGCATTAACGACACCTTCGGCCATCAGGCGGGTGATCGCGTTATAAAAGTGATTGGCCGCTCTATTGCCAAACGGTTGCGCGAGGTGGATTTCTTTTGTCGTTACGGTGGCGAGGAATTTGTTGCACTTATGCCCGAGACCGACAGCCAAACGGCCTTGGGTGTATTGGAAAAAGTGCGCGAGGCGATCGCCAATGCCGCGTTCAATTATAAGGAGCAGCCGCTCACTATCACTGTGTCGATAGGCGTGACCGAATTCAAAACCAACGATACTCTGGAGAGCGCCTTCGAACGTGCGGACCACGCTTTATATGCCGCTAAATCCGCAGGGCGCAATCGCTGCCAACGCACCTAACCAAGGATGCAATTCCAAATTATTATCCAGCGGCACCGCTCGCACACCCGCAGCCCGTTTAACATTATTTAACATATATCCACAAATTTAAGTGTGCTCGCAATTGCCGGTGGGGCTATTCTCTGTTGCGCCTGACTTGCATGCCTGCCGTTGGTAATGGGTAGACACATAACAAAAAACAGTACGAGAATTTATCTATGAAAAGATCTGCGCTTGCCTTACTGGTAGCGGCAATTATTACCGCACCGGTTAGTGTTGCCGATGCGCTCAAACTCAACGAGCAAGATTATTTTGAAATGCAGGGGCTGAATGTCACTGCATTCAGCGATATTTATCCCGACGGCCACCAGACGGGCGTAACTGTGATCCAGCACGGTAGCCGTGTTGCCGCCAATGGTGATTTGCGATTGGAAATTTCCCCCGGCCAATGGTCGCCCATGCCGGTAGGCGGCAAACAAACCGTTGATAAAAAAACGCAAACAATCAGCCAGATACTTTCTTATCCCGACCCGAGCAAAGACCGCAAGGGTTTCAATCCGATTATTTACCCCGACTTGAAATTTACCTATCAGGTGAATGTCACCGCATTAAAGGATAATCAATTTAAAATCAGTGTGGATTTGGAAAAACCGTTGCCGCAAGAATGGGTAGGGAAAATTGGTTTTAACTTTGAAATATTCCCGGGAGAATTTTTTGGGAAATCCTGGTTGCTCGACGGACAAAGCGGAATTTTTCCGCAACAACCCAACGGGCCGCTGGTAAATCCGCATGGCGAATTTTTAACGGCAGCATTGGGTACCGGAAAAAAATTAATTGTTGCACCGGATTCGGACAAGCAACGGATGACCATAGAAAGTAAAACCGGCGAGTTGGAATTGTGGGATGGCCGGGCCAATCACAACAATGGCTGGTACATAGTGCGTGGCGTTATTCCTGCCAATAAAACCAGGGGCGCACTCGAATGGGTGGTAACGCCCCATGTAATAAAAAACTGGATTTATGAACCTGTCATCCAGGTATCGCAATTGGGTTACGGTACAACCCAGCCCAAGCAAGTTGTCATCGAGCAGGACAAGCGCGACACCAGGGCATCGCCAATAAAAATTTTCAAATTATCGGAAACAGGTAAATCCCTGGTTAAAGAAGCGAAGGTTAAGCCCTGGGGTAATTTCTTGCGTTACCAGTATATGAGTTACGATTTTTCCGACATTAAAGAACCGGGTATGTATCAAATTTCATACCGCGATAAAATATCGCACGCGTTTAAAATCGGTGATGATGTTTTTTCCCGCCATGCGTGGCAACCGACACTTGAATATTTTTTACCGGTGCAGATGTGCCACATGCGCGTCAATGAAAAATATCGCGTGTGGCATGGATTGGATCACCAGGATGACGCGCGCATGATGCCGCTCAATTTCAATCACATCGACGGTTATATTTCCGACGGCAGTACGCGCACCAAATTTAAACCCGGCGAGCGCGTTCCCGGCTTGGATGCGGGTGGCTGGCACGATGCCGGCGATTACGATTTACGCGTTGAATCGCAAATGGGTACGGTATGGTTGCTCGCCACCATGGTGGAAGAATTCGGTTTGAATCACGACGCAACCTTAATTGACCAGGAAAAAAAGCTCGTTGAAATCCATGTTGCCGATGGTAAGAACGATGCGCTGCAACAAATCGAACACGGGTTGTTAAGTGTGCTCGGTGGTTACAAATCCATGGGGCGTTTATATCGCGGCATTATCGAACCCACTATTCGCCAATACGTGTTGTTGGGCGATGCAATGGTGCAAACGGATAACCTGCCCTACGACCCTGCATTGAAAGAAGGCGAAATTAAAAATGGCAAATCAGGTACGCCGGATGATCGCTGGGTCTTTACCGAAGACAATCCCGAGCGGGAACTGGATGTTGCCGCTGGTTTGGCTGCCGCTGCGCGCGTGTTAAAAAATTTCAATCCAACCATGGCAAAAGAGGCGTTGGATGCAGCGCAAAACCTTTATAAGGTTGCCGCTCCAAAAACGAAGCGCCCGGACGTTCGCGTATTTGCATTAGCGGAATTAATTCTGGCTACCAATAATGATAACTATCGCAATGAATTGGTGGGTTTGCAGCAGCAGATAGTTACCGACATCGAAAAAACCGGTTGGGCGATTGGCCGTGTTATGCCATCCATTAAAAATGAGGCATTTGTAAATACCATAAATAGCGCGGTTGATGCCTACCAGAAAACCGTTCGTGAGCGGGCGCAAACGGAATCCCCTTATGGCGTACCCTATAAGCCCAATATTTGGGGGGCGGGCTGGACTATCCAGGAATTCGGCGTTAAACAATATTTTTTCCATAAATCCTGGCCGCAATTTACCGGTACGGAGTCTTATGTTAACGCGCTTAATTTTGTACTGGGGGTCCATCCGGGTGAAAACACCCAGAGTTTTGCCTCGGGAGTGGGTGCCAACTCAGCCACGGTTGCTTACGGGGTTAACCGTGCGGATTGGTCATATATCCCCGGCGGGGTTATTTCCGGTACGGCCTTGATTCGCCCCGACCTGCCTGAACTGAAAATCTGGCCGTTCTTTTGGCAGCAAACAGAATATGTGATGGGCGGTGGTGAAGCGAATTACATGTTCCTTGCGCTGGCAGTTGACCAGTTAAATCGCAACCAATAAATTTACTCGTCCTTGCTTTATCTGGCGCCAAAAAAGGGGAAACCTTTCTCTATTTGGTTGCCAGGTATTCCCTTCCAATTGCGATTTCAAAAATCTTGACCATAGTTACGCGGGCCGGTTCGCCGGTATTTTTTTGTAAATCAACGTCCCATTTTTTTCGGTATCAAGCTAAGCCATTGAAAATTCTGTAGTTATCTATTTTGTTTCGTTTCTACACACTGTTGACAACGTTGTCCTTTCAGGTTTAATTTGCATTCCGACAACGTTGTCGATTTTGGTTCCAACAATCGCGACGGACGTATCATTAAAAAATAGCTAAGGGGATGGTCATGACAAACAAACTAAGAGATTCAATTCGCTCGGTTAACCGGGCGCTTATGCTCTGCGGGTCGGCAGCGACCCTGGCAGTGTTTGCTTCCGGCGCGCAAGCGCAGGGTGAAATCGAAGAAGTATTGGTGCAGGGTGTTCGTGCTGCGCAGGAAAGTGCCATTAATACCAAGCGTAATGCGACTTCGGTTGTAGATGGTATTGCCGCAGAAGATATTGGCAAGTTACCGGATGTCACCGTGTCTGATTCCTTGCAGCGTATCCCCGGTATCCAGGTTGAGCGTACCGCGGGCGAGGGCGGTCCGGTGCAGATCCGCGGCCTGAGCAATGTCGCCACTATGCTTAATGGTGAGACCTTCCTCAGCGCTACAACCATTGATAGTTCCAGCGCGGATTTCGGTGATTTGCCTTCCCAATTGATGGCGGGGGCCGATGTTTATAAATCTGCACGCGCCGATCTCAGTGCCGGGGGTATTACCGGTGTTATCGATTTGAAGACACGCCGCCCGTTTGACCTGGATTCCGGTTGGACTTTCGCGGGCGGTGCGGAAATTGACCAGGGTTCCATCAGTAAGGAAGCTGACCCTACTATCAATGGTTTGATTGGTTGGAATAATGAGGAGATTGGTTTCCTGGTGAGCGCGGTTACCACCGAAAAAAATCTCGCCACTGACTACAACGGTTATTTCGATACCTCTGAAAATGGCGGTATCGGGGCCACTAACAGCAACCATTCATGGAGTACACCGCAACAGGACGCCGATGTATACCATGTAATGCCGCAGGGTTTTGCCGCCTTCCACAAAGAGGAAGAACGTAACCGCGATGGTATAAACGCCTCTTTCCAGGCGAACATTACCGATGCCGTTGAAGTGGTTGCAGATTATTTCTATAGCAAGCAAGACCGTTTCAATCGCCGTATGGGATTCTCGCACAACAACCGGTGGCAAACATTTACCGACTATGCCTATGCCAATGATTTCGGTAGCAACAGTTTTGTTGACGAGAGCGGCAACACCTGGAAAACCGTCAACAATTTCAGTGCGCGCCCTTACCGTGTCCAGTCATTTACGCAGGTAAACCGTAATACCGAAGAATCCGAGAACATGAGCCTCGCCTTTAATTTCAACAATGATGGCCCGCTGACCGGTACCGTGCGTGTTACCCGCGCCGACGCCAATGCCAGCATGCGCCATGGTTATATTGAAGGTGATTTGATGAGCATTGACCAGAACTCGTTGGTAACGGGTCCCGGTGGTTTGGTGCCGGAAAAATATTGCACCGGCTCAAATGCGATCCCGGGCTCCTTTGAGGGCGAGAATGGCGGTTGCTTCGCACAATACTCACCCGGTGGTATGTGGGGTACGGATTGGCGTATTAACTACGATGCTTCCGGTGAGCATCCGGTATTCAGCGGCTTTGATCAAGTCGTTAACGGTGGGCAAGGCATGATGAGCGTTGCCGACTATATGAGAAGCATCGACTCTTATCACGTAGGCGCCATTTCTTCGGAAAATAACACCGATGACGAAGGCACTATGAACACCTTCAGCACTAAATGGAGTTACGAGTTTGACGATGCTCCTTTCATCACCAAAGTGGATTTCGGTGTGCGTCAAAGCGAACGCAAAGTCGATCACGTGGCCTTCTCTTATTTTGCAAATTTTGCGGACACTGGTTGTTCGGCACAGTGGAAAGCGGTTGACCAATTTGCGGGCACAGCGGAATGTAATCCGGACCTGCCACAAGGTGAATACATAGTTGATGCAAACGGCAATCGTGTCCAGGTGCCGATACTCGATGAAGACGGGGAACCCACAGGCGAAACCAGGGACCGTTTTGATAACTACACGCTTCTACCACCAACACGTTTGGATCAACACAACAACGTGATTTGGATGGATGACTTCGGTCCTGTTAAGGGTATTCCCGGCGTATGGGTCGCGGATCCGAAAGCATTCGACAATACCCTGGCTTACCAGGAAAAAGTATTTGGCCCGCAGACCAAGTTCTTCCAGCCAGGCCAAAGCTATGGTGTTGGCCTGGATGAATTCAGTTACTTCCTCAATACCGATTTCCGCGCAGGCGAGTTGCACGGAACCCTGGGCGTGAAAGTAATAGATACTGACCTGACTATCATTCAAAACGTTACCGGCGATGGTGTACCTCACTCGGGGGTTAACTACGACGCGGGCGATGCGGTGACCCAGCGTGGTTATACCGATGTGCTTCCGGCATTAAACCTGGCCTACGACATTACTGATGATGTAAAAGTGCGTTTTGCCTACGGTGAAACCATGCAAGCGCTGGATTTGTTGCAATGGGGTGGCGCCAAGTCAGTAGCACGCGTATTCAATGAAGACTGCGGTTGTATGCGTGTTACTGACGGCGGAGCGCTGGCAGGAAACCCGGACCTTGATCCAACTCGCGCGGAGAATATGGATCTCGCTGTTGAATGGTATTTCGGCGGTGCATCAGCTGTGACAGCAACCCTCTATAAAGTTGAAATTGACAGCTTTATCACTGGCGGTAACGTCTATATCCGTGAATTGGATGCTGATGGTTTGTACCATGGAACCAATCCGGATGGCTGGCGTTTCACCGCGCCTGTGCAAGGAAAGGGTGGCGAGGTTAATGGTGTGGAATTGGCGGCCCGTGTTGCATTCGCTGATTTTGCGGAAGGTTTCATCTCCAACTTCGGTTTTGATGTGAACTATACCCTGTCCGATAGTTCGCAAGATGCCAAAGGTGTTAATGGAAAAGAATTACCCTTCGTTAACAACTCGGAAGACACCTATAACCTGGTAGGTTGGTTCGAAAATGAATTTTTGTCAGCGCGTCTTGCTTACAACTTCCGTTCCCCGCGGTTGATTGCGCAGGGCAACCCGGCTATCGGCCAGCAAGCCTTGTATCAGGATGACTATGGTCAACTCGACCTGAACGTCACATGGGACGTAACTGAAAATGTTGCGGTATATCTCAATGGTTCCAATATCACGGAAGAATTCCAGCAAACATACCTGGAGTTCGAGGAGCAAAAAGCCTTCCAGAATATTTATGAGGCGCGTTGGGCCCTTGGAACCCGCGTGAATTTCTAATAAGGTATTAAGTCGTTGGAAATACCCGCCTGAATCAAGGCAAGATAACGCCACGGTGAGCAATCCCCGTGGCGTTATTATTTCGGGCAATAAATATCGGAGTCATTGTGAGCGACAATTACACAATTAAATCCATAGCGATTGCCGGTGGCGGAACCGCAGGTTGGATGGCCGCGGCCAAGCTGAGCCAGCATTTTTCCAAAACTGATATAAAAATCACGGTTATCGAATCCAGTGAAATAGGTACGGTAGGTGTCGGGGAGGCAACTATCCCGACCTTGCGCCGCTTTTACCAAGCGCTCGGTATGGATGATATGGAAGTGATGCGCAGGACCCGCGCGACAGTGAAACTGGGTATTGAATTTAAAGATTGGTTCAAGCAGGGCACTTCATTTATCCATCCCTTCGGATTATTCGGCCAGGATGCAAACGGTATTCGCTTCCATCATTATTGGATGAAATTGCGTGAATCGGGTGATCCCGCGCCCCTGGAACAATATTCGCTCGGTATCGCCCTGGCGCGCGCCAACAAATTTACATTTCCGGCAGAAAATCCTTCGTCCGCTTTATCGGTATTTGATTGGGCGTTGCATTTTGATGCGGGAATGTTTGGCAAACTTATGTGCGAATATGCCACGGCTCGCGGAGTCCTTCACGTAGATGCAAAGATTAATTCAGTCGAATTAAACCCGGACAATGGCTTCATTAACAGTTTGCAACTTGATGACGGCCGCCAGATCGCAGCGGATTTATTTATAGATTGCACCGGTTTCCACGGTCTCCTCATCAACAAGAATTTGAATACTGGCTATGTTGATTGGAGCCGCTGGTTAGTGTGCGATCGCGCTATGGCGGTGCAGTCCGAATTGGTAGGCGAACCGGTTATTCGCACCCTTGCAAAAGCCCATACCGCCGGTTGGCAATGGAGGATCCCATTGCAGCATCGCCAGGGTAATGGCCACGTATACAGCAGCCAATTTATTGATGACGAACAGGCGGAGAGAACCCTGTTACAACATATTGATGGCAAGGTTTTGCATAGCCCGCGCAAATTCCAATTCACCGCGGGGCGTCGCGCCCAGGCGTGGAATAAAAATTGTATTGCGATAGGTTTGGCGGCGGGTTTCCTGGAACCGTTGGAAAGCACGAGTATTGCATTAATCGAAACCGGGATTGAAAAAATTTGCGGCTCATTTGCGCATCCGTTTTTTAACCAGGAAAAAATTGATTATTTCAACCAGGTAACCGCCACCGAGTGGGAGCGTATCCGCGATTTCATTATTCTCCATTACAAACTGAATCAACGAACCGATTCAGAATTCTGGCGCTACTGCCAAAACATGGATATACCCGATACCTTGCAGCAAAAGATCAGCGCCTATTCGGAACGAGGGGATTTATTGCATTACCCATGGGAAATATTCCACCCGGATTCCTGGTTGGCCATTTACAACGGATTTAATTTTTACCCAAACAACTACAATAAAAATGTGGATCGATTGAATAGCGATTATCTACGGCAAAGCCTGGCGGCTATGCGTCAATCCATTATGGATGCGGTTGCGGAATTGCCAACGCATCAGGAATTTATTAACCAGTACTGTAAAGTTGTTAACAATTAAACCGGGGACATCTATGCCGGATAATCCACGCGCATTAAATTCCATCGTCATTATCGGTGGCGGAACCGCCGGTTGGATGGCCGCCAGTTTACTCGCGCCTATTTTGCAGGGCAGCAATACGCGTATTACGTTGATCGAATCGCCGGACATCGGGATTATCGGCGTAGGCGAGGCGACTGTGCCGTCGTTTATGGCTTTCCTTAAAACCGCGCGTATTAATGAAAGGGAATTTATCGAAGCCACAGCGGGCACATTTAAATTAGGTATTCGTTTCGATCATTGGCTCAACAATACCCATTCTTTTTTCCATCCGTTTGGAAAAATCGGTCGCGTTATTGATGGGCATGAGTTTTACCAGGTCTGGCTAAAGACACTTGCAAACGGTTATCCGACTCGCTGGATGGAGCACTCCCCGGCGGCGATCATGGCTGAACATAATCGTTTTATGCTGGAAACCCAATTGCAAAACACGCCGCTGGCGAATTACGGTTACGCCTTGCATCTGGATGCGGTATTGGCCGCACGTTATTTGCGCAGGCTTTCAACAGCGCGCGGTGTAGGGCATATCGAAGCAAGGGTTGAAAGAGTAATGACGGACCAACGGCAATTCATCCAGGCCGTTGAATTAACCAATGGCCAGCTTGTTACGGGTGATTTTTTTATCGATTGTACGGGCTTTAAAGGATTATTAATTGAAGAAGCCCTGCGAGTGGGGTATGAAAGCTGGGAAAATTATTTGCCCTGCAACCGCGCGGTTGCTGTGCAAACCGAAAACCACGGTGAGCCATCCCCGTTTACCATTGCCACCGCACGTGAAGCGGGCTGGACCTGGAAAATCCCATTGCAACATCGCACCGGAAATGGTTATGTTTTTGCGAGCGATTACTGTTCTGACGATGAAGCCATCCATACCTTATTGAATACTATTGACGGCAAGGCGCTGAACCCGCCGCGTATTATCCCGTTTGTCACCGGCAAGCGAAAAAAAATCTGGCACAACAATTGTTTGTCGCTGGGTTTGGCTGCCGGTTTCCTGGAACCGCTGGAATCCACCGCGATTCATTTGGTTTATCGAACCCTGGTACATTTTATCCGCAATTATCCTGATCGCGATTTCGATGAACAGCTGGAACAGCAATTTAATCGTGAGGTGGATAACGAGTACCTCGAAATACGAGATTTTATTATTTTGCATTATTGCACCACCCAACGGGACGATACGGATTTCTGGCGCCGCTGCAAAACCATGGCGATACCCGATGCACTGGAAGAAAAAATAAACCTGTTCCGCCAGCGCGGGCAATTACGTCACCACCCGGACAATTTATTCGGCCAGGACAGTTGGTGCTCGATCCTCGAAGGCATGGGGGTGCGACCGCAAAAGTATCACCCGCTGGCAGATGTCCTGGATAGTAAAAAGTTGGCGCAATCGCTTAACCAGGGAGCAAGGGCCATTTACGATACCGCGATAAAGTTGCCAACCCATGGTGAATTTATCAAGCGATACTGCATCATGGAAAATCGCGAATAAATTCGCCATGGTTCCCGGTAAAAATCCGGGGCCGGGGTGCCAGTGAACAATTAATTATCAAACTCCGATGCTACACAATGCCGGCGAATAAATTCCCCATGGCTCATTGCATTTTTCCCGGCTTGCTCCAGTGAGCTTTTAATTTTAGAAAGCCGGGTGGCAATTTCGGTATCCTGGAAATGATCAATACGATTATCGGTTCGCTCCGGGATGATTCCAAAACCATGGTAAATGCTTAGCCAGCTGGATTTTTCAAAGGCCTCGGGTTCATGCTGCAAAATATGTCCGCAGCTTTTAAACAAATCGATTTTATGTTGCAGGCTCGGTGGTATTTCCATGGCTTGGCAATAGCGCCAGAATTCCGTATCGGTGCGTTGGGTGAGTTTGTAATGGAGCACGATAAAATCGCGGATGCGTTCCATTTCATGCTGGTGGCGACGATTTACTTCATCAACCATCGCCTGGTTAAATGACCTATCCGGAAAAAATGTCAGTAGATGGGTGATGCCGGTTTGGATAAGGGAAATGCTGGTGCTTTCCAGGGGCTCCAAAAATCCGGACGCCAAACCCAGGGCATAACAATTTTTGTTCCAGATTTTTTTGCGCCGCCCGGCTTTAAAGGTAAATGGTTTCGGCGTGGTGAGCGGTGTGCCGCTGATTTTTTCCAGCAGTGTTTGTGTGGCAGAATCCTTATCGATAAAGCGGCTGCTGAAAACATAGCCGTTACCCATGCGGTGTTGCAGGGGGATTTGCCACATCCAACCCGAGTCCAATGCGGTAACACGGGTGTAGGGTGTTGGCTCGGCGGTGTTTTCACATTGCACCGCCACAGCGGCATCGCAAAGTAACCATTGTTGCCAATCTTCATAGCCGGTGTGCAACGCGTCTTCAATCAGCAATCCTTTAAAACCGGTGCAATCAATAAACAAATCGCCAGCCAGTGTCTGGCCATTGTCCAGTAATAGTGAATCAATAAATCCATCGCTTTCGCGCAGGTTTACTTTTTTCACTGTTTGATCGAGGTGGATGACACCGCGGGAAACCGCAAGTTTGCGTAAAACCCCGGCATACAGGGTCGCGTCAAAGTGGTACGCGTACGAATAATCAGCCAAAGGGTTTGCGGGATTTTCCAAGGGCTGTGCAAAACGGTTATGTTTGGCGAGTTGGCATGCGATGGAGTAAGCATGTAAATCTTCCGCAGGATAATTTTTTTTCAATCGGTAAAAATAATGCTGGAATTCCACACCGCCGAAATTAACCCCATAATCCGCAAACGGATGAAAAAATTTTTCGCCTTGTTTGTACCAGTGTTCAAACTGAATGCCGAGTTTGAAGCTGGCGCGTGTCGCGCGGATAAATTCCAGTTCATCCAAACCCACCGAGTGATTGAATTGGACAATGCTGGGAATAGTCGCTTCACCGACACCTACAGTGCCTATGCCGGTAGATTCAATAAGCGTAATGTGAATTGCTTTATCAGCAAGGAAACGGGAAAAACTTGCGGCAGCCATCCAGCCCGCTGTGCCGCCACCCACAATGACAAGGTTACGAATAGGTTGTTGTTGCGACATTGGTGGAATTCCTGCAAATGTTGGCTGTTTTTATTGGGAGTCGCTTTGGAGCCCGGTCCCCTGCGTGACCTGTTGCGTCACATCATAACTGAATCCTCGTCACCAGCGTAATAGCGGGAAATATAGCAATGATGAAGTAATCGCTGTAACGGGAATATAGCGGCGGTTCCATTGCCACTAATTCGATCGTCGCTAATTCGATTGTTATTGATTCATTGTTGTTGAATAACCGCTGTGGGAGAATGCTGAAAAAAACGCGGCGGGCATTTACAAACCGGTGGCTGTTTCGTTTGCCACATTAAAATGCTACAGAAATTCCTATGAAAAAAATTGTGATAGTGGGTGGCGGCACCGCCGGTTGGATGGCGGCGTTGATTATGGGGAAGCAGTGGATCGATAAAGGATTTGAAGTCGAGTTACTGGAATCGCCCGATGTTGGCATTATCGGCGTGGGTGAGGGTTCTACACCCGCGTTGAAATTATTTTTTGATTCACTGGGTATTGCCGAAGCGGAATGGATGCCGGAGTGCAATGCAACCTATAAATGCGGTATCAGTTTTGAAAACTGGTCCACGCGTAAGGGTTGCCAGCGTTACTTCCACCCGTTTTCATCTGCACTGGATCGCCAGACCCTGCCTATCTTTACGCATAACGTGCAAGCGCGTTTGCGTGGTGCGGATGTGTACGCGCACCCGGATCGCTTTTTTGTGGCGGCGCGAATTGCACACCAATGCCTGTCGCCAGTTGCGCCGGAAAATTTTCCCTTTGAAATCCATTATGGTTACCACTTTGATGCAGGCTTGCTCGGCCAGTTCCTGCGAAAAAAAGCGATTGAACGCGGGGTAGCTCATCGCGTTTGCCATATCGCGCAGGTGCGGCAGGATACGGCGGGGAATATCGCATCACTTGTGACAACCTCGGGTGAAATGTATACCGCGGATTTTTTTGTCGATTGCACCGGCTTTGCCAGCCTGTTATTGCAGCAAACGTTGTGCACGCCTTTTATTAGCTACAGCAATAATTTATTGAATGATGCCGCTGTGGCCATGCCATCGGAGATGGGTGAAAAAATTCCGTCGGAAACCATTTCTGCTGCCCTGGATCACGGTTGGGCATGGAAGATTCCGCTCACCAATCGCTATGGTAATGGCTATGTGTATAGTTCGGCGTTTTGCCCAGCGGATGAGGCCGAGCGTGAATTGCGCGAACGCCTGGGGTTATTGGATGCGGATGTTCCTGTCCGCCACTTGAAAATGAAAGTGGGGCGTGTGCAGGAGCATTGGAAAAAGAATTGCCTGGCAGTGGGATTATCGCAGGGATTTATTGAACCCTTGGAGGCAACCGCATTATTTTTAGTACAGCAAACGATTGCCCTGTTTGCAGATTATTTTACCCGGGGAGAATTTACCGATCGCTATCGCCATGATTTTAACCAACGCATTAATGGGCATTTTGATGGGGTGCGCGATTATATAGTTACCCATTACAAAACCAGTTCGCGTACCGATACCGAATATTGGCGAGCCAACACCGAGGATCAACAGGACGTGTCAGCAACCATGCGGGAATTGTATAGCGCCTGGTTTGCCGGAAAGGACCTCGCGGCAGAAGTGCAACGTTTGGATATTGCCCATTATTATCCCGCACCCTCCTGGTATTGCATCCTGGCGGGTATGGGGATTTTGCCGAATGAACAGCAGGTGCGCGCACCCACGGCGGAAGAAGCATGTTTTGATTTATCCGCGCTGGATAATTTCTTGCGCCGTTGCGCATTGAATTTTTCGGATCATCGCAGGTACCTGGATCAATTAGCTGCGCCAGGGAATTAATAAAAAAAGCCCCGCATGGCGGGGCAAAAAAGGAGAGGAGAAAAATCAGGCGGAGGATGAATCCCCCGCAGGGCGCTTAGAACTTGGCGCGCACCCCCAGGGTGTAACGAGCTTCATACACGTTTTGGTTAACCATGACGTCTTCCCATTGCATGTAGGTTTCCTCGTACTCTTCGGTGATGTTGGTGCCTTGCACGTAAACCGTCAGGTTGTCATTGAGGTCGTAGCTGACAGACGCATCCACATAACTGGTCGGCGCTTGCCACCATGCAGCGGGGCTGCCATCGTTCCAGGCGCGGCCAATGAAGCGTTCGCTACGGTAGTTGTAAGCGATACGCGCTTGCCACTGGTCGTACTCATACCACAGGACAGCGTTGACCTGGTTTTCGGAATTGTCAGCCATCGGCATGGTTTTACCGTAGAAGTCTTTCTCGCCGCCGGTGCCATCGGTGAAGGTGTAATTGATGGTGGTACCCAAACCACTCCATGCGCCTGGCAGGAAATCGAAGGCTTGCTGGTAGCCCAACTCCAGGCCTTTAACGATGCCGCCTTCAGTGTTATCGCGCGTAGTGAGGTCGATGGTTTCACCCGGCCTGCGATTGACGCCATCAGAGTCAGCAACTGTCGGGATTTGTACGGTGGTAGTGGCAATGGAGGTTTCAACATCCACACGGAACAAGCCCAGGCTCACCATACCGCTCTCGTTGAAATACCACTCATAGCTCAGGTCGTAATTATCCGCGCGCCACGGCTCCATATACGGGTTGCCGTTTTGCGAGGCGCTGACTACCTGGAACACACCCAATTCAGGGTTGTTGTTGGTGGTGTAGGTGCGGCCCAGTCCCAGGTCGTTGGCATCCAGTTGGGTCATGGTTTTGGAATAGGCCAGGCGTAGTTTGGTGTCGTCGGTGGTATCAAATGCGATATTGAAGCGCGGCAGGAAATCATTGAAGGAGCGTTCAACGGTTTCGGTACTGGCGATGGTCGGAGCAACGCCATCCAGCGCCGGGTACACAGTGCCGTTGACAGTAACTTTGGTGGTATCAACCGAAGGGATGAACTGGTTAATGTCCAAACGGGTTTCTATGTATTGCATACCGAAGTTAGCCTGGTAGGGCAGGCCTAATTCACCTTCAAATGAGCCCTGGAAGTAGACGGTCTGGGTTTGGTCTTCTACGGTGTAGCTCTGCGCGCCGTCTTTTTGCTGCACATTGCCGGGGTACAGGGCTTCATGGAAACCATAGGCATTTTTCATTGCCTTGGGATCGATGAAGTAGTAGCTGTTGCCATCGCTGGCCGGGCCAAAATCGCTCACCTGGTGGATGTAACCCATGTCCTGCAATTCGGTGAACTTGAAGGTTTTGGCAATGGTATCGCCACCGGAAACACCGGGAATACCCGAGTCTTTCCACTTGGAATAGACAGTGACGTTGTTGCCGTCAGCATCTTTAACGGTGAAGGGCGCGATCAGGTCATATTGGTTGCGCTCGATCTCGCGGTCGCCGAAACGGTAGCCAAAGTCCAGCTTCACGCCGTCATCAAACTCATAGGTACCATCAAAACGGAATACGTCCAGGGTGGATTCTTCATTACGGTTTTGATGGGAGAATGCGGACACCAGGCCATAACTGTTGATGTCCTGGCCGAAACCGGCAGGGTAGCGAATGCTTGGATGCTCACCGGAGAAATCAGCCACTACCGGTACGCGCTCGCCATTTGGACCGTAACCGCCGGGGTTAACCGGTGCTTTCACACCGCCGTAACTGGTCTGCAAACCGGATTGCATACCGCTGGTAAGCAAGGCATCGGCAAAGCTGCTGGTATGGTCATTGGTTGCATTGCCATGGGCGTAACGCACGGAACCTTTCAGGTTATCGGTCAGTTCCAGGTTGGCTTGCAAATTGAAATTCAAGGATTCGCGATCATCCATTTGGGTTTCGCCCTTGGCAATTACCCGCAGGGCTTCCAGGTTGGTGATGGAAGAGGTATAGAAATCCTTACCATTGCCGCCGACCGCTTTACCGCGGTTAACCAGGGTACCCGGGTCCGGGTTCACCCAGTCGTATTGCGCCCAGGAGTTGTCGGCAATCAGGCCATTGACGTAATCGCCCTGGTCCATCCTGGTGTAGAACACATCGGCAACCAGCTCGATACGGTCATTCACCTGGAATTGCGCGGTACCAGAGACACCGGTGCGTTCGCGCTCCGCGGTACGGTTGGTGACGCCGTAATCAATGGTGCCGAAGACCTGGTCGTTGGTATCGCCATCGCCGGTCAGGTCGGATGCGGTGCCTTGGCCCGGCCAGTCGCCGTTTTCGTTATAACCGCGGAACCACCAATCGCTGTACATTCCGTAACGGAAGTTAGCCAGGGTTGCCTTGGAGTTGGAAACGCTCAATAGGGCACCGAAATTGTCACCATTATTGAAACCGGCAAAACCGGAAACCTTGTGGCCGATTTCGTCATCGGTGTACTGGCCTTGCGAACCTTCCGCCGAACCGGCAAAGGTCCAGCCATCATCCAAATCAAAGGGACGGCGGGTTCTCAAATCGATGGTGCCGGCAACTCCGGCCGCCAGGGTGGAAGCCTGGGCGGACTTGACCACATCCACACGCGACAACAATTCGGCGGGAATATCGGTGAACTCCGGTTGTGCCGTGGTGATTGAACCGGCACTCAGGAATTGCTCACCATTCAACAAGGTGCTGACTTGCGGCATACCGCGTACGTTAACCGTGGAACCTTCACCCGCATTGCGGCGGATTTGGATACCGGGAACGCGCTGTAATGAGTCGGCAATGGTGGTATCGGGCAGCTTGCCGATATCTTCCGCGCTAATGGCGTCCACGACCGATGCCGAGGTGCGTTTTACGCTGACAGAGTTGGTCAAGGATGCCTTGATACCGGTAACTACCACTTCTTCAACCTGGTCCTGGGCAAATGCCCCGGTGGCGATACTGGCTGCAACCAGCGTGGAAAGCAGCTTTTTATTAAAACCTGCTGAATGTTTCATGCATGAGTCCTCTAGTTTTGTGTTTTGTTATAAAAATCAACAAAACAAACCTCGCTCCTCGTGTAGGTACAGGTTTGTTCTGTCGGGAAGCCGAGCCATCCGGGTGTCCTGGCATCCACTTAAACGCCGCAATCCTATTTGTAATCGTTTACATTTTCAAATGTTTTATGGCGCAAATTTAAAGGGGGAAATCAATTTTATGAATGAATTCCCACCGTTGGTTATTGCTGTGCCAATTATTGAATATTTATTAATTTATTGATTTATAAGGAAAATAAATAAAAGCAGATATTTGTATAGATGAATAAAGAAAGTGATTTATACGCCAAAAAAATCACCGTAAATTTGCAAACGTTTACAAAAGATTGTCCCAAGGCGACGAATAAGCAAAAAAGTGGCATTGGCTGTTAGGAAAGGACGTGGGAGTTGGTTACAATTATCGATATGTTATATTGTAACAATTCAGTGAGGCTACTATGACAAGCTTGCCCGTCACACTCTTATCCGGTTTCCTGGGCGCTGGTAAAACTACCCTGTTAAACCACATCCTCAATAATCGCGCAGGCCTGCGTGTTGCGGTCATTGTGAATGATATGAGCGAGGTCAATATTGATGCCGCTATAGTCAATAACCAGGTCACGCTCAATCGCACCGAGGAAAAGCTGGTGGAAATGAGCAATGGCTGCATCTGCTGCACATTGCGTGAGGATTTATTGGTTGAGATCCGGCGCCTGGCGCAAGAAGGGCGCTTTGATTATTTACTGATTGAATCCACCGGTATTTCCGAACCCTTGCCTGTCGCAGAAACTTTTACGTTTGAAGATGAGCACGGCCAAAGCCTGGGGCAATTTGCAAGGCTGGATACGCTGGTAACGGTAGTGGACGGCGTAAATTTTCTGGACGATTACTACTCTGCGGTTTCCCTGCAAGAAACTGGCGAACACCTGGGCGAAGGCGATGAGCGCAATTTGGCGGAATTGTTAATTGACCAAATTGAATTTTGCGACCTGCTATTAATCAGCAAAACCGATTTGATCAGCGCTGAAAAACTGCATGAACTGATTACGATTTTACAGCGCCTCAATCCCGCAGCCGAAGTTATCCCCATGGTAAGGGGCAATGTGCCATTGGAAAAAATCCTTAACACCCAAAAATTCAGTTATGAAAAGGCGCAACAATCCGCCGGTTGGCTGGCGGAATTGCGCGGTGAGCATTTGCCGGAAACCCATGAATACGCAATAGAAAGTTTTGTGTATCGCGCACGGCGGCCGTTCCATCCACAAAAAATCCATGACTTTTTTATGCATGCGTTTGAGCAAATCCCCGCAGGCCAAATTGCGCACAAAAGTGTTGGGGTTAAACCGCGCTTGCTGCGTTCCAAAGGATTTTTCTGGCTTGCTTCGCGCCCGCAGTTTGCCGGTCAGTGGAGCCAGGCGGGGGGTGTGGCGGAACACGGCGCGGCGGGCTTGTTTTGGAAGGCGATACCGGAAGAGCATTGGCCGACAGATGAAGGACAGCGGGAATATATCTTGGGTAAATGGCAAGAACCTTTCGGTGATATGCGTCAGGAATTGGTATTTATCGGCCAGCATTTGGACAAAACCTGGATGATTGAACAATTAGATAGCTGCCTGCTGGATGACGAGGAATTAATGCGTGGCCAGGGCTATTGGAAATGCTTGCCGGACCCATTCCCCGCATGGCTGGAAGAATAAAACCCTTGCTAAATTTGCTTCAAAAGCTGAGCGATGCTCACCTTTTTTATGAATGCTTCGATATCGGCTGATTATTATGAGCGTGTAGAATGCCGGACCGTTTTCATGAGTCATAGCCGTTATGAGTAATCAGACTGGTGCGTCAAAACCGCGAATTCCCACCAATATCATCACCGGCTTTCTAGGCGTTGGAAAAACAACATCGATACGGCATTTGCTGTCAATGAAACCTGCCGGCGAAGTATGGTCAGTATTGGTCAATGAATTCGGTGAAATCGGTATTGATGGGGCGTTACTGAAAGATGTGAACGCCCACATTCGCGAAGTGCCGGGCGGTTGTATCTGTTGTGTGGCGGGGCTGCCGATGAAAATGGCGTTGAATATGCTGATCGCCAAAACCCAACCCGATCGCATCCTTATCGAGCCTACCGGCCTCGGCCATCCCGAAGAAATAATCAATAGCCTCACCGGGGAATACTATGATTCGGTGCTGGATTTGCGCGCGACTATTACGCTGGTGGATGCCCGTAAACTTGGCGATGAACGCTACAGGGCCAACGCGAATTTTAATGATCAAATTGCGGTAGCCGATGTTCTGGTTGCCAATAAAAAAGACCTGGCCTCAGCAGCGGATCTCGCGCAATTTGATGGTCTGCTAGCCCAATTCCATCCGCCCAAGGCAGCGAGCTTTGCTGTGAGCCATGGGCAGTTGCAATTACCTTGGCTGGATTATCCTCGCCAGCCTCACCAGGTTGCGTATCCGCAACATCATGCTGCCCAGCGCAACAATCGCTTGAACCCGCAACGGGAGTTATATAACGCGGCGATTAGCTTGCCCGCCGGGCAGGAATTTTTACGCCGTGAAAATGCGGCGCAAGGGTTTTATTCCTGTGGATGGATGATCCAGCCGCATATCCAATTTGACTTCAACCAACTCTTCGGTTGGCTAAGTGGCCTGCAACTGGTGCGCGCCAAGGCGGTAATCAATACTGACCAGGGTGTTTTTATGTTTAATGCGGAGCAGGGAGTGCTGAGCGTTAACCAGTTACCCATGGATAGCGGCCTGGATTTATCCGATAGTCGCATCGAACTTATTGATGACCATCCGCTGCCTGTAGCCGAGCTGGAAGCTGGATTAATGGGAAGCCGCGTCGGGTTAACCGGAAATTAATTGAATAAAGCTCACAATTCCGGTGTCTGTGGCTGTGGAGGGTGTCGGTAGGGTGCAGGAAATATCACCAACTTAACGGTATTGGTCTAAGGTTATGGATAGAGTTCGCAACGGAAGAATCCACAACAACAAATACCTTTCAGGGGTCAAATAATATGATGTTAGTCCTATCTCTGCTGGCCATTTTGGCCCTGGTGGCAGTGCTGGTGTATCGGCAGGTAGCGCTGGGCGCTGCTTCAGCGATGGTGTTATTCGCCTGGCTAGTGCTGGGTTTATTTACACCTGGCCTTTATTCGCCCTGGTTACTCACGCCCCTGGCATTGATATTGGTAGTGCTGAATGTACCGGCTATCCGTTCCGCTGTGCTCACCAAGCCGGTATTTGCCGCGTTGAAAAAGTCCATGCCGCCCATCAGCGCGACTGAACGTGATGCCCTGGAAGCCGGAACAACCTGGTGGGAAAAACAATTATTCAGTGGCAAACCTGACTGGAACGAATTTGCGCAAATCACCCTGCCGCAATTGACCGCGGAGGAGCAATCTTTTCTCGACAACGAAGTCAACGAGCTGTGTTCGTTACTGGATGAATGGAAGATCTATAACGATCTGAAAGACCTGCCACCCGAAGCCTGGCAATATTTGAAAGATAAAAAGTTTTTCGGGTTGATTATCCCCAAGGAGTATGGCGGCCTGGATTTCAGCCCCCATGCCCAAAGCCGCATTATGAGTAAAATCGCCAGCCGTTCCGGTACCGCCGCGGTGACCGCCATGGTGCCCAACTCCCTCGGCCCCGGTGAATTGTTGGTTAAGTACGGAACGGAAGAGCAACGCCAACGCTGGTTGCCGGGTTTAGCCAAGGGTACCGAAATCCCTTGTTTTGGTTTAACGGGCCCCGAAGCGGGTTCCGATGCGGGCTCTATTCCCGACATTGGCATTGTTTGCAAGGGTATGCATGACGGTAGGGAAGTGATTGGTTTAAAGCTCACCTTTAGCAAACGCTGGATCACCCTGGCTCCGGTAGCCACGGTTGTTGGCCTGGCGTTCAAGTTGTACGACCCGGAAGGTTTGCTCGGCAATCCGGACAAAAAAGAGTATGGCATTACCTGCGCACTGATTCCCGCCAATCACCCGGGTGTTGAAATTGGTCAACGCCACAATCCCGGCTCACCGTTTATGAATGGGCCAATTTTCGGTACCGACGTATTTATGCCGGTGGATTGGATCATCGGGGGTGCCGCCATGGCCGGTAAAGGCTGGCGTATGTTGATCGAGTGCCTGGGTGCCGGTCGCGGTGTTTCCTTGCCGGCATTATCGACAGCAAGTGGGGAAATGAATTACCGCCTGGTGGGTGCGTATGCGCGCATTCGCCGCCAATTCAATATGGAAGTGGGTAAATTCGAAGGCGTGCAGGAAGTGACGGCGGATATTGCCGCCAGCGGTTACGCACTTGAAGCGATGAGGCAATTTGTTACCAAGGGCCTGGAAACAGGGGCTCCGTCCGTAATGACCGCAATGGCGAAATACCACGCAACTGAAATGATGCGTAAATCCGTAGAGCATTCCATGGATGTGGTGGGCGGCCGTGCGATTCAAAGGGGGCCGCGCAATTTCCTCGTAGCCTCATACGTTTCCGTGCCGGTCGCGATTACGGTGGAAGGTGCAAATATCCTCACCCGTTCCCTGATGATTTTTGGCCAGGGCGCCATGCGTTGCCATCCATTCCTCTTTGAGGAAATGCAAGCGATGCAATTGGAGGATGGCGATGCAGGCTTGAAGAAATTTGACAAGCTTTTCACTAGCCATCTCGGTCACATTTTTAGCAACCTGTTGCGGACCAAGATCCTCGGATTCCTCGGCGGCCGCTTCAGCAGTGTGCCCGCCAATGCCGATGATTTCAGTAAACGGTGGTACCAGCGCATTAATTTACTCAGTGCGGCGCTGGCATCCATGTCAGATATTGCGCTGGGCATTTTGGGTGGCAACCTGAAACGCCGCGAATTGTTATCGGCGCGCCTGGGTGATGTACACAGCCAATTATTTATCGCCTGCTCGATTTTGAAATTCCACTCGGCACATCCGCGCACCCGTGCCGAAGATGCGCACGCTGAATACGCGTTAACGCGCTCGCTCTATCTCGCTCAAGAAGCGCTACGCGATTTTGCCGATAATTTCCCACAGCGATGGCTTGCAACACTGGTTCGTTTCGTCACTATGCCGTGCGGAAAAATTGTACGTAAGCCCAATGACAACCTGATACGCGAACTGGGTGAATTGATTATGGAGGAGAATCCGGTGCGCCAGTTGCTGGCACAATATCTCTACGTCAGTCATGATCCGCAAGATGCGGCGGGGCGTGTAGAAAGCACGTATCAACTGTTGTTGTCATTGGGGCCTGTCTGGAATGCGTTCCTTAAAGCAAAAAATACCGGCAAGATTGCCGGCGCTACAACTGAGGAATTAGCGAAGGATGCGGCGGCCAAGAATATTATCCAGCCACAGGATGTGGCCCGTATTGTGGAATACGATGCGCGTCGCTTTGATTGCCTGTTAACGGATGCGTTTGATAAGTTGTAATGAATCATCGTCAATAAAAAACCCGCTCCAGCGGGTTTTTTTATTGACGCGATAGAAGGATTCATCAAACAACCAATACATCCTCCGCCAGTACACAGCAATTCCTTCCTTGATTTTTTGCCTTATATAATGCGCTATCTGCACGCTTGAATGTGCTCGCAAAATCTTCATCGGCCAATTTATCACTCACCCCAAAACTTGCCGTAACCGCGAGTGGGTTCCCCGGTTCAAACTCGGTATCGTAAATCATAAGGCGAATTTTCTCGGCCAATGCAATAGCGAATTCCTTTCTCGTACTCGGCATAATGACGACAAATTCTTCGCCACCCCAGCGCCCCAAAAAATCCTGCGGGCGAATAGCTTTATTAATAACGGCAGAAATTTGTTGCAGGACCCTATCACCAACGTCGTGGCCGCGGCGGTCGTTAATCCGTTTAAAATAATCTATATCAATAATGATTAACGCGAACTCCGGGGCATCCTGATGCTGTCCTCGCTCGATGTTAAAAATCATCAAGGTCGAGACAATTTGATCTATACCGAAACGATTATAAGCCTGGGTAAGCGGATCTACGGTTGATAAGCGGCGAAAGCGATCTTTTTCCTGCTGTAATTCGGCATTACTTTTGCTCAATAGGTTAATAACATGAACGTCGTGTTTTGTTTGTCGTTGTAATTGCACGAGGCGGGTGATGGCGAAAATAAAAATCCCCAACATCCAGCACCCAAGAATGGATAAGTACCATTTTTCCGCAGAAATCCATCCACCAACGAACTCCATTTTTTCAATCTGGATATCCTGGTTGCCCGGTTGCAAGCCTTCAACAAAATCCATGCCGATAGAGGCAACATTATCCATTTCAGGGCGAGATAAGCTGCGCGGAATGTCATATTGGCCAAGCCACCAATCGGCAACCACAAATTCATCAAGACTGATAGCGACTTCATCCTGCAAATCCTTGGTGTGGAGGAGCATGGAATGAAATTTCGTGCTGTTGGTATCCTCTATCCTGGAATAGGCCGGATTGAAATTGCGAAAATAGAAACGCAATTTGCTGGCGGTACCGGAAAACTTAAGCTTGATTCGCATATGGCTGTAGCCAGACAAATCTATACCGCGATCAAGCGCCAGGGTAAACAGCACGTTAAAACTGCAAGCAAAATATTCACTTTTGTCGTCTTTGGGATATTCGCAGCGCCAAAGTCCTTTGTCCTGATCCAGCCAGTAAGCGGCTGGGCGGCCATCTTCCATCGTGGTGGCATAAAAGTAATTGACATAATTGGTATTTGGCCAAACAGCCAAGCGCTTATCGGGAAAAAACTTCTGGGCAATAACTGCCAGGGCGGTAACAAAAATTGCCAGCAGTAATACCGAGCTGAAGTGCTTATCATTCATTGGCGGGGTCGAGTTTCCTGTGGAGGCTGGGTTTAGTATTGCCCAATAAGGCGGATTTTCCAGTACAGGTGACCCTGGTTGAATTTATCGGTTTAATAATTTCAATACATACCATCTGATGCAGATCATTCCGAATCGGGCCCAAATCGAGGCCAATACCAGCCAAAATAAAGGCAGCGGATAGGCTTTTCGGAAAAATTTGTAATAAAAGCGACTCATGCCCTTATGTTTATGCCATTCGACGAATAGGGGGCGAGTTTTACTGCACGTACCTTGCGCATGGCTGAAAGTGGCATTGGGTACAAACAGAATTTGCCAGCCTGCGCGGGTAAACCTCATGCACCAATCCAAATCCTCGCAATGCAGGAAATAGCCTTCATCCCATAAACCGACCTGTGCCAGCGCTTCCGGCTTTACTAACATACAAGCCCCGGAAATAGCCTCTACGCTAATGGGATTAGCGGGCAGGGGTTGTTGATGCAAATTGAAATCCACCAGTAACTTCGGCCATCGTTTGACAAGGCGTTGCAAGCCAAAACCGCTCACCAGGGTGCGGCCGGGGGTTGGGGTTAACCGCCGCCCGCCCGCCTGCTCGCTGCCATCGGGATTTAATAATAAGCCGCCTGCCATGCCGGCTTTCGGGTTTTGCATAAGAGCCTGATATAACCGCGCCAAACTTCCTGGTTCGCAAATACAATCAGGATTCAGGAAAAACAAATAAGGTTGTGATGCGGCTCGCGCACCGATATTACAGGCCTTTGCGAACCCAAGATTGGAATGGTTGCGGATAATCCGTAATTGGCTATTACCGGGAAAACGGGCTTCGACCAGGTCGATACTTTGGTCCGCGGAGGCATTATCAACCAGAATAACTTCACAGGCTTGGCTTATAACGGCTTCTATAACCCTGACTAAACCGGGGCCGGCATTATAGTTAACGATAACAGCACTGATCGGTAAAAAGATGGGGTTCACGGGGCGTTCCAGGAGCATCAAAACTTCGGCATAGGATATGTCAAATGCCATTCCAGGGGTGGAAAGGGTAACAAATTGTTACCCTCGGCTGCTGTTAATCGGCCATGGCAATTGTTACCATTTGCGGTCTAACTCTTTCATGGTTGAAGGAATATGTACACTGCTATTTTATACCGTTTCTTAAGTGCACCTCGCTCCATCAAGCGAATAATATCCGTCACCTATGATGTATTAGCGATACTCGGTTCCTTCTATCTCGCTTATGTCCTCCGTTTGGGCAGCGTCAATATAAATATTGATGCACCCTTAATTATGTGCGCGTTGATCACTACATTCGTGTCCATATATGCATTTATACGCATGGGGTTGTACCGAGCCATTTTGCGCTACATGACCCAGCAGGCAATGGTAACCATATTTACCGGTATTCTTATCTCCAGCCTGGCGATGGCGCTTAGCGGGTTCTTCCTGCACGCATTTATTCCCCGCTCGGTACCAATTATTTATGTATTCACCACATTAATTTTGATTGGTATCCCACGCTTGGCATTTAGGAATCTAGTCAAATTTGTTACCCCTAAAGGCGATATTAACGTAATCATCTATGGAGCCGGTGACACGGGTAATAATCTGGCGATACAACTGCAACTGAGCGGTGAATTTAACCCGATTGCATTTGTTGATGATAATCAAAAATTGCATGGCATTGTTATCAGCGGAATTAGCGTATATCACCCTGATCAATTGGCACGCCTCATTCGGGAAAATAACGTCAGCCGGATTCTGTTGGCGTTAGGCAATATAAGCCGACAAGAACGGGTTCATATTATCCGCTACCTTGAGCCACTACTGGTACAGGTACAAACCATTCCTCCCGTTACGGATATCGTAAAAGGTATCGCTCGTATCAACGAGTTGCGCAATATTCAAATTGAAGACTTGCTGGGGCGTGATCCGGTTGAACCAGACCAATTGTTAATGAGTAAAAATACCACCAACAAAATAGTGATGGTAACGGGTGCAGGTGGGTCCATTGGCTCGGAGCTGTGTCGCCAGCTGATAAAACTAAAACCGCAGAAAATAATCCTGTTCGAACAAAATGAATTCAATTTGTACCGGATTGAAAAGGAATTAAAAGCATTGCAAACCGAAGCTTTACGGCAAGTTGAATTGGTTCCGCTCCTTGGATCGGTGCAAAATTTCCAGCTTCTGGATATGGTGATGCGCCAATTTGAAGTGCATATTGTTTACCATGCCGCGGCTTATAAACACGTACCAATGGTTGAACAAAATATTATAGAGGGGGTTAAAAATAATTTATTCGGTACAAAAAACGCTGCGGAGGCAGCGTTGCGCAACAATGTTAAAAACTTTGTCCTGATTTCCACTGATAAGGCAGTGCGCCCGACAAATATCATGGGCGCATCCAAGCGTTTGGCCGAATTGGTTTTGCAAGACCTTGCATCACGTTCTACTAAAACCATTTTCAGTATGGTCCGTTTTGGTAATGTCCTTGATTCATCAGGCTCTGTGGTACCTCGCTTTCGAGAGCAAATTAGTAAAGGCGGTCCAATTACCGTAACCCACAAAGATATAGTTCGTTATTTCATGACAATTAGTGAGGCGGCCCAATTGGTTATCCAATCAGCATCAATTGCCCAAGGTGGAGATGTCTTTGTTCTGGATATGGGTGATCCCGTGAAAATACTGGATCTGGCGAAGGAAATGGCCTTGCTGTCCGGTTACAGTATTAAAGACGAACAAAACCCGAATGGGGATATTGAGATCGTGTTTACCGGGTTGCGAGCGGGAGAGAAACTCTACGAAGAATTATTATGTGGGGAAAATTGTGAAGGCACCGTCCACCCCCGCATTTTGCGTGCTCAGGAAAAACGCATGTCCTCAAATACACTCGAGTCACTATTGAACCAGGCGGAACAGTTTTGTAACACCTATAGATACCAAGAACTCTTCAGTTTAATTGCTGATTCAGACGCGGATTTTGAGCCGCTATATGAAATTAGTGACCTGATGCATAAGGCGCGCAAGGAAAACTCCAAGTTGACACTGATTTCAAATTTAATTGAAAAAAACTCGGCGTAGTATAAAAAATTTACAAAAGAACCGTTCTGTTATCCTAGGTAATATCTTCAATTGCGGCCCTTGTGGTTGTATCAATAACTTCGGGAATATCCTTTTTGATTATTCGTTATTGACCGTTACGAATAAGCATTAATATTTTTCAATGCTGCTTGCCAATTGCTGGGTGCTAGCCTGAAGGCGCGCTCGATTTTGCTGCAATCGAGTTTTGAATTGGCCGGGCGTTTGGCGGGTGTTGGGTAATCGGATGTAGTAATTGCGTTTAGCTGGGGAGTTGGTTTTTCATAAATTCCGGCACGTTCGGCCTCGGCGAAAATCTGTTGTGCAAAACCGAACCAGCTAATGTGCGGCAACCCGGAATAATGGTAAATACCCCATGGTGTTGGATTGCCTTCGGCGTAGTGCTTTGCAATGGCCAGCAGTGCCTTGGCAATGTCTCCTGCATAAGTGGGGCTCCCTTCCTGGTCCGCTACTATGCCCAAGGTATCTCGGGTGCGTCCAAGGCGAATCATGGTTTTGACAAAATTATTACCGTGTTCACCAAATACCCAGGCGGTGCGCAAAATAATGTGTTTTTCATTTGCGGCTACAACCGCTTGTTCTCCCTGGAGTTTGCTTTGCCCGTAAATACCTTGCGGAGCAGTGGCATCCTCTTCGCGATAGGTGCCAGTAGCATCACCTGAAAATACGTAGTCAGTAGAAATATGCAGAATTGCTGCATTGATATTTTTTGCGGCGCGCGCAAGATTGGCGGGACCATCACGATTGATGGCGTAGGCAATTGCTTGCTCTTGTTCGGCCTTGTCTACCGCGGTGTAGGCGGCGGCGTTGATAATAATGTTTGGGCGCGCGCGCGTGACAATATTTTCCACGGCCTCAGCGTCGCTAATATCCAGGTCGTTACGGGTAAGCGCAATAAAATCCCAGTTCGCTTCGATTAATTGTTGCTGAAGGCAATAACCAACCTGGCCGTTGGCTCCGGTTACGAGAATCTTCATGCCTTTGCCTGCTCTGCAATTTTCAGCAAATATTGACCATAGCCGGTTTTGGAAAGCGCTTTGCCTTCAGCAATTAATTGGTCCTTGCCAATCCATTTGTTGGCAAAGGCAATTTCTTCCAGGCAGGCAACTTTCAATCCCTGGCGATGCTCTATGGTTTGTACGAAATGCCCCGCTTCCAGCAGGCTGTCGTGCGTGCCCGTATCCAACCAGGCATATCCGCGCCCGAGCAGTTCAACATTTAAATCGCCGCGCTCCAGATAGGCGTTGTTAACACTGGTAATTTCCAATTCGCCCCTGGGTGAAGGTTTGATTGCTTTGGCAATATCAATCACATCGTTATCGTAAAAATATAAACCGGTAACCGCATAATTGGATTTGGGATGCTTGGGTTTCTCTTCGATAGATATTGCACGCATGTGAGCGTCGAACTCGACAACACCGAAACGTTCCGGGTCATTAACGTGATAACCAAACACCGTTGCCCCGGTTTTGCGTTGCGTTGCATTGTGCAAATGTTGTGTTAAGCCATGGCCATAATAAATATTGTCACCGAGTACGAGGCAAACATTATCTTTACCGATAAAACCTTCACCGATAACGAAAGCCTGGGCGAGCCCGTCGGGGCTTGGTTGCACCGCATAATTAAGGCGAATACCGTATTGCGAACCATCACCCAGCAGACGCATAAAACTGGATGAGTCCTCCGGTGTAGTAATAATCAAGATGTCTTGAATACCTGCCAGCATAAGCACCGATAATGGATAATAAATCATCGGTTTGTCGTAAATCGGCAGTAACTGTTTTGATACACCTTTGGTAATTGGGTGAAGGCGTGTGCCGCTACCGCCCGCGAGAATAATGCCTTTCATAAAAAATCCGAAATTGTCTAGCGTTAATAACCAGATATTGGGTGATATTGCTATTTAATGCCGAGGCGTTCGCGTTGGTAGCTACCATCCTGGACTCGGTGGGCCCAGGTTAGATTTGCAAGGTACCAAAGCACGGTTTTTCGAATACCCGATTCAAAGGTTTCCTCCGGACCCCATCCCAGTTCACGTTTGATTTTGCTCGCATCGATGGCATAACGAATATCGTGGCCGGGACGATCCTGCACAAATGCAATTAAATCCTTGTGGGCTGAAATCGGTAAATTGGTTTGGCTTAGCGGACGTAGCTCATCCAGCAATTCGCAAATTTTTAACACAACTTCGATATTTTGCTTCTCGTTGTGGCCGCCGATGTTGTAGGTTTCACCCACCTTGCCTTCGGTAACGACTTTATATAGGGCCTTTGCATGGTCTTCCACATACAGCCAGTCGCGAATTTGGTTGCCTTTTCCATAAACCGGCAATGGTTTTCCTTCCAATGCGTTAAGAATCACTAGCGGAATTAATTTTTCGGGGAAGTGGAAAGGACCGTAATTATTGGAGCAGTTGGTCACAACAGTCGGTAAACCGTAGGTGCGGCGCCAGGCTCTCACCAGATGATCCGAACTGGCTTTACTGGCGGAGTAGGGCGAGCTGGGGGCATAGGGGGTTGTTTCGGTAAACAAATCTTCGGGTCCTTCCAGGTCGCCGTAAACTTCATCAGTGGAAATATGATGGAAACGGAATGCCGCCTTGCGTGTTTCAGGTAATTGTTTCCAGTAGTCCCGGCTGGCTTCCAGCAATTGGTAGGTGCCTACTATATTGGTTTCAATAAATGATGCCGGTCCATCAATTGAGCGATCAACATGGCTCTCCGCCGCCAGGTGCATTACCGCATCCGGTTGATGTTGTTGGAAAATGCGATCAAGTTCATTTCGATTGCAGATATCAACTTGTTCAAATGCATAGCGCGGATTGCCCGATACTGAGGCGAGGGATTCCAGGTTTCCAGCGTATGTAAGCTTATCCAGGTTGATTACAGAATCCTGGGTGTGATTAAGGATGTGCCGAACCACCGCAGATCCGATAAAACCGGCTCCTCCGGTTACAAGAATTTTCATAAGTTACCTTCTGCCAATACCTGCATATATCTTAGGAGCCTCATAGAGGCATAACTGACCTGGTCAGTGAGGGATGGTCTTAATGCGACAAGTTTTGCGAACTCAATTTGATGCCGTACAACCCAAGGGGCGGGAGTTTACTGGGCTTGCCCGGTTGCGTCTAGGTTGGATAGTTCCCGGCAGGGTGGTGGAGCAAAGGTAGGATTAAGTGGCGCACTTCGAGGGAGAAACCTCGAACCGCCTCTTTGAAACCTTGGAGAATTGGAATGCGCAACTCAAGCGCAATTCCCCTAAGCCATAGGTGTCGCCATGAACAATCTGGACGACATCCAATCAATCACGCCCCTTTCCGGGCAGTTTCAACAGGCGGCTGGTGCAAAGCCTGCGCATGTTACCAAACGCAAGGCCACACCACCACCGTTCTCCCTGCGCCTGACGTTCGAGGAACGGGCGCAATTGGAGCGGGAGGCTGGGGATATGCCCCTTGGGGCCTATATCCGCTCCCGGCTGTTCAATACAGCCACGGCTCCCCGTAAACGGGAACGGCGGCCTGTTAAGGACTATCAGGTCTTGGCCAAGGTGCTGGGTGAGCTGGGACGTTCCCGGCTCGCCAATAACCTGAACCAGCTTGCCAAGGCGGCTAATTCCGGCTCCCTGCCCGTAACCCCGGACACTGAACGGGAATTGCGCGTGACCTGTGAGGCCGTTCAGGCGATCCGCTATGACCTGATAGCAGCCCTTGGGCTTCATGCGGAGGATGCGCCATGATCCTCAAAGCCAGCCAGCGCGGGGGCAGCAAACAGCTTGCCCTCCATCTGCTCAAGACCGAAGAAAACGAGCATGTCCACGTGCATGAACTGCGGGGCTTCATGGCCGAAGACCTGCAATCGGCCTTTCAGGAAATCCATGCGATCAGCCGGGGCACCCGCGCCCGGCAATTCCTGTTCTCCCTAAGCATGAACCCGCCCCAGCAGGAAAATGTCCCTGACCATGTTTTTGAAACCGCGATTGAGGACATTGAGCAAAAACTGGGGCTGGACGGCCAGCCCCGTGCGGTGGTGTTCCATGAGAAGGAAGGCCGCCGCCATGCCCATGTCGTCTGGTCACGGATCGACACGGAGAAAATGAAGGCCATCAACCTCCCGCATTACAAGCTGAAACTGCGGGATATCGCCAAACAGCTCTACCTCGAAAACAGCTGGCAAATGCCACGGGGCTTTGTGGACAGGCTTGAACGCGACCCTGCCACCTTCTCCTTGAGCGAATGGCAACAGGCCAAACGCGGCGGTCATGATCCCAAGGCATTAAAGCGGATGTTTCAGGAATGCTGGGCAATGGCCGATTCACGGGACAGCTTTGCCCAAGCTCTGAAAGAACGGGGCTACACCCTCGCCCGTGGCGACCGTCGCGGTTTTGTGGCAGTGGATTTTCGGGGTGAAGTCTATGCCGTGGGGAAATATTCCGGCATGAAAGCCAAAGATGTCAAAGAACATCTTGGGGATGAAAAAGAGCTTCCCTCCGTCGATCAGGTCAAACAGGCCAACGCCGCCCGGATGACCACCATGCTGCGGCAACATATCCAGACCCTTGAGGAACGCCAGAAACGGGAATCTCGTATCCTCCGGCAACGCAGGAAAGAAACCGTCCAGCGACAACGGGAACAGCGCAATCAACTGCACAAAGCCCAGCAAGCCCGCTGGCAAAAGGAGTCCCAGGATCGCGCCAGACGGTTTTCAACCGGGATGCGTGGACTCTGGGATTGGATGACCGGAAAATCCGCAAAAGTCCGCCGCCAGAATGAGCAAGAGGCACTAGAAAACAAGCAACGTGACCGCACCGAGCGGGAACGCATGATATTCAAACAACTTGAAGATCGCCGTTTGCTGCATCAGGAAATTCAACTGCTCAAGCAGGAACACACCAAACAGATTGCGGAACTGCACCGGGATATTGCCGAATATCATGATCGGTCGGCGTCAAGTGCGGCTGATTTGGCGGGGCATTTTAAACAGGCTCAAAAGGGGCAGGAAAAGGCTGCTTACCGTGATCAGGGCTGGGGGCGGGAGTTGGAACGATAAAACACAAGCCCCCGACTACCGAGCTGGGGCTTGTGTTTTATACTGCTGATCAATGAACAATCTCATACTCGCGCTGACTTGATTTAAAAGCTTTTACCCATTTATCAAATCTTTGCTTATCGACCGTTGACACCTCCAAGCGACCATCTGTGGTTTCGATGAACGCAAATGCCTCTACAGGTTCAGGGTGAAGGCACGTTGTGTCAATTAAATGTCGATCATCTTGATTAAATCTAATTGCATAATCTTTCATTGCAAAATACCGGCTAGTTAAAATTGAAAATCCGGCACGGGTATATCCTATACAAAATTTCTTTCTACACGTCACTGGCCCGCGAGAGCACATGCCTCATTAGACTGCATTGTGGCAACTTAAAGTTTTTCAAGACCCTGTGCGATTTATTTCATCTTCCATGCTATTAAGGAAAGACCAAACATCGCCATATCCACGTCTGCCGCCCTCGGCAGTTCATCACATCGTATGGCGCGATATTGTTTGTTTAGGTCAAGCGCAACTTTTTCATCCATGCGATCATATAAATCTCGAAGCTCTTCGGTCTTTAATGTTTTTGCATCATCTAATAAGTGAGCTATATTGCCGTTATGTTTTTTGTATAAACCAGCTATCGCGGCATTCCTCCAGTCAACTACGCCCCATTTGCATGGCTGTAAAAATCGAAGAACAGCAGAGGCCACTTTAGATCGTCGAGTACCTGTTTCTTGATCTATAGAGCGACCAAATCCTCTCAAATTCATGATTGCAAGCAAGGCTTCGACATCTTCTGAAGCATTCAAGCTATCCATTAATGCGCCCCACACTTCGTCCTCATTATTTAGGACGGCATGCCCCATCCTTTTACTGTCACAATTTGCCTTCCAAGCCTCTACACTGATAATAAAATTTTTCGCTTTTTTGAGAGCGCCAGGAGGAGGATTATTTTTATGGTAAGCTATCAACTCACAAATAATTTCAGCCTCTTTTTCAAGAGGCTGAATACCTGAAAAGAATCCTTCGTGTCTCTCATACTCCTTGATACCATCAAGCAATTGCACAAATTTCTCCGCTAATAAGACTTTAGGCTAAGGCCATTTTTGCAGGTTTATATTTTTCAATTTTCAGCGAGGCTGCATTTTTCCGCTGCTGTGTCACGTCATAGGCAACTTGAAGCCGCAACAAAAATTCCATGTCCAGACCAAACGCTTTTTCAAAGCGCAAGGCCATTTCCGGGCTTACACTCGAATGACCATTCAAAAGGTCAGACAAGGTGGCCGTGCGGGACAAGCCAAGCTGCTTTGCCGCTGCCGTAATCGTCAGCCCATGGGCTTCGATAATATCTTCCCGCAAAATCTCGCCGGGATGCGGGGGATTCTTCATCGTCATGCTCATCCTCCTAATCTTTGTGATAATCCACCAGATCAATATCACTGGCTTCGTTTGTGTCTTCTTTGTAGCCAAAGATCAAACGCCAGTTTCCGGTGACAACCAAACTCCATATGCCAGCCATTTTTCCCTTCAAGGGATGCAATCGCCAGCCGGGAAATGCTTTCAGGTCATCAAGCTGATCGGCCTCCGACATTGCGAACAATTGCCGTTTCAGTTTGGGGGCCATATCTGCCGGGACACCCTTTGCGGCGTCCTTTTCGTACAGATTTTTCAAGCCTTTATGCTTAAAACTGACCAGTTTCATTCATTTCCCTTTCTTACAGGCTATACGGTGTGACCGTATAAAGTCAAGTTTTATACCCCCCTATCCTTCAGGAGAGGGCTGGATAGTAGGATTTCGGCGGATTCGCCTCGTATAAGGCAGGGCAGTCATACCCGAAAACTTCAGGATTCACAACGTAGGATTGAGGTAACGCCCCTCACCAACAACAGCACAAAACCCTAGAAACCACACAACACAATAACCTAGAAACAACCTGCCCAGCCCTTCCCCCGAAGGGGCTCCGGGGAGAGCGGAAATCTCCCCGGTCGCAATCCAACCGCGATAAGGTTGGCGCACATCCAATCCGCGCAGGGTTGGCCGATGGGGATGCAAGGGCAGCAGCGGGAATGCCCCCCCTGCTCGATGGGGTTCCAAGGGGAGAGCCGAATTCGCCCCTTGGTCATGGGGTGTCGGGGCAGCATGAAAGCTCCCTGACTGGCGATGCAACGGCCAGACGTTGACACTGGCGCAGATGGCTTAATGCCCGAATGCGCCAGTATGCAGGGGGTATCCAACAGGGGGCGGCACGCCCCCTTTGGCAAGAGGTGTTGTAGTACAACACACATCTTGCGATCAGCAGGATCGGGCTTCATACCGCTGTATTACAACCGCATAAAAGCTGGATTTATCCGTGGCTGTTTTGCTATGCCTCCGTCCCGCCCCTTGGGGTGAATAGCGATAATTAAGATTGACAGCCGTTGTCAGATATGACAACAATCAAGAAAGGGCTTATGGATGAGCACCCGGAAAACCCGCCCCATATCGTGGATCGCCGCCGCCCGCAAAGCGTTTACGGCGTTCCCGACAGAGAGTCAGGGCATCATTCTGAACGCCCTGACGATTGCGGCAGAAGGCCAGAAAGCGGATATAGCCAAACCGCTGGCCGGGCTGGGCAGTGGGATTTTTGAGGTGGCCTTGCCCTATCGGGGGAATACGTACCGCGTGGTTTACGCGGTGCAGCTTGGCGATGATCTCTGGGTGCTTCACGCCTTCCAGAAAAAATCGACCAGCGGCATTAAAACCCCAAAGCATGAAATTGATCTGGTGAAAGACCGTTTGAAACGGCTGAAAGTGATGCTGAAATGAAAGACGATCCGATTGAGGTTGTACGCGGTAGCGGAAATGCGTATCGGGATTTTGAGGATGCTGATGCGGACATTAAGCAACTGAAAGCCATTCTGGTCGCCGCCATTATCAAAGAACTGGACGCGCAAGGTTTAACCATGCGGCAAGCCCATGCCCAAACGGGCTATGCTGCGGCGGACTTCTCCCGCATCAGAAAAGCCAACCTTGATCGGTTCAGCATTGACCGGCTTATGGGTATGCTGAACAGCTTGGGGGCGCGGGTTGATGTGCGGGTGAATATTCGCAAAACGACTACCAACCTCAACCCACAACCCTAATCACCAAACGGCGATGCCGCCCCCACGGGTGGGGCTGCGCGGGTGTCCACCGGACAGGGGCGCACAAAAACGAAAAGCACCGGGGCGACCCGGTGCTTTCTGCTGAGCGAGACGCTTTAGCGACTACAGAGGTACTTTATAACTATGTAGAGTGCGTTCTTGCTTGAATCACTTAATTGTTGGCCTTTTGGCCTTAACTAAATCAGGCTTCTCCCCTCTGAGCATAGCCTTAATAGCGTCATCATAGTAGGTCAAATCCCTCATCCTTGCCCTGTCCTTGTCGGTAAGCTTGGATGGCTCAATCGCTATATCAAAGTGCTTAACCAAAGAAGCTGTTGTGGTCATTTTTTAACCTCTTCAAAATACCTTTCTGATTATCTCACTCTATTTCAATGTCTGTCAATTCATAGATCTTAGACAGAATGGGAGATATAAGTCTCACAAACATCAATCTTTTTTCCATATTGCTAAAAATGCCCGGTTGCTCAGAGTGTATATTGACGACACATATCGCTTCGTCATCGGCTGCGTTTGAAAGCCGGATAGACAGCACGCTACCAACATATCTCCCCTCCTCTTTGTTGAAATAAAAATGTAGCGCATTTTTTACTTTATCTGAAACGTGGGAATATTCGCTGCCCGAAAAGGTATTTTTGGCATCTAAAATCAAATCAATTCCGGCGGCATCAACATAGGCTGTAGGCGCCCCAGGAATTTGCCTCTTCGCGCTCTTATAAATGGGCAACATAAATGGGATTTGGAACACATTATCAACACTTCCATCCTCATTATCGCTAGATACTGAAATTTCATTTCTTAAGTATAGACACTTTTCGCATTCCTTTAATAATTGCTCTGGATCAGTAAAATCCGTATATTTTAGAAGCGCACTGATATGCGCCTGATTTTTAGATTCAGTAATTTTTTGAACTGATCTAAGTGTCATTAAGTTTGCTGCAAACCTAATTGCGGCAGGGCTATTATGAAATAATTTTGTCATCGCTACGATACTATTAAGACAAAATCTAACGTATTTTATTTTGAGATCCTGAAAGTCATCCGGATAGGAATCTATTGTATTTTCTTCGTCCCCCATCTCATGTTCAGATGAGTTATCGTTTTTTAACTCACTTTCTTTTTTTATTTCATGAAGAGCCTCATTAAACTGCCCCATCAAGGCGATTTGATCCTTGAAAACTTCTATAACACTTGGCGGAGGCATTCTATCGATTGCGTGCAACAGATCTTTTTCTCTCTGCTTTATTTTGCTGCCTATCGCATACTCTCGCATAGAAAAAATAATTAAGAAGGCTAAAACAAAGATAACATAGGCAATCGCCCATGATGATAATGATTTATTTTTGTTATTTTCATGAGGTAAATTTTTTGCAGGATCGGTACCGGC
>CBFGOY010000035.1:0-40155 GCA_965650515.1 uncultured Cellvibrionaceae bacterium | reverse complement strand
CCTGATCTTCCTGCCCCTTACCCTCTGGCTTTTATTTTTAGCCTCTGGTTAGATCGCCGGTCAATCTGACGTTTTTTATTCCTGTCTTGTTTTATAATATTCCGCGTTAATTGGGTTCTTCTTCCATGATCGGTATCATTTTTCTTTCAGATGTTGGTTTCGTCTGCTTATGAGAACATTTGAGTGCCTTCTTACAGGTGATTAATTGATAAACGAAATACAACGGCAAGCTTATTTGTCTGTGTTGGGCATTGAAAACTACATGCCGCGCTGGTGTTTGCCGTTTGCCCCTGAACCTGTTGCCTGTGTTTTACCTGAACCAAGCTCTTTAATGGATGCTGCGCCTAGTGATATCTCTGCTACAACATCTGCAGTTTCCCCGGCGATTGCGACTGATATATCGGCTGCGACATCATTTGTTGCTGTCGATGTGCTGGCGAGTTTGGATGTTCACCAGAAGCCTTCTGTCCCGGTTAACGCTGCTTCAATTTTGGCGCAATTGGAAAAAAATGAGGCTGTAATTGCCACGCCTTTTTCATTAAACGTCTGGCGCCCCGTACCTGGCTTTTTAATTATTGATTCACGTAATACAGCGCTTGCGCTGCCAACAGATTTGCTATTGAACAATATATTGCGCCACGTAATTAACACTGAAAAATTTACGATGAATGAAGAAGTCTTGCGCTGGCCCATGATTGAAAACCGGTTTGTTTCACGGACGGAAATGGATGCGCGCAATGAGTTGCAAACATGGCTTGCGGTTGAAAACGAACTGCGTCCTATCAATCGGTTGTGGTTGCTAGGTGAAAATGCGTCAAAATATTTTATTGCGGCTGATATGTCGGTGACAGGGAAATACTGGCAACATGTTGAAGTTAACGGATTACCTGGACAGACTCAACTTACCGCGTTTTTAATGCCCAGTCTTAATGAGTTACTGCAACGTCCGTTGAATAAGGCCCGCTTATGGGCTGCCCTTGATTAATTTGTCCCATGAATTCCTTACAAATAACTACTTATTCCGGATTAAATTTATTTTTGCGCGAGATAACCGCTGGGGATATTCCCCGCGTGATGGAATTGGAACGAAGCGCTCATTCACATCCGTGGCGACAATCCAGTTTTGAAGATTGTTTGAAAGGCAGGCAGAAATGTTGGTTGGCTGAGTCTAAAGGTCTCTTGGTGGGTTATGTCGTAGTTACCCACGGTGGTGGCGATGCAGAATTGCTCAATATTTCTGTGGCACCTTTATTCCAACGGAAAGGCATTGGTCAATGTTTGTTAGCCCATGCTGTTAATTGTGTAAAAGGGAAAGCGGATATGCTTTTTCTGGAAGTCCGGGTTTCCAACCGTAAAGCTATCGAACTTTATTCCAAAGAAGGTTTCTTTGAGGTCGGACAACGCAAAAATTACTATCCCACTGTCAATGGGCATGAAGACGCTTTATTAATGGCCATGCAACTGGATTCGGCCTAGATTATTGTTTTACCGGACGCTTTTGCAGTTTACGTTGTAAGGTGCGTCTGTGCATTCCCAGTGCCCTCGCAGTTGCAGAAATATTTCCATTATTTTCCTGTAATATTTTCTGGATATGCTCCCATTCAAGCCTGTCTACCGATAAGGGCGTATAACTTGATATTGATGGCATTGGATTTTGTTCGAACGCCGCCAGGATTTCGTCAGTATCCGCAGGTTTGCATAAATAATTTACTGCCCCGGATTTGACCGCTTCTACCGCCGTTGAAATGCTTGAATAACCTGTGAGTATGACGATTTGCACAGTAGGCAATTTTATTTTTAATTCGCGAATTAATTGTAAACCTGAATCGTTACCCAGTTTTAGATCGACAATCGCCTTGGCGATGGAATGATGCTCCGCAAATTGCAGGGCTTGGGTGGCATTGTGCGCAATGGCGCAAGAATAGTGACGACGCCTGAGTGCTCGTTCCAACATAGCGGCGAATGTTGGATCGTCATCAACGACCAGAAAATCCAGCGGCATTATTTTCGCTCATATTATTTAAATGTTGAATCACAGGCAGTTGTGTTCAGTGGCAGTTGCACGCGCGTTAATGTTCCTTGGGGGCTGCGATTATGCAGCGTTACAGTGCCTCCGTGTCGATTAATAGTGGCCTGGGTTAACAGCAGGCCCATGCCCAACCCCTTATTTTTTGTCGAAATAAAAGATTTCCCCAATTGCATACTGATTTCTTCTGCAATGCCGGCGCCATTATCCTCAATGGTCCACAGGATGGTTTCGTGGTCCCATGTAATTTTGATATGAATGTTATCGGGGCTGGCGTCGGCCGCGTTATTTAATAAATTTAAAATTGCCTGGGCGATGGTCGGTGGAAAAACTGTATTTACCGCCGGCGAATCCGCTAGATATTCAATGTGGGAACGAACATCCGGGCGAAGAATTTTCCAGCGTTCAATCAGGTTTTCGCAATAGGATTTGACCGGTTCTGCGGGTAAATTTCCCTCTTTCGCCTGCTCAGCCTTTCGTACAAGGTCCTGGAGAGTATTTGCACATTGGGTTACCTGTTCCTGAAGCAATCGCAAGTCTTGTTGCAGGTTATGGTTATCGGCATATTCTTCACGTAATTCGCTAATCAATACCTTCATTGTTGAAAGCGGAGTGCCCAATTCGTGAGCTGTGCCAGCGGCAAGCGTCGCTACAGCCATTACTTGTTCGTCTCGCAGTTGGTCTTCCCTCCAGCGATTTAATTGCGCTTCTTGCGCGCGGAGGTCACGCGCCATTTTTACGACAAAATAAGTAATCAGTGAGGCGCTGATAAAAAAGTTTAACCACATGCCGAGAACATGAAGATTAATGGAATTGTTATCCTGATGGTGATGGCCTGGAGCTAACGCTGGAAGCGGAACGTGAAAAAACAGCAGGATTGCATAACTGAAAAGGCTTAACCCTGTGATGATCAGTGTTAATCCGCCCCCAAGGGTGGCCGCAGAAATACAAATCGGAACCAGGAAATAAGATACAAATGGATTATTTGCTCCGCCACTGAAATAAAACACAACGCTTAAACAGAGTAAATCTATTAATAACTGGACAAAAAATTCGATCTCTGTAACAGGTAGTGGCTGGCGTAAGCGTAAGAATGTCAGCAGATTAATAGCGGTGAGCATCACCAATGCAATTAATATTTCGGTAAACGGTAATTCAACAATGCCTTGCCATAGGCAAACGACAGCCGCAATCCCCAGAAGTCCTAACACCAGGGTGCGAATCATGACCCAGTAATTCAGGTGCTGGGTATGCTCGGCGAGTGCAAAAGAGATTTGATGGGTATTGATAGCAGGCATAATTAGTATCGAGTTAACCGGTCTTGCGATTATAACCAAGGAGGTTGACGCGAGTAGTGGGCTTGCTGTGGCACATTGTCGCAGTTCTGCCAAAAGCTGCACCACCACTGGTGTATACTGCACCCCTTTTTGTTGATCAGCATCCCGGCAGTTTTATGGCACAACCCTTACAGGCAACCCTTACGGAAGGTCGGGTATCTACGCAACTGAAAAATTTGGCCTTACCCCTGGTCTGGGGGTTAATGGCAACTATGTCGCTCAATGCCGTAGAAACTTTTTTTATTGCACAAGTCGGCCGTGAACCTTTGGCTGCACTGAGTTTCACGTTTCCGATCATTATGGTACTTACCAGCTTGGCGATCGGTTTGGGGGCGGGAACCTCATCAGCGGTAGCCCGGGCAATAGGTGAGGGCGATTCCACGAAAGCCCGCCGCCTTGCCACCGATGCCATGAGTCTCACATTACTTATTTCCGCATCCGTCTGCTTATTGGGATGGTTAACACTCGAACCTTTGTTCCTTATGTTAGGCGCGCCTGCGGATTTAATTCCACTTATTCGCTCTTACATGTCTATTTGGTATTTCAGCGCTCCCTGTTTGATGGTGCCCATGGTATGTCTCTCCGCCTTGCGAGCAATGGGTATGAGCCAGGTCCAAGGTTATTTGATGGGAGGCGCTGCGTTGGTAAACCTGTTGCTTGATCCGATCCTGATTTTTGGATTGCTTGGTGCACCGGCATTAGGTTTACAGGGGGCAGCCCTGGCAACGCTTATTACGCGTGCACTTATGTTGACGCTGGCTATTTATATCCTTCATTCCAGGCTGAATATGTTAGTAAATCCATTTATTCCCTGGCGGAAGCTCCGGTATTCCTGGTCTTCAATTGTTGAAGTGGGGCTTCCGGCAATGGCTGCAAATGTGATTATCCCCTTTGCCAGTGCCATTGTTGTTGCCATGGTTGCTGTTTATGGAACCGATGCTGTGGCGGCGTTGGGAATCGCGACCCGTATCGAGCCATTGGCGCTTATCGTTTTTTACGCGCTGTCGGGAGTGGTGGGGCCGTTTTTTGGCCAGAATATGGGAGCGGGGAAAATTGAGCGATTGCGGGATGCGTTGCGTGTCCTTACCGGGTTTTGCCTGGGGTTTGGTTTGTTGATTGCAATTATCCTCGGTCTGTTGGGCGCTGAGATAGCGCAATTATTCGGTGGCCACGATGAGGTTGTTGCTATTGCAGCATTATATTTATGGATTGTTCCAGTCAGTTATGGAGCCTACGGTTTGGTGATGGCTGTAAATGCGGCATTTAATGGTATGGGTAATCCCTGGCCCGCGATGTTGATTTCTGCCGGGCGCGTACTCTACGTATATTTACCCCTCGCCTGGATTGGCCAGGAACTATGGGGAATGAAAGGAATTTTTATCGCAACAGCTATGGCGAATATTTTATTGGGGATCTGGGCATGGCTTTGGTTGAAGCGCCATATCCGCTATATTTCCCTTGTTGAGACCTAGCAATATTCAATTCCCATCCCCCTAAATAACCGGTGCGGGTATAATTTCCGCCATTCTATTTTTTTGTTGTGCGACATTCCTTATGAGTAATTTAACTGCTGAACTGGCGAAGCGCCGTACCTTTGCCATTATTTCCCACCCCGATGCTGGTAAAACCACCGTTACCGAAAAATTGCTGTTGTGGGGTAATGCCATACAACTTGCCGGTTCGGTAAAGGGTAAGCGCGGCCCTCACGCCAAATCCGACTGGATGACCATGGAGCAGGAGCGTGGTATTTCGGTGACCTCTTCGGTTATGCAGTTCCCCTATAAAGGTCGCGTTGTCAATTTGCTGGATACTCCCGGTCACGAAGACTTTTCTGAAGATACTTATCGCACCCTCACGGCGGTTGATTCGGTATTGATGATGATCGACGGCGCCAAGGGGGTTGAAGATCGCACCATTAAACTCATGGAAGTTTGTCGCCTGCGCGATACGCCTATCCTCACCTTTATTAACAAAATGGATCGTGAAAGCCGTGATCCGGTTGAGCTGCTTGATGAAATCGAAAATGTTTTAAAAATTACCGCAGCACCTATCAATTGGCCCTTGGGCAGCGGTAAGGAATTCCTGGGGGTATATAATTTTTATACCGATGTGATCCACGTCTATCAGCAAGGCATGGGGCATACCATTCCTGACGATATACAAATTAAAGGTTTGAGCAGTGACGAAGCAACTCAATTGATGGGAAGTTATGCGGACGATATTCGCGAGCAAATTGATTTTGTGCGCGGCGCAACCCATCAATTTGATCTGGAAGAGTACCTTGCCGGTCGCATGACACCGGTATTTTTTGGCACGGCGTTGGGTAACTTTGGGGTGCGTGAAATGCTTGATGGGTTTGTCGAATGGGCACCCACGCCGCGTGCACGTGCAACGCATAATCGCATTGTGGAGCCGACAGAGGAAAAGTTCAGCGGGTTTATTTTTAAAATCCAGGCCAATATGGATCCCAAGCATCGTGACCGTATTGCATTCATGCGTATTTGCTCAGGCAGTTACTCGCAAGGTATGAAAATGAAGCATGTGCGTATTGGCAAAGAAGTGAAAATTGCTGACGCAGTGACGTTTATGGCGGGTGATCGCAGTGCGGTGGAAGAAGCAATCGCAGGCGATATTATCGGGTTGCACAATCACGGCACCATCCAGATCGGTGACGCCTTTACCGAAGGCGAGGAATTAAAATTCACCGGTATTCCCCATTTTGCGCCTGAGCTATTCCGCCGTATTCGCTTGAAAGATCCTTTGAAAATGAAGCAACTGCAAAAAGGTTTGCAGCAATTATCGGAGGAGGGGTCAACCCAGGTGTTTTTTCCAATAAATAATAACGACATAGTCGTCGGTGCGGTGGGTGTGCTGCAGTTTGAAGTGGTAGCCTATCGCTTGAAAGATGAGTACAAAGTCGAAGCCATTTACGAGCCAGTAAACGTCACTACAGCGCGTTGGTGCGAATGTTCCGATCCGAAGAAGCTGGAAGAATTTAAACGCAAGTGCGCGGAAAACCTCGCATTGGATGGCGGCGGCCATTTAACTTATCTGGCGCCATCCCGCGTAAACTTATCCCTTACGCAGGAGCGCCATCCGGAGGTTGTATTCCGGGCAACTCGCGAGCATTGATCAATGGCCGTTTTTGTCATTACCCTGTTTATTTTCCTGGTGGTTATCGGGGTTTTACTGTGGGTTAAACATCCACATTACCTGATGACAAAAACGGATGTAATTGCGTTACTGCAAAAAGTACTGGTGGGACAGGCGAGCGAAAATGATTGGGCGATTTTTCTGTCTTCATCCTTTCGTCACTGTCCCGAATTGGAAGTCATCCGCGATGATTGTGTCGCGATTGACGAGCGAGAATATCTTGGACAAACACGCTCTGGTTACCTTTTCACAGATAAGGGATTGGAAGAGTTAAAACGTATCCTGGTGCGGGTAGAGTGTTTGAATATTTGAAATTGGCGAGACTATACTTTCTTTCACCTTTCCCAAGCAGAGACCCATCTTGTCAATAAATTCTGATAATAAAGACCTAATCTGGGATTTGAATGCTTTCAACCAGCGTCAACGTGCGATCGATTTTGTGATGGGATTTGAGAATAAACTTTGTGTTTATTCCAGTTCTGTAGAGCAGTTATACACCAATTACAATATTTTCTTTCCCAAGGAAGAAGATCGTAAACTGGTAATACTTCCCAATCCCTATATGCCGCACGATACGTTTAATAATATTCCGGCAGATGCGGTAACACCGACAGGGATGGAAATTATTCCAGGCAGCTACCAGTCTCGTCCGTGCCTATTCCTGCGTATTCCATTTCGTAGCGGTACGGTAAAATACCGCGCCCTGCCATTGCAGATGGCGCTTGATATAGTGCGCCAGAGGTTACTTCCCCATAAAACATTTTTGCCAGTATTAATGAAGGGTGACTTGCGGGAGTTAGATGCGTCTACGCCATGCCTGCATTTGCATGCAATCAATTTAGGGCACCTTGAACAACATTCAGCATTGGAACGTAGCGGAATCCACAAAATAATTGAACAACGCTTGCACCAGTTAAAATAGGTCTTTAGATAAAAAAGCCATCCTTAGGATGGCTTTTGATTTGCAACCATTCGTATCGAATTAGTCCGGTAAGGTCCAGCGCATAGGAACTGTAAATTCAAATCGCGCACCGCTAATTGCTTCAGGTAGTGGGGTAAAAGGCGCGGAGCGTTTGATGGCCTCCAGTGCTTCCTTGTTTAGCAACTCATATTTGCTGCTTTCCAAAATATTGGTTCCAATGATATTACCCTGGCGATCAATGACTACCGCAACACGTACGTTACCTGCTTGACCCCTATCTAATGCGCGCTGTGGATACTTGGTTTTGCTACGAATTTTCTTAATTGCATCTGAAACATAGAATTGTCTAGCCAAAAGGGTTTGTGCCGTCAGCGCGGGGCCATCGTCCTCTTCGTCTTCCGCCGCACGCGTAACAGCAGGAGGAGCCGCAACCACAGGTTTGGTTGGTGTAGATGAAGCGGCAACGGATGTTTTTGCCTGCACAGCGGGAGCTGGGACATTAAGGGCGGGTTTTTCGATTTCAACTGCGGGAAGTTTTGGCAATTCCGGTTTGTCAGCGATAAGCTCTTCCTTAGCTTGCGCGCTGGATTTTGCAGCAGATTTGGCTGGTGTTGACGATTTGGTTTCTTTGGCAATCAATTCCTGGCTCGACCCCCAGGCGCGCACTTCCGCTACCCTTGCTGCTGAAGGGGCTATTGCGTTGAAGCGACCGCGTAGCCCGTTGTCGACATCGCCAACCTTTAACAAACTATCGCGATAATCGGATGAAAGGGGAACAGATCCAATCCAGGTTGCCAATAGCATAGAGAAGAAGCTTTCGTCTTTGATAGTACCAAGCACAACATCGTTCAAACTGACGGTGACCCCTTTTCCCGGCGAATGGCTTATTTCCACAAAGTCATTTTGCACGAGCCGTCCTTTAAACATCGCATCGAAGGCGACCGTATTCTCCGCTTGGGCCATTAAGGCATCAGCCTTGCTATTAACCGCCAGTCCCTCAATCCACAAGCGGCTAAAGCGTCGTGCGGTAATGCCTTCCGGACTAACGATTTTTAGTTCCATACGCATGGGTTGCTGGCTGCGTAACAAAGTTCCCGGATCATTGCTCAATGATTCAGAAAACAGGGCCCCTATAAACATTTCCCTGCCTAACTCCTGGTGTACACCAATACCATTCAGCATGGGTTCGGCGTGTGAAATTTGCCAAAAAAACAAAAATGTGAGACTGATTAGTACTCTAAATGGACGGTTGAAGCGCATAGTTTTGCTACTCTCTATTATCGAGGACTGTGCTGTCCTGTGTGGTATGCAGCGGTTTGGGCCTTACCCAGTAGATATAATATAGAAAAAAAGGCGCCGCGCGTACTTTGTCAGCCATTTAGCTATGGTTGTTCTATAGATTTTGGGTAGTATCATGCGTGCCAGGGAGCGTTAAGATTGGGATTAGTCATTACCAGTGGTGCGGGTGATGGATTCTTCAAAAATAGTATTACGGGCTAATGATGGAAACGAAATCGCTACATAAAGTTCCCAAAGACACTCTGGAGCATCTGCTCGCCGGGATTCCTTTCTTTAAGGTAGTCAAACAACAAGACGCAAAACAACTGGAAATATTACTGCAAGCTTCACGGGTGATGTCCTTCGTACCGGGTGAGGTCGTACTGCAAAAGGGCGATAGTGGAAACTGGCTTTACTTCCTGCTTAAAGGAAAACTGGCGGTATACGTAGACCAGGCGCTCAAAGGTGACTTGGTAAATTATGTAACGCCTGGTGAAGTGTTTGGCGATATTGCCCAGTTGGTCAGCAAGGCGCGCACGGCGACCGTTATTGCAGACCCGGGAGCGAAAGAGTCAATGGTACTCGCGCTCGATTTTAACGTTTTCGGGCCACTCAATTCGGTAAATCCCATTACATTGCAAACCAAGCTGGCGTATTACCGCAATACCGCACACAACTTGCGGTGGAAACTGGAAGTTTACCGATCACAGCACTTGCAGCATGAACTCGCCAACAAGCATCGACAAATCAAACTTTATCATGGACCCAAAGATACCTATGAAGAGCTGATTTCGCTGCACGAACAATCACAGGCCTTGGCTTTATTACTAATGGAATGGAATAAAGAGTTTGGGGTTGTGACTTCCGAGCCTATGGGTTAACCCGTTCCAAAGCCATATCCCGCACATGTGCTGTTGTGGGCGCCATCTACTTCTATTGCTACACTTGATGTATACAATCGAAAAACTTTGTAGATGCGCCCATGAAGTTCGAAGAATTAAAGCTGGCCTATGGTTATCCGCTACAACTTCAAACAGCAAACCCCACCGGACAACCCGAACGCTTTTCTTGTCGGCTCATAGGATGTTTGCCGGGGCGCAGCCTTTTATTATCCGTACCTAAACAAGCGGGCAAATTGGTTAAATTCAGGACTAACCAAAAAATTGTAGTTCGTCTTATGATCGATAATGGCATAGGAATATTTGCGGGGCTGGTAGAGAGCCAAACTACAGATCCTTATCCAATTCTCCATTTAAGCTATCCTGAGTCGGTTACGTTTAAAGGAATTCGAAGCGCAACGCGTGTTGCTGTATCCGAGCCAGTGGATGTTTGTAATATTAATGCGGAGCCAAAATCCGTTGTTAAAGGTGTTATTTCTGACATCAGTATCTCCGGCGCACGCATTGAACTGAGTGATGAGATAGCTGAAATAGGCGATGTATTGGAAATCAGAGCGGCAGTTGGTATTCGCGAGCTCCAACGAGAGTTGTTGATTTACGGCGTAGTACGTTCGCGTGTAGATCCAGTGGATAATCAATCTGAGGGAATGGCGGTTAGCTACGGATTGGAGTTTATGCAACAAAACGAAGAGCAACGTTTATTAATTTACGCATATGTCTTCAACCAAATGGCTATTCAGGAGCATCCCGCAGGTTAAGGCGTAAATTATTCGTGATAAAAAAGGCACCCGAAGGTGCCTTTTTTATTTTGATGGCAATTAAATCATTAATTACGCAGCAGCAGGTGTAGCAGCCTTTGGCTTGCGGCCACGCTTGCTTGAAGCACCAGCAGGCTTTTTGGCAGCGGCTTTTTTAACGGTAGCCTTTTTTGCTACAGGTTTTTTAACAGCAGGAGCTTTCTTCGCCGCAGGAGCTTTTTTGGGGGCTGCTTTGCGAGTAGACGCTTTAGCAGTTGTTTTCTTGGCAGCGGCTTTAGCTTTGGCGGCCTGCTTCTTGGCTGCTAATTTAGCTCTGGCAGCCGCTTTCTTATCGGCCGCTTTTTTCTTCAGGGCAGCTTTTTTCGCAGCGGCTTTAGCTTTGGCGGCTTGTTTTTTAGCTGCTACTTTGGCTTTGGCAGCCGCTTTCTTGGCAGCAACTTTAGCTTTAGCAGCTGCTTTTTTCTCTGCAGCTTTGGATTTTACAGCCGCTTTTTTAGCGGCGGCTTTCAAACGTTTTGCTACAGCAGCTTCTGCTTTGGTTACTGCTTTGTCGTGTGCAACAGCCAATTTAGCGGCAGCTTTAGCGGCAGCAGCTTCTTTCTTGGCGTTAGCAACAGCAGTTTTTTTCTCGGCAGCTTCTTTCTTGGCAGCAGCAACAGCAGCTTTGGCAGCCGCAACCACTTTAGCTGAGCCTGGGGTTTTTTTCTTGCTAGCAGCAGCCAACTTGCTCTGCGCAGCTTTTAATGCAGCAGCAGCTTTTGCAGCATCTTTAGTCAAACCAGCAACAGCTTTACCGGCATCAGCCGCTTGAGCTGCGCGAGCTTTTGCCAATTGTGCCTTCAGTTGAGCTAATTGCTGTTCCAAACTTGCAACAGTATTAACAGCGGTTTGTTTACGTGCAGCCATGGTGTGCTTCCTTTATAGTTTTCGAAAGGTCGATAAATGGATTTAAAAAGTCCAACATGTATAAGTTAAAACTTTATTAAAAAAATTCAAGTTTTTTGCGTTAAATTGTCAATAAAAACGCGTTTTTTTTGAGATTTTTGGTAAAAAAATGCGTTTTTTCGATTTTAACGGAAAATTTTTTAAAAAAAGGTCACCTTTCGAAGGTAAAGGTCGATGTGATCCAACAAACAAAATTGCACATTTGCAAATGCAATTTGGTGTTGCTGTTTTGTTTTTTTCGTTTTGAGCTTTCCCTGATTAAATTCAAATTAGTCCATTTCTCGGTTGCGTGACCCAACTTTATTCTACCTTGAGATACCCGAATTTAATTTCGAAGCGCCGAAAGTAAACTTTTTTTCCGCGCATGGGTGGCAAAAATTGGATGGGTAGGGTGTCACAACAGGAGCGTGGACAAACTTTATTGAGCTGGATAAAGAATTGCGATGCAGGTTCAGCACGAATTCATAAAAGAAAGATTGGGTATGGTTCCGTGTCCCTGGAATTGGCAATCCGATGATTTGTAGAGTCGATTTAACTCCGGGAATTAAGAAAATGGCAATCCTGGTCATTCTTCGGTGTCTATTGAGCATGAATACCTGGGTTAGTGTAGTTTTGTCCCATCCGGGCTAATTCACGGAATGAATGTATTAATGGATTAGTGGGCAGTTATGAGAGTTCGGTTGCGTTTAAGTTGTGGAGTCCATCCATTGCAAAACGAATGCTGGTGGTATGGATAAGATTTACCTCGACATTTTGTTAGAAACTAAATTGTTATTGCGGGTTTGCCGCCCTAATCCCTGTTTGATGATGAATTAAATAGATTTGCTGGCCGGCCATGTTTGGGTTGCAACAATGCGATTGTGTTTGGAAGTAGTTTGTTAATCCGGTTTGCGTCTAATTGTTCAATCGCGGTAGTACGCCAAACTTGCTCATGGTTGGGTGGATGGATAACTTGCCCTTGGTCATGCATTCAGCTTTTAAGTTTTATAAAGCCTATCGGTGGTGAAGAGAATTTATTGTTTAGCGTTAGATACAAACATCATTACAGTGGATTAATTGGAATTTCGGAGCGCGCCTGCTCGTTTAATAACGGGTTCTGTGGCGATAAGTGAAAACGAGTTCAAAACAATAGTGTGACCATTGTGCTTCATCCCGGATGGGCAAGGTATTGCGAGTGGCGTATTGCCCTGAAATTGAGGTTGGAACAAGAATGAGATCTGGCGCAAGGACAAAGGACTGTTCCTTATGCCCCAGAGTGACGTTTTTTTGGCACATTATGATTTTATCGGCAGGAAAGCCTAACAAATGACCTCCCTGCCGGTACTCATATATTTCCTGTAAATTCCCTTATTAGACGCCAATAAAGGGTTGGTTTTTGCCAGACCAAAACTGCTAGAATTAGGTCCCTTAGTCCAATCTAACGATAATGTTCAAATAACACGAGGAGTACCCACAGTGAGCCGTAGAAAAAAAGGCCAAGCCGGTGATGATGGTAATGAGATTGACTTGACGCCAATGCTTGACGTGGTGTTCATCATGTTGATTTTCTTTATCGTGACTGCGTCTTTCGTTAAAGAAGCGGGTTTCAACCCTAACGTACCTGAGAAGAACGATAACCCGCCGCCGCCAGATGCAGACCCCAATATCCTGGTGCGGATTTCTGCTGATGACCAAATCTGGTTGTTGGAGAAAGAAGGTGAGCGTCGTGTGGATAGCCGCTCCGTTCGTTCGAATATTGAGCGCTTGCGTGCGGAGTTGCCGAAAGCGGCAGTTATTATCCAGGCCAGTGGTCGTGCAAGCACCGGGACTTACGTGGCAGTAGCTGATGCGGCGCGCGAAGCCAAAGCACCTAACGTTGTTTTGGTTCCTTCTGAGTAAGTGATCCGACAACAAAAAAGCCGCCTTGGAAACAAGGCGGCTTTTTTGTTGTGTGCAATATCGGAATGCTTAAAATTCATACTCCTGTCGAATGTATTTTTTGGGGAGTTTGCTGTGGCGGGTACGTTCTGCACTGAAGTGATCGTGCAATTTGTCTTGCATGAGTTGTGCAAAGTCCGGTTGTTTTAAGCGAATCAGGTGACGATGATCACCCGCTTCGATATAGACTTCATTAACGCCCATTAATTCTTCGTCCCAAATTACATCCAGACCGTAGGCTTCTCCCAATGCGGGTACTGCGCCTTCAACACAATCCTTAAAAATTTCTACTAATTCTTCCTCTTCTACCAGCTCCATATGGCGATCGAAAATCTGGTTCAGGGTATGGCGTAATATTTTGTTGCGTGTGGGGAGTACACAAAGGGTGTAATGGAAATCCTCATCGCGTAAGAGTACGCCTTTGGCCAGGCAATGATCGTCAATCTTGGCGACACGTGCTGTATTGTATGAACCCTCACAATATTCGTGTTCCAGCAGCGTGAACTCGACCTGTTTTGTTTTTAGATATTTTTCTACGGTGGCAGCAACACCCATACAAAATCTCCTGTGGCATAAGCGCAGAGAAAAAAGGGGTTAAACAGTCTTTAATGTTGCAAGGTAAGGTTAATGGGATGGTTAAATGCACGTTTATTGATTGTCGTGCTAACTTGAGTATAGAAAGGAAAAAAATAACGAACCGAGAGTTTTGGAATTAATCCGCGGCTATTAGATCGCTTGGTTTTTGCGGAGTGACATAAAACAAAAAAGCCGCAGTAATGCGGCTTTTTTGTGAGTATCGAAGGGGGGTTAGCCCAAGCTGGCAAGCTTTTGTTTTACCGAGGCCAGTTTTACGCAAGTAACGAATACTTCCATTGCCCCTACGACCTCCGGCACAGTCGGTACCGAGGGGGCGATGCGGATATTGCGATCTTCCGGATCCTTGCCATAGGGGTAGGTCGCACCGGCGGGGGTAAGTTTTACGCCCGCTTCGGCTGCCAGGCGAACAGTCTCTTTTGCGCAACCTACACGGGTGTCAAAAGAAACAAAGTACCCGCCGACAGGTTTTTCCCATGCTCCCAAGTCAGTTCCATCAAAGGCGCTGCCCAGCGCACTCAACACGGCTTCGAAACGGGGGTTCAGCAACTCGGCATGTTTTGCCATGTGTGCCATAAGTGCATCTTTGCTGGGCAGGAAACGGCTGTGGCGAATTTGATTTACCTTGTCCGGGCCAATGGTGCAGCTATTCAAAAACTTTTTGAAACCGGTAAGGTTTGCTGCGCTTGCCGCAACGAAAGCAACCCCGGAGCCGGCGTGGGTAATCTTTGAAGTAGAGGCAAATTGAATGACTGAATCTTCAGTGTTGTTACGACGGCAGGCTTCCAGGATGCTGGCCAGTTGCGGTGCGTTTGGAACCAGGTCGTGAACTGAATAAGCGTTATCCCAGAAGACGCGGAAATTGGCACTGGCGATTTGGCCAAGTTTTGCAATGCGCTCGACGGTTTCATCACTATAAACAACACCGGTCGGGTTGGAGTACTTGGGTACGCACCACATACCTTTGATGGATTTGTCCGCCTTAATCAATGATTCAACTACATCCATATCCGGACCTGTTGAGGTCATTGGAACGTTAATCATTCTAATGCCGAGCTGCTCACACACAGTGTAGTGACGGTCATAGCCGGGAACCGGGCAGAGGAATTTGACGTCGCCTTCATTTTTCCAGGCGCTGGCGGTGTCTTTCAAGCCGAATTGGTAAGCGGTCAACATTACCTGGAACATTAAGGTGAGGCTGGAATTTCCGCCAACCAATACATTGGCAGGCTCAACACCCATGATATGAGCACCCAATTGCTTGGCTTCCGGCAAACCATCCAAGCCACCGTAGTTACGGGTGTCGGTTCCATCTGCAGCGATGTAGTTGCCCTTGAGCAAACCATCCATTGCATCGGACAGGTTCAATTGCTCGGCGGAAGGCTTGCCACGAGTTAAATCCAGGTTGAGTTTTTTGGCGAGAATAGCCTGATATTGTTCGGTGAGTTGGCTTTCCCATTCGCGCAGTTGCGCAACAGATGCGTTGTCCAGTTGCAAGGTGATTACCTCATTTGGTTGGCGGGATTCTTTCGGTTAGCAGACTAAGGTGCGGCGCATTATACCTGTTAGCGCGCCGCTTGTTGTAGATGATCTGCTACAACAAGTTAGCGAATATTTTCCAGGATTAATGGCGGTACCGGGCAGTCCAGGCTGTCGGCGATGGCGCGGAAGAGTTCAGCTTCCACAATAGTGACGTGTTTATCCTGTAGGACACATTGGCTCATGGCTTTCAACAATTGTGGCTTTTGCAATGGCTTTAACCCGTTCAGTCGCTCAAGGGCTTTATCGAGATGGGCCAGTTGCACTTCGTTCCTGGGCGATAGCGCGAGGTCTGAAAATTTTAATTCTGATTGCGCACGTGTAAATGCGGCTTGCGCATCGGCCTCGGTTGTTGCCCCGGCATAAGCGAGAATGGATAACAGGATTCCACATTCATTTTTCAATTGATTCAAGCCGTGGCTGCGTTCAACCGATGGGGCAGGATAGGTGTTGTGCAGCACAATACGGTAGAGCGCCCATTCCATCAGGCTGATTCTTTTATCTGCGGTAATCAACGCATTCAGGCATTCCAGAAACAACTTATGTTGCCCTGTCGATAATTGTTTTAAGGCGGGGAAACAAAGTTCAAGTATCGGCAAGCGCAGCCTCGCTGTTAACCTTGAGCTTGAATTCATCACTTCGTGTAATTGTTGGAGTTCGTGTTCTTGTAAATATTCATCGAGCACTGCCATTTGTCGCCGGGCAATATTCTCGTTAGGGTCCAACAGCAATCCAAAGACAATGGCGCGAGCCCCAAAGCTTTCGTGCGCTGCGATTTTTAACGCTTCGGGAATTTCAGCGAGGCGGGCGCGGGCGTAGTCAACTTGTTTGAGCGAAGGTTGTGCAAGGTGACTCAAGGCGTGTTCTATATTGACGCTCGTTGCCATTGCTGATGCTCCTGCATTGGCATCGCTGAATGCGGAAACCGTTTCTTGTATTCCATCTGCGGTACCTGCATCTGAAGTCTTCCTTCTTTTATATACGCTCGTGGAAAATTCACCATCCCAATTCGGTTGGATACGCTTGATGCGCTCGTCCAGCGGTGGATGCGTCGACATTAATGTAAGGAACGATTTTACACCCTGGCCAAAATACATATGGCTGAATTCAGCGGCATGTTCGTTGCGCAATTCGGAGCCATAGGCGTTGCCGCCAATTTTTTTCAACGCACCGGCAATACCATCCGGATTACGGGTAAATTGCACAGCCGATGCATCTGCCAGGAATTCGCGTTGGCGGCTAACAGCGGCTTTGATCAGGTTGCCAAAAAATATTCCTGTGTACCCTATGACGAGTAAACCAAGTCCCAGGGCCAACAGCGCAGCGGGAGAATTGTCCTTGCTCGAACGGCTAGCGCTGCGATTGCCCGCCATACGGATAAGAAACTCGCCGATCAATCCAATAACCAGGATTCCATAGAGCAACGACACCAGCTTCATATTGATACGCATATCACCATGGAATACGTGGCTGAATTCATGGGCGATAACACCTTGCAATTCATCGCGCGATAAGTTCTGGATGCAGCCGCGTGTAATACCGATCACTGCATTCTGGGGATGGTAACCTGCGGCAAAGGCATTGATGCTTTCTTCTTCTATTAAATAGACTGGCGGTACGGCGGTGCCGGAGGCGATCGCCATTTCTTCAACGACATTTAAAATTTTACGCTCATCGGGATCGGTGGTATTGCCGGATAACAAACGGCCACCCATTGCTTCGGCGACAGACCTGCCACCTCCCCGCAATTGTACGAACCGAAATAAACTGCCTAACAGAACAACACTGCTTACACCAAGGGCAATCCACAAAAATGCTGTTGGACTGATTGCATTCATAATTCCTTGCCAGTGCGCCTGCGTTGAAGCGGGTTGATGCTCCTGGCTGAAGTAAGCCAGCACGGCAAATAACAATGTGGTGATTGCCACCAGTGAAAACACGGCCGCTATTAACAACAGGATCAAATAACGGGTATTGCGCCTGGCGCGATCCTGGTGTTCAAAAAAGTTCATAGGTGCAACCTGCGAAAATGGTGATTGCTATATATAAAGAAGAATGAGGAGGACAAAAAGTCTTCCTTCTATATATAGAAGGAAGACTTTTTAGCAAGTGAAGTCAGAACTGTACTTTTGGCGCGGCCTGGATTTCCGCACTATCGGCAAATACCAATAGGCTGGCATCTTCGCTGTGACCAAATGCACCGGCCAAAATAACGGGCGGAAAGCTTTGTTTGTAAGTGTTGTACTCAGTGACTGCGTCGTTAAATGCCTGGCGGGCGAAGGCGACTTTATTTTCTGTGCTGGTTAATTCTTCAGACACTTGCATCATATTTTGCGAAGCTTTCAAGTCTGGATAGGCTTCCATCACTACATTCAAACGCCCCATGGCGCTGGTTAATAAATTTTCCGCGCCGGCTAATTGGGTCATGGCCGCTGCGCTACCGGGGTTAGCCGCGGCTGCTTGCAAGCCATTCATCGCCTGGTTACGCGCACTGATTACCGCTTCCAACGTTTCGCGTTCGTGTTTGATATAGCCTTTAGCGGTTTCCACCAAATTCGGAATAAGGTCATAGCGACGTTTTAACTGTACTTCAATTTGTGAAAACGCATTTTGATAACGGTTTCTGAGGGCAACCAATTTGTTGTAAATCCCTATTACGTAGAACACCAGCAGGGCAATGATTACAAGCGTAACGATGGTAGAAATCATGATGTTTTCCTTTGCGTGTCAAAAGATGGCGAGTTGTAAGCTGCCGTTGCGCAAGAATACTAACAGGATAAGGTGAGATTTCCAGTGGCAAGGTTGACGTGGTGATAAACGTAAAAAGCGGGCGATAAGCGGCGGCGATTAATCCACGTATTCAAAAACCTTAACTACCTGTTGCACACCGTCACTGGTGCGCGCCACTTCAACGATCCGGTCAGCTTCATAGCGAGATACCAGCCCCATTAAGAAAACGGTTTGGGCTTCGGTAATAATGTGAACCCGGCGGCTTTGGATTCTGCTGGCAACCAGGCGTGATTTTATTTTGGTGGTAATCCAGGTATCCAGGCTTTGCGACCCAAAGCGCGCTACGGGGCCCACTTGTAATTCATTGTGCACCTGGCGAACAGAATTGATGGTTCCCACCGTATTACCCGCCAGTTGGCGTAATTGCTCGGTGGGAACTTGCCCGGTGAGCAATACCAAACCATTAAAACTATCGATATTGATGCGTGCATTTTCAAAGGCGGGGTCAGCTTTCAAGATGTTAACGCGCGCGTAGGTTTCCAGCCGATCATCATTTAATTTGGTACCCAGTGAACGCTTGTTATTATTGATCTGCACGGGTTCGCTCGTGGTTGCATGAATGACCCGCGCACAGCCGCTTAACTGGCTAACCATCAAACCCATTAAGGCGAGGGTTAGCAAAAAACGGAAATGTTTGCGAAGGTTCAGCATTAAAAGCCTCCAAACAATTGCTGGTCAATTAAATCACACAGGCAAAACACACTGAGTAAATGCACTTCGTGGATGCGGGGTTTGGTAAAAGATGGCACGCGAAGTTCAATATCCCCATGGTCCAATAACGCTGCAACATCCCCCCCGTCACCGGCAGTAAACGCGATTATTTGCATTTGTTTATCGTGCGCGGCACTGATGGCTTGTAATAAATTACTGGCTTTGCCGCTACTGGTAAGTAATACCAAAATATCACCCGGCTGGCCGAGTGCGCGAATTTGTTTTGCGAAAATATCATTAAAGCTGGAATCGCTGCCAATGGCTGTCTGGGTAGTGAAGTCGGAACCCAAGTTGAATGCGGGCAGGCTGGGGCGCTCCTGTTCGAAGCGATTAACCAGGCTGGCAGTGAAAATTTGTGCTTGTGCCGCGGAAATGCCGTTGCCGCAGGTCAACACTTTTTTTTCGTTCAAAAGCGCATGGACAATAAACTCGCACGCACGCACGATCAGTGGGGCGAGTTGTTCTCCCGAGTGCATTTTCGCTTCAATACTTTCGTGAAACAGGGTGATAACGCGTTGTTCCATGGGGTTCACTATAGTCAAAGTGTTAAATAAGGTGTGTGGTGGGCATCAAGTGCCAAAAGCGTTTCTTATCCACTGCACGGGCGGTGCCGTGCCGGTTTGGTCCAATGCTATCACATCAAATCGGCAGGCAATTTTGTCGTAGAGCTTTTGCTCTTGCAAAAAGCGCATGGCAGCTTTGATAATCTTTTGCTGCTTGCGATAGTCGACCGTTTCCAATGCGGGTGCAAAGCGCTTGTTGGTGCGCAAGCGCACCTCAACAAAGACCAGGATATTTCCCTTGGCATTTTTTTCCAGCATGATCAGATCAATCTCACCCAATTTGCAACGGTAATTGCGGGTGCGGGTCACCAGACCTTGTTGTTGCAGGAATTGTTCCGCGTAGAGTTCGGCTGTTGCGCCGATCACTGCACTGGTAACCAAATCGGGTATTGCAGCATCCTTGTTGCCGGGTTTCATGGCAGTTCCGTTTACTCCGTTACTCGTTAATATTGCAGCTCGTTTGCGTCGATGACCATGGGTAATGGTTGCGCCTCACCGTTGCGGAACCTGACCCATATTTGTTCGCGTTCGATGCGCCCATCGCCCAGCATATGCAAGGCACCGGTCACACCGAAGATCCTCATTTGCGGGACCTGTTCCAGTTGCGGCAAACGCGCGTAAAGGCGGAAAGCATCCGCACCCAACGCATGCAAACGGCCATACACAGCGGCGGATTTGGTGTATTGGGACACGGCTTTTTTCTCCGGGCTGCTAGTGTCAAACAACCAGGGCATGGTGTTAAAGCGAATGCCGTTTAAATCGCGGTCCGCTTTGGGATTAGGTTCACCGGAATAAACCTGGCTGGTGGAGTACACCGGAATTTTCCCGGCATAATGAAATGCGAAAGAGGGTTTTATCTGGCGTGCTTGCGCCGGGTCCGCAATTAAAAAAATCATGTCCACATCGCTGCGGCTACGCGGGGACGCTTCGAGTTTTACACCGAGTAATTCTTGCAATTCGCGCGCGCGAACCTGGCTTTGCTCAATCAGCATTGCGTCTTTTACTAATTGGGGATAGTTGCCGCCGCGCGTGAATTGGCTACGGTTAACCACTACGCCGCCGAGTTTTTCCCATTCATCGGTGAAGGCGCGTGCGCTGCGTTCGCTCCATTCTTGCCGGGGAATAATTATCATCGCCTGGCGATGTCCTTCCAAATAAGCCTGGCGCGCAACCTGGCGGGCTTCATCTTCCACCGCCAGGCCAAATTGATAGAATCCCCGCAAAGGTTCCGCAGGCGGTGCATCGGGATAATTCAGCGCCAGCACCGGTACTTCCAGCGATGGCATTAAACTGAGCTCGGTTACTTTTTCTTTATCAATAGGGCCAATCACCAAGTCCGCACCATCGGCAACCGCTTGTTGATAGGCCGCAATGACGTCGGCACTACTGTCATATTTGCGCACTTCCGGTGTCTGGCGACCGTTGCTTAACGCTTGGTAATAAGCAGCGAAAAACCCGTCACTTACCGCTTCGCTGGCTTCGGCCAGTTTGCCTTGCATAGGTAATAACAGCGCGATTTGCCGGGGTTGCTGATCAATCAGGCTTTGCAACAAGCGCAAATCATTGGGTAAGTTATCGTGCGCCGGATGCTGGCGCCATTCACGCAGCCAGCGTTGTAATTCCTCACGCTGTTGCTCTAAATCGATTTGATTGTTTTTGCTGATGGCCGCAAGGTTATACCAACCGCGCGCAGCTTCACCGTATTCGGTTTTTGCAAGTTGTTGTAATTCAGCGTAGGGAATACCCATCAGGTTTTGCCAGATGGCATCCTGGTTTGCTTGTCGTTGTTCTTTGTTATTTATCAGTGCCGCCAGTTGGATTCGCTCATTCACACTCTGTTGCGCTTCGCCGAGCAGTGCAAAAACCTGTGCGCGCTTTTCGCGTAACGCTATTTCTGTGGTGGGTTCCATGGCTTGCCATTGTTGTTCCAGGCGCGGCTTGGTTAGAATGCCGTGCGCTAGAAAATTGGAGCCTTCGTGCAACGCAAGGGTACTCAGTACATCAGTGTACTTAACATAAGCCTGATCCGGTAATTCGTCCGGGTTCATCTCGGAAACCAAATCGCGCGCTTGGGTGAATTTATTGTTATCCACATACACCTGCGCCGCTTGCAGAACCAGGCTTTCCCGTTCGGGTGACTGGCTTTGGCTCGCCAGTTCCAGTAATTGGCTGGCACTGGGGCCTTTGGGCTGGGTTTTGGTGGCAGTCGCCTTTTTTGTAGGTTGGGTAGGGTTACTTCCACAACCGCTCAAGGTAAATACCAGGGCGGATGACAGCAAACCGGCAGCGGTATATTTCAGGAATTTGCGCACAAAAGGCCGTATCGGCATGAAAACCTCGGTGAAAACCATCATAAATCAACAGAGCCAAGCCTTTCGGCCAGCTCCCTTTTCCGGAAAGCGGTATGTCAACAATAGCCTCAAACCAGGGCATTTTATATGTCGTGGCCACACCCATCGGCAATTTGGGCGATATGGTACCGCGAGCGGTGGAAACTCTACAAACAGTAGCCTTGATCGCCGCGGAAGATACGCGACACAGTTCCCGCTTGCTGGCCCATTTCAATATAAAAACCCCCTGCATTGCCTACCATGACCATAGCGATGAAACGCGGGTAGACCAACTTATCGCTAAATTATGTGCTGGTGATTCCATCGCACTTATTTCAGACGCGGGTACGCCGCTGGTATCTGACCCCGGGTACCGGTTGGTTCGCAGTGCGCGCCATGCGGGTATCCAGGTGATACCCATACCGGGCGCCTGCGCCATGATCGCCGCACTTAGCGCGGCGGGTTTACCCTCGGACCGCTTCGCCTTCGAAGGTTTCCTGCCGGCAAAACAAGCTGCCCGCTGCGCCCAGCTGCAATCGCTGGCGGCGGATCCACGCACCCTGGTTTTCTACGAAGCGCCACATCGCGTTCTCGAAACACTGCAAGACATGCGCGATATTTTCGGCCCTGAACGCGAAGTGGTTATGGCTCGCGAATTGACCAAAACCTTTGAAACCATCCGGGGCGATAAAGTCGGCGAATTGGTCCAATGGGTGGACGCTGACAGCAATCAACAGCGCGGCGAAATCGTGCTGCTTGTCCATAGCGCCCCCAAGGCCGACAATGGGGCCATGACGCCCGAGCAAATACACATCATGAAAATATTGTTGGAAGAATTATCGGTGAAACAGGCAGCGAGTATCGGTGCGAAACTGACAGGGTTAAAGAAGAATTTCCTTTACGATTGGGCGTTGCAAGCTGGTGAATCCTGAGTCATTTTTTGTTGGCTTTGTATCGGTAAAGCATTGATTAAAATTAATTTGCATTTGGCAACGTTAAAAGCTTGGGGAAAAAGTATTGTCCGAATCAAGGCGGCTATAGCCGCCTTGTTTTTATACTTGTTTATAAAGATTGCGATCCATTCTGCCCAATGGCAGAAAAATCGTTGAAAATTCAAACGTCCTCTCTTGGACGAAGTGTAGATTTTTTTAATCCGATCACTATTAACCCCGCGATCAGGAGCAGCAATGTTGACGGCTCCGGAACATTTACTTCCATTCTTTTAAGGGAATCTATCCTGAAATAATATTCATGGCCTATACCCGAGTCAGTGTAGTGATAGACATAGCCATAGTTATCATGGTTGGCAAATTCAGGCTTGATCATAACCTCGTCATAGTTAGCGCTGCTGGTCAGCCAAAGCGCATTGTCATCTGTTGCGCGGAGTGACAAGGATGCGTGTTTGCGCGGATAGGTCAGGTGGTTGTTATACGAACGTTGCGCATAGAAACTGCTGTCACCATACAAATAGGATTGATGGGCCAGGTTTGTATAGGCATCGTCCCCTTCCGCTAATGGCGCCGGTGTTACCGGTTCTGAATCGGAAATATCCAGGAAAGTCCCATCGGGATTCTTTACCAGGAATGACATCCAGTTAGCGTAGGGATAATCAACGTTCTTACTATATTGGGAATAACCAGGGCCGTTATAGGGGCTCGCTGCCAGCTCCGGCAAATCCATCGTCAAGGTTCCGGTTACTTGCTGTCCGTTCCAGTCAGGGTGTGTCGTAAATAAAGTCTGGTCGATTTTTGAAATCAATACGGTATCGCTGATTGTGCCGGTAAATTCAAACGTCAATGGCAAAGCCCAGCTGGAAAATGGATACGACAGTAAAGTTAACGCCGCTAATTGTTTTAAAAAATGTTTGATCATCTAAAACGCTCCTGAAATGTCATTAACAGAAATGGTTTTAATTAACAGGGGTATGAGACGAGCAAGAATTACACCATCCCGTAATAGATTGTTTTGACAAGGGATTTATCTGGCGGCGCATAAATGCGTAAAGAATCCTGACGGGGAAAAATTTATTGGGATGTATTTCAGGTCCCGCAACAAAGCCATGCCGTGAGGAAAATAATACTCCTATGGACCCCGGTGAGCTTTATGTGGTGCACAAAACACCAAACCGGGTTGGGCATGGCTGCCTAACCTACGGCAATCTCAAACTAATAAAAATTCAAGGTCGGGAATTGCCCTGGAGGGGGTTAGCTCAATAATTTCTGCGCTGACGATTCCCTCAATGACAAAAGGATCTGTGTTGATAAATTCTTGCAAATCCACTCGTGAGACATCGTTAGCGATTATGCCGCCACCGGATTTTTCCTGAAGGCTTCCTGCAAGGAGAAAAATACCTTTGTCAAACCCGTATTTCAGCCAGGCTTTATGGTCGTCCATAAATTTACCGGCACTTTCCCGATTATCAGAAAACTTGAGCAACACTATAAACATTTCTTTCTCCATCATTAATTGTATATGAACGATTCTAGGTGCAACCTTCAACCCATTTGTAAAGCAGGTTAACTTCATGGTTAATAAATTTAGTGTCCGCAATGGTGCTTGCCATTACAGCAATGCCTTGGCTGCGGGCCAATAAATGCATAGCTAAAGTATCCGCATTCGATTTGCAACCAAGTAACATAAATTGGCGGCGAAGCCAGTGTTTAAACAGGAGAAAGATTTCATTTGCATGCTCCTGTGAGGCGTGATTAAGTTTCGCAAGTTCTACGCATAAACTTCCGACCGGGCAGCCATGCTGCATGATCCTGGTTTGGTTCACTATAAGGATATTGATAAAGCTTTTAATCCGGTCCAAGGGATTTTTTGCCTGTTGCTCCCATTGTTCCAGCATCTCTTTAGTACGATCAAAACGCATGGAAATTACAGCCGCTAAAATGTCGTCTTTCGTTTTAAAGTGATGGTAGAAATTGCCGCGCGAGATCCCGACGGCACCAGCAATATCAGCAAATGAAGTATGGTCATATCCGCAGTGATAGAAGAGTTTATCGGCTTCTACAATAATATTTTGTCTCGTAGCGTTTTCCGCCATACAGGTACCGGATTGATAAATTTCTGAGTAGGTCAATTGTCCTAATCGAGGGTAGGGTAATTGGCTTGGGGTGTCAACGCCGGGTAAACCTGACGCTATTAAAAAAATATTAATATGGAATGCATGGTTAATAGTAATTACCAGGATTGCAAATCCCATTCATGCAATGGTCCAAAAACCCATAAATTTTACTCATTGCTTGACATGCAGGTATTTGCCTGCATAATTGCATTATTGACCTGATACCTGGAAAACGAAATTGCAAGACGCTGACAAAGTGTTTAAGGCCTTGGCTGACCCCAACCGCAGGAAACTGCTCGATGTGCTTTGTTTTGAAAATGGCCAAACACTCGGGGCGCTCTGTGAGCACCTCGATATGGCCAGGCAATCTGTCACACAACATCTGGAAATTCTCGAATCGGCAAATTTGGTGAGCACTGTGAGGCGTGGCCGCGAGAAATTGCATTTCATTAACCCTGTTCCGATTCACGAGGTATACGAACGATGGATCAGGAAATTCGAACAACAGCGCCTAAGCCTTTTACATGACCTTAAGGCACAACTTGAAGGAGAGAAATGATGAGTAAACCTGACTATGTATACGTCACCTATATTGCGACTACTCCACAAAAGTTATGGCAGGCCCTGGTTGATACGGAGATAACGCGCAAATATTGGTTTGAGCACATCAATGTATCGGATTGGAAAATAGGTTCGCGATGGGAGCACCAGCGCACCGACGAGATGCAAACGCTCGATGTTATCGGGAGGGTTGTCGAAACCGATCCGCCAAATCGTCTGGTTGTCACATGGGCAAGGCCAAAGGATTTCGAGGACGATACGAAGCACGCGCGCCTGACATTTGATATAGCGCCGCACAGTGATGGATTGGTGCGCCTGACGATCACCCATGAGGAACTCGATCCTGAAATGCTCAAGGCGATATCAGGTGGTTGGCCAAAAGTCCTTTCGAACCTTAAGACATTTTTAGAAACAGGTCGCGTGCTTCAATTTTGAGTCATTTGAAGCGCGTAACTTCAATGGAGAAAAAATCGTGTGTAAACGTTATACGGGTGGATGCGCATGTGGCGCGATACGATATGAAATCAATGGTGAGCCGATATTCGCGAACCATTGCCAATGCCGCGACTGCCAACGCATGAGCGGTACAGGTCACGGTTCCTATTTAACCTTTCCATCGCGGGCAGCCGTGAACCTAAACGGCGAAGCGTCGCATTGGAATAGGGCCAGCGACACTGGCAATATAAAAACCAATGGCTTTTGCCCCACTTGCGGTTCACCTGTGTATTTAACCTTTGCGAATACGCCGGAATTTTTTACCGTTCACGCTGCCAGCCTTGATGATCCGGACCGATTCAATCCTCAAGTATTAACTTATAGCGGGCGAGGTTATGCGTGGGATCGCATCGATCCTGAGCTTGCTAAATTTAAAAAAATGCCGACGCAATAATTACGCGTGTACTGTAAACGGCCGCTACTGCCATTTTATTCCTGGTTATGCTGCCAGTAGAGTGTGAGCGAAGATTGCGCTAGCCCCATAATTAGGTGTTGTTTATGGGTAAGACCCAAAGAGAGAAGAAATGCATAATAATATTTTAATGGATCAACAAGAATTGTTTATTTTCAGTATTACGTATTATTCATTAAAAAGGGGGCTGCCGCTTCAATCGAAGTGGTAGGTAATTCAGGTTTGGAACTTAAAAAATACGGGGTTGATTACACTTCACCCCAAAGGTATCGAGAATCTGGGGGAAATTTTGGTTCCCGGTGTGGTATTAATAAGAAAATTATTGTGAATGCCATCATATCAGAAGCTGGAATAGTGAATGATATCGATATTGCAGGGGACGAGTTGGGAGAAAATTGCATCAAATCCCAAGAAAAAGCGTTTAAAGGTCAAAAGTTCATTCCTGCTTTTTACAAAGGAGAAGCTGTTTCTTCTTTTTATTCTGAACGTATATTTAATGTTATGAGACAGCAATGATATAACAAGGAGTGGTTATGGGCAGTACCAGAATTCCCATTCAAAAGCTGTCGCTAGCTTCCCAGTCAATGTCTTCTTTGGCCTAAGAATTCACCAATCCATGCAACGAATTCCTCATTAAGAACTAACAAAACCAAAAAATCTCCACAGCCAAACTGTGGAGATTTTTTTTAACTAATGCGCCGAATTAAAATCCTTTGTGCTTGCTCACCCAGGGTGATTGGCATAACCGGCAATTATTTCCCATAAACATGCCTTGGCCCGAGGCCGTCACATCACCTTTTAACATCCAGTTTAACCAGCCTACCGAAACGATTCCGAATTCGCCGCCGTTATCCTGGAAGTAGGCATCGCCGTGGCCTTGCGGGTAATTGGCGTGATACACCGGAACGTTATTTACTTCGCTGTATTCCTGTAATCCCGGGTTGTAGGCAACATCGCGCGAGTCGCCGTTAAAAATGGCGATTGGGGAATGGAAGCGCGGATAGTAACTAAACCGGTCACCGTAAATACCAAGGCCGCTGTTGAGTGCGACTGCTGTATCCACGCGTGGATCCACAGCGGCGAAGTGCGCCATACCGCCACCACATGACCAGCCCATAGTCGCAATTTTTTCGACATTGAGTTTGCCGTAATACTGGCTGCACTTGCGGCTGTTTTCTTTAACGGCCCAATCGATGGCTTTAACCAATTCGGTTTCATGCTGGTCGTTGGAACCGGAACCGAAAGGCCCGCCGTTAGCGATAACCAGGTAACCGTTGGAGGCAATTTGCAAGAGGAAATCCGCTTGCTCTGTGCCCACGTTTGAGCACGCACCATTTCCCCACACCACAATCGGGATATTGTTGGCGCGGCTCAGGTCCGGGCGGTAAATGGTGTGATTAGGCAAAGTTTGGGTTGCGTGTTCGATGGCGTAACCAAAAGCGCCCGAGGGCGGGTTTTTCTGCTCTTGCCTTGTTACTGCCCGGTTGTAGTCGATGGCTGTCGGTGTCTGGCGATCAGCGTCCGTACATTCGGGTTCGTTTGCCCCAGTGAAAGTTCCGCCGTCGCTGGAATAAATTGCGAAACCGCTGATGGTGGCATTGTTGATAATTGAAGTGAGGTTGATGGTCAGCTTGCCATCGGTAACCGCGATATTGTTGACACGTTGATCGTAAGCACTGTCATGGCCCGCCACACTGAATAAATCAAAATCGGAAAGTACCGTTTGGCCTTCAATACTCAAGTTGAAAGATCGTGCGCCCGCCGCGTTGTGGTACAACTCGGCAAAATGCAGAACCACGTTATAGGTTGCGTTGCTGACCGGGATTTCATAGCTGTAAGTACCGTAACGCTCGGATTGGTACAACGCATCTTCCGTCACACCGGCAATGCCGTCGCTGACAGTTTGGGTGGTACCACCGGAGGCAAAACGATCTGCTTGATACACAACACCATTCAAGGTAGCGGCCGATGAGTTTCCGGCGTTAACTGCGTATACAAACGTTTCCGCCGCTGCCGAACTGCTGGAGCTGGATAAGCGACTCGAACTGGATGCGCTGGTCATGGTTGAGGAGCTGCTGGCACTGGATGAAATAACGGTGCTGGATGAACTTCTCGCGGAGCTGGGTGTGCTACACACAAGGCCGCCTAAATTGGTTGGCTGACTGTTACACGTTGAGTTGCTGATGCAGCTTTTGGAATTTTCCCAACCCCAACCGCTCTGGGTGTTTACGCAGCTTGGGTACACAGTGCCATACCAGTTACATTGGCATTGGCCCGCGTTGCTGCTGGTGGTAGCGGCACTGCTGGCGATGCTGCTGCTAGCGCGACTACTACTGGTGGTTGTAGTAATACTGCTAATGGTTCCGGTGCTGCTGGTAACACCACCGCAATTACCACTGAAACAATCGGTGGTAGAACCGAATCCAATCACACCATTGCAATGCATCATTTCGCTATTGCCACCGCCGCCACAGGAACCGTTGGCGTAGAGTGCGGTGTTGTAAGTCATATCCTCAGCCTGGCGGGTTTCTCCATTTACCTGGATATAATCCACCTGGACATCGCGGCTCCCGGAATCATTGTCGTACTCGATATTGATATCCCCCGCCGCCGTGCCGGTGTAAACATAATTCTGGTAGCTGGTGCCCAATGTCCAGCTTCCAACATTTACACCACCCACTTTGAGGTAAATATGTTCCGATCCGGTCACACCGCGAGCGCGTACGGTAATACCGCCCGAACCAATACTGGTGACGGTGCTGCTGATACTGGAAGAATTATTGGTTAGGCTGCTGCTTCCGCCGTTAATGGGGCCTTCGCTAACCGTCAGGTCGGAATTACCGCTGCTTTGATAACCTTCTGTGGCCAATATTTGGTAGTCATGGTTACCCAGGCTTAAACCTTTGCTCGCCCAAAAATTTGCATGGTTGGCAAAGGTAATGGTGCCAGAGATATTGCCAAATCCTTTTTTGGGATTCCTGACACTGAAATATTGGTAAAAGGTGGTGTTGCCATCGATAGAGGGTTGGTTAACACGTTGGCAGCGGCGAACGTTATAAGTGGCACCATCACTTTGGAAGCTGCCGTAATCAGTTCCGCCGGAACAGCTTGCGGGATTGTAGGATCCATAACTTTCAATAACGTAATATTCGATTAATGGGCTTCTCGTCCAGCCATAAAGTGCAACATAGGTGTTTTGGCTGTTGCTGCCACCGTAATACCCGCTGTAACTAATTGTCCTTGATCTGTTGCCAGGCTTCCATCCTTTACCGCCCACCCAGTTATTGGTGCTGTTATTCCATTGCGAGGCGTAACGGCCGCCCGCGTGCAACGTCATGGTTGCACTACCGGAATCCTTCCAGAATGAATAAAAAAATCCGTTGTTGGTCCCGGTGGAATTGCTGCTCAGTGTTTGCGAATTTACCGATGTTGCACACAAAGCTGCGAGGCCCAGGGGTGCCAGGCCGATCAATTTTTTTAACGTAGCCAGTTTCATTGGAGCTTACCTCCATAGGAATGAATCGATTTACATTGCGCGATATTGAGTTTCATTATTTATCTCCGAATAGCTTCGCTCGATAACGAATGGAAGCCATGTGTTGATGCATCCTGCTCATTGCGGGCAGGCGTTTTAAGCGAGGGTCGGACTAATGCTTGGTATAGGACCAATTGGAAAAATTGGTGTTGATGACTTGGCTCGACCAGCAGCCATTTTAGATATTATATGTTTATATGGATATTGAGATTTCTAATCCAAAAAGCCATTTAGCAAACTGGTTCTAGAAATTGGAGGCCTTAACTTTTTTTTTATGACGTGGTTCTCTTATTTATCCGCCAGGTGGGGTTAAATAATTTTGCGGAGAGAAAAAAATTTATATTTAAAATTTTTGGTGGGTATTTGTGTTTTGAAATATAAAATATTTTTTGCAGGTGTGGTTTTGTTGACCACATTGGCGCAGCCGCCACATGGCGCATTGATGTTCGCTATTTAAAAGCGAACATCAATGGCTGTAATAAACAATCAGGATTTAAGGAATCCATTTACATCAAGCCAATGCATAAATGCATCAAACCATTTGTTACTGGTACGATCCGGATTGCCTAAGCCGAAGCCGTGCCCGCCGTTTTGATACAAATGGAATTCCACAGGAATTTTTGCGTCATACCAGGACTTGATCAATCCGAATTCACCGTGAAACAGGAAATCATCGACAGCAATCGCAGCAAACATTGGCGGTGCATCCTTCGGTACTTCAACAGCATCCATACCGCCGTAAATCGGCGCTATAAAAGCCAGGTCAACTTTTTTCGATTGGAGTGTAGTTGCCATCGTCAGGCCCGCTCCGGCGGAAAAACCCATCATGCCGATCTTTTTCATATCAACATTCCATTCTTTCGCGCGACTATTGATAAGCGCGTAGGCTGCTTCCACATCTTCCAATTGATTGGACAGGTCCCAGCGCGGTCTTTTCGGTGGGGTTTTTTTATCATCCGCAGGTTTTGCCGCATCCGCAAAACGCTGATTCATTTGCGTTTCAAACGCCTCAAGTGTCCCTGCGGTAGGTTGTAGCCGATATTTGAGTACAAACGCATTAATGCCGCGAGCCGCGAGGGCTTCCGCAACCTCCCAGCCTTCGTTACCCATTGAAAGCCACATGAATCCGCCCCCTGGTGCAACTATTACACTGGTGCCATTTGCCTTTTTGGGATCAGCGAGGAATGGTGTTAGTGTTGCCTGTGAAATATTTCTCGCCATGGGGTCGCCCCACTGGCGGAACCAGGATTCTTTTTCCGGCTGGTTATCGACATCGCCAGTATTTAATGGAATGGCGTTTAGTTCTTTGGGCGCGTCCATGGGATACATTTTTCCATCCTGTGCGGATGCCGCTACGCTAGCTAACCAAATCAGCCCTAAAGCGATTAGCTTGAAAAAAATATTCAATTGCCGATGCATAATTTTCTCCGAATAAAATGTTTTTTTTGCAAAACTTTACCCGCCATGATCGAGAGATATTCAGTCACATGTTGAGTGTGTTGATAGAACTTGCGCAAAATCGACCCGTTTTCCAGTTAACTACGCCTCGATTTTTTTGCGCAACGCATGGGGTTGCATTGCCTTTATATTTATAAGTGAAACCTTTCTGGTTGTGCACCGGTGTAGCTATTCGGTGCGCGTTAATTATGAATAAAATATATTATATTACAAGTTTTAATCAAAAATACGGCAGGAATAGTTTGGGACCAGGGGAGAATATTCGTTGCCCACATCAAATACGATGTTTGCATGAATAAATATGATTTGATCACCCTGGGCGGTGCTGTTGAGTTACCTGCCATAACATGTTAACGACTTCTCATCCAGTCCCCTCAATTTCCAAGTCCCGTTATTTCCGCGAAAACGCGACCCTGTATTCCCGCTGTTTTACAAAAGTGGGACAAAACGCGAAGGTTTTTTTTTGTAAATTCCCCTTGCTTGAGCGGTCAGATAAATATCCATAACCAACATCCACAATAAACATAAGGAGTTAACCATGTTTAACAATCGATTCATGTCCCTCTTCCTTGCTGCATTGTCCATTGTGTTTTTCAATACCGGTTACGCCCTCGCCAAACCCTATAAGGGCGCTGAAATTTACAGCGCAGACTCTACAAAATATGGCCGTTACGTTATGCGGATGCGGATGGCGGAAGGTAGCGGAGTCCTTTCCACTTTTTTTACTTACAAAAATGGTTCTGAAGTATCGGGCGCATTGTGGGAAGAAATAGATATTGAGGTGTTAGGGAAGAACGACGCCTACCAGATGCAAAGCAACATCATTATTGGCCCGCCGCGGCAAACGACTGAAGGCCTGCATACGGCGGCCCAGTCCCTTGCAGACGATTACCATACTTATGTGCTGGAATGGACCCCGGAGTATGTCGCATGGTTTATCGACGGCCAGCAGGTCAGGAAAATCACCGGTGGGAATTTTGTTAGCAGCCTTATTAATCCCCAGAGTATGCGTTTTAACATTTGGGCATCTACCAGCGAATCCTGGGTGGGTGCATTTAACTCATCAATCTTGCCGGTTTATCAATTTGTAAATTACATGGAGTATTACGCTTACAATTCCACTACCAAAACGTTCACTTTCTCCTGGCGTGATGATTTTAATAGTTTCGATAGCAATCGTTGGAGCAAGGCGGATTGGACATTTGATGGGAATTATGTGGACTTTGATCCTGCCAATGTCGTTATACAAAATGGAACCTTAATACTTGCGCTCACAACGGAGAATGCCAAAGGTTTTTCCGGTACGGTTCCTGTGGATGGCAATGCCAGCAGTCGATCCAGCAGCAGCGTAACGTCCATTGGTGTATCGAGTAGCAGCGCAATTTCCAGTGTGAGAAGTTCGGCAAGTTCATCCATTGTGCCGGGCAGTTCCAGTGCAAGCGGCGGACAGTGTAATTGGTACGGTACGCTTTATCCGCTTTGCGTTAACACCAGTAATGGTTGGGGTTATGAAAATAACAGGAGTTGTATTTCGCGCACCACATGTGCCGCACAACCATCGCCATTCGGAATTGTAGGCGCATCCAGTTCCGGTACTTCCAGTTCAGTGGCGTTCAGTTCACGCGTCTCCAGTTCAGTTGCCTCCAGCCAGGCATCCATGAGTGTGCAATCTTCCAGCGCAAGTTCAATAAATCCCGGCGGTTTGCATTGCACTGCAACGGTAGTCAACAATTGGGGTAGTGGGTATCAACTGGATGTCACTATTACCAATAGCGGCGCGACAACAGTGAATGGTTGGAGTGTGACTTTAGCTTTCAGTGAGAACCCACAGCGTACCGGTGGCTGGAACGCGACAATCAGTGGATCAGGTAACCTGGTGACGGCGAGCAATGTGAGCTGGAATGGCACAATTACGCCCGGTCGATCAGTTAGCTTTGGCCTGCAAGGGAATCACGACGGCAGCTTTGTTACGCCTGTTTGCAGGGTTAATTAAACAAATGGTGCCTGCGGTTTAGCCATTACGTGTTGTTGTAGCGCAAGGGCTAAACTGCAGGAGTGTAATCCTTTTTAATTGTTTTAATCGATAATTTGCGAAATTCCGTGGGTGAGATACCCACAAGGCGGCTAAAAAAGCGATGGAAGGCGGACTTGCTGTTGAAGCCTGCCTGAGCATAAATTTCATTGATAGGTACGTTGAGGAATTGTGAGTCCGACAACAATCTTTTCGCCTCGTTAATTCGATAGAGGTTAATGTACTCATTAAAATTTGTATGGAAATGTTGATTAATAAGCGCTGAAACTTCTCGATAGGGGACGTTAATGTGCTCTGCCAGGCGTTCGATATTCAAACGCGGATTCAGGAATAATTTTTCTACTTCCATGCAATGGGTAATTTTTTCAATAATAAGGTTATCGATATTTCTTTCGGGGAGTAATTCACGCGTTTCCAGGTTAGCTGACAATTGTTTGTTGGCTTGCACCAGGCCATAGACGAATAATCCGCTGATGAGTCCTGACGTTATATAGTTATCCACAATGCCGAATTTGTCGGCAATAGATACATTGGCGTAAATCCCAATCAAGTGAGCCCCCAGGGACCAGCTCCAATTGAGCAAGGCGCCCCAGGCCAGGATTGCCAGCCAGGTGAAACCATGGGATGAAAAGCTTGAATATTGGCTTTTGTAACACCCGCCGCAGTAATGCACTTTATGCACAGCCATGATGGCATAAATTATCGGGATTATTTTGACGGAGTGCCATTCATGCAAGGATAGTGATCTGGTTAATTTGTCGCTATCGTGCAAATACAATGGAATCTTATCTGTATTGCCGTCGGTAATTGAAAGCAGCAAAAAATAAATAATGATAGGAGCCAAATGGATAAAGTCTGTAGGCCACAGCCGATAATCTGGCGTGGTAACAGAAGAAATATACCCATAGAGCAGGGGGCCTTTTAACAAAAGCGAGCCAAATAGCACATAGGGAACAATGTAGCTATCCACTAACGGGTTTATTTGTATGGCGGGTTGCCAAAACATCAACACGGAACCCACGCCCACGGCAATATCAATTAAAAAGATAATCAAAAAATATTTTGCTATTTTATTTTTGTTGGGATAAAAAAACTGGAAAACCGCGAGCAATAAACATATTGCTATAGTGATGAATAGCACTACATCATGAATATTAAATATTGATAATTTCATGTGGAAGTACTCTAAATGACCTTGAGGCTAATTTTTTTGGCGATGCTGTTTTTTTGATTGCCTGAGTGAGAGACTTAAGCTATTGAAAACCGGGTGTTGCCATGCTTAACGCATATTGACTTTAATTGTTTAATACTTTAACGAAGCACTTATTTTTATAGTCTTTGTATTGTTACTTGAAATATTGTTACTTAAACAGGCTGGGATGGTTCTTTTTAGCCAGGTTTGCATATATCCCAAGGGTACTGGCCATTTCACAAATGGCTTTGATTGACTTTTCAGGTGCGCCTGATAGTAGACCATCAATGACTTTCCTGTAAAGCCTGGCGATGGATATATAATCTCCGCGGCGTTCAACTGATAATCTAAGCGTCCTATCAATATTCAGTTTTTCTTTAAAAATAATTTTATTGAGTCGCGGAAATCCGTTTAATCCGGATAAAGTCAGGTAAAAATGATGATCAACTTTGAAGAAATCCAAATCGGAAAAGCTGGCGCCACTTTCTATGGTTAATAAACTCTCCCTGAGTTGCGATATGGTTAACTCTTCTTCAATATGCTGTGAATGCACATCCTTGACTACCGCAATTAATATCGACCTTATTATAAAAATGGAGTCCAAAATATTGCCCAGTTCCAGCTTGCAGATGGTGGTGCACCTTTGGGGAATGATTTGAATCAGGTTGTCTTGCGCCAGTCGGCTAAAGGCCTCCCGCACCTTGGCCCTTGGTGTGCCTAGCTCTTTGGCTAGGTCCATTTCAGAAAAATTACTACCTGGTGCATATTCCATCGATGCTATTTTGATTTTTATGAAATCATAAATGGATGTGCTTAGCATTTGATTACCAGATGGGTTGTGTATCGCTAAAATGACGTCAGAAAATCAAAGTGCGCTGAAAAAACAGCGGCACGGTAATAAAACCGGTGATTTATCAATGTTGGCAATCTGCCTTGTGGTCAATATTACCATAATAAAAACATACAATATTTTTTTTGGGGTTTCAACCAATTAACGGAATAAATAAGATAAACCGATGAACTAGTATGTTAGTAATATCAGGATGAGTTTCGATTACATTTTTAAATCAATCGTTAGTTATTTCTGGATTTTAGATGTTTTATTGCAATCCATTCATTGAATTAAATTTTTGTTCAGTGTTGCGATAATTTTTCTAAAGGTAAGGTAGTGAGTAATTGCTGGGAAGCCATAATTATTTTGGAAAACCAGCAATAAACCTATCAGGGTGTTTTTAGATTCGCAGTTCATATCGGCGGAAATTACCGCCGATTTTATTTGCGTCTGAATTTTTTTGGTTCGCGAATGATCCGGACGTATTCCACCTAAAAAACTTTGCTTTTTTTGATGAGAAGGCTCGCTTCATTTCCCGCTGCAGGCGGCAGTCCGGCTCGTTGTGCAGGTTGCCCGCCACCCACCCATAGTGCTACAGTTCCCGGTATTACCGAGCGCTGGCCGGTTGCGTCCACTGTGCTCAAGCTTCGCGCATCCAGATTGAAGGTAATTTTCCGGGTTTTGCCTTTTTCGATATGAATTCGTTGGAAGCCTGCCAGCGTGCGGATGGGTGAGTCCTTAATATCATTGCGCGCTATGTATAGTTGGACCACCTCGTCAGCATCCATGGTGCCGGTGTTGGTTACATCAACAGACACAGTTACAGCTCCCTCGGTATTCCATTGCTGTGGTGAAATTTTTACGCCGCTATAGCGAAACTGGCTATAGGAAAGCCCGTAGCCAAACGGATATAAAACTTCTTCCTTGTGATATCGGTAAGTGCGATTTGACATGGAGTAATCGCTGAAATCCGGTAATTGATCAAGGGATTTGTAAAACGTTACCGGTAGTCGTCCCGCCGGGCTAAAATCACCGGCTAATAACGACGCAATCGCTTCACCGCCCTGGCCTCCTGGATACCAGGCTTCAATTATCCCTGTGGCCGCTGCATCTTCATCGTTGGTTGCCAGCGCACTTCCATTCATCAAAACAATAATTACCGGTTTGCCGGATGCGTGTAAGCGCTTGAGGAGATCACGTTGAACGCGCGGCAGGGAGAGGTCTGTGCGGTCGCCGCCGCTAAAGCCGGGCAGGGGCACAGGCATTTCCTCGCCTTCCACTTGCGCGGTCAACCCACCGACAAATACCACCGCATCGGATTTTTTTGCGGCTGCCAGCGCGGATTCCGCACCGGGGTTTGAGGGCAGGCTCCATACTAATTTTTCATTGCCTTGTTCGCCGCGCTGGAAGGCCTGGATTTTCAGGCGATAAATTTTGCCGGCAACCAGATCTATCGAGCCACTCGCAATAACAGGGCGCCAATCCACATTCCAGGCGTCAATGATCAATTCATCGTTAACCCAAATACGGTATCCGCCATCCGCCAGATAGCGCAATGTATAAGTACCCGTTTCCGGCGCTTTTAAATATCCGCTCCAGCGCACCGCCCCGCTAGCCACCGCATTGCGCCAACTGATAGTTGCATTGGCATCCACACGTTTTTCCAGGGGTTTGTTGCCAGGATTTTTGTCCGCAAAATATTCTGCATTGAGCCCCGGTTTGCGGCATTGGGAATCCAGGCACAGCATCTCATCCGGTACCGGCGACTGAACCGGGTCGAGTAAACCAGTACCCGGTGCGTAATGGATATTGGCTTCACCAAAACGCGCACGCATACCTTTTAAAACAGTCACTGGCTGCGAAGGTGTGCCGTTGTAGTTACCGACCAGCGCATCCAGGCTGTCGGCATTTGGCCCTATAACTGCCACAGTGCGTACGGTGGATTTAAAGGGCAGGAAGCTGTCTTTATTTTTTAACAGCACCAGGGATTCCTTCGCCATGGCCAGCGCTAATTGGCGATGTGCTTCAGTATCATTCGCGTTAGCGGTTATTTGCGGAAATACCATGGTGCGTGGGTCAAACTGGCCAAGACGCATTCGCGCGGTAAACAAGCGAACTAGGGATTCGTCAATTTGAGATTCAGTGATGAGGCCTTTTTTGAGTGCGCGATGGATATTGTCTGCCTCCTTTGCATCGCCGCAAATCAAATCCATGCCGCTTTCAAACGCAGCCTTGATTCCTTCTTCCGGCGTTGCAGAATAACCATGGTTTTTACCGTGATAGATGTCATAGACAGCGCCACAATCGGACACGACAAACCCATTAAACCCCCATTCGGTACGCAATTTATCCTGTAGTAAAAATTTACTGGCGCACGCGGGAATACCGTTGACGGCGTTGTATGCGCACATCAGGGATTGTGCCCCAGCTTCTACAATTGTGGCGCGAAAAGCGGGTAAATAAGTTTCTTCCAGGTCCTTGGGGCTTGGATTAATGTTATCGCGGTGGCGGCTGGCCTCGGGACCACTGTGAACTGCAAAGTGCTTGGGCGTCGCCACGGTTTTTAAATAGCGTTTGTCATTTCCCTGCAAGCCTTTTACAAATGCGACACCGAGGCGCGCCGTCAAATAAGGGTCTTCACCATAGGTTTCCTGGCCGCGGCCCCAGCGTGGATCGCGAAAAATATTAATGTTGGGGGACCAGACTGTTAATCCTCCAAACCAGTCGGAACCACCGAATCGATATTGGTTGGCGTAATGTTTTGCACGGAATTCGGTGCTGATGACATCCGCCGCTTTAAACATTAATGGTTCGTCCCATGCGGCGGCCATACCAATTGCCTGAGGGAATACCGTGGCCTCACCAAGTGCCGCAACGCCATGCAAGCCCTCGTTCCACCAGTTATATTCGCGCACACCGAGCCTGGGAATGGCGGGTGCGTCATTGATAAGTTGCGGGACCTTCTCATCCAGTGTCATATGCGCAACCAGGTCTTTGGCGCGTTCGGTGAAATCGAGAGAAACATCCTGGTAGCGGGGCGTCGTTGGCGCATCCGCCGCGTGTGTAATAAATGATGCTGCAAACAGCCAGAATCCAAGTACTGGAACAATGGTTATTTGCCGCATTTGTAATCTTGGGAAATTTTCAAGCCAATTGCCGAGTTTATCCATTATGGTTTCCATTGTTTTTAAATTAACTAAAGCTGATAAGGCTGCCATTTATCCAATCCTCCGGATTAATGTGGAGCCTGGGAACGTTTTCGGAGTCAACAAGAGCGCTTTATTTTTGGTCTTTCTGTCTCAGGTTATCTCTAATAATGAAGAAGCATTTGCATAGCGCTTCACCCAACAGGAGAATTACTAATAAAAATGTTTTCATTGTGAGGGCGGTTTGACAGCACATTCTGACGTTTTGGCTTGCCAGTCCGTACAAAAAATTGCAGCAACTCATAAACTTTTTACAGTCTCCAGCAAATATTTCGAAACCTGCAAATTATTTGCCGCCGCTTTCGTTATTTTTGTGCCTGGCTCTCCAATCCTTATATAGTCCAAAAAAAATCCGCCAGCTGTGCTCAGCACAGGGGCGGATTAAAAATTAAGCGTTGTCGCTATCCTTGCTGGCAACTATTTTCCTGGTCGCTTATTAACCGGAACGTTTTCCAGCCGGGTTGGTTGGTGCTGTGGGAACCCCTTGGGATGAATTTGCGGACCCGGAAGCTGGAGCATTCAGGAAGGATTCCATATCCCGCTTGCGTGCAGGCAAAAACACGTTATTCAGTGCCGGGGATAATGGGAAAGAGCCGGTAGCATCCGCTCTTTCAGTTACATGTACAAATACTCCGGAATCAGGCCAGCTTTGGCCGGGACCGACAATATTCGGTAAATTTAATCCAAACGCTGAGGGCTGGTGGCATCCGCCGCACGTCATCGCTGTCGCACGATTAATTACCTGGTCTACCGTGAGCGGGCTGGCCAGCTCAACCAGCCGGGTGCGGATCGCGGTCTCAAAACTGCTGCCGCGGCTATTGAGGGCAAAGGTAGTGAAAAAATCATTCTCCGATATATTTCCGCTCGCGTGGCTTTGTCCATTATTGTGGGTATCGTTTTCAACGGTGAGGCTAAATGTTGATAAATCGGTGACCAGCAATGATGGAAGGTTCTCGACAAAATCAGCGCGAAATGCAGCGGCGCGTGGATCAGTATTGTTAACATCGAATAGATTCGCTACAGGGTTAGCTTTATCGCTAACAACGTTTAGCGTACTCACGCCATCCGCGGTAGAAACTTTGTATTCCTTTAGCAACCAAATTGGCTCCATAAATTGATTGGTGCGAATTTGCCCGGTAGCGGGTAAAAAATTTCGGATATCTATCGGTGCTCTTACATTTGATGCGGGCAGGCCATTGAAATAGAAATCACGTAACAATTGGCTTCGCACGATTGCATCGTTCTGCGTTGTCAGCCCTTGCCAGAATTGTTGGATCGATCGGCAACCGCTTGCAACGCCGGGAGTCGGGTTGGGAATAAGGGCCTCAAAGATAATGAAGTTCCGTTGCCCGTCAGTGCGACCGAAGATGGCTCGATATTCACCGCAATCGTTGAAGTTAACCCTGTCACGCAGATCAAATCGGTTAACCAGGCCAATAACCTGATATCTATCGATGTGAAATTCGGGTGCGGTTGCCTGGTCGCCTTCCACATTCCGGCAACTGATCGGCCAGCCATTAACCGTCCCGTTACAATTACCACCCGATGACGCGGAGCGCTGCTGGTTCCACATCCGCCCGAAAAGCTCGGTGCCATTTATTTG